>CACZQN010000010.1 GCA_902783375.1 uncultured Lachnospiraceae bacterium | reverse complement strand
TATAAGGGATAGAAGGGAAATAGAAAACCCCTCCCCTCAAGATTGAGGGGCGGGGGAGTTGAAATGTGCGAAGCACATTATTCTTGCCTCAGACCGGTGATCTTTCGAATTTCTTAAGAATGAGTGAAAGATGGTGAAACAAAATGAAAAGCAATTGACACTTATACCCTGTATGGTGTATAAATGAGCACTGTAAAATGTTGTTCATTTACAATTGTAACATTACATTGGAGAAGTACATGGAAGAGGAAAAACTGGAGACACGTGGGAATCCGGAACCGGAGAGGAAAGATCCCCGGGAGAAGGTCATCGTCCTGAAGAATGTGAAGAAGATCTATCACATGGGAAAAGAACGGGTACATGCGGTCGACGGCGTGAGTTTTGAGATCTACCGTGGCGAATTCTGCTGTCTGCTCGGAACGTCCGGATCCGGTAAGTCAACCCTGCTGAACCTGATGGCAGGGATCGAGAAGGCATCCGGCGGGGAGATCCTGATCAAAGGGAAAAGTGTCCGTGCGATGAGCGAGAACACGCTTGCCAAGTTCCGGCAGAAGAATCTGGGATTTGTCTTTCAGTCCTATAATCTGATCGCATCGATGAATGCAGTCGAGAATGTGGAATTCCCGCTGGTCTTCAAGCGGGTTCCGCCGAAGAGAAGACGGGCGCTTGCAGAGCAGATGCTCCGGCAGGTAGGACTGGCGGACCGGATGCAGCATCTGCCGAAAGAGATGAGTGGTGGTCAGCAGCAGCGTGTCGGTATTGCAAGAGCGTTCGTTGCCAGGCCGGAGATCGTCTTCGCGGATGAGCCGACCGGTAACCTGGATACCAAGACGACCATGGAGGTCATGGACCTGATTCACGCCATGGCGAGACGGAACCGGCAGACCATCGTGATGGTTACGCACGATCCGCGTCTGGCGGAGTATGCGGATAAGATCATCAACATCCTGGACGGAAAGATCCAGTCTGTGGAGGTCAGACGATCTGCGGAAGAGATCGAGGCTGAGTGCCAGGAGGAGATCCGGAAGTACCAGGAAGAGAAGCAGCGGCGGAAAGAACTGCGGATGCAGAAGATGAAAAATCTCCGGGATTCGATGAAGACCGGCAGGAAGAAGAAAGCGAATGCAAAGGAAGATGCCGCGGCAGAGCCGGCTGCGGACGAGGAGAATACAGTCCTCGGGACAGCGGTGACGGAGATCCTTGATGAAGAAACAGCCATTGAAGAAGCGCTGAAGAAAGAGACAGAAGCAATAGAGGAAAAAGCAGTAACGGAGGTTTCAGAGAAAGATGAATAAGAAGAAGCTGATCGGCGTGATCATCTGCTGCATGATGATGATCCTGTCGTCAATTGCACCGGCTGTACCGGTTTACGCGGAAGCTGCCTGGGGGAGCGCGACCCTTCCAGCGGCGATTATTTCAGAACGGCTGACGCCGTATACGGCAAAGCCGGGAGATACCGTCCATATCCGGATTCCGGTCAAGGCAAGTAACTACTACATCCGGAAACCTTTGTTTCAGTTTGAACTGGACAAGCTGCCGTTTGAGCTGACCGAAGACGTCCGTCTGACCCGCCCGAAGACCGGCAGCAGCACGGAAGAGGATGAGGTCACCTATATTGACCAGATCAACATGACATTCATGACCTTTTCCCTGAAAGTTAAGGATACAGCGAAGAACGGCGCCTATAAGATTCCGATCAAGATTCTGACGACAGACAGTTTCAACGCCTACATCACTGTTCCGCTTGACGGACCGCTGAATGCAGGGAAGACCGGCTGGGATGAGCCGGCCCAGTATGTGACCATCAACGTGGTCGGGGAGAAGCAGCTGCCGTCACTTGAGATCAAGAATCAGGTTGTGCCGGAGTCTCTCAGTCAGGCAGAAGAGTTCTCTGTCAGCTTTGACGTGACCAACCTCGGCGAACTGGCGGCAAAGGATGTCAAGGTCGCGTTCTCTGGATTCGATTCGAACCTGATCCCGGCATCCGCACAGAATTCTGTCAGTGTCGGCGATATCGCTCCGGGAGAATCCCGCCCTGTCACAGCAGCGTTCACCGTATCGAAATATGCACAGATCGGCGTCGTTCCGGTCACGGCAACCATTTCCTGCAGCGTAGAGGACGGATCCACCGTGGAACCGATTACCAGAACCCTGTACCTGGAGGTCGTCAAGGCAGAGACCACCGGTGAGGGCGCAAAGGTGGAAGTAACAGACACCGTATATCCGAAGACCTATCAGGCTGGGGATGCGGTGAAGATTGAAGTGGAGTTTACCAACAACGGAAACGGGGATGCAGAAGGTCTTTCCGTCGACCTGACCGGGTTCTCTGAGGTCGGCCTTGTTCCGGTTGAAGCCTATAAGAAGAAGACCGTCGATACCCTTGCTGCCGGAGAATCTTTCCGGGCATCCTGGGATTTCACAGCCAGTGAAGAAGTGACAGATGGCACCAAGGCCGTGACGGCAGCCTATACTTATCATCCGATCGTCGGTGCGAGCGAAGAGTCCACCGGTTCCGTCACCCTTTACCTGAGAGGAAAGGGAAAAGTAGTCGGCGGTTCGGAGAGCGCAAGAGTGGAGATCACGGATGTATCCTATCCGAAGAGTGTCTCCGCAGGACAGGGCGTCAGTGTCACAGCGATCTTCAAGAACACCGGTAAGGCACCGGCAAAAGATGTGGTGATCGATCTCACTGGTTATGGTGCAGGCACCCTGATTCCGGTCAAGGCTTACCCGAAGAAGCGGGTCGACAGCCTCGGCGTCGGCAAGACCTATACGGTTACCTATCAGTTCACGGCATCGGATAAGATCCCGGACGGCGGTGTTTCCCTGACCTTCAATCTGGAGTATGGGACAGATGGTGCTGCTGCGGACGCAAAGCAGACCGACAGCCTGAACATCTACATGGATTCCCATGCGAAGAAGGAAGAGGCTCCGGAGACAACACTGACCAACAGTATTCCGAAGCTGATGGTGGAGAACTACGACACCGGTACGGAAAAGCTGATGGCAGGTGATACCTTTGTCTTTGCATTTGATGTGAGAAATACCAATAAGATCACCACTGCCGAGAACATCCAGGTGACGATCTCGTCTGATAACGGAACCTACTCCATCATCGAAGGATCGGCAAGCTTCATGATCGACCAGATGGCACCGGGAACCGTCGAGCACTGCACCATGCCGCTCCGGGTGAAGGGTGATGTTGCAACCGGCGGCTACGATGTGACGATTACCTTTGATTATGAATATGCCGGAAAAGATAACAACAATAACGACATCAGCAAGACGAACCAGGTCGTGACCAAACTGAAACTGCCGGTCTACTCCAATGACCGTCCGGTGCTCAGCAATATCCGTGTCGGCGACTGGGAGACACCGGTGCTCTATGAGACAACGACTGTCTCCTTCGACTTCAACAACATGGGTAAATCTCCGCTGTACAACGTCACAGCAAAGATCGTCAGTGATGACTTTCAGCCGATGACAGAGATCCTGATCATCGGGAATGTGGAAGCCGGAACCGGAAAATCCTGGACCATGGATGTGATGCCGCAGACGGCAGGCTTCGGCACCGGAACCATCGTGATTTCGTATGAAGACGGTAATATGAATGTTTCGGAATTCTCGCAGGATTTCGAGAGTGAGATCCAGGAGACCAGCAGCTTTGATGAACCGAGCTTTGTCCCGGACGGACCGGAAGTACCGCAGACGAAACAGCCGCTGCTGCCGACCTGGGCATTTATCCTTGCTGAAGCGGCACTCTTCCTGGTGGTCCTGTTTGTAACAAGAAGAATCGTGATCTCGCAGTATAAGAAGAAGAAAATTGCAGAGATTGAGCGGGAAGATGAGATCTGATAGATACGGAGGAATGTGATCAATGGCTGATGAAGAAATAAAGGTAGCAGCTGAGACAGAAGAAGCACCTGCAGAAGAGACCCCTGTAGAAGGCGAAACTCCTGTGGAGGAGGAAGCTGCAGCAGATGAGGCTGTCATGGCAGATGGTGAAATGACAGCAGATGAGGGAATGATGATGGAAGATGGCATGATGTATGGCATGGAAGGAGAGATGGGGATGGAGACCCAGACGGTAAAAGATCCACTGCTCTCTTCACCGGTTGCCATCGGCGGGATTTCCGCAGCAGTTGCGGTCGTCGGGATTGCCCTTGGTGTTCTCCTTGGGAAACTCCGCATCAGAAAGGGAATTGATCTGTATGAGGATTAGTGATCTGGTCCGGATGGGCCTGAGAAATCTCGGCAGACGGAAAGCGAGAACCTCGCTGACCATCGTCGGGATTGTGATCGGTACAATCTCAATCGTGGTCATGTTTTCCATTGGTATCGGGATGAACCGGACCTTCGAGAAACAGGTCATGCAGCTTGGGTCGATGACGATGATCACCGTGAGCCAGTACCAGTATACCTATGATTCCGATGGAAACTATTCCGGATCAAAGGAGCAGCAGCTGAACCAGGAACTGGTTGAAAAGCTGAAAAAACTGGATCATGTCAAGTCTGTATCGGCGCAGATCGAAGGGAATATACAGGCGAATGCAGGGAAATACCAGGCAACACTTTGGGTGAATGTCATGGATTCGGCATCCTTTGAGGATTTCGGGTTTCCGAGTCTGAAGAATGGTGCAACGTACGAAGCGGATCCGAAAGCGAAGAAACCGGTCGTCTGGGTCGGCGAAGGCATTCTTTCGAATTATTTTAGCAATCCGAATTCCATGCGGTATGAGCAGCATACGGTTGATCCTGCAACGGATCGCATCACGATCCAGATCCAGGACTGGGATCTGATGGAATATGATCAGAACGGGGAACTGACGACAAAACCAAAGACTTACACCGCAGACGTCAGGGTTTTTGATGCAGATGAGTATTCCGAGTACAATTACCAGGCATACATGGATACACAGCAGTATGAGAAACTATACACCGAATTCATCAAACTGCTGAGCACGGATAACCAGAAAAAGGCGAAAAAGAAGCTGACGAATTATAACCAGATCAAGGTCAATGCGGATAACGTGAAAAATGTGGAAACCGTCCAGGATGCGATCCGGGAGATGGGGTTTGAGTCAACGTCTCTTTCAACATTTACGAAGCCGATGGAACAGACATCACAGATGATGCAGATGGTACTCGGCGGTGTCGGCGCGGTAGCCATGCTGGTTGCTGCAATCAGTATTGCGAATACAATGATCATGTCGATCTATGAGCGGACCAAAGAGATCGGTGTCATGAAGGTGCTTGGCTGCAAGGTCAGCGACATCAAAAAACTGTTCCTGTTCGAGGCCGCCATGATGGGTCTGATCGGCGGGATCATCGGCATTGTGTTCAGTTTTGGCCTGTCCTATGTGATCAATCATTTTGGACAGCAGGTGTTCGGCGCACTGCTGAATGCAGGTTCCCTGTACGGTGGTGCGGAAGAAGAGGCGCAGATTTCCGTTATCCCGTTCTGGCTGCCGCTGCTTGCGGCTGGCTTTGCGATGATGGTCGGTATTGTTTCCGGCTATTACCCGGCAAGCCGTGCGACCAAGATCTCTGCGATCGAAGCATTGCGGAATGAATAAGCCTTCCTTGCAAACGGGAAAGTACCATATTATTGGGAAATATGAACTGCAGGATGTCTTTTATCAGAGACATCCTGCAGTTTTTTCTTGTGTAGTTCTTCATGATGCGCTATACTGAAGACGATGCGGTTTTTTCGGATTCTGAAAATCGCTTCCTACATCCTGTCGATATAAGAGGAGTTGCAAAGATGAGTATCTTCAATCTGCTGTCCCTGTTCGGGGGACTTGCGCTGTTCCTTTATGGTATGCGGCTGATGGGAGATGGCCTGAAGGAAAGTTCTTCCGGCGCCCTGAAGCTGGCGATGGAAAAAGTAACCAACAATCCGATCAAGGCATTTCTGCTGGGTCTGGGCGTCACGGCACTGATCCAGTCTTCAACGGCTACCATTGTTATCACGTCCGGTCTTGTTGCAGCAGGCATTCTGACCCTGCACCAGTCGCTGGGCATTATCGTCGGTGCAAACGTCGGTACGACGGTCACCGGACAGATTATCCGTCTGCTGGATCTGGATTCCGGTGCAGCCGGCTGGCTGCAGCTGTTCCAGCCATCCTCCCTTGCACCGATCGCCCTGATCATCGGGATTCTGTTTATCATGGCAATCAAGGTCAAGAATGCCAAGAGTATCGGAAACATTGCGATTGGCTTCGGTATTCTCTTTACCGGTCTGATGAACATGACAGGCGCGGTGGACACCCTCTCCTCGAACGGCGTCTTTGACAGCATGTTCCTGCAGCTCGACAAGAGCCCGGTGCTGGGTTACCTTGTAGGTGCCGCTGTTGCATTTGTTCTCCAGAGTTCCTCTGCGACCATCGGTATTCTGCAGGCCTTCTCTGCAGCCGGCGGACTGACCTTCCGGGCGGTCTATGCCGTCATCGTCGGCGTCTACCTCGGCGACTGCGTGACGACGGCCATCGTGTGCTGGATCGGCGCGAAAGCCGAGTCGAGAAGAGTCGGTATCGTCAACGTCCTCTACAACATCGGCAAGAGTATTCTGGTCCTGGCAGCAGTAGCGATCCTGAAGCAGACCGGTGCGCTTGACGGCATCTGGAACTCGATCGTCAACTCCGGTATCATTGCGAATACCAATACAATCTTCAACCTGGTCAGTGCGCTGATCCTGCTGCCGACGCTCGGTATCCTTGAGAAGATGAGCTGCAGGCTTGTTCCGGATGAACCGGCGGAGGAATCGAAGTACGATGCGGTCATCGAGGAGATGAATCCGGTATTCTTCTCCACACCGGCGCTGGCACTTCGCGGCGTCTACTCCGCGCTGATGGCCATGTTTTATGGTGCTGAGGCCAATATCAATGCTGCATTTGACCTGATGTCAAATTACGATCAGAAAGTTTTTGACGAGATTCATAAAGAAGAAGAGAATATCGATATGCTGGCGGATGCCGTCAGCAACTATCTGGTGGCGCTCTCCGGACATCTGTATGAGGATTCCCACCTGCTGATCCTGAACGAATACTATAAGATCGTGACGGAGTTTGAACGTCTCGGCGATCATGCGATGAACGTCGCGGAGCACGCCTCCGATCTGGCGGATAAGAACATGCGTCTTTCCGATGAGGCGGTTCATGATCTGAATATCCTGAAGGAACTGATCGGAGAGATTCTGGCAGATACAGAGCAGGCATTCAAGCGCAGAGATCTTGATGCGGCCAAGCACATCGAGCCGCTGGAAGAAGTGGTCGATGACATGATCAATGACCTGAAGACCAGACACATGAAACGGCTGATCGATAAGAGATGTAATACCTATGCCGGGACCAAGTTTATGGACACCCTGACCGATATCGAGCGTATCTCGGATACCTGCTCGGATGTCGGTCTCGCGACGGTCACCCGTGTATCGCCTGCCATCGAGAATCATCTGCATGATTATGTCTCGGATCTGCATGCAGGACGGGATGCAAACTTCAACAAGGTCTACCGCACGACACATGAACGCTATGCCGCGAAGTTATATGGTGAAGAAGGCAGGGAGAAACTTCTCGGAGAAGAGGATCCGGCCGAGATTCTGCGGGCAGGAGAACATGCCGGAATCTGAGTGGAGATAGAGATGAAGACACAGGAAATGAGATGCCGGCGCCGGTCCGGTGGGCTCCGCCGTGCGGCTGTCTGCCTGCTGCTTGGCGCTCTTGCGGCGTCGCTTGCAGCCTGTGGCTTCGGCGGCGGAAACAGAAACCGCCCGAAAGTGCAGCGCACCACATTTGCACTCGATACCATCATCACCATCTCGCTGTACGACTCGGCGGAAGAGCAGCTCGTCAGGGACTGCTTTACACTGTGCGGCAGTTATGAAAAGATCTTCTCAAGAACCGATCCGGGCAGTGAACTGGCCAGGTTCAACCGGAGCGGCGGAGAATGGGTGGAGATCTCTGAAGATCTCTCGACGCTGCTGCAGGAGGCACTGCAGATCCAGGATGAGAGCAAAGGTGCTTTTGATGTGGGGATGGGGCATCTCTCGGATCTCTGGAATTTCGGAGGACGGGCAGCGGAGGATCCGCTTCCGGACCCGGAACAGCTGCTGGCACTTGCCGCTCATACGGGCTATCAGGATGGCAGCGCGATGGTGGAACTATCGGAGGACGGAAGGCAGGCGAGACTGCTCGATCCGGAGACGGAGATCGATCTTGGAGCGATTGCAAAGGGATACATCGCCGACCGGCTTGCGGATTATCTTGTCAGCAAAGGTGTCGGCAGGGCAGTGATCTCACTCGGCGGCAATGTGCTCTGCATCGGCGACAAGCCGGACGGGACCGGGTTTACGATCGGCATCCAGTACCCCTTCGGAGAAGCGGATGAGATGGCGTATGTCCTTTCGGTCCGGGATGCATCGGTTGTGACCAGCGGCATCTATGAGCGCTGTGTTGAAAAAGACGGCGTCCGGTACCATCATATCCTGGATCCGGAGACGGGGAGCAGTTACCAGAACGGACTGCTTTCCGTGACCATTCTTGCCCCGGAATCCGTGGATGCTGACGCCCTCTCAACGACCTGTTTTGCCCTGGGGCTGGAGGAAGGACTTCGGTTTGCGGAGGAGAGCGGTGTCCAGGCGATCTTTCTCACAGACCAGCATGAGGCGTATCTGACAGAGAATTTTGATGAACAGATGATCATCAGGCAGGATGACCGGATCACGAGGGAAAGGTTATCCGGCCGCTTTGGAGGAATGGACAGTGATACATGAGCAGATTTCTGTGCGCAGTCTGATGGAATTTGTGCTCCGGTCGGGGGATCTCGACCGGACGCAGAGCGGCGCCAGAGATCCGGAACTGATGGTGATCGGCACCCGCCTTCACCAGAAATACCAGCAGGCACAGGATGCGGCGTACCAGTCAGAGGTGCGCCTTTCTTTGTCTGTGTCCTTCGGTGAAACCCGTGTGGAGACTGGTTCTACGGAAGAGGGCAGTGCGTGCAGCTATTTCCTGCCGGTAAGAGCGGATCTTCCGGACGGGGAGCAGCAGGCGGTCCCGGTGGCGGCCGAACTGCAGATCGATGGAAGAGCGGACGGAATCGCACTGGAAGACGGGCGGCCGGTGATCGAGGAGATCAAGTCCATGGACATGGACGTCCGGAAGCTGAAGGAAGCCATTCCGGTGCATCTGGCACAGGCGAAGGGCTACGCATATCTCTATGCGAGAGACCATGGACTGGATGACATCGCGGTGCGGATGGTCTATATCCCCATGGAAGAAGAACTGGATGGCATCGTCACATTTGACTACCACTATTCCTTTACGGAACTGGAAGCATGGTTCTATGAGATCGTTCTCTCCTACGGAAAATGGGTCCTCTTCCGCGGCCACCATGTGGAAGGGCGGACGGAGACCTTGAAAGAACTGACCTTCCCGTATGCCTACCGGGAGGGACAGAAGAAACTGATCGAGGATGTGTACAGAACCATTCTCCGGGAGAAAAAACTGTTCCTGGAAGCACCGACCGGCGTCGGGAAGACGCTCGCGACCCTTTATCCGACCGTGAAGGCCATGGGAGAGGGGCTGACGGACAAGGTCTTCTACCTGACTGCAAAGACGATCACGAGGACGGTGGCGGAGGATGCGGTTGGGATTCTGCAGGAGAACGGTGCGGGGATCTCGAGCGTGACCATCACGTCGCGGGAACGTTCCTGCATCCTCGGCCATGCAGACTGCAATCCGGAGAAATGCCCGCGGGCGAAGGGGCATCTTGACCGGGTGAATGATGCGGTCTTTGATCTCATCATCCATGAGAGCCGGATCACCAGGCAGGTGGTCGACCGCTATGCAGAGAAGCATCAGGTGTGCCCGTTTGAATTCTGCCTCGATATCAGCCTGCTGACCGATATCGTGATCTGTGATTACAACTATGCATTTGACCCGAACGCACACCTGCGCCGGTTCTTCGAGGGCGTACGGGATCAGTATGTCTTCCTGATCGATGAGGCCCACAATCTGGTGGAGCGGGCGAAGGAGATGTACTCTGCGGAGATCGCGGAAGAGACGCTGAAGACGGCGAAGCAGATTCTTGCCGGGCCAAAGAAGAAGGCGGCGGGAAATGCCGGGAAGAAGAGCAGGAAAAAGAAGAAAGAAGACGATCAGCTCTCCTTGTTCTCGATGATGCCGGATCAGCCGGAGATCACGGTGCTGCCGCCGGTGGAAGAGCCGGCGGAAGAAGACCATGCGGATGCCTGGCAGCCCAGCCGCCTCGAAAAGGGAATCCGGGATGCGGTGACGGCACTTCTTGCTGCACTGAAGACCGTGAAAGAGGAGACAGCTGGCGGGGAGATCACCATCGTTGGGGCAGTGCCGGACGCAGTCTCCGGCGCGGTGGAGCGTACCCTCCGGGCATTTGAACGGATGTTTGCAGAGGAAAATCAGCGCTTCAACCAGATGAAGGGACACGAAGATCTGCTGTCCGTCTACTTTATGCTCCGGGATTTCCAGAATATCGAGGAGACACTCGACGGTCATTATCTGATCCTGTCGAAAAGGACTGATGAGAAGAACTATCGCTTTGCGCTCTCCTGCATGAATCCGCGGAGCCAGCTGCAGGAGCGGTACGCACCGGTGCGGAGCGTCATCCTCTTCTCCGCGACGCTGCTGCCGATCGAATACTACCGGGAAGAGCTCGGGGCGGAAGAGGAAGACTATGCGGTGTATGCACCGTCGCCGTTCCCAAAGGAGAACCGGAGAATTCTGATCGCGAAGGATGTCACCACCCGGTACCAGAAGCGCGGGAAGAACATGTACGCCCGGATCGCCGCCTATATCGCGGAGATGGCCTGCGGGAAATGTGGGAATTACATCGCGTTCTTCCCGTCGTATGCATTCCTGAGGGCTGTGCAGGAAGAACTGGAGACGACACTCGCAGAGGCTTTTCTTCCGGGAGATGTGCGGGTGCTTGTGCAGACGGCTGAGATGAGCGAGCAGGAGAAGGAAGTATTCCTCGCCGCATTTGCCGAAGAACCGGTCGTGACGACCATCGGCCTCGCGGTGATGGGAGGCATCTTCTCGGAAGGAATCGATCTTGCGGCTGACCGCCTGATCGGCGCAGCCATCGTCGGACCGGGCCTGCCGATGGTGACGAAGGAGCGGGAACTGATCCGGCGCTACTATGAAGAGCGGAACGGGCAGGGATTTGACTATGCCTATCTGTACCTGGGCATGAACAAGGTCCTGCAGGCCGGCGGACGTGTGATCCGTACCGCGGAGGACCGGGGCGTGATCCTGCTGCTGGATGACCGCTTCCTCTGGCAGGACTACCGGAAGCTGTTCCCGCAGGAATGGTATCCGCATGAACAGATCACGCTCGAAAACCTCAGCCGGGAACTTGAAGATTTCTGGTCGGGTTGATGAATTGAAAGTTTTATGATACAATCAGTCTGCCAAGGGAATACATTGGAAGATTGATGGAGGATCAGGATGAAATATAAAGAAGAAAAACCGAATCTGGAGATGACGATTTCGGTTGAAGACGAGAATGGGAAAAAGATTCCGTGTGAAGCACTTTCCATCTTCCCGGTCGGAAAGAGACAGTATATCGCCCTGCTGCCGCAGGGAAGCAGCGCAGACGATGACATCTGGCTGTACCGCTTTGTCCCGGTCGGAACAGAAGAATTTAATCTGGAAGATATCGAATCGGATGAAGAGTTCGACCTTGTTGCCGCAGCTTTTGAAGGCATGGTAGACGGCGCAGAACTCGATACGATACTGGATGAATTAGAAATAGAATAGTGTAACGAAAGGATCTGAAAGAGATGAACAGAGTCAGAACAAGATTTGCACCGAGTCCGACGGGGAGAATGCATGTCGGCAACCTCAGAACTGCCCTTTATGAGTATCTGGTGGCGAAGCATGCAGGAGGAGATTTCCTCCTCCGGATCGAGGATACAGACCAGGAGCGGTTTGTGCCGGAGGCACTCGATATTATTTACAGGACGATGAAGGAGACCGGCCTGCAGCATGATGAGGGTCCGGATATCGGCGGACCGGTCGGACCGTACGTTCAGAGTGAGCGGATGGCGTCGGGCATCTATCTGGAGTATGCGAAGCAGCTGATCGAAAAGGGAGAGGCTTACTACTGCTTCTGTGACAAGGAGCGGCTCGAGTCCCTGCGCCAGGTGATCGACGGCAAGGAAGTCATGATCTATGACAAGCACTGCCTGCACCTGCCGAAGGAGGAGATCGAGGCGAATCTGGCTGCCGGCAAGCCATATGTCATCCGGCAGAATATCCCGCGCGAGGGGACGACGACCTTCCACGATGAGGTTTACGGAGACATCACGGTGGACAATGCCGAGCTCGATGACCAGATCCTGATCAAGTCCGACGGCTATCCAACCTACAACTTTGCAAATGTCATCGATGACCATCTGATGGGCATCACCCATGTCATCCGCGGCAACGAGTATCTTTCCTCGACACCGAAGTACAACCGTCTCTATGAGGCCTTCGGCTGGGAGGTGCCGATCTATATTCACTGCCCGCTCATTACCAATGAGGAGCACCAGAAGCTGAGCAAGCGGAGCGGCCACAGCTCCTACGAGGATCTGATCGAGCAGGGCTTCGTGAGCGAGGCGGTTGTCAATTTCATCGCACTGCTTGGCTGGAGTGCGGAGAGCGGCAAGGAAATCTTTACCCTCGATGAACTGATCAGGGAATTTGACTATACACGGATCAACAAGAGCCCTGCGGTCTTCGATATGGTGAAGCTGCGCTGGATGAACAGCGAATACCTGAAGGCCATGGATTTCGACCGCTTCTATGAGATGGCAGAGCCGTATATCCGCAAAGTCGTTACAAAGGACTATGATCTGAAGAAGATCGCGGCCCTGGTGAAGACAAGAATCGAAGTCTTCCCGGATATTGCCGGCCATATTGATTTCTTCGAGGAGCTGCCGGACTACGATGTCAGCATGTACACCCATAAGAAGATGAAGACGACTTCGGAGAGCTCGCTGCAGGTATTGACAGACCTGCTTCCGCGGCTTGAAGCAGCAGAGGATTACTCGGTTGCCGGAATCGAAGCGCTGCTGAAGGCGTACATCGAGGAGAAGGGGATCAAGAACGGACAGGGACTCTGGCCGATCCGGACCGCCGTCTCCGGCAAGCAGATGACACCGGGCGGTGCCTATGAGATCATGGAGATCCTCGGAAAAGAGGAGTCCATCCGCCGCGTAAAGATCGGTATCGAGAAGTTACAGGCAGCACTTCAGACAGAGGCATGATCAATTGTGAGATACAGTGAACCACAGCTTCGGGCCATCCACCATCTTGATGGCCCGATGATTGTTCTGGCGGGTCCCGGCAGCGGGAAGACTGCAGTGATCACGGGGAGAACCGACTGGCTGATCCGGGAAGCGGGTGTGCCGGCCGGGAACATTCTGGTGATCACTTTTACACGCGCTGCGGCAGAAGAGATGCGGTCGCGGTTCCTTGCGATGCAGGATCCGGCGTCTGCGGACGAGGAGGATGCGCTGCAGGGGAGAAATATCCCGCGGACCGCCGTCCGGTTCGGGACATTTCACTCCGTCTTCTTTCAGATCCTCCGCCTGTCCTATGGCTACGGGCCGGAACGGATCCTGCAGGAAGAGACCGCGAACCAGATCCTGCGGGAGCTGATTCAGACATTGTCCCTGGAGGATACGGATGAGCGGGACGTAATCCGGAACCTGAAGGCAGAGATCTCTGCGGTCAAGGAGAGCGGGACGCCCATCGAGAGCTATTATTCCCTTTCGTGCCCGGCGGAGAAGTTCCGGGACATCTTCCGGGATTATCACCGGAGGCTGGCTGAGCTCGGGAAGATGGACTTTGATGATATCCTGCTCGCGACCAGGGAACTGCTCCTGGCAAGGAAAGATATCCTCGCGTCCTGGCAGCAGAAGTACCGCTATATCCTGGTGGATGAGTTTCAGGATATCAATGCCCTGCAGTATGAGATCATCCGGATGCTGGCGGAGCCCATGAACAACCTGTTTGTGGTCGGGGACGACGACCAGTCGATCTACCGCTTCCGCGGTGCGAGGCCGGAGATCATGCTGCGGTTCCCGAAAGATTACCGCGGGGCGGAGCAGGTGGTCCTGAATGAGAACTACCGCTCGTCACCGGAGATCGTGCTGTTCGCCGACCGTGTGATCATGCGGAACACGAAACGGTACCGCAAGAACATCGAAGCCATGGGGGAGACCGGGCCTGCACCGGTCATCCGGTCCTTTCCGGAGCGGAAGGCTGAGAATGAGGCGATCGTCGACGATATCCGGAAGGCCCATGCGGCCGGCACGCCCTACGAGGAGATGGCAGTGCTGTTCCGGACCAACCTCGCGGCGCGGTCCATTTCCGAGAAACTGACGGAATACAACATTCCGATCGAACTCCGGGAGGGGCTGCCAAGCCTGTATGACCACTGGATTGCCAGGGATGTGATGACCTACCTCGCGGTGGCGGCAGGGGAGAGAGGCCGGGCAGAGCTCCTGCGGATCATGAACCGGCCGAACCGCTATCTGTCGAGGGAAAGCCTTGCCGAAGCGCTGGTTGATCTTCCGGACCGGAAGAACGTGGTCAGTTTCGTCCGGTGGAAGGATTTCTACCAGGACAAGGGCTGGATGATCGGGCGGATCCACGAGTTTCAGACGGATCTAGCGGCCATGAGCACCCTGCATCCCTACGCGGCAATGCATTATCTGAGAAATGTCGTGGGCTACGAGCAGTATCTCCGGGATTATGCGAAGGAGCGCGGCATGGATGCCGACGAGCTGATCCAGATCCTGATGGAACTGCAGGAGAATGCGAAACCCTTTCGCTCCCTGGCGGAGTGGCAGGAGCACATCGCGAAGATCACGGAGGAACTGAACCAGCGGCAGCGGGAGAAGCAGGAACATGCCGTGATGATCGCAACCATGCATGGCGCGAAGGGGCTGGAATTTGACCGGGTATATATTCCGGATGTCGTGGACGGGATGATCCCGTACCAGAAGGCGCTGAAACTCGAGGACATCGAGGAAGAACGAAGGCTGTTCTACGTCGGCGTGACCCGTGCCAGACGGCATCTCTGGATCAGTACGGTGGAGACACTGTACGGAAAGACAAAAGAAATATCACCATTCCTGGAAGGACTGGTGCCAGACAAGGGGGGAGTATCAAGATGAAGACAAGGCAGTGTTTACTGACCGTAGAAGAATGCAAGCGGCTGATTGCGAAGGCAATTGCAGCGGATGAGAAGATCATGAAGGCAGCGATGGAGCACACGCTGGTGATCATCTCGGGGACGACGAACGGGTTCCTTGCGGAGGAGATGCTGAAGAAACTGGGTCAGCTGAAGGACTTTGACAGAAGACAGTTCCGCCGCGGCGTGAATGTCGGACCCTTTGCAAAGCTTGCGACGGGTGCCTACTCCAACACGGATGTTGTGATCCGGAAGGGGGAATGGCTTGTCGGGACGACGATCTATGATATTACGGACGAACTGACGGCTGATGATATCATCATCAAGGGAGCAAATGCCCTGCAGCCGGACCGCAAGGTAGCTGGTGTGCAGATCGGGAATCCGAAGTTCGGAACGCTGGTGCCGGTCCTGACCGCAGTGGTCGGCAGAAGAGTACGCCTGGTGATTCCGGTGGGGCTTGAGAAGCTGGTCTGTGAGAACATCACGGATCTGGCAAAGCTGGTGAATGATCCGGATACCACAGGCCTGCGCCTGCAGCCGGTCACTGGCGATATCGTGACGGAGATCGAAGCATTTGCCATGCTGTACGGGGCAGAGGCACATCTTGTCGCTGCCGGCGGCATCGGCGGCGCAGAGGGAAGCTGTTCGTTTGCAGTAACCGGAGAAGACGCAGCCCTCGATGCATTTGCAGAAGATCTGAAGGCATTCCGTGCGGCAGAGCAGGAAGGATGACCGAGGTGCCGGTGCACCGCGGAAGCAGAAGGAAGAAATACATGAACGAAGACAGAATTCTCTGCGTGTCCAATGCGTATGAGAAGAAATATTACCTGGGTGAGGCATTCCGGGGACTCCCGCAGGCCGTAAAAGACGAGCTGCAGGTTGCGTGCA
This sequence comes from uncultured Lachnospiraceae bacterium, assembly GCA_902783375.1. Taxonomy (GTDB): domain Bacteria; phylum Bacillota; class Clostridia; order Lachnospirales; family Lachnospiraceae; genus Catonella. The sequence goes on along the minus strand of CACZQN010000010.1, from coordinate 40,162 downwards.
CGATCTTTACGGAGCACGTCGGCGGGGTTCTCTGGCTTTCCTTTGATGATGACGAGAACCTGTATCTCCACACCATGGCAGATGACGCGGACATCACCTATGATGAGATCGGGGCGGGCCTGATGATCAAGCAGTTCCAGAAGGAAAAGCGGGAACTGTTAGAGAGCCTCGAGCGCTACTGGAACGAGTGGGTCAACGCATGAGTATGGAAAGAAACGGGTTTCAGATCGGTAACGTGCAGATCCCCGGCCGTGTGGTGCTGGGCCCGATGGCGGGTGTCACGGATCTGCCGTTCCGGCTTCTCTGCAAGGAGCAGGGCGCTGCGCTGATCTATACAGAGATGGTCTCTGCCAAGGGACTGATGTATGAAAATGTGCGGACCGAGAGCCTTCTGACGGTGAATCCGGAGGAACGGCCGGTGAGCCTGCAGCTGTTCGGCTCAGATCCCCAGGTGATGGGAGAGATGGCAGGACGGCTGAGCGAGCGCGCATTTGACATCCTTGATATCAATATGGGCTGCCCGGCGCCGAAGATTGCCGGGAAGGGAGAGGGTTCTGCCCTGATGAAAGACCCCGACCGTGCCTTTGCCATCGTCGAGAATTGTGTGAAGAACGCCGGGAGACCGGTAAGCGTCAAGATCCGCAGCGGATTTGACAAAAATCATCTCAACGCCGTGGAGATGGCGAAGGGAATCGAGGCGGCAGGTGCCGCGGCAATCGCGGTGCACGGAAGAACCAGAGAGCAGTACTATGCCGGCCGGGCGGACTGGACGGTGATCGCCGCCGTGAAGGAAGCGGTGTCGATTCCGGTCATCGGGAACGGTGATATCCGGACGCCGGAGGATGCCGAGCGGATGTTCCGGGAGACTGGCTGTGATGCGGTGATGATTGCCCGTGGTGCGAGAGGGAATCCGTGGATCTTCCGCCAGGCGCAGGCGTTTTTTGACGGCGCGCCGGAGACGGAATGGAAGAGAAGGCCGGATGCGGAAGAACTGAAGGCAACGATTCTCCGCCATGCAGATCTGCAGATTGCCTTTAAGGGAGACTACATCGGGATCCGCGAGATGCGGAAGCACGTGACCTGGTATACGGCCGGCCGCCCGAATTCCGCGAAGCTCCGGGCGGAGGCATCGAAGATTGAGAGCGTGGAAGAACTGAAAGAACTGCTGGACCGGTATTTGTGAAGGAAGAAGGTGACCATCGTATGGATTCGGAAGTATTACGCCTGTACAAACTGATGATCCTGTATTTTCTGGACATCGTGGAATTTCCCCTGACCAATGCGCAGATTTCGGCATTTCTCCTCGACAACGACTACACAGGGTATTTCAACGTCCAGCTTGCTTTCTCAGAGCTGGAGGAGAGTGCGCTGATCGAGAAGGATGTGGTCCGCAATGCGACCTATCTGCGGATCTCGGATGAGGGACGGAAGACGCTGGAACTGTTCTATGACCAGATTCCGCAGTCGATCCGGGATGATATCAAAGCATATCTGCTTTCCCATTCACACCGATTCCGCAACGAGGTTTCCACCCCTGCCGTCTACACGTTTGAGAAGGGCAATTATCTGGTTGACGCGAAGCTGCTGGAGCGGGAGAGCACGCTTTTGGAGATTAAAATAGCGGCACCGACGGAAAAGCGGGCCGCTGAGATCTGTGATGAATGGCAGGCAAAAAGTGAAGCTATCTATTCTCTTCTGTTTGAGCAGATGGTGAAACCGATTCCTGTATCAGAGCCCAAAGTTCGGCGACGCCGGTCTTCGTCTCAGCAGAAAAAGGAAGAATGATATCCTCTTTCCCTGCACCGAGAGACTCTCTTAAGAGTTTGATCTGTGCAGGGATTTTGCTGCGCTTCAGCTTGTCTGTCTTGGTCGCGATGATGACCGGACGGATTCCGGTGCCGCAGATCCACTCGTACATGAGCCGGTCGTTGGCGGATGCTTCGTGGCGGGAATCCACCAGCAGGAAGACGTTCATGAGCTTCTCCGAGTTCTTCAGATAGCGCTCCACCATCTTGCCCCACTTCGCCTTGACTTCCTCGGCCGCTTCTGCGTAGCCATAGCCGGGGAGATCGACCAGATACAGTTCCTTGTTGACATTGTAGTAATTGATGGTCTGGGTCTTGCCGGGGTGCTGGGAGACGCGGGCGAGGGACTTCCGGTTCAGCAGCGCATTGATCAGGGAGGACTTGCCGACGTTGGATTTCCCTGCAAATGCGACTTCCGGCAGTGTTCCTTCCGGCAGTATGCTCGTGACCCCGAGGACCTTCTCCAGTTCCACAGACCGGATGATCATCCGGTTTTCATTTTTATTCGGATCGTTCTTTTCCATAAAATCTTATACCTTCAGATGTTTGATTGACAGATAGACCGGGATGCCGTTCTGGTACTCGATCGTCGGCTCACCCTGGATCAGCGGACGGACATATTTCAGGAATTCCTCCGTGATATCATTGCCGCCCGGTGCGATCATGGACAGCGGCATCTTTTTCTCTTTGTTGGCGGCCTCCGCCACATCCGCGAAATCATATTCAACCTGGTAGGAGCCGTCTTCGGTTTCGAGCCGCTTCAGGTAGATGAGCTGCTCGGAGCGGCCTTCGATGGCACCGTATACGGCACGCTTCCCGAGTTCCTCTGCTTCGTTCAGATCGGTGAGGGAGGAGACATGGGCAGCACAACGCTGAAGGACATTCAGCTCGACAGAACGGACCTTGCAGCCGATCTTCCGGTGGACCAGGGAGGCCAGATAGCCGCCTGCTCCGGAGAGCATGGTATGGCCGAACTGGTCTTTCTGAGCGGAGTGCATGCTGACATAGGTTCCGTCCGCATAGTGGACGCCCTCGGAAACGGCGACGATCACGTGCTCATGGTCTTTGAGCTTGCCACGCAGATCGACCAGGAACTGGCTGTCGGAGAAATCCACCTCTGGCAGGTAGATCAGGTGCGGGGCCTCGGAGAAACTGGTGCGGGCCAGTGCGGAAGCAGCGGTCAGCCAGCCGGCATCTCTTCCCATGATCTCCACGATCAGAACACTCTTGATGCTGTAGATGGAGGTGTCGTAGGCCATCTCCATCATGGAAGTGGCGACGAAGCGGGCGGCAGAACCATAGCCCGGGGTGTGATCCGTCACCGGGAGATCGTTGTCGATGGTCTTCGGAATCCCGATGAAGCGGATCGGAGAGTCGATCAGGCGGCCGAACTTTCCGAGCTTCATGACCGTGTCCATCGAGTCATTTCCACCGATATAGAAGAAATAGCGGATATCATAGTCTGTCAGGATGTTGAAGATGCAGGTGTAGTCATCGATCCGCTCGTACTCCGGGATCAGCTGGTTGACAGCCTTCTCCGGCTCCTCCAGCTTGTAGCGGCAGGAACCGAGATACATGGCAGGTGAGATCTTCAGGACATCCAGGACGGAATCATCCTCGCCGAGCAGCTCGGTGAGATCCACGAGATCCCGCTCCAGAACGCCCTCGATGCCGTTGATTGCGCCATAAATGGTGCCGATCTCCTTGCAGGCACGGCCGGCGCGGATCACGCCTGCGAGAGACGCATTGATCGCGGAGGTCGGGCCGCCCGACTGTGCTACCAGAATATTGTATGTTTCACTCATGCGGAACTCCTTACAGAATGGGGGATTGACTGTTGCTATGGCACCGCCTGCAGCAGAACGCATGCAGGCTGGACACCGGTTTCATTATCGCATACTTCACGGATACAATCAAGCAAGTAAAAAAGTCTTTTCAAAATAGAAGAAATATGCTACGATGAACATGCTGTTTTGTATCTTGGTTGTCAAAACAATTCTTAATTCGTCTTCAGAACGAATTCGACCGATCCCAGCTACCGTTTGGTAAACAACAGAATATATCTTATAAAAAAACAGGAGAAATATATATGAATTTTGAGAAAATGCCTGTCACGGAACTCAGACAACTGGCGAAGGAACGTGGAATCCGGAACTCGTCGAAGATGGTGAAGGCAGATCTGATCGCCGCGCTGAAAGCAGCAGAGCAGAAACCGGCCGCTGCAGAGAAGAAGCCGGCCCCTCCGAATCAGGAGATCAGGTCCCGTGTCGTCGAGCAGAAGGTGGTGGAGCACAGACCGCAGGAAGCAGCATCTGCACCAAAGCAGACAGCCACAGCGCCGCAGGCGCCAAAGCAGACAACACAGCCGGCTGCGCAGGCTCCGCAGCAGCCCGCATCTGCGAATCAGGGACAGGCTCCACAGCAAAGCAGGCGCCCGCAGGGGCAGCCGGCCCGCACGGCGACCCGGCAGATGACCGGTTCCAGAAACTATCTGCAGCAGGCACAGCGTGCGAATATGGGCGGCAGAAACCAGGGACAGGCATCCGGCCAGAACCAGCAGCAGAATAATAATGCCCAGGCTCCAGCACCTGCCATCAGTGCCCCTGTGCAGAATCCGGGTGAATATGATTCCGCTCAGAATCCGAATACGGATCAGCATTCGCTGAACAGCCCGCAGGCAACACAGGCTGCGCAGAACAGTTTTGAATCCGGTGAGATCAGTGCGCTCGATTCCGGCGAGATCAAGGTCGGGATTCTGGAGGTCATGCAGGAAGGCTTCGGCTTTATCCGCTGTGACAATTATCTTCCCGGTGAAAATGATGTTTACGTGGCACCTGCGCAGATCCGCCGTTTCAATCTGAAGACAGGTGATATTGTAGAAGGTAATACCCGGATCAAGGCAGCGACCGAGAAATTCTCCGCACTTCTCTATATCCGGAGTGTCAACGGTTATCCGCCAAGTGTCGCAGCGAAGCGACACCGCTTTGAGGACCTGACCCCGATCTTCCCGAACAAGCGTCTCCGTCTGGAACTGCCGGAGAGTGTCAGTATCGCAGGCGTCCGCGACAACGTCGCCATGCGGATGGTGGACCTCATCGCACCGATCGGCAAGGGGCAGCGAGGTATGATCGTCTCCCAGCCGAAGGCCGGCAAAACGACCCTGCTGAAGCAGATCGCCACCTCGATCATCCATAATTATCCGGAGATGCACGTGATCATCCTGCTGATCGATGAGCGCCCGGAGGAAGTGACGGACATGAAGGAATCCGTCTCCGGGAAGCAGGTGGAGGTCATCTATTCGACCTTTGATGAACTGCCGGAGAACCACAAGCGGGTATCCGAGATGGTCATCGAGCGCGCGAAGCGCCTCGTGGAGCACGGCGAGGATGTCATCATCCTGCTGGATTCCATCACGCGACTGGCCCGCGCCTACAACCTGACGGTCAATCCGTCCGGAAGAACGCTTTCCGGTGGTCTTGATCCGGCCGCACTCCATATGCCGAAGCGGTTCTTCGGTGCGGCGAGAAATATGCGGGAGGGCGGCAGCCTGACGATCCTTGCGACGGCCCTTGTTGAGACCGGCAGCCGGATGGACGATGTGGTCTATGAGGAGTTTAAGGGAACCGGCAACATGGAACTGGTCCTTGACAGAAGTCTGTCGGAGAAGCGGATCTTCCCGGCAATCGATCTTGCGAAGTCCAGTACCCGCCGCGATGACCTGCTGTTTGATCCTGCGGAGGCGAAGGCCAATGTCCAGATCCGCCGTGCGCTCAGTTCCAAGAACGGGGATGAGGGGCTTGAAAATGTCATTCACATGTTCCGTGTGACCAAGAATAACCGTGATACCATCAAATATCTGGAGAGAATTCCACTTTCTTCTTCGGGCAAGTGAAAGTTTTGCTTGCTTTCTCAAAAAAAGTATGGTATTGTAAATAGGCTGTGTACGTGAATCGTACAAAACGTATTGGCAAAATCCAATAAAAGAAGACTGAGGTGATTACAATGAGAGAAGGAATCCATCCGAATTACTATGAGTGCAAGGTCATCTGCAACTGTGGCAACGAGTTCACCACAGGATCGACCAAGAAAGAGATCCACGTGGAAGTTTGTTCCAAGTGCCATCCGTTCTATACCGGCCAGCAGAGAGCTGCTGCAGCCCGCGGTGCAATCGATAAGTTCAACCGCAGATACGGTTTTACAAAGGATTGATCTGAAAACCAGAAATAGAGACAGGTTGGGGTCGATACAGTTTCGGGCTGTGCCGCCTCAGCCTGCTTTTTCGTTATAAGCGAGTCGCCGCAGTACTGCTGTGCGACATGGAGGAACGATATGAAACCTTCGGGAATCGGAGGACAGGCAGTCTTAGAGGGCGTGATGATGCGCAACGGTGGGAAATACGCCGTTGCAGTCAGGAAGCCGGACGGAGAGATTGCCGTTGATGTAAAAGAACAGGAACCGCTTGGCGGGCAGGGAATCCGGAAGATTCCGCTCGTCCGCGGCGTCGTCAATTTCGTGGATTCGCTGGTCGTCGGCATGACGACCCTGAATTACTCGGCGAGCTTCTACGAGGATGAAGAGACCAGAGAATCCGGAAGCCTGAGCAAGGCGGAGACCGGGCTGACCGTCGCCCTTGCGATCGTGCTGGCTGTCGGGATCTTCATGGTGCTCCCGTTTTTCCTGTCCCGCCTGCTGAACCGGTTTATTACGTCCGATACGGTCCTGACCCTGATTGAAGGGGTGATCCGGATCTGTCTGCTGCTCGGCTATATCGGCGCCATCTCCAAGATGAAGGACATCCACCGGGTATTCATGTACCACGGCGCAGAGCACAAGTCGATCAACTGTATCGAGAACGGCCTGCCGCTGACCGTGGAGAATGTCAGAAAACAGTCACGGCGTCATCGCCGCTGCGGCACCAGCTTTATCCTGATCATCGTGGTGCTTTCCGTGATCTTCTTCATGTTTATCCGCGTGGACAAACTGTGGCTGCGCCTGATCATCCGGCTGCTGCTGGTTCCGGTCATCGCTGCAGTCGCCTACGAGTTCATCCGCTTTGCGGGAAGAAGTGACAGCAAGATCGTTCAGATCCTTTCCGAACCCGGTATGTGGCTCCAGGGGATGACAACCAGAGAACCGGACGACAGCATGATAGAAGTCGCCATCGCATCTGTCGAAGCAGTCTTCGACTGGAAGGCCTTCCTCGCCGGAGAAGATGCGGCGGAAGAGGCTGACGAAGAAGGCGCCAGTGCGGCTGTGGCCGAAGAGACTGCGGGAGATGCCGCGGTCCTGGCAGCTCCGGCTGAAGAAGACGCAGATGAAGGGATATCAGAGGAAGCGGTCATTGCTGCGGAAGAGGATGACGCAGCTGTGGAAGAGGACGATGAACCGTTCGACCTTGCTGCCGCAGAACGGATGATGGATGAGGATGCCGAAGAGATGAGTCAGACGTTCGGCAAGTTTTTCGCATCCCACCGGAATGATGCTTCCGGGAAAAGCAGAAGATGAGCGGAGCGCAGTATTCTTCCTGGAATCTGCTTGTCAGAGAGGCTGCAGAACAGTTCAGACAGGCAGGGATTGATCCTGCGGATGCAGAGAATGAAGCGAGGCAGATCTTTTCCTTTGTAACAGGAAAGGATCGAACCTGGCTTTTTCTGCATGGAGACGAGAAGGTCCTGTATGAAGACGGGAAGGCCCCGGATGGGGTGCAACGCTTTCTGAATCTGGCTCGTGAGCGGGCGAAGAGAATCCCGCTTGCCTATGTTCTGGGAGAGCGCGATTTCTTCGGACGGACCTTTCTGGTCACACCGGACGTCCTGATTCCGGAACCTGAGACCGAACTGCTCGTGGAGCAGGTGCTGCAGGAACGATCCTCCCGAAAAAACGCCCGGAATACATCCACATCTGTCACTGAAAAACTTATGTCAAACGAATTTGCAAAAGTTTTTCAGAAGGAAAAGGCACCTGCTGCACAGAAATCCCTGCGGATTCTCGACCTCTGCACCGGCTCCGGCTGCATCGCGGTAACGCTCGCGGCAGAACTGGCAGCAGAAGCATTGACGAAACTGCCGGCTTTTGAAGTGGTTGCGGCGGACATCTCGGAGGCGGCACTCCGGGTTGCTGCGGAGAATGCGAAGAAGATCCTGGGATCTGATGCGGACCTTGTCCGGTTCGTCAGAAGTGATCTTTTTGCAGAAATCGAAGGAAGCTTTGAGATTATTGTTTCCAATCCGCCTTATATCGCGACAGAAGAGATCGGGGATCTGGCGGTGGAAGTTGCCGAATATACGCCGAAACTGGCACTCGACGGCGGAGACGACGGACTTGTCATTTACAGAAGAATTGCAGAGGAGGCGCCGCAGTACCTGAATGAAGGCGGGTGGCTGTTCCTCGAGATCGGCTATGACCAGGGTGAATCGGTCCCGGCGCTTCTTGCAGGGCAGGGATGGAGAAAGATCTCCGTGATCCGGGATTACAGTGGCCTGGACAGGATCGTTGTGGCAGAGCGTCCTTAGAAAACGACAGGGAACAGCAGAAACGGACAGAAACTATACAGGAGGTGAGACGGAATGCATGAGAAAGTGGAAGAGCGTGTGCTCGGACTGGTACGGCGTTACGAGGAGATCGTCGCCGAACTTGGGGCACCGGAGACGGCCGGAAATCCGGACCGGCTTCGCCGTCTCATGAAAGAGCAGAACGAGCTGATGCCGCTTGTCACAGCTTATGAAGCCTACCAGAAGGCACGCCAGGATGTCGAGGACAGCCAGCTGATGATCAGCGAGGAGAGTGATCCGGATCTGGTGGAGATGGCAAAAGAAGAGCTGGCTGATGCGAAGGAGCGGCAGGAGAAGATCCTGCATAACCTGCAGGTTCTGCTGCTGCCGAAGGATCCGAATGATGAGAAGAATGTCATTGTCGAGATCCGTGCCGGAGCCGGCGGGGATGAGGCTGCGCTGTTTGCGGCAGAGATTTACCGGATGTACGGCCGCTATGCCGAGCGGCATCACTATAAGAATGAACTGATGAGTATCAACGAGAACGGGATCGGCGGATTCAAAGAAGTGATCTTTATGCTTTCGGGAGCCGGTGCCTATTCGAGACTGAAGTACGAGAGCGGGGTGCACCGTGTACAGCGGATCCCCGTGACAGAGTCCGGTGGCAGAATTCATACATCGACCATTACCGTAGCAATCATGCCGGAGGAAGAAGAGGTGGACGTCCATATTGATCTCGCTGACTGCCGCTTTGATGTATTCCGTGCTTCCGGGAATGGCGGCCAGTGTGTCAATACCACAGACTCAGCTGTCCGTCTCACACATTATCCAAGCGGGATCGTGATTTCCTGCCAGGATGAGAAATCACAGCTCCGCAACAAGGAGAAAGCGATGAAGATCCTGCGCTCCCGTCTCTATGAGATGGAACTGCAGAAGGCGCACGATGCGGAGGCCAGTGCCCGGAAGAGCCAGGTGGGAACCGGAGACCGGTCAGAGAAGATCAGGACATACAATTTCCCACAGGGCCGTGTAACCGATCACCGGATCAAGTATACAACCCACAACATTGATGGCGTCATGGACGGCGATCTCGATGAGATCATCGACCAGCTGATGGCTGTCGATCAGGCGGAAAAACTGCTTGCGCAGGGGGCGTGATACACTTTTGATTTGAAAGATGGGCCGGAGGTTCAGATGGAGCATATAACAAGTTCATCCAATCCGAAAATCAGACAGGTTCGCGATCTGCTCGCCCGTACCGGGGCAAGAAGGAAGGCGGGCCTGTTCGTCGTTGAAGGACCCAAGATGGTGGAAGAAGCCTTCCGGTATGCGAAGGTGCAGAGCGTGTTTGTAGCAGAAGCATCCATGAAAGAAACAGCAGACGGCGGGGAGCATGGCGCCCTTCTGGCGCAATTGTCGGGCTGTCCTTCTTATGAGGTGCCGGACAGCCTGATGAAGTCCCTGTCCGATACGGTTCACCCGCAGGGCGTGCTCGCGGTGGCAGAGATGCCCTCCTACGATCTGCAGGCAATCCTTGCGGAGGGAGATGACAGTGCGCAGATGAAGTTTCTGGTGCTGGAAGATATCCAGGATCCCGGGAATCTCGGGACGATGATGCGGACTGCGGAGGCAGCCGGCATGCATGCCGTGATCATGAGCCGCGGAACGGTTGATCTCTTCAACCCGAAAGTCGTCCGCGCGACCATGGGATCCATCTATCGGGTACCGTTTGTCTATACGGAGAATCTGCAGGACACCCTGCGGGACCTGCAGGAGCACGGGATCGTTGCCTACGCCTGCCATCTGCACGGCGAAGACTATTATTCCCAGGATGCCCTTGCGGGAAGGCGGGCCATCCTGATCGGGAACGAGGCCAACGGTCTCAGCGATGCGATCAGTGCGCTCGCAGATGTCCGGATCCGCATCCCGATGGCGGGGCAGGTGGAATCGCTGAACGCGGCTGTTGCGGCAGCGCTGATGATGTACCACCGGTAATGCGGCGGAGATATCGCAGGTAATGCGGCGGATATACCGCAGGTATTTCGGATGCAGCGAAGATCAGGAAACAAAGAACGAAAGTCAGGTATACTGGAAGGCACAGTCTGCCGGAAGCAGATGGTGCCTTCTTTTTTTTGATATTTGTGATATCTATTGCAACAAAACGCCATTTCTTCTACACTATATGATTAGAACGACCGCATTGACGTCAGCGGTCAACGATTGCGCAAACGAAATGAGAAATTGAATATGAGTATGACATGGGATATTTCCCTCGTGGAGAAAGCGAAGGGAAAGGATGTGGATGCCTTTACCGAACTGTACCGCATCATCGCGAAGAGTCTGTACCGGACGGCGCTCTACCAGCTGGGGAACGCAGCGGATGCGGAGGATCTGGTTTCGGAAACGGTACTGGATGCCTGGAAGGGCATCGGAAATCTGAGGGATGAGGCCAATTTCGGGGCCTGGATCATGCGGATTCTTCAGAACAAATGCAGGATGCGAAGGAAGCAGTACGCGGAAACACCGACGATGATTTCCACAGAGGAGAACAGCGAACAGACAGATTACCTGGAGGCGGAAGCTGCGGCGGAACCCCGGAGCGCGCCGGAGACGGATCCGGAACAGGCTGCAGAGCGGCTGGATGTCCGGCAGGCGCTGGCAGAGCTCTCAGAGGAGGACAGGCAGATCGTCCTGCTGTCCGCCATCAGCGGCTACACGACGCGGGAGATCGCCGGGATCCTCTCGATGAACCATGCGACGGTGCGGACCAGAAAGAGCAGGGCAATCGCCAGGCTGAAAGAACGGCTGCAGAGCTGAAGACGAAATACAGACGAAGACAGACGGATATATACCAAAGACGGGTGAGCATATGGATAAGGATATGGAAAGAGATCTCGGGAAAGAGATGGAGCAGGATCTGGAGAACGAAGCGGTTCTCGATCAGATCCGGAAGGATGCAGAAAGCGTCGAACTGCCGGAAAGACTCTCTCCTGAGCACATGAAGGAGATGATTCTCGCGGAAGAGGCGGCAGCAGGATCTGCTGAGGCGCCTCAGACAGAGGAGATACCGGAGAGGAGGAAACCTATGTGGAGAAAAGCATTGATCGGCATCACAGCGGCGGCAGCATCTCTGGCAGTGATCGTGGGGTCGGCATCGGTGATCAGCAGGCAGGGAAAAGGAACCGGATCCCTGGCAAGCGGCAATGACCCTGCTTCCTGGGTGGCCAGCGTCGAAGATAAGAATGAAGATGGAGCGGCACAGCTTGCCGGAGAGATGATCGAAACTGAGGCGGATGAGACCGTAGAAACCGCCATGGCAGAACTTGCAGACAGTCCGGCTGTGACAGAAGGAGCACCGGCTGCAGAGGCAGAACCGGATACCTCCTGGTCCCTTGCGGCAACCCTGAAACTGCCGGCAGGCCTTGATATCAGCGCAACCTATAAAGGGATCTACCAGAAACTGGCTGCGAGCGGCGCACTGGATTTCCTGCGTGCAGACAGAAGAGCCGCCGTCAGCAGGGGCTATTACTTTACGAATGGCATGAGTATCGATGCTGTCGCGGAAGAAGAGGATGCGATGGAAGCACCGGCAGCCGCAGAAAACTTCAATACTGCAAGTAACGCCGACACAGTAGCCAAAGGAGATACCGGCATGGCAGTCACCGCCTCGGGGATGGGCGGGGATGAAGAGGCTGTGGAGGATGATGCAGCAGGTGATTCCTCTGAGTGGTCCACAACCAATACCAGAACCGAAAATGTCGACGAGAGCGACATCGTAAAGACCGATGGCAGGTTCATTTACCGGCTGACATCTTCGGATGAGGGCGGGAAGGTTGTGAAGATCGTCCATGCCGAACAGGGAAAGGTCTGGGCTGCGTCGGAAGTGCGTCTGGAGCAGGATCAGGAAAACGAATGGAGTAATTATGATGATATGTTCCTTCAGGACGGGAAACTGATTCTGATCGGGACAAAGTACACATACAGCGATTACCCGGGCGACGTGATTGTCTATAACGAGACAGTCAAGAACGATACCACCGAAACAGTCGAGGAAGACGCAGAAGAAACAGAGCCGGCGGAGGTGACGGATCCTGGTGCAGACATTCCGGTTAAGGAAGGCCTTGCACACCTCTGGAACAATGATGTCGAGACGATCGTGCGGATCTATGATGTTTCCGATCCGGAGAATCCGTCCTTCCTGACGGAGCATACCCAGTCCGGCAATCTTCGCTCCGCGAGACTGATGAATGGTGTTGTCTACCTGATCTCCCAGGCCGGTGCCGAGACCTGGTGGCGGTACCCGATTGTCTATAACGACATCGACGAAGAAGAGATCCTCTATGATGATGCCGTGGAAGAGGACGCGAGTGATGTTCCGGATACAGAAGATGCACCGGAGACAACGCCGGCAAGTGACGGATCGGACAAAGAAAGCGACACCGCAGATGCGGCAGCGGGACGGATCATCCCGGGGATCATCGAATCGGAGAACGATGCCGATTACGAAGAGATCGTGCCGAAGGCAGATGGGGAGCCGATTCCGGCTGACCACATCATCATGCCGGAAGGAGATTCCGAAGGGATCAACTACATCATCATCACCACACTCAGACTCGGGGAGACAGAGCAGTTCGCTGAGAAATACGCTGTCCTGACCAGAACATCCGATGAAGTCTACATGACGATGAACAGCCTCTATATGTGGCGGACCAACTGGGACTGGAGCTGGGATGAGGAAGAGCAGTTCGGGCGCCAGACCGTGGATACCTTCCTGATGAAGTTTGCGGTCAATGACGGAACCATCAATCCGGCTGCAACCGCAACCATTCCGGGTTATCTCAACAACACCTGGTCGATTGACGAGTACAACGGTGCACTCCGGATGGTCGTCACCGAGTATGTGGAGCCGGATCCGGACGATGAGGACCAGTGGAGCACAGAGATCAATGCCCTCTATGTCCTCGATGAAGATCTGAAGACGGTCGGTGAGATCCGGGATATCGCAAAAGGAGAACTGATCAAGTCCGCCAGATTCTTCGGGGATGTCGGCTACTTCGTAACCTTCCGCCAGACGGATCCGCTGTTCTCCGTGGACCTGTCCGACAGAGCGAATCCGGTGATCATCGGCGAGCTGAAGATCCCGGGCTTCTCCGAGTACCTGCATGGTTTCGGTGACGGACTGCTGCTTGGCCTCGGCCAGGAAGCGGATATTGAAGAGGGTGGTACGGAAGGCCTGAAGCTCTCCATGTTCGATGTCTCCGATCCGGCAGCGGTCAGAGAATTGACGAAAACGATGCCTGGCTTTGTTCAGGCGGATTCCTTCGGATCGAACAGCTCTGCCGAGTATGACCACAAAGCCATCACCGTCTCGGCCGGCAAGAATGTGATCGGTTTCGAGATGAGTATCTGGTGGAGAACAGAAGGAACGAAAGAGAATGGTTACAGCTACTCCTATAGCAACCAGAGTTTCTATGTAGTCTACGGTTACAGTGAAGAACAGGGCTTCTATGAGCGGTTCCGTGCACCGGTGTCCCAGAATACTTACTGGGGAGCCCTCCGCGGCCTCTTCATCGGTGACTACTACTACGTTGTGACAGAAAGTGAGATTGTGATCTTCGACCTGAACCAGGATGCGGAGATCGGAAGATACGAGTTCTGATTCCTCTTATGGATACAGGGGCTTCTGAAGAGCAGAGATGCTTTTCAGAAGCCCCTTTTTTTGATTTTGTGAAGCGAATCAAGATTAAGTTAATAAATAAGAAATGTTGACAAATTTTTCACAATAAGTGCAAACAATTAATTGATCTGGAAAAAAATGAATAGACAATAGATTGAAGTGATGGTAAGATTAATGTGCAATGTACTATTATATGGATGTTATATTATATTAGAAACATATAACTGGTATCTATTATATGACACAAAAAAGGAGGCAGGGATGAGACTGGGCTGGTTTTTAAGAAAATGGCTGCCGGGAGCGGTGCTTTTGGCAGCACTTTTGATGATTCCATCGTTTCGGGCTGAAGCAGGGACAGCATACCGCTTTGTCCCATATTACCGGATCTATCAGAGTGAGATGGATGGAACAAGATATCAGTCGGGTGACTGGTATTTCTACACGGAGATGCTGTCTTCGGGAGCGGAGCGCCTCTTTGCCGCGAAGGATCTGACATCTGATGGAAAGCGGCTGTTCACCGATTATGCAGATGCCGGCCATGTCAGCAACCTGCTGGTGAACGATCAATATGCGTTTTTCGCGAAGGCAAACGCGGATAACACATACTACGGAATTTACAGGATCGCACTGGCCGGTGACGGGAAAGCTGCCAAGATTACCGGTGCGAAGTGCAATCCGGAAGGCGAACTTCTGATCTGGGGTGCGACCGGAGGGAAGATCTATTATACCCTGTCTGCACCGTCTGACGGGCAGCAGCGTCTGTATTCCTGCGACATCGCGAGCGGGAAGAATACCCGCGTTGCGGAGGATCTTTATGTGGAAGCGAGAAATGCACGCTACCTCTATCTCTCTGCCTATGCAGATCCGTATGTTCTGCATATCTTTGACATGCGGACGGGGGAGATTGTGAACCGGATGGAAAAGCCAGATGAACTGCAGACCATCTCCAAAGTATTTCTGAAAAGTGACAGGATGTATGTGGTACTGGAATTCCAGGAGAATACTGGTGAATACATCTATACGGTGCTGCACTATGCCCTTGACGGCTCAGACATGAAACAGGTCGCAGAGATCAGGAAAGACGGTGTGTCGATCGGGGATGTGACACGGTATTCCGTCTACTATTCCGTTGATGACGGGGACGGAGACGTCGCTTATTTCCGCTATAAGCAGTCGACCGGCATGCACATCCCGATCTCGGAAGAAGCATATAAAGACACGTACTGAGCGCAAGTGGATAGGATGGAGGTTACAGAAGATGTCATACAGAATGAAGATAAACAGATATTTCTCCGGCCTGCTGGTACTGGCCATGACCCTGACGCTCGCGCTCGGATCGGTGATCTGGGACCCGGTCGTCGTCTATGCCAGACCAACCGGCGCCGCGATGCATGAATATGAAGAACCGGTCTACATGGAAGTCTCGGATGAGGAGATGATCCGGATTGCGGCGATGGCTGAGGCAGAGACGGATACGATCGACGGATTCTGGGAGAATCTGCGGCAGCTGATGATGAAGCGCGAACCGACCTTCGCGATCACCTACAATGGCTCGATCGATGATCTGCCGAAGGATTCAAAGACGATCATCGCGAAGCTGCGGGAACTGGATGATAAGACCACGAGTGATGATGCTGACTTTCTGACAGGGTCGATCCTGAAGATCGGCTACACCTGCCAGTTTACCAGCAAGAAGGCGCTGTTCCAGTATGCTGTGAAGTACACCGATACAGCTGAACAGCTGAAAAAGGTCAATGCGGCTGTCGAAAAGCAGCTGGCCAAGCTGAAGATCAGCCAGCTGAACGACGTCGCGAAAGTCAAGGCGATCCACGACTTTGTCGTAAACACCATTTCCTACGACCAGACCCTGACCGATCATTCGGTTTATGGCGGTTTGCTTGATAAGAAACATAGCTGCGTCTGTCAGGGCTACTCGCTCCTGACTTATAAGATGCTGACGGATGCAGGACTGGAAGCACACTATGTGACCGGCTGGGCAGGGGAGAACCATGCCTGGAACATCGTCAAGCTGGACAACAAGTGGTACTTCCTCGATGTGACCTGGGACGATCCGATCTCGAATAAGCCGCAGCTTGTCTATGATTACTTCACCATCGGGCAGAAAACGATCTCGAAGGACCACGAACTTGGAGCGGACTATGCTGCCCTGTATAAGGTAACCGATACGGATTACAAGTGGAAATCAAAGATCAAGTCCTCTGCGAAGCCGTCCGAAAAATCAGCGGCGGCTGCGGAGCGGAATAAGTATGTCAAAACACTGACATCGACGCTGCAGACGAACTTCCAGAAGATGCTGCTTGATGTCAGGAGCGAGGGATACGAGATTCCGGAGGACTATGAATCGGAACTGTTCCTGCTCTATAACAAGATCGTGACCACGGTTGTCGGGCGCATCTCTGACGAGAAATACCGCGAGCTGATCAACGGCAACTCAGATCTGCTCAAATATATGCTCGACAATGCCGGCCTTCTCGTCGAACAGCGCATCATCGATCCGGCGATCCAGTACGTCGAATCAGACGAATTCCTGGCGGACGCTTACGAGGCAATCATCGCAGACCTTGCAAACGGGAAATTTACCGTTGCAAGCGAGGAGTCGATGAAACTGCTGGCAGCGGTGGGAGAAGCTGTGGCGAGCACGAGCGCAAGCGAGACCATACCAGGTGCCACGGTACAGAGCGGTGGAGAGGCGCTCATGAATCAGG
The DNA here is from genome assembly GCA_902783375.1 of uncultured Lachnospiraceae bacterium. Classification (GTDB taxonomy): domain Bacteria; phylum Bacillota; class Clostridia; order Lachnospirales; family Lachnospiraceae; genus Catonella. The sequence goes on along the minus strand of CACZQN010000010.1, from coordinate 23,463 downwards.
AGATCCAGGTCGATATTACCTATGCGACCACGATGGCAGAGATACAAGCGAATAATATGGACCGATTCGGCATGTACGAGCTGGTCGTCGATACCGGGAATGTCAGTCCGGAGTGGGGTGGACTTGTTGTCAATCTGGCCTATGATGCGGCAACACAAGAACTTGATAATGATAATCACACAGCATCCCGGGGAACCAATACGGCTTTCGCTGTGACAACATCAAATGTGACAGAGGGCATACAGGTTGTGATTAATAGCACCTCCGGGACACCGGTGGAGATCTATAACTTTACAATCCCGTGGGAAGCGACACAGATTGGTCCAAGTGACCTTGGTATCGTCACAGCAACAGCAGGGTCCACGAGTAAAGTGTATGACGGGACACCACTGACGTATACGGATCCGGAAACTGTCACGCTTGCTTTTCAATATGACCTTCCTACAATATTTGACTACAAAGTAACAAGTGCAACCATCAACGGGACGCTGACAGATGCCGGTTCTACGGATAATGAAATAACTGGAGTGGAATTTAGCATTGTAGATGCAAATGGAGAAACAGTCCATCTTGACTATGACCCGGAAATCGTATATGTAAACGGAACCCTGACCGTGACGCCTGCGCCGGTAACCGTTGCGATTGATGGTAACAGTGGTTCTTTTGATTACGATGGGACAGAACATACCGTTACAGGGTACAACATAGCGATCTCCGGAGCGGGAGGCGCACTCTTTGATGAAACGAATGTCAACTTCGGCGGGACGGCGGCGGTAAGCCGGACGGATGCAGGGACCAGTTACATGGGACTGGATGATTCCAAGTTCAACTGCGAGAATGGGAATTTTGATGTGACCTTTATGGTAAATGACGGATACATCACGGTGAACCCCCTGCCTGCAGATGATCTGGGGCTTCTTACACATGGTTATGGACTCACCTATGACGGAGCGCCACATGCGGCGGATGTCAGTGTAGATGTGACCGAAGGGACGACACTGGAATATTCAACAGACGACGGTGCCACCTGGAGTACAACGATCCCTGCATTCACAGATGCCGGTGATCATGGATATATGGTACGGGCTTCCAATCCGAATTACGAGACAAAAGAAGCTTACGGGGAAGTGGATATTGAACGTGCTGTGGCCGAAGTAATAGCGGATGACATCACCATCGTAGAGGGAGATGCAGAACCGACATTGACTGCTACGGAATATGGACTGATCGGGTCTGATACCGTTACCTACAGTGTGGCACGTGACCCGGGCGATACGATGGGAACCTATACCATCACGCCGACCGGCGCAGCGACGCAGGGAAATTACAATGTCACATATGGGACAGGTACGTTTACCATCCTCGGAGCGGCGACAGCGATCGGCCTGACTGTGGCGGATTACTCTGGAGAGTATGACGGGGCAGCGCATACCGGCACGGTGAATGTGGCGGTCACTGCCGGGACAACCATCGAGTATTCTGAAGACGGTGTGACCTGGACGACGGAGGCACCTTCGATCACAGAGGTCGGCAGTATGACCTATGAAGTCAGAGCATCGAATGCTGCATACGAGACAGCACATGCCGCGATGACGTTGACGGTGACACCGAAGACTGTCACGGTCACTGCGGAAGACACATCGAAGACATACGGGACTACGGATCCGGCATTTACCGCAGCGGTAAGCGGCACGATCGGCAGCGATACCATTACGTATACGCTTAGCCGTACAGACGGTGAAGATACGGGAACATATCAGATCCTTCCGGCCGGAAATGCGGACCAGGGTAACTATACGGTCAATTATATTCCGGGTGTGCTGACTGTCCTTCCTGCAGAGGTGACCGTGGTGCCGGATGATATTACCAAGACAGCCGGGGAGGCGGATCCGGAACTGACGGCTGCTGTGACCGGGCTGGTTGGCTCCGATACCGTGGACTATACGCTCAGCAGAGAGGCCGGAGAGGAAGCCGGTACCTATACGATCACTGCAGCCGGTGATGAGAATCAGGGCAATTACACCGTCGCCTTCGGAACAGGAACATTGACCATCGAAGGTTCCGCCTCAAGCTTTGCAGAAGAAAAGACGAAGGCAGAAGAAGAGATGGCAGAGGCCGAACAGGCACTTCAGGATGCAAAGAATGCACTGACGGAAGCACTGGAGGAGGTTACTGCAGCGGACAGTCGGAAGAAAGCCGAAGAGGCACAGCAGCATGTCATGCAGGCAAGAGCAGCGCTGAATGGTGCCTATGCACTGGTTACGGATGCCGAAGCCAGAATTCAGGCAGCAAGGGACATCGGAGCTGCCGAGGGCATGAGTGAAGAAGATCTGGATACGGAACTTCAGACGCTTGATGAGCGGCTTACGGAAGCCAGGAATTTGTATAATACACTGCTCCGTGAGAATGAGGCTGCAGAGACGACAGCTGCCGGGAAAGTGGCCTCCTTTACGGAGGAAGGGACGTCGTCAGGCGGGACTACCATTATCGTTCCGGCCACTGTGCTCGTCGACAACAGCACGGTCGATAAGATCAGAGCGAAAGAATATCTTCAGATGCTTGAAGATAATGAGGATTTCGGTGATTTCCTCTCTGTCTACAAGTATGGGGAATTCCTCATACATATTGCGGGGTATTCCAAGATCGAGACGCATCCGGTGATCATTGACCTGATCAGAGGTGTGGATGATTTCTGAAGCCGGCATATACCGTTTTTTTCAAAATTTGTGGGCAGGCGGTGAGAAGGAGTGATCCTGTTTCACCGCCTGCCTTGTTTTGCGCTTCCGATGCGCCCTTCCGAAAAAATCCTTGCATTTCAAGGGTTTTGTGCTAAAATGTAGAAGTTTGAGTAGAATGTGTTAAAGAAAGTGCAGGATTTATGGCGAAGATCAAAAGAGAAGATATCAGAAATGTGGCAATCATTGCGCACGTTGACCACGGCAAGACGACCCTGGTGGATGAACTGCTGAAGCAGAGCGGTGTGTTCCGGCAGGGGCAGGAAGTTGCCGAGCGTGTCATGGATTCGAATGACATCGAGCGGGAGCGTGGCATCACCATTCTGGCGAAGAATACGGCCGTGACCTATAACGGCGTGAAGATCAATATCATCGATACCCCGGGACATGCGGATTTCGGCGGTGAAGTGGAACGTGTGCTGAAGATGGTCGACGGCGTCATCCTTGTCGTCGATGCCTTCGAGGGTCCGATGCCGCAGACCAGATTCGTACTGAGCAAGGCGCTGGCGCTGAATCTGCCGGTCATCTGCTGCCTGAACAAGATCGACCGTCCGGAAGCAAGACCGGATGAAGTCATTGACGAGGTCCTCGAACTTTTCCTGGAACTGGATGCCTCGGAAGAGCAGCTGGACTCCCCATTTGTCTACGCGAGTGCGAAGGCAGGCATTGCCATTCTCGATCTGTCGGATGAGAAGAAGGATATGAAGCCGCTGTTTGATACGATCCTGGAACATATCCCGGCACCGGAAGGAGATCCGGAAGCACCGCTGCAGACCCTGATTTCCACCATTGACTATAATGAATATGTCGGCAGAATCGGCGTCGGCAAGGTGGACAACGGCACCATCCATGTGAATGACGATGTGGTGATCGTGAACCATCACGATCCGGACAAGCAGCTGCGCGTAAAGGTGTCAAAGCTCTATGAATTTGACGGCCTTCGCCGTGTGGAAGTTGCGGAAGCAACCGTCGGATCGGTTGTTGCGATCTCCGGTATTGCCGGTATTCATATCGGGGATACCCTCTGTGCACCGGATCATCCGGATCCGATTCCGTTCCAGAAGATCTCCGAGCCGACCCTGGCCATGAACTTTGTCGTGAACGACAGCCCGCTCGCAGGAACGGAAGGAAAGTATGTCACCTCCCGTCATCTGCGCGACCGCCTGTACCGTGAGCTGAATACGGACGTCAGCCTGCGTGTCGAGGACACGGAGACCACAGAAGCATTCAAGGTTTCCGGCCGCGGCGAACTGCATCTGTCCGTCCTGATTGAAAATATGCGCCGCGAGGGCTTTGAATTTGCAGTCAGCAAGCCGGAGGTTCTCTATAAGACCGATGAGAACGGGAAGAAACTGGAGCCGATGGAGATCGCGATCATCGATGTCCCGGAAGAATTCTCCGGAAATGTCATCTCCAAGCTTTCCGAGAGAAAAGGAGAGCTCAAGAACATGAGCCTCGGCCACAGCGGCGGCACCACGAGACTGGAATTCTCGATTCCTTCCCGCGGCCTGATCGGATACCGCGGTGAATTCCTTACCGATACCAAGGGAAATGGCGTCATGAATACCCTCTTCGACGGCTATGCACCGTACAAGGGAGATATCAACTATCGTTCCACCGGATCCCTGATTGCATTTGAATCCGGCACGGCAGTTACCTACGGCCTCTTCAATGCACAGGAGAGAGGATATCTCTTCATCGGGCCCGGCGAGAAGGTATACTCCGGGATGGTCATCGGCCAGAGTGCGAAGGCAGAGGACATTGAAGTGAATGTCTGCAAGACCAAGCATCTCTCGAATACCCGTGCATCGGGCTCTGATGAGGCTCTGAAACTCTCTCCGCCGAGAATCCTCTCCCTGGAGCAGGCAATCGATTTCATCGAGACCGACGAACTCCTGGAGGTCACCCCGACCTCGCTCCGGATCCGCAAGAAGATCCTCGATCCGCTTCTCAGAAAGAGATCGCAGAGAAAATAAAAACATACCCGGAAAGCCATGCAGCTGTTACTGTCTGCGTGGCTTTTTTTCTTGCCATTTCATGGCATCTTGACTACAATTGATAGCAGAAGTGGTCACAGAACGGAAATCAGAAAGGTGAAAAAAGATGGATATTGCCGGGGAATGGATGGAACTGAAACAGGATATGCGGCCGAAGCTGAGACTGTGGCTGCCAGCTGCAGCGATGGTGGAAGACGACCTGCGGGCAGAACTGCAGAATATCGCTGCCCGGGGCTTCGGCGGCGTCGAAGTGGTGGTGCTCTCAACACTTTCACAGGACATCGCGCAGTCGGAAGACGGCTGGGGAACGAAGAACTGGGACCGGATGGTGGATATCATCGCGGATGAGACAAAGCGGCTGGGGCTTTCCATGGATATCGCCATCGGACCAGGCTGGCCGATTGCCTCGCCCGTGATCACCGATCCGGATGATCCGGCAGGCCTGACGGAACTGACCTATGGGGTGCTGGACGTGAAGCCCGGTGAGACATATGCGGGTCCATTGCCGGAGCGTCGGACCATCCGGGAAGAGGGAACACCGGTCCTGGTGGCATGCTTCGCCTATCTGGAGGTGGCGGAGAAGACGCTCCGGCAGGAGAGCTATATCGATCTGATGCCTGCCTGCAGTGCTGCGTGCGGGAAGGAAGGATCTCTGGATGGGAAGGCTGCCTCGATCACATTTGCAGCACCTGCCGCTGATCCCGCAGAGCAGGGAGCGGTCTGGAAGCTCTTTGCCTTCTACCGCCAGCCGGCCATCCAGAAGATCAATGCGGGACAGACCTACGTGATCGATCATCTCGGGAAGGCAGGCGCAGCGGCGGTAAAGGCATACTGGGATCAGGTATTTGCAGAAAGAAAGCCCTATGCCAGCATGGAATCGTTCTTCTGCGATTCCCTGGAATATCAGGTGGCCCTGGAGTGGACCGCGGATCTGCCGGAACAGTTCCGGAAGAGACGGGGCTATGATCTCCTGCCGTATCTGCCGGTCATCGGGATCACGCCGACCTTCCCGATGGACGACGTTCCCGGATACCGCTTCGAGGATGCATCGGTTTCCGATGGCATCCGGAACGATTATCTGGAGGTGATCACGCAGCTCTACTGCGAGGAGCATCTGGATACACTCTCGGAGATGGCGGCCGGGTACGGGAAGACCATCCGCTACCAGGTGGCCTACAACAAACCGCTCGAGGTGGAGCGGAGCGCCCTGCATGTGGCAATCCCTGAAAATGAGGCGCTTGGCAGGCCGTCCGTCGACTACATGAAGACCATGGCTGCGGCAGCCCATCTGACCGGGAAAAGACGGTATTCCTTTGAGTGCGCCGCGGAATTTGGGCACAGTTACGGACAGTCCTATGAAGATCTGTTCTGGTGGATCAAGCGGGCAGCGATGGCAGGGATGAATGCGCAGGTTCTCCACGGCGGTTGCTATTCCGGGCGCTATGAAGGCGTGTGCGCCGAGAACGGACAGATTCCGGGAACGGCATGGCCGGGGTACGAAGGATTCGGCAAATTTGTTTCCAACTACTGGAACCGGACCCTGTCCCTGCCGGATGCGCGGGGCTCTCTGGATGCGATCACCCGCATGAATACCATCTTCCGGATGCGGGCAAAGGTGGACTGTGCCATCTTCCGTGACAGTTACATCAACCCGGGCGATGCGGGCGAATTCTGTCTGTACGCGGATGACGGGGCGCTCGCGAATCAGGGCTATTCCTATGAATTCGTCTCGGAGGAACTCCTGTGCCTTCCGGAAGCAAGAGAGGAGCTGGTGGAGGAAGCGGGGCAGACCGGCATGCAGATCGCCCCGGGGATGCCCGGTTATCGCTGCCTGATCATCCCGGAACAGCAGGGCATGTCACTTGGGATGCTGAAGAGGGTCCGCTCCCTCAGCCTGCAGGGATTTCCGGTGATCTGGATCGGGAAGCAGCCACGCGAGCCGAAGTTCTTCCGTGAAGTCCGGACCGAAGAGGAGCTTTCGGCATGGAAGGCGGCGCTCGGAAAAGCCTGGGATGAGAAGCTGACCTTCCATGTGAAGACGGAAGCGGAAGTCCCTGGCCTCCTCGAAAAGATCGGCCTGCTGCCGCGGGTGCAGGTTCTCGCCGAGGACCCTGTCGATCTCATGACGCTGACGCGGGAGGACTTTGAGACCGGGCAGCGGTACTATGTCCTCTATCGCTATAATCGCCTGGTCTGTGCGCCGGAAGATCCGAATCCGGATGCGATCTCGGTGAGCAGTATTTTCAAAAAGGGCACGATGAAGGAGAGCTACGAGCGGCCGGGCAGCGGCAGTGAGCGGGTGTTCCGTGTCCGGATCGCAGGTCATGGAACGGTCCGTGTGCTGGACCCGATGAGCGGTTCTGCGAGGGATGTGAACTTCCTGCCGGACGGCCCGGAGCATCTGTGCGGGAGCATCCGGATGCAGGAGGACGAGATGGTGATCCTCTCTGTGGTGCCGGAAGCGGAAGGCAGTGCAGCGGGGACGGAGATCAGCCGCGAAGAGGTCCTTGCAGTTCCGGTATTCGACAGGCTGACGCTCATGCAGTTCGGCCCGGATACCGAAGGTGAGTGCTCGTTCCTGCGCAGCCATTTTGCAGATGAGAACAGCAATCCGGCCCTTGCCGTCCGCGAAATCAGCCTGAACGGGAAGAAACTGCTGCCGTGGAAGGACCTCGATCCGGCACTGGAGCACTTTGCCGGAAAAGGATGCTACGAGGGTACCTTTGATCTGGATGCGGGCGACCTTTCCGGTCCGATCTTCCTGGAACTGGGGGATGTTTCCGATACCTTCCGGGTATGGGTGAACGGGGAAGAGACCGGGTTCCCGGACCAGGTCATGAAGCGCGCCGATCTGACAGAGTATGTGCATGCAGGGAAGAATACGCTCCAGGTGGAGGTGACGTCGAACCTGTACAATGCGCTCTTCCATGAGGGAATGGCAGCCTTTCCGGGACTGGCACTGCCGTATGTACCGAGAAACTATGGGATCTGGGAGTGTGAAGGAAAGAAGATCCGTGTGATCCGCAGGGGTTGAGGATCCGCACTGATGAATGAGGAAAAAGGAGAAGAACATCATGAAAGTAACAAATTGTCTTGTTCCGGCTGTTCTGGGGAAGGTTATTCAGAAAGAGGGATACTTTGCGCTGCCGGAAGAACTGGGTGTGGCTTACGGCTCTTTCCCGTCATGGGTGACGGAGGCATTTTCAGCGAGAACGGGGATCCGGGTGGTGCAGAAACCACAGCCGGATGGGAAGTTGTCCCTTGAAAAAGACGAAGTGCTTGCAGAGGAGGGGTACCGGCTGTGCGTCGATCCTGATGGTATCCAGGTCGCTGCGAAGACGGAGCGGGGAATCATCTGGGCGTTGACCACGCTGGTGGTTCTGATGGAGGACCGGAAGGTGCCCTGCGGTGAGATCGAGGATGCACCGCGCTTTTCCTACCGCGGGCAGTCCTTTGATGTTGTGCGGCATTTCTTCCCGGTGGAGGAAGTGAAGAAGGTCATCGAGGGCCTCTCCCTGGCGAAGATCAATGTCCTCCACTGGCATCTGACCGACGACCAGGGCTGGCGGATCGAGATCGGGAAGTATCCGAACCTGACAGCCGATGATGATTCCTATACCCAGGATGAGATCCGGGCCGTGATTGCATTTGCGAAGGTACGCGGCGTGGAGATCATCCCGGAGATCGATATGCCGGGCCATATGTCCGCAGCGCTCCATGCCTATCCGGAGCTTGGCTGTGACGGAAAGCCGGTCAGAAGGCCGACCGGCGGCGGAATCTTTAAGACGATTCTCTGTGCCGGCAAGGATTTCACCTACCGCTTCCTGGAGGATGTCCTCGATGAAGTGACCGCACTGTTCCCATCGGAATACTTTCACATCGGCGGAGACGAGGCACCGAAGATGGCCTGGGAGGCCTGCCCGGACTGTAAGGCAAGGCTTGCTTTGCTGAAGCTTAACGACTTTGAGGAACTGCAGACCGATTTCAACCGGCGCGTGACCGCGATGCTTGCAGCCAGAGGCAAGAAAGTGATCTGCTGGAATGATGTCCTGAAGGGCGGCGCAGATCCGGAGCATATGCAGATCCAGTACTGGATTCCGACGGATGCCGAGAAGATCAAGGCATTTGCAGAGGCCGGCGGAAGCTGGGTTTACAGCGATGCTTTTGAGCGGTACTTCGACTATCCGTACGCGATCAACAGCATGCGGAAGGCTTATCTTTCCGAACCGTCCTGGATGGGCGATACGGCCGCGGTTACCTGCCCGCCGAAAGGTGTGGAAGGTTGTATGTGGACCGAGCGGATCTGGGAAAATGAGCGTCTCGAGAAGTTCTTCTTCCCACGGGTTCAGGCGACAGCTGAGAATGCCTGGAGTGGTCCGGGCAGCTACACGGAGTTCAAAGAACGGCTGCAGGCTTATCTTATGAAGCTGCAGAGCGGTGCGTGCGGAAAGATGGCTTCCGGGATTCAGTTTACAGCGCCGGAAGGCTGGGATCCGACGGGGGCTGCTGCCGAGGCTGAGGGCATGGAATACATGAAACTGATGGAGCAGACTTCCGATCCGGATGATATCAACAGCCTGTTCCCGCAGGAAGACCAGTCTGGTATGAGCGAGGAAGAGCAGCAGGAATATGGTCGGATGATGCGGGAGCGGGGACCGAAGGTCCACATCCGGCCGTATCAGGCATCCGACCGCCCGGGCGTGGAGCATGTCTGCCTGGTGACGGCTTCCGACTATCTGAACTCGACCGAGGAGCTCCGGCAGGCAACGCTCGATACCTACTGCCATTACTATATCGAACGGGAGCCGGAACACTGCTTCGTGATTGCAGATGAGAACAACGATGCAGTCGGCTACATCTTCTGTGCGCAGGATTATACCGCCTGGAAGAAGTGCTTCACAGAGGAATATCTTGAGAAGACGGAAAATCCGTATACAAAGAAGATGGGATACGCCGAGATCGAGGGCTATATCGAGCTGGCAGAAGATTTCCCGGCACATCTGCACATCGATATTGATCCGGCATATCAGCGGAAGGGATACGGGTCCCAGCTGGTTGACGCACTGGTGGCGCACCTGAAGGCGATCGGCGTGAAAGGCGTGATGCTGGAGACCGGAGCCTCGAATGAGAAGGGCATGAACTTCTATAAGAAGTATGGCTTTGAAGTCCTCCGGGATGACGGTCAGGGCGTCTGCTTCGGAATCCGGCTGTAAGACAGCCGGGTCGTGCGGGATCGTGAAGAGACTCGAAAAAGAACGAACAAAACAGTATAAGGGACAGGACGGGGAGAGATGGGAGTAATTCTTGACGAATGGCAGGAAGGCGGCAGTTCTTACCGGATCCGGCTCGCGGAAGAGACGGATGCAGCGGAGCTGCTCGCCATCTATGCACCGTATATAACAGATACAGCGATCACCTATGAATATGAAGTGCCGTCCGTAGAGGAATTCCGGGAACGGATGCTGCAGACAATGGAGAAGTACCCGTATCTGGTGGCGGAACGAGAATCAGAGATCCTCGGCTATGCCTACACGAGCCGCTTTCATCCGAGGGCGGCCTATGGCTGGTGTGCGGAGACGAGCATCTATCTGCGGATGGGAAGTACCCATCAGGGTCTTGGGAAAAGACTGTATCAGGTGCTGGAGCGCTGTTCTCTGGCACAGGGAATCCTGAACCTGAATGCCTGCATCAGCTACCCGGAAGAGGAGGATGACCATCTGACGCTGAACAGTGTACAGTTCCATGAACAGATGGGGTACCGGATGGTCGGCATCTTCCACCAGTGCGGGTATAAATTCGGAAAGTGGTACGGAATGTGCTGGATGGAAAAGATGCTCGGGGAACATCTGCCGGAACCACGGAAAGTGATACCATTCCATGAAACCAGAATGGAAATAATACGGTAAGAATACGGTTGACACGGATAATATAAGATGATATGATGGATGAAAGAAGGTGATATGAACAGGAGGTACCGTGATGACGATCGACGAGATGCGCACGAAGAAAAAAGAACTGGGTCTGACGAATGAGATGATTGCAGAGCGATCCGGAGTTCCGATCGGGACGGTTCAAAAGATCTTTGCGGGAGCGACGAAAGTCCCCAGGTGGGATACCTTAAGAGCACTGGAGGAGATGTTTCTGAGAGAACCCCCATTCAGTACTGATCCTGAGGATACTATAAACCACACATATGGAACATATCGGAGAAAAGGTTCAGTTGTTGCAGAGCCTCCGGCTACATATGCGGAAGAATCGGATCCGAAGCAGGGTTTCTATACACTGGAGGACTATCTGGCACTCCCGGATGACAGACGTGCGGAACTGATTGATGGGTATCTCTATGATATGGCGACACCGATCAAGGTGCACCAGGCGATTCTTGGAGAATTGTATATTCAGTTTTATGTCTGTGCTGAGAAGCATCCGGAGTGTGAACTGTTCTTTGCGCCGGCAGATGTTGTGCTGAACAATGATAAACGCACGGTTGTACAGCCGGATCTTTTTATCTACTGCAATAAGGAACCTCGTGATAAGAAGCGGCACTATGGTGCGCCGGATTTTGTCATAGAAATCCTTTCACCATCGAATCGTGCGCATGATCTGTTCCTGAAATTAAACAAGTACCATGACGCCGGGGTCAGAGAGTACTGGATCGTTGATCCACAGAACCTGAAAGTCCTGGTATATCACTTTGAGAAGAACGATTACCCGGTATCTTTTACATTCGAGGATCAGATTCCTGTCGGGATTTCAGAAGGAAGCTGCACGATTGACTTTGACAGGATCTATGAGAAGACAAAAAAATACTTTTGACAGATTATCGTTCACAAGGCTTGTCAAATGACGAGCCTTATGTTATAATATAATTATTAAAACTTTTAATTAAATAGCCGGACTGAAAGGAACCGATTTCAGAAGAGCGAAAGGTGGGCGTATGGATCAGGTAAGAATCGGGATTATCGGAACTGGATTTACAATCGGAATTGCCAAGAGCCATTTCGATGGATATCAGAATGTTCCGGGGGCAAAGAAATATCTGGATTCGATCCTGTAAGCGGAGAAGACGGTCAGAAGACCGTTGTGATAGTAATGGTTACCAGCGGCTGAGGCCGCAGAAAGAAGGCAGTTATGTTAGTTCCAATGAGAGTAATTCTTGCGGCAGCAGACCGGCTGAACTATGCGCAGGGCGCATTCAATGTCAATGCCGTCGCACAGATCAAGGCAGCAATTGAGATGCACGAGACCTTCCGGAGCCCGGCGATCCTGCAGGGTGCAGATCTTGCAAACGGCTTCATGGGTGGTCGTGTGGACTTTATGAACAGCACCATCGAGGATAAGCGGCGCGGCGCGAAGAACATCGCGGATGCGGTGAAGAAATACGGACAGAATTCCATGATCCCGATCGCGGTTCACCTGGACCACGGCAAGGATTTCGAGAGCTGTGTCGCAGCGATCGAAGGCGGCTACACCAGCGTCATGATCGACGGCAGTGCTCTTCCATATGAGGAAAATGTGGAACTGACCCGTGAGGTTGTCAAATATGCGCATGCGCGCGGCGTGACCGTCGAGGGTGAACTCGGGGTCCTTGCAGGCGTCGAGGATGATGTCTCTGCGGTGAATTCCACCTATACCAATCCACTGACGGCCATTGATTTCTTCCGGAAGACGAAGGTGGACGCACTGGCCATCAGCTATGGGACGAAGCACGGCGCGAATAAGGGAAAAGACACGGTCATCCGCAAGGAGATCCCGATCGCAATCAAGGAGTGCATGCTGCATGAGCGGATCGATGGCTTCCTGGTCAGCCACGGATCTTCCACGGTACCGGCTTATGTGGTGGAAGAACTGCTGGCACTCGGCAGTGAGCTGAAGGATATGTACGGCATCTCCGTTGACCAGCTGGTGGAAGTTGCAAAAGCCGGCATCAATAAGATCAATGTCGATACCGATATCCGTCTCGCTGTGACACGGGATATGAAGGAATTCTTCAACAAGTATCCGGAGATGAAGACCAGCGCATCGATCGGAGAGGTCTGGAAACAGCTGGATGCGAAGAAGGGGGCATTTGACCCGCGTGCATTCGCAGCACCGATCATGGACACCATCATGTACGGGGATGCGGCAGCGCAGGCAGCAGATCCGGATGTGGCCAGACTGATGACCTGTTTTGAGGCAGGTGCGAAGGAAGCGATCGGTCCGCTGCTGGTGAAGTTCGGCAGCCTCGGCATGGCACCGCAGGTGGAGATGGTGACGCTCGAGGAGATGGCAGAGCGGTACCGCAAAGCCGGGATCTGAGTCCTGAACAATTCCAATATTTTTATTTCAACATAGTCCTTGCATTCGTGCAGGGACTATGCTATATTATAATTATTAAAAGATTTAATTAAGAGATCATGCGATTCCGGAAAGGGGCGTGAAAGGACATGAAACATATCTATCTGAACCTGAAACGGTTTGATGTACCGGTGGAACTTGGGGGTGTGAACAGACTTGCAGCTGTGACGGACTGGGCAGGGACCATCGTCGGGAAGACAGCAGAAGGACTTGCTGCATATGATCCGAAGGAAGTGGACTTTGCGGCCTTCTTTCCGGAGATTCATCTGCTTGCTGCCGCTCAAAAGAAGGCAGAGACGAACAGCCCGCTGATGATCGGCTGCCAGGGCGTATACCGGGAAGACGTCAAGCCTGGGGGGAACTTCGGGGCATTTACCACGAACCGGCCGGCAGCGGCGATGAAGGCAGCGAGCTGCGAGATGACGATCATCGGCCACTGCGAAGAACGGAACGACAAGATGGGGATGCTCGTTGCTGCAGGCGTTCCGGCAGATCAGGCAAGAGCCTGTGTCAACCAGATGCTGAATGCGGAAGTCAAGTGTGCCATCGCGCAGGGCATGAAAGTGCTCTACTGCATCGGGGAGAAGAGCGAGGAGCAGGATGCATGGCAGGAAGTCCTCGGAGAGCAGCTTCAGATCGGCCTGGCCGGACTGAGTGCCGAAGAGAAGACCTGTGTCGTGATTGCCTATGAGCCGGTCTGGTCGATCGGACCGGGCAGGACACCGGCAGATGCACCGTATATTACCAAGATCGCAAGATTTGTAAAAGAAGTAACAGAAGGACTGGATGTCGTCTACGGCGGTGGCCTGAAGACAGACAACGCCGCGATGCTTGCAGGCATTCCGGAGATCGACGGCGGCCTGATTGCCCTGACCAGATTTGCCGGGGAGATCGGCTACTATCCGGAGGAGTACCTGGAGATCATCCGGCTCTATCTTGGAAAATGAGAAAGATATGGAAAGCAGAAAAGGAAGCAGTCTGGTTGATACAAAGAAGAGAAACCACGTTCTGATCAAGCAGGAGATCTTCCGGAGAAAACCGGCGATGCGGACGGAGATCGCAGAGGATCTGGGGCTGACGCTCCCCACGATTACGACGACGGTCAAAGCGATGATCGAAGAAGGCCTGGTTGAAGAATACGCGGTGACGGATGAGAAGAAGGTTGCTGCGGGAAGAAAGCCGGTTGCCATCCGTTTTCGTGCGGACGCGGGATATGCAGCGGGGATCGAACTTGGCCCTTATACGATCACGGCGGTGCTGATGGACCTGGCTGGGAACATTCTCGGGAGGGCGGAGCTGCCGAAGGCATCTGCGTACTATCAGGAGATGCTTGACCAGATCGAGGAGATTCTTCTGAAGGTCTGTGAAGAAGCAGGTGTTCATCAGGGACATCTGCTTGGCGTCGGGATCGGCCTGCCGGGCTTTATCGACAGTGCGCATGGCGTGATCCGCAGCAATCCGAGAGAAGACTGGACAGGCAGAGACCTGGCAGGGGATTTTGCACAGAGATGCGGCCTGCCGGTCGTGATTGATAACAATGTCCGCCTGAGAACGCTGGGGATCTCCCTCGGCAGCGAGGAACAGGGCAGTGACAGTTTTGCATATCTCTTTGTCTCGCGCGGTGTTGCCTGCCCGCTGGTTTTCGGCGATGAGAGCCTGACAGGCGCTTCTGCAGGGGCAGGAGAACTCGGTCAGACCATCCTGCTGACGGATGCAGAGGACGGCAGGATCGAAGCAAAGACCGTTGATGAACTGGCAGGAGAACTGGCGATCTTTATGAAGTGCCAGGAGTATCTTCTGGCCGGTCAGGCGCCGGAGCTGCAGAAGAGACTGAACGAAGAGGGAAGAATCTCGACCCGGATGCTCTTAGACCTGGAGAAGGACGGCGATCCGGTTGTGCAGGGGATCCTGACCAGTGCAAGTACTTATCTCGGGATGGCGCTGGCGAATGTCGTCAATCTGATCAATCCGGGCCTGGTCCTGGTGGACGGGCATCTGCTCGCGAATGAGGAGAACAGAAAAGCGCTGGAAGAGACGGCGAGAAGGGCATTTTACGGACTGAACGAAGAAGAAGTTGCGATCCGTTTTCTTCCGTACGACCGCTACCGCGGCGCCGAAGGCGCGGCACTAGGAGCAATCAAGGCATTTTTCGTTGAGAAATAATCATGAATGATACAGATAACCGCAGATGATCCGAAAGGAGTAGAACATGATCAAGTTAGAAGCATATGTGCCGGCCGGGACAGAGGAGAAAGTGGAGCAGCTTCTGCGTGGAAAAGAAGTGCTTCTTGCCGAGGCGAAGGCAGGTGAGGAAAAGTATCAGGACAGCCAGGACTGGCTGGATACCGAAATCTGTGCAGGGGAAGCACAGATCGAGCGGATTCTCAAAAAGGCAGCAGAGATCCAGGCGAACGCAGATGCGTTTGTTCTGATCGGGGTCGGCGGATCAAACAATTCCGCCAGATCGGTCATCGAGGCACTGACAGAAAACCTGGACGGACCGGCGATCCGGACGAACAAGGTGGAGATCATCTACGCGGGCAACACGCTGGCACCGCATGAGATGACAAAGCTCTTCCGGAAACTCGAGGGGAAGGACTTCTACATCGACTGCATCGCGAAGAACTTTGAGACACTCGAACCGGGATCTTCCTTCCGGATTTTAAGAGAATACATGGCAAAGCGCTATACACAGGAAGAGGCGGCGAAGAGAACGATCGCGACCGGAACTATCGGCAGTTCCCTGCACAAGATGTGTGAGGAACAGGGGTATGATTTCTTTGATTTCCCGCTGAATGTCGGCGGCCGCTATACCGCGATCACGAATGTCGGCCTGCTGCCGATGGCAGTGGCCGGGGTTGACATCCGTGCACTGGTCCAGGGCGCACACGACATGCAGGTGGAAGTCCATGAGAACGAAGGACTTGCGAATACGGCATGGCGCTATGCAGGGCTGCGGAACGTATTCTACGGTGATGGTCTGCGGCTCGAGATGATGTCTTCCTTTGAGCCACGCTTCCGTCATTTCTACAAATGGTGGGAACAGCTTTTCGCAGAGAGCGAAGGTAAGGACAATCTCGGCCTGTTCCCGGTGACCGGAGAGTTCTCCGAGGAACTGCACTCGGTCGGCCAGTTCATCCAGGACGGGACGCCGGTGATGTTTGAGACCTTCCTCGATGTGGCCGAGACAGAAGACAGCTACATCGTGCATGAAAGCCCGATCGTGGATTACTTTGATTACCTGAATAACAAAGATTTCCGGGAGATCAACCGGGCTGCGATGGAGGCAACGATCAAGGCGCACAGCGAGAAACTTCCGTGCCTGCGCCTGACCATCGGAAAGCTGGACGCATACAACTTCGGTCAGCTGTTTTATTTCTTCGCATTTGCATGTTATCTCTCCTGTAAGCTGATGGGCGTGAATGCGTTCAACCAGCCGGGAGTGGAAGCATATAAGGTTCAGATGTTTGACGCACTTGGAAAGGGCAGGTGAGCAGTATGGAAATTTATAAGGATCCTTCAAGACCGGTCAGCGAGAGAGTCGAAGATCTTCTCTCGAAGATGACGCTCGAAGAAAAAGTTGCGCAGCTGTGCGGCGATCTGCCGTTTGCACTGATGGGGGACATGGAGCACCTTGAGGAAAATCTGGCAAAGAACTTCCCGGATGGACACGGGCGGTTCACCCAGTATTCGAATGTGGGACTTGCCGATCCGCATGTGATCGCGGAGTTCTCGAACCGGGTCCAGAAGTATTTCGTGGAACATACCAGACTCGGCATTCCGGTTGCACTGCAGACAGAGAACCTCTGCGGGTATCCGGCAAAAGGCGGAACGCTGTTCCCGGCATCGGCCAATGTCGGCTGTACCTGGGAGCCGGAGCTTGCCTATGAAGAAGCAAAGATCATCGGCCAGGAGTCGAGAGCGGTCGGCATCAACTCCGCCATGAGCCCGGTCGTCGATATCAGCCGCGACCCGCGCTGGGGCAGAACCTATGAGAACTACGGCGAGGATCCGTATCTCACCAGCCAGATGGGCGTGCAGTATGTCAAGGGCATGCAGGACGAGAAGAACGGAGTTGCCTGCATCGCAAAGCATTTCCTTGGATATTCCGAGTCCCAGGGAGGTCTGAATACGGCTGCGACCCGTGTGAATGACCGCGAACTGTATGAAGTATTTGCAACGCCGTTTGAGGCGATGATGAAGGAAGCGGATGTCAGCTCGGTCATGGCCAACTACGGCGAGATCGACGGCATGACGGTGGTCCAGAACCGGAAGATCGCACACGATCTGCTCCGTGAGACCATGGGCTTCGAGGGCATCCTGACATCGGACGGTGCCGGGATTATGAAAACCCTCACGGACTACCACACCGCGGATACCTATGAGGAAGCTGGTTTCCTGGCGAAGAAGGCCGGCACGGATACCGAGATTCCGGTCGGTGGTGCGTTCCGCCAGCTGCCGAAATATGTCCGGAGCGGTGAACTGGACGAGGCGCTGATCGATGAATCCGTCCGCCGTGTCCTGAAGGTCAAATTTGAATATGGTCTCTTCGAGAATCCGTATGTCGATGAGGCAGCTGTGGAAGCAGCGATGACCAATGATGCGAAGAATGAACTCTCCTATGAGATCGCCGGAAAATCCCTGGTCCTGATGAAGAATGAAGGCGTTCTTCCGCTGGCAAAAGGGGCAAAGGTTGCCCTGATCGGACCGCATGCGGACAGCCTCCGCTATCCGGTGAGCGGCTACACCTATCCGGCTTATATCGAGATGTTTGATGCTTCCAGAAAGAGCATGGACGGCATCGCGATCGGTGGCATGGCCGATGAGGCGGCAAAGGAAGCCGAAGAGAAGAAGGAGAAGAAGCCACAGGGACCATTTGCACAGATGGCGATCCTTTTCTCCGGTGAAAATGGAAAGAAGCTTGGGGATATGAATTCCGTTCTCCGGGAACTCTCCGCGACGAGCCTGAAGGAAGAGATGGAGAAGATCTATGATGTCCGCTATGCAAAAGGCTGCGAGATCATCGGAACCGATATGAGCGGATTTGATGCGGCAGTCGCAGCAGCAGAAGTCAGCGATGCCATCGTATTTGCCTGCGGCGGCAATTCCGGCTGGGTCAACGTGACCGGCGGTGAAGGAAAGGACCGCTCGAAACTGGATCTTCCGGGCGTGCAGCAGCAGCTCCTCGAGAAGCTGGTGGCAACCGGGAAGCCGGTCATCATGGTGCTCTACGGACCGGGCATCTTTGCGACACCGTGGGCATGTTCGCATGTGGCAGCCATGATCGAAGCCTTCATGCCGGGACCGTTCGCAGGAAAGGTCGTCACGGAAGTCATCGATGGTGATCGCAATCCGGGCGGCAAGCTGACCATGAGCATTCCGAGAAGCGTCGGCCAGATCCCGGTGACCTACAACCACAGAACCGGCAGCGGTTATATCCTGAACCGCGGTGAGAATGCGATCTCAGCGATCTTCTCCGGCGGCTATGTGGACGACAGTGATCTGCCGCTGTTCTGCTTCGGCCACGGCCTGTCCTATACGACCTTCGAACTCTCGGATTTCTGTCTGGCAGAGAAGGAAGTGGCGACGGACGGCGTGATCCATGTCTCGTGTTTTGTAGAGAACACGGGTGACGTGGCAGGCGATGAAGTTGTACAGCTCTACTTCCACACGAAGAAGGCACACGTGGTGCGTCCGGTCATGCAGCTGGCAGGCTTCAAGCGCATCAGCCTGGCACCGGGTGAGAAGAGAAAGATCTCCTTTGCCCTCGATACCAGACAGCTCGGCTATTACAATGAGGACATGGAATTCGTAGTGGAGCCGACCAGGATGGATATCATGATCGGAACCTCCGCACACAACATCGCATTTACAGAGGAAATGAATCTCGTCGGTGAGAAGAGAAATATCGCGGGCAATCGTGTCTATACCTGCCCGGTAACAGTGGAGTAATAAAAAATGGGAAAGAATCTTTTGATCGTGCATGGCGGCGGACCGACGGCTGTGATCAACGCTTCGTTGTACGGGGCGGTGATGGAGGCGAAGGCAAGTGCGGAGATCGGGCATGTCTACGGGGCCAGAGGCGGTACCGGCGGCCTGATGGATGAGAAACTGGTGGATCTCGGCGCGATGCCGGATGACGAACTGGCGCTGCTGCTGCAGACGCCGGGGAGCGCCATCGGATCTTCGAGAGATGCACTGGAAGAGGCGGAATACCAGAGAATCGCGGATGTCCTCCAGAAATATCAGATCGATTATGTCCTGATGAATGGCGGGAACGGCTCGATGGATACCTGCGGCAAGATTTATCATACCTGCAGGGACCACGGGATGGATGTCCTTGTCTGCGGCATTCCGAAGACGATGGACAATGATCTTTCGGTGACGGACCACAGCCCGGGATATGGCAGCGCGGCCAGATATCTGGCGCAGAGCGTGAAAGAAGTGGCAGCGGATGTGCACGGACTCCCGATCCACGTCGTGGTCATCGAAGCGCTCGGGAGAAATGCCGGCTGGGTGACAGCGGCTGCGGCACTGGCGGAGGATGAAGACGGTCTCGGACCGGATCTGATCTATCTGCCGGAAGTGCCATTTGACGATGAGAAATTCCTGGCAGCGGTTTCCGAGAAGCTGAAGACCAAAAAAGGACTGGTCGTGGTGGCAAGCGAAGGCCTCCGCTACGCAGACGGCACACCGATCGTCGATCCGGTCATGACGGTCGGCCGTGCGACCTACTTCGGCGGGGTCAGTGAGAAGCTGGCAAATCTCGTCATCAAGCACCTTGGATATAAGGCCAGAAGTGAGAAGCCGGGGCTGCTCGGCCGGGCTTCGATGGCCTGCGTGAGTCCGGTAGACCAGGAAGAGGCAGAGATTGCCGGCCGCGAGGCGGTCAGGGCGGTGCTTGCCGGTGAGACCGGGAAGATGGTTGCGTTCAGGAGGGTATCCGGGGCAGAGGAGCCGTACCGCGCAGAGCCGTTCCTGGTGCCGATTGAAGAAGTCATGATGTATGAGAAGACCATGCCGAAGGAATTCATCAAAGAAGATGGAAGCGGTGTGACGGAAGCATTTAAGGAATATGCAAGGCCACTCATCGGCGGTGCGCTGCCGCGGATGCTGCGGCTGGAGTAACCGGTCAGAATCGGAACTGTTACAGAATGAAAGGGGTTAATTACCATGAAAATTGAATTTGAATATGGACAGGGAACAATGTCGGCGATCCTGCCGGACAATACAGATATCTTTATTCCGGGCGAGACCGTAGCGGATCCGCCGCACATTCCGGAAGACCAGCTGGAGGCTGCCTATAAGGAGAGCCTGGCGCATCCGATCGGAATGCCGACACTGACCGAGCTGGCACATCCGGGTGCAACGGTCACCTTCGTCGTGCCGGACCGCGTGAAGGGCGGCGAGCAGGCAACCAGCCACCGGAAGCTGTCCATCAAGTATATCCTCGAGGAACTGTATGCGGCAGGCGTCGAGAAGAAGGACATCCTGTTCATCATTTCCAACGGCCTCCACCCGAGAAGCAAAGAGTCCGATGCGCTTGCGATCTTCGGCAAAGAACTGTTTGATGAATTCTGGCATTCCGGCCAGATCATCAGCCACGACAGCGAGGATCCGGACCATATGGTGGATCTCGGGACGACCCGCCGCGGCGATCCGGTCTGGATGAATAAGTATGTCTTTGACTGTGATATCCCGATCCTGATCGGCCATGTCCAGGGCAATCCGTACGGCGGATACTCCGGCGGCTATAAGCACAGCGCAACCGGCATCACGAACTGGAAGAGCATCGCCAGCCACCATGTGCCATCTGTCATGCACCGGGATGACTTTACACCGGTCAACGGCGGCAGCCTGATGCGGAATAAATTCGATGAGATCAGCATGCACATGGAAGAGAAGATGGGTCATCCGTTCTTCTGCTGTGATGCGGTTCTCGATACCCAGTCCCGCCAGATCGCGATCTACTCCGGCTATGCGAAGGAGATGATGCCGATCAGCTGGAAACTCGCCGATGAGCGCACCTATGTGCACTGGGCAGAAAAGAAGTACGATGTCCTCGTGTTCGGTATGCCGCAGAAGTTCCACTACGGCGATGGCATGGGCACCAACCCGATCATGATGATGCAGGCGCTCTCCGCACAGGTGCTCCGCTTCAAGCGTGTCATGAGCGACAACTGCGTGATCATCTGCTCCTCGATCTGCAACGGATATTTCCATGATGAACTGTGGCCGTACCTGCGTGAACTCTACACGATGTTCCAGCATGACCACATGAACACCCTGCCGGATATGAACCGCTACGGCGAGTATTTTGCAACCAATGAGGAATACATCCGCAAGTACCGCTTTACCAATGCCTTCCATCCGTTCCATGGCTTCTCGATGATGTCCTGCGGCCATATCGCGGAGATGAATACCAGCGCGATCTACATCGTCGGCGCTGAGGAGCCGGGCTACGCCCGCGGCATGGGCCTGAAGACCCGCGCAACCTTCGAAGAGGCACTGGAAGATGCAAAGAAGAAGTATGTCGGTGAGAATCCGAACATCCTGGCACTGCCGATGACCTTCAAGAAGGCTGCCGTCCACCTCTGCATGAAAGATCCTGCACTCGACGGCATGGATGCTTACGGACATCGAATCTGATACAAAATGATGAGGTAAAAAATCCTGCAAAAACATTGCGCCAGGCTTCGCAGGAAGCCTGGCGCATTTTTGCTGCAGAAGGGTAGTCTGAGCTGTTCATTCCTGCCGGAGATAGTCCAGAAACAGCTGCACGGCCGGCGTGTAGATCGCTTTCTTTTTCCAGATCAGCATCGGCGTGACTTCCCGGACCGGAACCAGCGGGATCAGCGTCAGTCCGGGGACTGCCAGGGACAGATCATAGAAACAGAGCATGATGCCCATGCCGGACTTCACCAGGGGAACCGCATTGTGCACCAGGGTATAGGTAGCCCGGATATGCTCATCGGTCCCGACCCACGAGACGAGATCCTTGTAGAATATTTGGTTTTCCGGAATGATCAGGTTTTCGCCGACAAGATCCTCCATCCGAAGGCGCTCCCGCAGTGCCAGCGGATGATCCTCTTTCAGCAGGACACACCACTGCTCTTTTCTTGAAAGTTCCAGTGTTTCATATTGTTCTGTATTGATCGACCGCGTGATGAGACCGAGATCCAGAATGCCGTCTTCGAGATTCTGCCGGATATACTCTGCATTGCCCGAATCCAGATGGATGCGGATCCCCGGATAGAGGTCTATGAAAACCTTCAGGCGTTCTGCCAGAAAGCTGACAGCACTGACTTCCGCGGCGCCGATGTAGATGTCTCCCCGGATTTCCGTATCATTCACATCCAGCGAGATGGCCCTGTGGTAGAGGGCAACGATATCTCTGGCCGTTTCCTGAAACTGCAGACCGGCCTTTGTGAGAAAGACCTTTTTGCTGGTCCTGGTAAACAGCTGCCGGTTCACCTCTTCCTCCAGGTCCATGATGATGCGGGAAACCGTCGGCTGGGACAGGTGCAGCAGCCCTGCAGCCTTTGTGATATTGCCCTCTTCGGCGACCGTAAGAAATACTTCCAGCGAATCAATCCTCATGCCTTTCTCCTCCTGCTGCTGACCTGTCAGACCATGGATCTGCCTGATGGCCAGTATTCGAATCTCATATAGTATAGATCATACAGAAAATGTATGTCAAGACATTTGATATGTTCATTTGACATTATAACTGCGGCAGAATATAGATTGCCCTGTTCGTCGACGACCATCACAAGACAACCAAGAATATCAGAGCGGTTAAGGCATTTACCGTGGCAGTAGCGGACGTGGAACATATGGCAGTAGCGGATTATTACGGGATGGTATCCGGAAATAAAGTCCCGGACAAATTTGCGAAATCCGGATATCATGCTGTGAAGAGTGAATTTGTCAACGCACCGATCATCGAGGAATTCCCGATTACACTGGAATGCGAACTGGCAGAGGTCATCGACACAGACAATATGTTTGCCATTGTCGGCAAAATTATCAATGTCTGTGTGAATGAAGAGCTGCTGGGCGATGACGGGAAAGTGGATGCATCAAGAATTCATGCTCTGATGTTTGACCAGTTCCATTTCGATTATTATGCTGCCGGATCGAAAGTGGGCAAGGCCTTTCACGAGGGGAAAGAACTGATCTAGGAAAGTCTTCCGGGATTTTGCTCTTTGCACTTAACATCCATCGGGGAAATATGGTAAGATAGAATTATCGTAACTGTTCAGGACCGACAAGAATTCGAGAGAAAGCGGCTGAAAGCTTGCTTACATAGCCGCCTTCTCTCGAATTCTTACCGGCCTGATGGCCGACGCGTATAGACAAGAGTTGCGAAGCAACGATTAGACGCGAAGCGT
>CACZQN010000009.1 GCA_902783375.1 uncultured Lachnospiraceae bacterium | reverse complement strand
AAAGCGGCACTTGAAGACTTGAATGAATTTCTCTTTTGCTAAAAAAGATCCCTGATTAGACCAAGACGCTAGTGTTGGTCTAATCAGGGATTCTATGCTTGAGTCGTAAAATCACTGGAAGTTAAGATTTTATCGTATCACAACGACATATTATTTACAATCTTAACCTTTCAGTTTCTTCTTTTATCCGCACAGGGATATCTCACGAGGTACTTAATCAGTAACCCAAAAGGACAGAGCCACTTTTCAGCGGTCCTGTCCTTTTGGCATCATTTCGAAGCGAGAACTCCCTGCATAGTAGGCGTTCTGTTTATTATCAAATTTCCCCCGCCCTTTTCTCAGTATAGCACACCCCCGGAGCATCCGTTCCCACCGCCACGGTGGCATCCGTTTATTCCCCGCTCACTCCCATCAGCTTCCCGGTCTTCACGGTTGTTCCGTTATAGTGCACGGCGTACACCATCAGGTCGTGCATCAGCACGCTGCCGCAGTCAAAGATCGTATACTCCGATACTTTCCCGGAGAAATAGAGCGCATACAGGACGTTCTCCGCGACTTCCACGTAGTAATCCACGCCGTTCTCGGCGCCTTCCGTCTTCATGACCCACGCGGTATCAAGGACCGTATCCTCGTCATGGCCATCGGCCAGGTACTGATTGATGGCCGTGAGCACCTTCTCTTCCTCTGTCGAGAGCTTCAGCACCTGGATTTCCACAGGCAATTCACCGACATTCCCGGAGGAGTCCTTCACCTTCAGTGTTACTTCCTGCAATCCTTCCTTCGTCAGATCCAGCTCTGGGACAACGCGGATGGACTTCGCAAGATCTTTCTCGAAATCATCCACCACATACGACTCGGAAGGATCGAAGTCCTTTGCTGATGTGACAGTCAGGGATTCCGGCCCAGAGATTTCCGGTGCTTTTGTGTCCACCACCGCGACCCTGATCTCCTTGTAGGTTCGGATCGGGCCGTTCCGGATGGTGAGGAAGACCGTCTGTTCACCGAGTGTGCCCGTGTCGATGGTCCCGTTCATCGAGATGGATGTATTCTCCGACCTGCCGCGCACGATCTCCTTCAGCGTCACAAGGCTGCCGGCTTCCACCTTTTCCTTGATGACCATGACATCGGTCAGGTAGCGGTATCCCTGCCATCCCACGACACCTGCCACGATGCAGATGACCAGCAGGGTACCAAAAGCCAGCAGCCTTCGTTTTCCCCGGGAGAGCCTGGTGGTTT
Source organism: uncultured Lachnospiraceae bacterium (assembly GCA_902783375.1). Classification (GTDB taxonomy): domain Bacteria; phylum Bacillota; class Clostridia; order Lachnospirales; family Lachnospiraceae; genus Catonella. The sequence continues at coordinate 7,092 of CACZQN010000009.1, read as the reverse complement.
TCTCTTCATTCACATGCTCGTTCATTCGTCGTCCCCCTCCCAGATGTCATCGAGAATCCGGTACGCTTCCCGCAGATCTTTCATCGTTCTGGCACTATGCTGGACTTCCTTCGCTTCGGTGATTCCTTCCCGGAAATCCGACACGATTCCTTTGTACACCGCGAGTGTCATCTGGATGATTCCGTTGTCCTCTTCCTCGTAGCCGGAGATCACTTCCGCATGACCATAGCAGACCACATAGGACTGCCAGAACTTCTGAATCACCTTGTCATAATACACTTCCTGCTCTGTCGGGTGTTTTCCCAGCTGAAGGGAGAAATCAATCTCCCGGATATGCCCCGGCATTTCGTTCCACGGCTCCTTCGGGTGCTTCGCGACATAATCCATGACGATCTCCTTCGCCGTCGCGGTTTCCATCAGCCGGAGGTATTCCATCCCCTCCGTGTAGACCTTGTAGGAAACGCCCTCCACCGGCGACTTCAGGCTGTCCTGGTAATAGCGCCAGCCGAATCTCCCCGCAGCTGCGACCAGAATGACCGCTACCAGCCCCAGGAGGATCCACAGCACACGCCTTGACCGGACCTTCCGCCCGCACGCCGGGCAGTACAGCACGCCGTCCGGTATCTCATGCCCGCATTTCGGACAAAACATAGCTTCATCCCTTTCCGGCGGCGGAGCATCACTGCTTCATCGCCTCATACAGATCGACCACATCCTGAATCCCGTTCTTGTCGGCCTGGCTCATCGTCATGTCATACCGGTTCGAATCACCCTGGAACCGGACCGTCACATTCTTCGACTTAGCCATATCCTTCAGCATGTTGATGTCGGAACTTCCGGATAAGGTATCCACATATTCGTAGAGATTTCCACCCCAGCTCGTTTCATGATTCGTATCAAAATACGAAAATGTCTTGGTGTATTTGTTCTTGTCTGTCACGATGATGACCTTCTCGAAGAAGACCCAGTCCCGGCCGGCGTAGACATACTGCATCCGGAGGTACGGAGATTTCGGATAGCTGTCACTGACAGAAAGATATGGCAGGACGTAACAGCGCGAATTGATGTACTGTGGCTGTGCCTTCGTCATATAGAAGGTGATATCCTCCACATCATCCCGTTCCTTCTTCATCTTCCCGAGTAGGTTCTCCTTCTTCAGCTCCGCCAGGCTCTTTCTCGCATTGGCCAGGAGATTGTTATTCTTCACCATGCTCTTTTCCTGCGGGCTCAGCTTGTTGTAGGCATCCTCGGCATCTGCGATCTGCTGCTCCTTGCCGAGCGTCACGGTCCCGATCGCATCGATCTGCCCGGTGACAACCTCCGCCCGCTTCTCTTCGAGCTGAAACTTGTTGCTGACCTTCTCCCGCTGGCTCTGCGTCAGCTTGTAAAGGGCTGTGTTCGCCTCGTCCAGCTTGCTGGTATCCTTGAGTGCTGCCTTGATCAGTTTCTCCACCGGCTTGATCTTCGTGAGATCCTCATATTCCGCCTGTGCGGTCTCAAGGACGTCCTGATTCTTCACGTGCTCCTTTTCCTCTGCAGAGAGTGCCCCGTATGCCTTCTCCGCAGCCTTGAGCAGGTCTCCGCTCTCTTCACTGACCGTACCGATCGCCTCGATGGCCGTCTCCGCCTCGGTGATCTTCCGCTGCGATTCCTCTGCTTTCATCTGTTCAAACAGCGCCTGCGCATCCGTCAGCTGCTTTGCATTCTTCACGGTTTTCTGGTCCGCTTCCGACAGCTCTGCGAACGCAGTCTTCGCACTGAGGATCTTCTTCTCGCTGTCAAGGGTTACCTCCCCGATCGCATCGATCAGCTCCTCCACCCGGGCGATCCGCAGCGCCGTGAACGTCTTCCGCGCATTCTCCAGCGTCTCCTTCCCAGCGACATACTCCTGCTCCACTGCCGATAATGCGGCGTATGCCCTCTCCGCTTTCAGAATGACCATTTCATTTCCGAGGGTCACCTCACCGATGTCCTCGATCATCTGATCGACCGGATCCGTCTTCTCCTCGATGTAGTCAAGCAGCGTATCGCTCTCCTTCACGAACGTCTTCTCGTACTCCGACAGAGCCGCATAAGCGTCCTCTGCCTTCTTCAGCTGCTTGTCCGGATCCTTGGCATTCTCGATCTTCCGGATCAGGGCAGAAACATCTTCCGCAACCAGCTCCGAATACGCATCCCTGGCCTGCCGGAGTGTCTCCAGGTTCTTCACCTGCCCCTGCTCCTTCTCACTCAGCGCCGCGTACATCGACTCCGCTGCCGCGATCGCATCCCGGTCGTCTTCTGTCACCTCTCCGATTGCAAGCACCTGATCGTCAAAAGCCCTCGCAGCCTTCGACTGGCAGCCCGCCATCAGCGCACATCCAAGTACCATCACCACGCATAAGACCTGCTTCCTGCTCATCCCATCTCTCCTCTCATCGGATACAGTCTCAGCTGCCCTGTCTCTCCCGTCCCCACCGGCGCGGCAGGACAGAGCAGTCCTTTCAGGTCTCATCATACTTCTTTCGCGGATGGAAATGGTCGCCGAAAAAGCGACAAATGAAGAGGCACCTCTCGGGGTGCCTCTTATGTCTGCCAGCGAATGCTGCTTTCGATCTTTTTCAGTTGTTCCATGGCTTCATGGTAGTATCGTACCGCATGGCGCATCAGCCACATCATCCGCTCATTTCCTTCCTCGTCCGGATCCTCTTCCAGGTAAATGGCCAGATCCAGGACCCAGCCTGCGAGTTCTAGGATGCCCTGTGACCAGTCCGCGAGATCATCCGGGCCGTGCCCCTCATCGGACAGACGGACATAGTCGCGGTTCACCTCGCGGATCCAGGTGCCGTATCGCTCCCGCATCGCCCCGATCGTCTCCGTCCGGTTCGCCACTTCTTCGAAGTCATATGCGAATTGCTCGCCGTGTGTGACGATCAGTGCCAGCAGCTTCCGGTACTGCCGGATATAGTCCTCGCGGGAGCCGGTCCTCTCCTGCATCTGCTTCAGCATCCGGTAGGAAGGATTCTCCCAGACGTAGATTCCCTCCTTCACAGCAGCGTGCCGGTTCTCCCGGAACAGCCGCTCCCGCTGGTCTGCAAGATCGGTCCAGATCGTATAGGCGAAGTGCAGATCCCGCCGGATGTCCGTCTCGTCATGACCGAAGTACGCCCAGATCACCCGGACGGAAGCGTCATGTTCCTTGATCCGCCGGACGATGTCCTCCGTGAGTCCTGGCAGTTCATCTGCCTCTCTGTCCGTCACCACGAACACTGCCAGGCGGCTGATCCCTCCTGCAGGGATCGTTTTCACCAGGATCAGGCGGTATGCCTCCGTCTCAAACCGGATCTCCGGCTGCTTCTTTTCTTCCGCCTCTCCGATCTTGAACCAGATCGTACCGCCAACGCTGCTCCGGAACACCGGCCACTGTTCTATTCCGGGGTTCTCCCGGTTCCAGGCATCGACCAGCCGTCTTGCCTCCTCGCAGATCTGATCCAGCGAGATCCGCCCTTCCCGGTCCGGCCTTGAGAAATGAATGGCCGAGGAGATGGCCCCGGTGAACATGCTGTGATTTCCGCGCGGTCCCATGCGGGACACGGCGTCCGCTGCCGAGGATGCCAGAACCGCGATCCCTTTTCCTGCAAATGCCGCGATCGTCTCGTCAAACTGCATCTTCCTGGCGCCGCTGGTCGTGAAGTCTCCGGAATCGCAGCAGTCGAGAATCAGCACCTTGCTCCGCGCCGGGAGCAGTTCCATGTAGTCGATCACGCTCTGGAGCGCCACCGCGCCGTCACTGAACAGAAGGTCTCCGTTCCCTCCATGTCCGGAGAAATAAAGCAGGAAGACATCGTCTTCCCGCAGCATTTCTTTGAAACTTGCCATCGCAAGGGCGAGGGCTTTCATCGGCACAAGACCGGTCTGGTTCTCACCGGTGACAAGGCGGATGTTCTCCGCCGGCACCAGGAGGCCCGCTTCAAGCGCCGTGCCGATCAGTGTCAGGTCCATCCGCCAGGCAGGCAGATCGGAAAGCCCCATCGCCTGGTACTGCCCGACACCGATCAGCAGCGCATAGACATGCTTGTTCTGCACCTTCTCATTCATGCTGTTCCGGTCGCTCCCCATATTCATCGAGTGCAAAGTTGATCGTCATGATATCATAGATGCCGTGCTCGATGAAGTATTTCACGATCAGATCGCTCTTGCTTCCCGGAGACAGCGCATACTCCGCCCGCGCGAGCAGATCGACCGTCTCATCAAGACTCAGCTCCAGCGCAATCGCCAGCGCCAGCACCGTGTGTTTCCTCGGATGGTAAGCCGGATTGCTCTTGATCTTCGAGAACAGCTTCCGGTCAACATTCGCCTTCTTATAGACCTCCACATCCGTCATCCCGCTCCGGTCGATCAGCCGGAACAGCATCTCGTGAAATGACTCCCCGACATCCTCCATCAGCTGATCAAGCGTCAGATGGACATCATCCGGAACCTTGTGATCCGATCCCTTGATCAGGTCCTCCCCGGGCGTGGCCTCCGCCACCTCCGCCAGAGCCGCATGCTCCGGCTCAACATAGTATTTCGCAAGATACGCTTCCAGAGACTGTCTCAGATCATCCGTCAGCATGGTTACTCTCCTTGTAAGATGTTTTACCGCTTCGACATGAGCCATCACTCATCCAGATACAGTTCCACTGTGACCTTGACGGGATAGTAGTTCTCGTCCTCTTTGTACACCTCGGTGTCCACAACCACCGCAACGATTCTTTTCCCGGCGTCCATCAGTGCCGCAATGATATCCGCCTTGATGCGTGGAACGTAGCCCAGTTTCTTTCCGGCAGGGGTGTCGATCCGTACGGCGTTCGGATCGTACTCATTGTGCGGCTCACGGACCAGTTTCAGAACGTCCCCGAGATTCAGCTTCCGGACAAGGGAACGGATCCTGTGAACGTAATTGACTCCTTTGATGTCAAATGTCGTCAGCAGAATATGCCGTTCAAATGGCTTCTCGAGTTTCCCGAGTCCCCCCATCAGCACAATGTCCGGCAGGACAGACGCATCGATCGGCCTTATTTCATTCTCACTCACGTCGTTTCCTCTTCTGCAGAGCCTCAAGCTCTGCTGTCAGCTGCTCGATATGAACCTTCAGCTCATCCGCCTGCTTCTGGTACTCTGCAATCAGTTTCTCAAATTGCTCCTTCGACAGCTCCACAACTTCCGGATCGTCAAGAATTCGCTTATAGGTATAAGGCTCACGGCTCTTGATCTCCCGGATCTCCGCTGCCAGTTCCTCTCTCTTTTTCAGGAGTTCATCCCGGATCTTCGTCAGCTTCTCGATGTCATCCTCATCTTCTTCCACAGCTTCCGCAAATCCCTGAAGTTCGTCCCAGATCTGGCGCAGACGTTCCAGATCCCCCTGCTTAAAGGCTTTCTGTACCTCGATAAAGAGCTCCTTCTCGCGGGTCGTCTGGTTCGGATTCGAATCCGGATGCAGCCGCTTCACCAGCTTGCGGTAGAGCTGCTTTAATTCCTGATCAAAGGACTGCGGCTCCGGCTCTTGATCATCCGGATCCTCTTCATCCGGGCCTTTTCTCCCCCGATCGTTCATTCGATCCTTTGACTGATCGAATGCCTTCTCACGATCTTCCTTCTTTTTATCGGAATCTCCGGTTCCGCCATCCGGCTCCTTTTCTTTATATTTCTCCGGATCCGGATCTTTCCCGTCGTGCTTCTTCCGGTATTCCTCGTTCCATCGCTCGCGCTGCTCTTCCCGCGACTTCTCCTGTTCCTGCTCCTTCCGGTACTCTTCCGCCTTCTCGTGGACAGTCTTCTCGTATTCCTCCTGCTCTTCCCGGACCTTCTGCTCGATCTCAAGCCTTGTGATATTCTCTTCCCGGTAGATCGCAGCCTGCAGGCGTTCGATCACCCTCCGGTAGGCAAGGACCATCATCTTTCCGCGGAGTGTCTCAACGATCAGGTCACCAAATATGGCATGATATCTTCGTTCAAGATCCGGACAGATTCTGTAGATCAGATCATCCCGTTCGGAAAGAAGGCCCGCCACCTGAAGTCTCAGCCGGGCAATCTCCTCCCGCAGATCCTGCAGCGCGTCACTGCGGATGATTTCATGTTTTGGCATTCGGTATTATTCGCCTTTCTTCTTGATGAAAATCACTTCTTCCGTCTCATCGAGTGTAACATTGGCAACCAGGCCGTTTCTTTTCAGCATTACAAGGTAAATATATGCAACGGCTGTTCCTGCGGTTCCGAATACCGCATCCCATATATCCGACGTATTCAGGAATGGGAGAAAACATTCATAAACAATTCCAAGTACTGCGATCAGCAAGGCTGCAATCGTAACGATCTTCAGTTTTGCTCCAAAAAGAATGGCAATAAAACCGAAAATAAGCAATACCATCATACATAGGGTGAAATTCGATATGTGTGAAAGCAAGAAACCGGGAAGAAGTCTTATCTTCGGATCAATCACGGTAAGCCAGCGAGAAATGACGCAGTACGCACCAACGGCTATCAGACACAAATAGATCACCATGTACTTTTTCCTGACTTCATATCCTTTCATATCAACTCCTCCAGGGATCCCCTGTAATTCTTGATTCCACCGATACTGTTATCTCAGCAATCTGCAAAAATCCTCTATTTTCATATCATTGGAGGCATCAGGCTTTGCTTTCGGATCAATCAGAATCAGCTCAGCTTCCAGTTGTTCGATCCCAATTGCTACTTTCAGTTTCGCAAAAGCTTTCTCTGCACCAGCGCCGCTCCGGCAGGCAAAGGCGGCGATCTTTTTCCCTTTCAGATCATGATCCTTTATGAAAGTCCGGATCGGTGGAGCCACATTTCCTGCCCACACAGGAAATCCGAAAACAATTCGCTCATAGCTGTCGATGTCGACAGTATAGGGCTCGAGTTCAGGAGTCTCCGCCATAACTGCGCTTTTTCCACCCCAGAAAAACTTCCCAAAACCGCTGTCCGGGTACTTTTTAACTGGAACCAGCCGCAGCATATCAAAACCGTAAATGGTAAATAACAAGTGTCTATGGAAATGTCCTCAATTCTGGGATAATGAGTCTCAAGATTCTTAAGAATCTTAAGACTTTT
>CACZQN010000008.1 GCA_902783375.1 uncultured Lachnospiraceae bacterium | reverse complement strand
TCGCTAATGGTCCGCCATATGACGCCCTATGTCCAGTGGTCCTTCGCGCTGGTTCCGTGGGTGGACGGACTTTTTGAGGAATATGAGGGGGAATACGGCACGCGTCTCGAGCCGGTACTGCATCACCTTTTTGAAGGTGACAGTGCTTCGGCACCTGAAAGAATCCATTTCTACCAGCTTGTCGGGAAACTGATCGGAAGGAATTATACAGGCCAGCTGAACCAGTGGTGCAAGGACCACGGAACCATGATTTCCGGACATTATCTCGGAGAGGAAAATATTCTTGGAAACGTGCTGGACTATGGCTCTTATATCGAAACGCTTCGCTGCGCCGGTCTTCCTGGAATGGATATTCTGGAGTGCTATCCGGAAATCTATAATTATAATGCGGCAAAGCATCCGCAGATGGCGGTTCGGAAAAACAAGCTGCCCGGGATGATGGTGGAAATATGTCCTGTCGTGAATATTCCGATATTTATGGAGCACCACCTCGACAACATGTGCGCGATTATCGGGCTTCTGTTCCTCGGCGGTGTCCGAAAGGTTAATTCTTATTATTTCAACAATTTTGAAGAATACGATCCTTTGAAGCTGAAAGGTGAGAACGGACCGCTGCATCTGCAGGAGGCGAACTGGTTCAACGAATATGTCGGGCGCATTTCGTACATGCTCGACGGCTGCATCAATGACTGCAATACCTTTGTCTACTATGGCATTGAGGACACACAGGGCAAGCTGATCCCCTCTTACACGATGGGGGCATTTTCCGGTGATACGGATAATGCGGTGCAGCCGCTTGTGAAAAAAATCTACGAGAGCGGACACGATTTCTACTATGCGGATATGGAGGATCTTGTGGAAGCCGCCGGGAAAGAGCTGCCGGCGATTTCCGGTCATCCAGTGAAGACGGTCATTCTTCCGGCGATGGACATTCTGTATGACGAGAGTTATGAAGCATTGAAAAAACTGAAGAGTCGGGGCGTTCGAGTGCTCTTCCAGGATAAGGTTCCAATGCTTGGGACGGCGAGACCAGTGGATCGAAAAGAGAGCAGGAAGGATTTTGCGGCTATTTCCGATGAAGAGATTCTCGCCTGGCTTGACAGGTGTGACAGCACATTTACCGCGAAGAGCACAGATGCTGCGATCATCAAGGGCAGATTCGAGAAAGAAGGCAGGGAACTCTTTATGATTCTGAACAATACGCGGGAAGATCGGGAAGTGCTGCTTACTCACGAGACGAAGAAAAAGGCTGAACTTTATGATCCTTCGACAGGGGAAATTACGGAGATTGCGATGGGCGAAAAGATCCGGATTCCGTGGTTCAGGTCGGTGTTTGTGTGGTTCTGATTACGGAAAAGTATGAGAGCATAAGAGTGTGAAAAGCTTTGCGCGAAGCGGCCATGGATTATTGCCTAAACACAGATCGATCTCTTCTTCCGATTTATTTATCGCCAGATTTGATAAAGCCTGTTTTTTCCGAGGTGCACGTGGTATTATTAAGTGTAGGGACCGGAATTAATATGATCCATTCAATGATCCTGATTCTGATATTGGGCTGGCTTCGGAACCAAATCAGACGATTGTGATTTCCGTCAATGCAGACGGATCCGCGAAGAGTGTTCGCTGTGATTCGATTCCGCTGGCGCCGATCGATGACTGTTATTGTGAAGAAGCCAGGGAATTCATGACAGTCGAGAAGCAAATAGAGGAACTGCTCACCTCATTGCCTGAATGGGATGCCTTCCCCGATTATGAATTCTTTTATGAGTAAAGCAAACGGAACAAGATATTCAGGAAATAATGAAAGGGTGGCTGAGATGAAAAAGTGGTATGACGAAGAATATGAATTTACGGTAGAAGTAACAGGCTTTCTTCATGGGAACCATACGGAACGGTATTGCAGAAATGGGGAAGAAATCGGGGATATCTACAAAACGACATATGGGTGTCCTGTCAATAAAGACGGATACGGAATATGCTCAAAAACAATGATGATGCTGTATCCCTTAATGGAAGCGGTCAGAAGTGGCGGTGATCTCAGAAAAGTTGGTGGTGATGGGGAGTATTCAAAAACAGTCGTGTGCCCGGATGGATGCGTCATCTTCAGACTGACAGCAGAACCGCTGGGAAATGAAAACTTCCATACAGGAGGATTCTGGGATTATCCGGATGAAACACAGAACTAGGACATTGTTCGTTCATAAATGTGATCATCTTTGTGTGCTGTATGCCTTTTTGTTGGACATTTGATGGACAGGCTGTACTGCAGTGATGAGCTGGTCAAAGGAGAGAAAGATGAGTAAACGGGTAACAAGTATTTTGCTGATCGTTGTGTCTGTCCTGCTGGTGGGAACACTGACAGTACAGGGACTCTATATGGCCGGTATCTTAAACCGTGAGAAGACGGTAGAGACACAGGTCGTGACGGAAGCGGAGCCGGTGACGGAGATGTCGGCTGCGGCTGAAACGGAAACTACATCTGTAGTTGAAACGGAGACTGTAGATGCGCCAGAAAATGGGGCTGACTCAGAAATCGAGGAAGACGCAGAGGCCACGGATACATCAGACGTTGAGACTGTGGAAGTGACACAGCCTGAAACAAAATCCGAGACTTCCAAGTATACACTTTCTCATGACGGCTACACACTGGAGCAGGTTGTAGTCTTCAGCAGGCACAATATCCGCTCGCCGCTTATCAGAGGTGGTTCCATCCTGAGCACAGCGACGCCGCATACCTGGTTCCCATGGAGTTCCGGTGCCAGTGAACTGTCGCTTCGCGGTGGGCTCCTCGAGACGGAGATGGGCCAGTATTTCCGCAAGTGGCTGGAAAAGGAAGGCCTGTTCCCGGAGAATTACCTGCCGGAGGACGGTGCTGTCCGTGTCTATGCGAATTCCAAGCAGCGGACCATCGCGACAGCGGAGTATTTCGCATCCGGGCTTCTGCCCACTGCCAATATTCCGGTTGAGTACCATGTGGAATTTGACAAGATGGACCCGGTCTTCACACCGCAGTTTACCTTCCTTACACCGGCATATCAGGCGGCTGTGGACGCGCAGATCCATGAACTGTTTGACGAGGCGGTGGCTGGTCTTGCGGACAACTATGAGCTGCTGTCGGATGTGATCGATCTCCAGGATTCGCAGGGATGGAAGGATGGCAGTGTTGCACCGTTCGTGACCGATGATCTCGAGATGACGCTCGAACTGGACAGTGAGCCGAAGATGACCGGGACGCTGAAGACTGCCTGCTCGATCAGCGATGCCCTGGTGCTGCAGTATTATGAACAGGCTGATGAGAAGCTTGCGGCATTTGGCCATGATCTGAGCTTCGAAGACTGGCGGGAAATCAGTGAGGTCAAGGACCTCTATGGGGATATTCTCTTCTCGGCTCCGCTCGTAGCCCCGCATGTTGCCCATCCGATTCTGGAGGAGATCCGGGCAGAGATGACGAATGAAAGACGGCAGTTCACCTTCCTGTGCGGCCATGATTCCAATGTCGGAAGCATCCTGGCTTCGCTCGGTGCGGCGGACTATACCTGTCCGGGAGCAATTGAAAGAAAGACGCCGATCGGGTGCAAGATCGTTCTTGCAAAGTGGCTTGCAGAAGACGGAGCGGAGTACTGGTCCCTGGATCTGGTGTACCAGAGTGCGGAGCAGCTGCGCGGGATGCCGCTGCTCGATCTGGAGAATCCGCCGGTTGTCTATCCGATTGAACTGACCGGTCTTACCCGGAACGCCGATGGCCTCTATGATGCAGCGGCATTGCTCGAACGATTCGATGAAGCCATCGGGGAATATGATGAACTGATGGAACTGTATGCGCTGGATGTGGCTGCATAACGAAAGAACAAGAAAATCGATAGGAAATGGCATGATTTCCGATATGGAAGCGGCTGCCTGGTTCAGATAGAATGGGAGCAGAAAAGGAGGTATCAGAACATGTCTGATGTAAAATATTATAAAGCGACAGAGATTGCAAAAGGTTCCTATATGATCGAGTATGCCTTTACGGATCAGGAACATGTCTACTGCTATCTGGTTGAAGGGGAGAAATATGCCCTCCTGATTGATACGATGTACGGCTATGGAAGTCTGAAAGCGTTCTGCGAGACCCTGACAGAGAAACCGATCGTCCTGGCACTGACCCATTTCCATCTGGATCACGTGGCGGCCAATGCGGAATTCGGCTCCTGCTATATGCATCATCTGGATATCGCAAATTATCTGGATTCGAAGCTGCCTGGCAGGGAAGAGATGCTTGCCCGTGCACTGGCAGAAGCATTTCCGGAGCTGAAAGACCGGATGGAACTCTCGGATATGGTCGAATTTCAGACAGTCGTGACCTATCCGCTGTATGACGGAGATGTCCTGGATCTCGGCGGACGGACCCTGCGGGTTGTTCATGTCGGAGGTCATTCGGCAGGATCGATCGCCTTCATTGACCAGGAAGCCAGAATCGCCTACACCGGGGACTGCTGCAACGGGAACACGCTGCTCGGATTCGGCAATTCACTCCCGGTGGAGACCTATCTGAAGAACCTGCTTCATTTTAAGAAATATCAGGATCAGTTTGATATGATGTACGGCGGACACCAGGTCCTGCCGCCATCGGTGATTGATGAGGGAATTGAACTCTGCGGCCGCGTCATCGCAGGAACGGATGACCATGAGGTGGTAACCGGTTTTCATGGACGGACGGCGATCTATGCTGCAAACCACGGAGCATCCCCGATCGAGCGTGCGGACGGGAAACTGTTCAATATGAGCTACAATCCGGATCGCATTCTCGAGGGCGGGAAGAAAGACCGGGTCATTGATTTTCAGCCGGTACCGATGTTCTGATACTGCGGGAAAACATTGACTTCACCGGTTCGGTCGTTTACAATTACATAAGACAACCAAAGAAGGGCTTGTTTGCGGATGACATGAGGACCTGGATGCATCTGCGAAAGAGCCCTTTTCGTGTATGGACGTGATATTTGATGGACATCTGTTGGACAGCATCGGATAAAGTACGGATGTAAACGACGATGTGCGTGATGCACATCAGGACCAAGACAGTACATCATGGATTGCAGAGCAAGCAGCTGACCAGCACGGAATACACGATGCAGTACCGCCAGATCAAGGATGCGCTTCAGGATGTCAAAGAGACCAGAGAAGCCTATATCGCCAGAAAGATGGGACAGCGGAAGGCTGAGACGGAGGAAGCACTGGTCGGAAGAGGGGACTATGAGAAGAATGGGGGAGAAGAGAGAATGAAGGACCTGAAGATCTCAGACAGAGAGCTGAAACATCTGAAACTGTCCGGAATGGCAGCGGCGGAGGGCATCGTCCTCCTCGAGAATGACGGCCTGCTGCCGCTTGCACCCGGGACGGAGCTTGCATTGTATGGCGGCGGGGTGAAGTTCCCGGTGATCGGCGGCTCCGGTTCCGGATCGGTCAATTATCACTTTTATGTGAATATCGAGGAAGGTCTGCGGAATGCGGGCTATGTGATTGCATCTGAGAGATGGCTCAGTGACTATGAGGAACGCTATGCGGCAGAAAGAGCGCGCTGGCAGGAAGAGATCTTCAGGGCCGCAGGAGAGCCGGGGGATTTCTCAAGGCTGTACCGCTCTTTTGCAACCCATCCTTTCGTCATGCCGGAAGGACTGCCGGTCACCAGAGAATCCGAGACCTGCCGGACCGCCCTCTATGTGGTGACGCGGACGTCCGGGGAAGGTGCGGACCGCAAAGCCATCCCGGGCGACTACTACCTGAGTGAGCAGGAAGAGCGGGAGATCCGTGAAGTGGCCGCTGCTTATGAGAAGGTGATCCTGGTGCTGAATGTCGGCGGAATCATCGATCTGTCAATCGTTGATGAAGTGTCGTTCGCAGCAGTCGTTCTGCTTTCGCAGGCGGGAATGGATACGGGTGATGCGCTTGCGGCAGTGCTCTCAGGATCCATTCCTGCAGGTGGTCATCTGACGGATACCTGGGCGTATCGCTATGAGGACTATCCGAGCAGCCGGGACTTCAGTCACAACAACGGAAATATCATCGAAGAGTTCTATACGGACGGAATCTATGTCGGCTATCGGTATTTCGACAGCTTCCATGTGAAGCCGCGCTATCCGTTCGGATATGGGCTGACCTATACGGATTTCAGCTATGTCGTAAAGAATGTCTGCCTGGAGGGCGAGCAGGTTCTGGTGGCGGCAGCGGTGACCAATACCGGATCACGTCCGGGGAAAGAGGTGCTGCAGCTCTATGCAGCCTGCCCGGGAGGAGAGAAGGGAAGAGAACTGAAACGACTCGTGGCATTTGCAAAGACCGATCTGCTGCAGCCGGGAGAAAGTGCGGACCTGACGCTGCAGTTTTCGCTTGAAGCGCTCGGACTGTACCATACGGCGACAGCGACCTGGCGGCTTGCGGCAGGGGACACCTATCTGCTCCTCGGAGAGCACGCGGCAGCGGTGGAACCGGTCGCCGTGCTGGCACTGGCGGAAGACCAGGTGATCAGCCGGCTTAAGAACATCTGCCCGCTGGCGGATGCCCTGAAGGAGATCCGGCCGGATGAGAAGACACGGGAGAATGACCGTGCTGCGCTTGCAGCAGATGCTGCGGACAGGAACGTGCCGGTGATCGATCTCCGGGAGGCTGCAGAGCGGATGGCGGCGAGTGCCGCTGCAGAAGATGCTGCAGGCTGCGGAAAGGCTCAGCCTGTGCAGGCGGATGGTGAAAACGGCAGTCTCGGGGAGACAGATCGCTTTGTGGAGGAACTGCTCGGCAAGCTGTCACTCGCGGAAAAGGCAGCGGTAGTATGCGGCCAGCCGAGTGCCGGCAGCAATCAGGTCATCGGCAATGCGGCGATCCATGTGCCGGGAGCGGCGGGAGAAACGGCCAGTTTCCTGGGACAGTATGGGCTTGATCCGCAGATCCTTGCGGATGGACCGGCGGGACTCCGCCTCCAGAAGCATTATCAGACGAATCCGGCCGATGGCAGCGTCTATACCATGACCCGGTATGAGTCACTGGTAAACCGGTTCTTCCAGACAGAATTCCTCCATGAGGAAGGAGAGTCGCACTACCAGTTCTGTACGGCGATTCCGATCGGAACCCTGCTGGCACAGACCTGGGATCCGAAGCTTCTGTTTGAAGCAGGGCAGATGATCGGGCGGGAGATGGAAGAGTTCGGCGTGCATCTCTGGCTGGCGCCGGGGATGAATATCCACCGGAATCCGCTCTGCGGCAGAAACTATGAGTATTACTCCGAAGATCCGCTGATCTCCGGGAAGATGGCTGCGGCGATCACGAATGGCGCGCAGAGCATCCCGGGCTGCGGGACGACCATCAAGCATTTTGCCTGCAACAACCAGGAAGAGAACCGGATGGGGATGACCAGCAACGTCTCCGAGAGAGCGCTGCGGGAACTGTACCTGAAGGGTTTTGAGATCGCTGTGAAAGAGGCCCAGCCGAAGGCACTGATGACCTCCTACAACAAGATCAACGGCATTCATACGGCGAACAGTTACGATCTGTGCACCGAGGTGCTCCGGAATGAGTGGGGATTCGAGGGAATCGTCATGACCGACTGGATGACCACGAACAATGGCGGCGGATCCTCCGCTGCGAAGTGCATCGCCGCAGGGAATGACCTGATCATGCCTGGCAACCGCTCGGATATTGAGGAGATCATCGATGCCGTCCGGTGCAGATATGATCTGTCGCTGCCTGAGGAGGCACTGGATGCCTGCGTCAGGAGGATGCTGAAGCTGATCTGTGAAAACAGACACGTGCACAGGGGGCTGCCCGACAGGCGTCAGGACAGTTTGAAGCTGCCGACGTAGAACGTATCGGCAGGATGCGCGATCTGCGGATCTGCCGTATAGAAATCCAGATCATATCCTTTTTCTTCTGCGCCGATGGCGAAGTGGCACATCGCGATGCCGATATCGATCTTCTGGAGGTCCCAGCCGTCCGCACCGACATACCCCTTGCTCTGCTTCTCATAGAAGTGGATCGAATCCGAGCTTTTGATCACGCGCCATGGCTGCTTGTTGACGGCGGATGGGGCGAGACGGACCATCTCGAGCGGATCGGCCAGAGAACCGGCTCCGCCCTGGCTCATCGGATGATCAAAGCTTCCGTTGAAGAACAGCTTTTCAAATGGCAGCCGGCTGTCTGCCTTGATGCCTTTGCGCATCATCGTTTCCCGGAGGGACATCTTCTTCGCAGGAAAACCGAGCGGGCTGACACAGGGCATGACTTCATCCTGACCAAGCGCCATCGCCTTCTCAAAGGCAGGTCTGTCCATGGTTCCGGCAATCCAGGTGGTTCCGATTCCTTTCATCTGGGCGTAGAGCACAACCTTTTCAAAAGCAAAGCCAAAAGCTTCCTCGGCCCCCGGGATCTTCTTCATCTTGCCGGCGATCCAGGTATCGGTCCCGGAAATGACCGGCGATGAGAGCTTGTGCTCCCTGGCATTCAGGATTTTCCAGGTGATCGGGATGCCATAGGGATTATAGTGGGTATCGGCAAAGTTCAGAAGATCGGAAAGTTCCTCCTCTGACAGCGGCTGACCATCAAACGTCCGCACACTCCTGCGTGCACGGATGATTTCCATCATATTCATAGGGTACGCCCTCCCTTCCGCGATTGTTCGCTGATTTCAGTATAGCGGTTCGGGAGGAATTTGTCACCAGAAAACTTGCAGGGAAGGCAACTTGACGGGGAAGTGCAGGGGGGAGTATAGTTTTAGTTGGCAGTTGTTAGTGGGTTATTGTTTATTGCGGGAGGTAGTGAAGAATGGATGCGCTGGAAGCGATTATGACAAGAAGGAGTACCAGGAAGTTCAGAGCGGATGCGGTTCCGGAGGAGATGCTGAAGCAGGTGATCGAAGCGGGGAGAAGAGCACCGAGCGGCGGGAATAACCAGACCACGCATCTGATCGTGATCGAGAAACCAGAGGTGCTTGCCGAACTGCCGGGACTGGTGGAGAAGGAGTTCTCCCAGATGGAGATCCAGCCGGATACCTACAAGTCCCTGAAGAATGCGATCAACGCGGCGAAGAAGGGCGGATATATCTTCCATTATCATGCACCGGTTCTGATCGTCGTGGCGAATAAAATCGGTTATGGAAATGCGCTGGCGGACAGCGCCTGCGTGCTCGAGAATATGATGGTCGCGGCGAATGCACTGGACCTCGGCACGGTCTGGATCAATCAGCTGCACTGGCTGACAGACCACGCACTGATCAGAGCATATCTGGGAGCGTTCGGCCTGGCGGAAGATGAGACCATCACCGGCGGTCTTGCGATCGGCTGGCCGGACACAGAGGACGGGCTGCCGAACCGGGCAGAACTGCCGCGTACCGGGAATCCGGTCACCTGGGTAAAATGACGCCGGAATTCGAATAAGACAGAATTTCAAAAAAAGTGCCGCGAATCCATACACAATGGTGCTGGAACGCGGCCCTTTTTGCGTCAATTCCAGAATTTTTCAAACATTACCTATTTTTAGAACTGTCAAAATTAGGTGAATATTTGGAATTCAAGGCTTTTCCTCTTGACGCAGGAAAAAAATGGATGTAAAATAAATATGTACTAATTTTATAGTACTATGTCGGAGGCTGCCAGCATGTTTCTACATGTCTGACAGCCTTTGCTCATTGATCAGGGTCAAATCTATCAGATTCACCTACTCCCCCTCTTTGTACTTCTATTATAGCCTACAGCTGTCGGACGGTCAAGAAATGCAAAAAAAGTCGCGAAATGCAGTTGGCATGATTTTGCTATATATTGTGTCCGCGTGACAGGTTTTCTCAAAATGAGCCGAATGCTCCCAAAACCGGAAAAAATATTTCGCTTGCAGAATGCAGTCTTTTCGTATAGAATCTGCTTTGGTTTACGTAATACAGGGTGGTATATGGAGGAAGAGACCAATGGACAATGCTGAGAAGAAATATAAACTGCTGGTGATCAATCCCGGCTCTACATCGACGAAGGTCAGCTTATTTGAAGACGAGACCTGCCTCTTTGAGCGGAGCCTCTTTCATGATGCACCGGTGCTGCTGCAGTACCCGCATGTGAACGACCAGATGCCGTTCCGCTACCAGGTGATTCTGGACATGCTGAAAGAAGAAGGGCATGATCCGGCCGAGGTCGATGTCTTCGTCGGCCGCGGCGGCAGTGCCTATACGCAGCCGGGCGGGGTCACGAAGATCGACGAGCAGCTCTTTGACGATACGGTGGCAGCCGTGGGCGGCAGCGAACATCCGGCAAAACTGGGCGTGATGCTGGCATGGCAGTTCGCGAAGAAGTTCGGGAAGCCGGCCTATACGCTGAACCCGACCAATGTGGATGAGTACTGCGACTATGCGAGACTGACCGGCATCAAAGGCGTCTACAGAGTATCCCATTCCCATGTGCTGAACCAGAAGGCGGTTGCCGAGGCACATGCGGAGTCGATGGGAAAGCGGTATGAGGACTGCAACTTCATCGTGGCACATATCGATGGCGGTATCACCGTCAGTGCGCATGACCACGGACGGATGATCGACGGCAACATGGGTGCAGACGGCGAAGGGGCCTATACCCCGACACGAATCGGAACGGTTCCGGTCCTGCCGCTTCTCGACTATATCGAGGCACACTCCGTCAGGGAAGTCCGCCTCATGTGCTCGAGAGCCGGTGGGTTCGTCAGCCTGTTCGGGACCTCGGATTCGGATAAGATCCACGCACTGGTGGAAGAGGGCGATCCGAAGGCATCCCTTGTCTGGAACACGATGATCTACCAGATCTCGAAGATGATCGGCGAGATGAGCGCTGTGCTGTGCGGCAAGGTGGACGGAATCCTTCTGACCGGCGGCCTGATGCGGTTCCAGGACATCACGGATGGCATCACGGAGCACTGCGGATGGATTGCACCGATCAGCGTCTATCCGGGAGAGATGGAGCAGGAGGCACTGGCCTACGCCGCACTGAAGGTGGTCCGCGGCAAAGCTTCTGCGATGACCTACAGCGGGAAACCGGTCTGGGATGGTTTCCCGGAGATGGATTTATGATTTGATCGAACAGAGGGGGAGTAAACAATCATGAGCATGATCGAAAAAGCAAAGATCAAAGCAAAGGCAGATCGGAAGAAGATCGTTCTGCCGGAGGGGGATGAGCCGCGTACCGTAAAGGCGGCAGCCATTCTGAAAGCGGAGGGCCTGGCATGTCCGGTCCTTCTCGGGGATCCGGAGAAGATCCTGGCAGTGGCGAAAGCAAATGGTGCGGATCTTGACGGCATGGAGATCGTTGATCCGGAGAACAGCCCGAAGGCGGCCGGCTATGCAGCAGCGCTTTATGAACTGCGGAAAGCAAAAGGCGTCAGCGAAGAGGCAGCTGCGGACATGGTGAAGGATCCGATGTACTACGGGATCATGATGGTGAAGCTCGGAGACGCAGATGGCCTGGTATCCGGTGCTGTGCACACGACGGGGGATATGCTCCGCCCGGCCCTGCAGATCATCAAAACGAAGCCGGGAATGAAGGTGGTCTCCTCCAGCTTCCTGATGGACTGCCCGAATAAAGAACTGGGTGATGACGGACTCCTGGTCTATGCGGACTGTGTCGTCATGCCGAACCCGACAGCAGAAGAGCTGGCACACATTGCGATCGCGGCTGCAGGAACAGCACATGATCTCTGCGGCGTTGAAGTACCGAAGGTGGCGATGCTTTCCTTCTCGACGAAGGGAAGTGCAAAGCATGAACTGGTGGACAAGGTGCAGCAGGCAACCGCACTCGCGCATGCGCTTGCGCCGGAACTGCTTCTCGACGGTGAGCTGCAGTTTGATGCGGCTCTGGTTCCGGAGATCGGCGAGAGCAAGGCACCGGGAAGTCCTGTTGCCGGCCATGCGAACGTCCTGATTTTCCCGGACCTCCAGGCAGGCAATATCGGCTATAAGATCACGCAGAGAATCGGCGGGGCAGAGTGCTTTGCGGTCCTGCAAGGGCTTGCGAAGCCGTGCAACGATCTCTCAAGAGGCTGCTCCGTGGAGGACATCGTGAATACGGTTGTCCTGACGGCGGTGCAGGCACAGGCTGTGTGACACTTTAGTACACCAAAGCGTGAAAAATATTTTCAAAATCCTCTTGACGAACGAAAGAGGGAGTGGTAACATACCAAAGCATAAAGGCTGTGACGAAGACGGCAGGAAAGAGTGTTTTCAGAGAGTCGGTGGCTGGTGTGAACCGACAGCAGGATTTCCATACGCCCATCCCTTCCGAGCCGGAGGTCTGAACAGGACTGCAGATGTTTCTTCTGTATCACCAAGTAGGCGCCTCCCGTGATTGCTGCGTCAAGGCAAAGGGATTGATGGATCCTGCTGAGTGGTCGTGTGAACGGCAATTTGAGTGGTACCGCGGGTGATAAACGAATGATTGCACTCGTCTCAAAGAATTTTGAGACGGGTGTTTTTTTTGTCCCGGATCAAAATACACCGCAAGGAAACCGAACGATAACAGGAGGAGTAAGCAATGGCATCAGTTGATGAACTGAACCTGATGGAGGTTGCACAGCGTATCCGCGAGATGCGGCTGATCACCGGACTTACGGAAGCAGACATGGCCGAGAAGACAGAGGTCAGTCTGGATAAGTATCTTCAGTATGAATCCGGGACGGTCGATCTGCCGTTTACCTTCATCCACAAGTGTGCACAGACATTCCATGTCGGTATGAGCGATCTGCTGGAAGGACAGAGTGCAAGACTGTCTTCCTACACCGTATCCCGGAAAGGACATTTCCAGGATCAGATCACCGAGGATGGAATCTACATCCAGAACATGGCTCCGATGTTCCGCAGAAAGATTGCGGAGCCGTACTGGGTCAAATATGAATATTCGGAAGAGCTGCAGAACCAGCCGATCCATACGACCAGACATTCCGGCCAGGAATTTGACTATATCATCTCCGGCCGGCTGAAGGTCCAGATCGGCGGCAATGTCGAATATCTGAGTGAGGGCGACAGTATCTTCTACAACAGCTCCTCGCCGCACGGCATGATCGCTGTCGACGGAAGAGACTGCACGTTCCTGGCATTCATCATGCCGGGCTCTGGTGAGAAAGAGAATGCCATCCGCGAGACCATCGCTCCGAAGCGCGATGAGAAGAAGAGCCTGGTCTGCGACCGCTTCATCGATACGGTGGAAGATGAGAAGGGACTGCTGCAGTCCATCTCCTTCAAGAACACGGAGACCTTCAACTTCGGCTTTGATGTGGTGGATGCCATCGCAAGAAAGACACCGGACAAGCTGGCCATGATCCACGTGGCAAATGACGGGGTCGAGCGCCGGTTTACATTCCGGGAGATGAAGCGTGCCTCCAACCAGTGTGCGAACTATTTCCGCTCCCTCGGAATCCAGAAGGGCGACAAGGTCATGCTGGTCCTGAAGCGGCACTACCAGTTCTGGCATGCGATCGTCGGTCTCCATAAGATCGGCGCGATTGCAATCCCGGCGACCAGCCAGCTGCAGGCGCATGACTTTGAATACCGCTTCCAGAAAGCCGGCGTGAAGGCGATCGTCGCAACGGTCGAGGACGATGTACCGGCACAGGTTGAGATCGCCGAGAAGACCTGCCCGGATCTGCAGATCAAGATCCTGGTCGGTGCGGCAAGAGAGGGCTGGCACTGCTACAACGAAGAGATCGACCAGTTCAGTGCCCATTATTATAGAACGAAAGAGTCTCCGTGTGGAAATGATACGATGATCATGTTCTTCTCCTCGGGGACGACCGGCTATCCGAAGCTGGTGGCACATTCCTACACCTACCCGCTGGGCCACTACATCACCGCGAAGTACTGGCACGGTGTGAGCGATGAGGGACTGCATTTCACCATCTCCGACACCGGCTGGGGCAAGGCACTCTGGGGCAAGCTGTACGGACAGTGGCTCTGCGAGGGAGCTGTCTTCACCTACGACTTTGACCGGTTCAGGGCATCGGAGATCCTGCCGATGTTTGCAAAATACAAGATCACGACCTTCTGTGCGCCGCCGACCATCCTCCGGATGCTGATCAAGGAAGATATTTCCCATTACGATCTCTCCTCGATCGTCCACATGACGACTGCAGGCGAAGCGCTGAACCCGGAAGTCTACATCCAGTTCGAGAAGGCGACCGGCCTTCAGATCATGGAAGGTTTCGGACAGACAGAGACCACGATGGTCATCGGCAACCTGCTCGGCGGTACGCATAAGCTCGGATCGATGGGCAAGCCGTCACCGCTCTATGACGTCGATCTCTTTGATGAGAACGGCAATCCGGTTCCGGATGGTGAGCCGGGTGAGATCTGCATCCGGACAAAGGATACGGTGCCGCCTGGACTGTTCCAGGGATACTATGAGGATGATGAAGCAACCAGAGAAGTCTGGCATGATGACTGGTACCACACCAGAGACCAGGCATGGCGCGACGAGGATGGCTTCCTCTGGTACATCGGCCGTGTGGATGACGTCATCAAGTCTTCCGGATACCGCATCGGGCCATTCGAGATCGAGAGCGTCATCATGGAACTGCCATATGTCCTCGAGTGCGGCGTCTCCGCAGAGCCGGATGAGGTCAGAGGCCAGGTGGTCAAGGCCAGCATTGTCCTGGTCAAGGGAACCGAGCCGACGGAGGAACTGAAGAAGGAAATCCAGAATTATGTAAAAACGCATACGGCACCGTATAAATATCCACGAATTGTGGTATTCCGGGATTCCCTGCCGAAGACCATCAGCGGCAAGATTCAGCGGAATAAGCTGTAAGAAGCGGGTTGTGCCGTGAATGTATAAATTTTCACTCACGGCACATTTGCATTTGACATATGCGAAATTTGTGTTAAAATGTCGAATAAATGTGTACCCGAATAGTATGGAACAATCATTTTTGATTAAAGGACGAGAAACATGGACCAGGAACTGGATTATAAAATTCAGGAAATATCCGGGCGAATCCGGGAACTGAGAGAACTGGAGGGAAAGACTCCGGAAGAGATGGCCAGTGTGACCGACACGACACTGGAGGAGTATCTTCTCTGCGAAGAAGGAAAGACGGACCTGAACTTTACGTTCATTTATAAATGTGCGCTGGCACTGAATGTCACCATCACCGATATCCTGGAAGGTTACAGCCCGACGCTGCGTTCCTATACGCTGACAAGGGCCGGCGGCGGACAGAAGATCTCCCGTGCGCATGGCATGACCTATTACAACCTTGCCTATGCGTTCCAGAACCGGATCGCTGAGCCGCTGTATGTACACAGCTTCTATGATCCGTCTGCGCAGGCGAAGCCGATCGAGGTTACCAAGCATGACGGGCAGGAGTGCGATATTGTCATTGAAGGGCACCTGAAGGTTCAGGTCGGTGAGCACAGCGAGATCCTTGGGCCTGGCGACAGTATTTATTACGATTCCGGCACGCCGCACGGCATGATTGCGGTCGGCGGCAAGGACTGTATTTTCTATGCAATTGTCCTGAATCCGGCCGGGGAACCGATTCCGGAGCTGACCAATACGGAGATCATCGAGGATGATTACCGTTCGGTTGCGGATGATAAGGACCGGATCTGGCACAGATATATCGATGTGGAAGAGAACGAGAAGGGAACACCGCTCTCCATCACATTCAAGAATACCGATCATTTCAACTTTGCGTTTGATCTGGTGGATGAGCTGGCAAAGAGAGAGCCGGATAAGCTTGCGATGCTGCATGTGGCAGAGGATATGACCGAGCGCCGGATCACCTTCGAGGATGTCAGCAAGAATTCCTCCCGCTGCGCGAACTATTTCAAGGCACTCGGCATCAAGAGGGGCGACCGCGTCATGCTGATCCTGAAGCGGCATTACCAGTACTGGTATGCGATCATGGGTCTGATCAAGATCGGCGCGATTCCGATCCCGGCGACCAACCAGCTGTTAGATCACGATCTGGTCTACCGTTTCGAGACGGCAGGTATCACCTCGATTCTCTGCACGGCGGATGGGGATTCGGCTCATCAGGTGGAACTGGCGCAGGCGCAGTGCGGGACCCTGAAGAACATGATCATCGTCAACGGCGAGCGCGAGGGCTGGAGAACCTTCGACGAAGAGTACCAGATGTACCGTTCCCGCTACGATCGTCCGGAGGATGCACCGGGCGGCGATGACCTGATGCTGATGTATTTCACATCGGGCACTTCGGGATATCCGAAGATTGCAGCACACAATTACAAATATCCGTTAGGACATTTCCATACAGCAAAATACTGGCAGACCGTCGATCCGAACGGACTGCACTTCACGATCTCCGACACCGGCTGGGCGAAGGCCGGCTGGGGCAAGCTCTGGGGACAGTGGCTCGCAGAAGGCGCGATCTTCGTCTATGACTTTGACCGCTTCGATGCGGCGAAGATTCTGCCGATGTTTGCAAAGTACCAGATCACGAGTTTCTGTGCACCGCCGACCATGCTCCGGATGATGATCAAGCAGGATATCTCCCAGTACGATTTTTCATCGGTGCAGCATATGACGACGGCCGGAGAGGCGCTGAACCCGGAGGTGTACCGTCAGTTCGAGAAGGCAACGGGCCTGCGGATCATGGAAGGCTTCGGTCAGTCCGAGTCCGGCATGATCATCGGCAATATGGTCGGTGCGCCGCATAAGATCGGTTCCATGGGCAAGCCGGCTCCGATCTATGAGGTCGAACTGGTGGATGATGAAGGGAATCCGGTTGCATCCGGTGAAGAGGGCGAGATCGTCATCAGTATCCGGAAGGGTATCCCGATGGGCCTTGCAGTCTGCTACTACAACAACGAAGAAGAAACAAAAGATACCTGGAGAGACGGCTGGTATCATACCGGTGATCTGGCATGGAAGGATGAGGACGGATTCTTCTGGTATGTGGGAAGAAAAGACGACGTCATCAAGTCTTCCGGCTACCGCATCGGGCCGTTCGAGATCGAGAGCGTTCTCATGGAACTGCCGTATGTTCTGGAGTGCGGTGTCTCGGCAGAACCGGATCCGGTCAGAGGACAGGTGGTCAAGGCAAGCATCGTGCTGGTTCCGGGGAAGGTCGGCGACGACGCCCTGGTGAAAGAGATTCAGCAGTACGTCAAGAAGCATACGGCACCGTACAAGTATCCGAGAATCGTTGTGTTCAAGGATGAACTGCCGAAGACGACCAGCGGAAAGATTATCAGACATGCATTATAAAAGAATAACGCTGATTTGCGGCCATTACGGCAGCGGCAAGACCAACATCGCCGTGAACATGGCCTTTGATATGAAGAAACAGTTCGACAAGGTAGCGCTTGCGGACCTGGATATCGTGAATCCGTATTTTCGCTCCAAGGACAGTGGGCCGGAGCTGGCCGAAAAGGGAATCCGCCTGATCGTCTCGGAGTACGCGAATACGAACCTGGATATCCCGGCGCTCCCGCAGGAGATGTATGCGATTGTCGATGACAAGGAACTGGTCAGTGTCGTGGATGTCGGCGGAGATGACCGCGGCGCCTATGCGCTCGGGAGACTGTCGCCTGCCATCCGGGAGGAGAACAATTATGACATGTTCCTGGTGGTCAACCGGTTCCGGCCGCTGACGCCGGATGCGGCATCGACCATCGAAGTGATGCGGGAGATCGAGATGGCTGCATCACTGAAATTTACGGGAATTATCCACAATTCCAATCTGGGCGCGGAGACCACCGCGGAGGATATCCTTTCCTCTGAAGCGTATGTCGAGGAGATCGCAAGACTCTCCGGACTGCCGGTGGTGCTGACCAGCGTCTCAGAGGACGTGGCAGAAGAGCTTTCTGATAAGGTAGAAAACCTGTTTCCGATGCATCTGCAGAAGAGGCCTGTCTGAGGATGCGGGGGCGGGAAAAGGAGGATTAAGAATGGCGAAACTGACATTTAGAACAGACGAATGCAAGGGCTGTGGGCTGTGTGTGGATGCCTGCCCGAAGCACATTCTTCGTCTGTCCGCGGAAACCATCAACAAGAAGGGGCATCACCCGGCTGAATGTGTCGATGAAGCAGCCTGCATTGCCTGCGCTTCCTGCGCGACGATGTGCCCGGACTGCATCATCAGGATTGAGAAGTGAGGTGAGAAAATGGCTGATAAAGTATTGATGAAGGGAAATGAAGCTATCGCGGAAGCGGCGATCCTGGCCGGCTGCCGTCATTACTTCGGCTACCCGATCACCCCGCAGACAGAGATCGCAGCCTATATGGCGAAGAGAATGCCGAAGATCGGCGGAACCTTCCTGCAGGCAGAGAGCGAGATTGCTGCGATTAACATGGTTTATGGCGTTTCCTCTGCAGGAAAGAGAGTCATGACATCTTCTTCGAGCCCTGGAATCTCCCTGAAGAGCGAAGGTATTTCCTACCTCGCCGGCGCAGATCTTCCGGCACTGGTTGTCAACTGCCAGAGAGGCGGCCCGGGTCTTGGCGGTATTCAGCCGAGCCAGTCGGACTATTTCCAGGCAACCAGAGGCGGCGGCCACGGCGATTACCACATGATCGTTCTGGCACCGGCATCCGTGCAGGAGATGGCACAGCTGACCATCCGCGGCTTTGAGCTTGCTGATGAGTACCGGATGACCACCATGATCCTGGCAGATGGAACCATCGGCCAGATGATGGAACCGGTTTCCTTTGATTTTGAGATTAAGGAAGCTCCGGCGAAGCCGTGGGCGACCACCGGAACAGGCATGAAGAGAGCCCACAACATCGTGAATTCCCTCTACCTGACACCGGAAGTGCTGGAAGTGAAGAACATCGAGCGCTTTGAGAAATATGACATGATCGCGGAGAAGGAGGCACTGGCAGAAGAGTATATGCTGGATGACGCGGAGATCGTGATTGCAGCATTCGGTATCGCTGCCCGTGTTGCAAAGAACGCTGTCAATGCTGCCCGTGCCGAGGGCATCAAGGTCGGCCTGATCCGTCCGATCACCCTGTGGCCGTTCCCGGTCAAGACCTTCCAGAAAGCACTGGGTACTGCAAAGCAGTTCATCAGCGTGGAGCTGTCCATGGGACAGATGATCGAGGATGTCCGTCTTGCAACAGAGTGCAAGGTTCCGGTTACGCTCTGCAAGCGTGTAGGCGGTATGATTCCGTCTCCGGAAGAAGTATTTGCTGCGATCAGGGAAGCAGCCGGAAAGGCAGGTGAGTGAATATGGTAGTATTTGAAAAACCGCATGCACTGGCAGATGTACCGCTTCACTATTGCCCGGGATGTACCCACGGCATCGTACACCGTCTGGTTGCGGAAGCGATTGATGAGCTGCAGATTGAAGGAAGAACCGTCGGTATCGCACCGGTCGGCTGTTCCGTTATGGCTTACGATTATTTCAACTGTGATATGATTGAGGCTGCACACGGCCGTGCTCCGGCTGTGGCGACCGGTGTCAAGAGATCCGATCCGGATAACCTGATCGTGTTCACCTATCAGGGTGACGGCGACCTGGCTTCCATCGGTACCGCTGAGACGGTTCATGCAGCTGCTAGAAATGAGAACATTACCGTTATTTTCATCAACAATGCGATCTACGGCATGACCGGCGGCCAGATGGCGCCGACTTCTCTGCCGGGCCAGGTCACCCAGACTTCTCCGTATGGCCGTGATGTCAAGGCCTGCGGCTATCCGGTCAAGATCTGCGAGATGCTCTCGATGTTAGATGGTCCGGAGTATCTGGAGCGCGTTGCCGTAAACAATGTCCGCAATGTCAGAAATGCAAAGAAGGCCATCAAGAAGGCTTTCCAGAATCAGATCGAGGGCAAAGGATTCTCGCTGATCGAAGTCATTTCTTCCTGCCCGACCAACTGGGGCATGACACCGGCAGACGCACTGAAGTGGGTCGATGAGAAGATGATTCCATATTATCCGCTGGGTGTCTACAAGGACAGAACTGCAGGCATCATCCCGGGAGCAAAGGAGGACAAATAATGACCAGAGAATATCTTTTTGCGGGATTTGGCGGTCAGGGACTTCTTTTCTCCGGAAAAGTACTGGCCTATAAAGGACTGATCGAGGATAAGAATGTCAGCTGGCTTCCGTCCTACGGTCCGGAGATGCGTGGCGGTACCGCAAACTGCAGCGTCATCCTCAGCGATGAACCGGTCGGCGCACCGATCATTTCCTATCCGGATGTCCTGGTGGCAATGAACCTTCCTTCCCTTGACAAGTTCGAGAAGAGCGTGAAGACCGGCGGCTATATCTTCGTCGACAGCTCCCTGATCGAGCGCAAGGTGGAGAGAGATGACGTCAATGTCTACTATATTCCGGCGACCAAGCTTGCCGGCGAGAACGGCGCTCCGACACTGGCCAACATGATCCTGGTCGGCAAGCTGCTGGAGGTTCTCGGCGACTACAACATGGATACCGTGAAGCAGGCACTTGGGAAATGTGTCTCCGCCCGTCATGCGGATCTTCTGGACCTGAACCTGAAGATGATGGAGATCGGAAGAGATTACAAGGACTGAGCGTCTTTGATCCGGTATCATCCGGAAACGATATAAGAACTGCTTAGATGGGTGGGGGAGTGACTTTCACTCCCCCACCGATTTTGTTTCTGAATGGAGGAGTTATGAACCAGAAACAGGACAGAATGACCATGATGGCAACACTTCCGGTGGAGCAGGTGCTTCTGAAGATGAGTCTGCCGATGATGATTTCATTCTTCATCCAGGCGATGTACAACATCGTCGATTCCATGTTTGTTGCGCGGATCTCGGAACATGCGCTGACAGCGGTGTCGCTGGCGTTTCCGATGCAGCAGATCGTGACGGCCATCGCGGTCGGATCTGCGACCGGTGTTTCCGCGGTCTGGGCGAGACATATGGGAGCAGGGAACCAGGAGAAAGCTTCCGCGACAATCCGGACCATGACCGGTCTGTCGCTGGTGTTCACGGCAGTGTTCATCGTGCTCGGCATCTTTGCGTCCGGACCGCTGTACCGCTACCAGACAAACGTTGCCGAGATCGCTGCGATGGGGACAACCTACCTGACGATCAACTGGGTTCTGTCCTGCGGCTCGATCTTCAGCAAATACTACGAGCGGCTTCTGGTGTCATCCGGTCATGCTTCTCTGTCGATGGCGGCGATGCTCTGCGGCGCCATCTTCAATCTGATCTTTGATCCGCTGCTGATCTTCGGCATCGGACCATTCCCGGAGATGGGGATCGCCGGCGCGGCATATGCGACCGTGTTCGGTCAGATTTTCTCCGCCATTGTCGCGATCTGCCTGAACCTGAAGTATAACCACGCAGTCCGGAAAGACCTGTTTGCGGTGGCACTGAAGGTGGAAGCGGCTGTGGATATCTTCCGCGTGGGCCTGCCGTCCATCATCACGATGGGCCTGGCATCCATGACCAGCTTCTTTATCAATCAGGTACTGCTCAGTTTCTCTACAACGGCAACCGCCGTGTACGGCATCTGGATGAAACTGCAGAATTTCTGCTACATGCCGATCTTCGGCCTGAACAACGGCATGGTGCCGATCGTGTCCTACAATTATGGCAATGGAAAGACTGACCGTGTGCAGAAGACAATGAAAGTGGCGCTGACGGCGTGCGTTGCGCTGATGAGCCTTCTCCTCGTGATTCTGGAATTGATTCCGGGAGTAATTCTGACCCTGTTTTCGGCCAGTGATTATATGCGGCAGATCGGAATCATCTGTATCCGGACCTGTGTCCTGACACTGCCGTTCGGTGCTGCGTCAATGATCATGTCATCCGGGATGCAGGCGATCGACCATGCCCGCTATGCATTTATCATCAACATGCTCCGCCAGTGCGTGCTGCTGATCGGCAGTTTCTGGCTGATCGCGACCATCTCGAAAAACCAGGATCTGGTCTGGAGCGCGGTGCTGATCACCGAAGTGACCACCTGCGGGGTGGCAATCATTCTATACAGAAAGTTCAAATCCCATCTGAAGTTTGAATGAGAGAAACCTGTGTATTGCAGAGTAGCGGATGGTCTGTGTGCCAGGTCGGCAAAAACGGGATTGCATATTTATAAATGTCATGCTAAAATGATGACCAATTAACGATTCAGCCAGTAATGGATAAGAGGTGAAAGTTCATGCCAAAGATTATTTTAACGGGTGACCGCCCGACCGGCAGGCTGCATGTTGGACACTATGTGGGCTCCCTCAGACGCAGAGTGGAACTGCAGAACTCCGGTGAATTTGACAAGATTTATATCATGATTGCGGATGCGCAGGCGCTGACGGATAACTTTGACAACCAGGAGAAGGTCCGCCAGAACATCATTGAAGTGGCGCTTGACTACCTGTCTGTCGGCCTTGATCCGGAGAAGATCACGATCTTCATCCAGAGCCAGGTGCCGGAGCTGACAGAGATGACCTTCTTCTACGCGAATCTCGTGACGGTTTCGAGACTCCAGAGAAATCCGACCGTCAAGAATGAGATCCAGATGCGGAATTTCGAGGCAAGTATCCCGGTGGGATTCTTCACCTATCCGATCAGCCAGGCTTCCGATATCACCGCCTTCAAGGCAACGCATGTGCCGGTCGGCGAGGACCAGGAGCCGATGATTGAGCAGGCCCGTGAGATTGTCCGCAAGTTCAATGCGACCTACAATACCGACTGCCTGATCGAGCCGGCCATCGTCCTTCCGGAGAACGATGCCTGCAGACGGCTGCCGGGGACGGACGGCAAGGCAAAGATGAGCAAGTCTCTCGGAAACTGCATCTATCTTGCGGATACGCCGGAAGATGTGAAGACGAAGGTCATGAGCATGTATACGGATCCGAATCACATCAAGGTCAGTGATCCGGGTCAGATCGAGGGGAATACGGTATTCACCTATCTCGATGCGTTCGTGAAGCCGGACAGCTTCAGCAAATATCTGCCGGAGTACGAGAACCTGGATGCGCTGAAGGATCATTACAGACGCGGCGGTCTTGGCGATGTGAAGGTGAAGCGCTTCCTGCTGGCGGTG
Organism: uncultured Lachnospiraceae bacterium; assembly: GCA_902783375.1. GTDB lineage: Bacteria > Bacillota > Clostridia > Lachnospirales > Lachnospiraceae > Catonella. Next base: position 15,489 of record CACZQN010000008.1, on the reverse strand, counting down.
CTTGAGGATGAACTCGCACCGATCCGTGCGCGCAGAAAAGAATGGGAGAAGAATATCCCGGGCGTCTATCAGATCCTGAAGGAGGGCAGCGAGGTCGCAAGAGCCGTGGCCGCTCAGACCATGCACGAGATGAAGGATGCCATGAAGATTAATTATTTTGATGACTATGAACTGATCCAGGCCCAGGCAAAGAAGTTTGGTGGTGAGGAGTAAAGCAGACGATTGTTCTGCGGGAAAGAAGCGGAGCAGATATGCTCCCTGACGAGGTTGAAAGATGAGTAAGTTAAAGGTTGGTGTTTTAGGTGCTACGGGGATGGTCGGACAGCGTTTTGTGACGCTGCTGGAGAACCATCCATGGTTTGAAGTTGCTGCGGTTGCAGCAAGTCCGAGAAGTGCCGGAAGAACGTATGAAGAGGCTGTCGGCGGCCGCTGGAAGATGGATACGCCGATGCCGGAAGCCGTCAAGAACATGATCGTTGAGAATGTCAACGATGTCGCTGAGATCGCAAGCAAGGTGGACTTCGTATTCAGCGCGGTCGACATGTCGAAGGATGAGATCCGCTCCATCGAGGAAGCATATGCGATCTGCGAGACACCGGTTGTCTCGAACAATTCCGCACACCGCTGGACACCGGATGTCCCGATGGTCGTACCGGAACTGAACCCGGAGCATTTCGATATCATCGATGCACAGAAGAAGAGACTGGGAACCACCCGTGGCTTCATCGCCGTCAAACCGAACTGCTCGATCCAGAGCTACACCCCGGCGCTGCATGCGCTGCGTGATTTCTGCCCGGAGCGCGTGGTCGTTTCGACCTATCAGGCGATCTCCGGTGCCGGCAAGACCTTTAAGGACTGGCCGGAGATGGTCGGGAACATCATCCCGTACATCGGCGGTGAGGAAGAGAAGAGTGAGCAGGAACCGCTCCGGATCTGGGGCCACATCGAGAACGGCGTGATCGTGCCGGCAAAGACACCGATCATCAGCGCACAGTGCATCCGCGTACCGGTGCTGAACGGCCATACGGCAACGGTCTCCGTTGATTTCAAGAAGAAGCCGACCAAAGAAGAGATGATCGAGGCCTGGAGAAACTTCAAGGGCCTGCCGCAGGAACTGAACCTGCCGTCCGCACCGAAGCAGTTCATCCAGTACCTTGAGGACGACAACCGCCCGCAGGTCGCACTGGATGTTGACTTCGAGAACGGCATGGGCATCTCCATCGGCCGTCTCAGAGAAGATACCATCTTCCAGTACAAGTTTGTCGGCCTTTCACACAACACCCTCCGCGGTGCTGCAGGCGGCGGCGTCCTGTCCGCAGAGCTTCTGACCGCACAGGGAAGAATCCAGGCGAAGTAATGATCATTGAATCCTGTTTCACAGGCTTTACCCGCATTGGATACATGAATCGTTTATGAGAACATGACGGGTTCATGTCTCTCATGCGGGTTGGCCTGTGAATCGATTATGTTTTTACAATTTCCCTCTTGACAAAAGGGGAAACGGTTTGTATAATGGCAAAGACGCTTGCGGGAGACCGCTTGCGAACGTGGCGAAGTAGCTCAGCTGGCTAGAGCACACGGTTCATACCCGTGGTGTCGGGGGTTCAAGTCCCTCCTTCGCTACTTTTTTTATGCCCAAAATTCGGTTTTCGGCTGAAAATGGGGGTTGCAGGGTGAATCCAATCGTGTGGATACTTGCGCTTGTCCTGCAAGATGAGTATAATTGAGCGTAAGTGTTTTGAAATCGTGAAAACAGGGCATGGAAGCACCAGACTCATGGAGAAAGGACAGGATCAGGATGGAACGCAGGGACAAGATCAATTATTATCTGGATCTGGCGGAGATGGTATCACAGCGCAGCACCTGTCTCAGAAAGCGGTACGGGGCGGTCATCGTGAAGAACGATGAAGTGATATCGACAGGGTACAACGGCGCACCGAGAGGACGTGCGAACTGTACGGATCTTGGACGATGTATCCGTGAGGAGATGAAGATCCCGCGCGGCGAGCGGTATGAACTCTGCCGGAGTGTGCATGCAGAACAGAATGCAGTCATCTCTGCATCGAGAGGAGAGCTGCTTGGCAGTTCCATGTACATGGTCGGCGTCGAGGCTTCGGACGGCAGCTATGTGGCGAATTCCTCGAGCTGTCCGATGTGCAAGCGCGTGCTGATCAATGCGGGAATCAAGGACATCTTTGTCCGCGACACGAAGAATGAATACAGACATATCCTGATCGAGGATTGGATCGCAAACGACGACAGCCTGTCAGGAACATTCGGATATTAAGGCAGAGGGAAGCAGATGCGAATTGGGACTGGATATGATGTCCACCGTCTGGTGGAAGGCAGGAAACTGATTCTCGGCGGGGTGGAGATCCCGTATGAGAAGGGACTGCTCGGGCACTCGGATGCAGATGTGCTTGCACACGCCATCATGGATGCGCTGCTCGGCGCTGCGGCGCTGGGTGATATCGGGAAACTGTTCCCGGACAATGATCCGAAGTACGAAGGAGCGGACAGCCTGAAACTGCTGCAGCGGGTCGTCCGGAAGCTGGCCGATGAGATGTATGTGATCGGCAATGTCGACGCAACGATCATCTGCCAGAAGCCGAAGCTGGCACCGTATATCGACGAGATGCGGCAGAAACTGGCCAGGACGATGGGCATGCCCGTGGAACGGGTGAGCGTGAAAGCGACGACCGAGGAACACCTGGGATTTACGGGAAGAGGCGAAGGAATTGCCGTGCAGGCCGTGGCGCTGATCGAAGAACTGAACCTCGATCTGTCCGCATTTGCCGCCAGATCCGACGATTAAATACGAACGAAAGCAGGAGTGAGAATCAAGATGATTAAGATCCATAATACATTAACCAATCGAAACGAAGAATTTCACCCGATCGAAGAGGGCGTGGTCAAGATGTATGTCTGCGGACCGACGGTCTACAATCTGATGCACATCGGGAATGCAAGACCGCAGATCATCTTTGATACGGTCAGAAGATATTTCGAATACAAAGGGTATGAAGTCAAGTACGTCAGCAACTTTACCGACGTGGATGATAAGATCATCAACGCGGCAAATGCGGAAGGCGTGCCGGCATCCGTGATTTCCGAGCGGTATATCGTCGAGGCGGAGAAGGATATGGAAGGGATGAATATCCGTCCGGCATACAAGAACCCGAAGGCGACCGAGGAGATCGGCGGGATGATCGACATGATCAGCACCCTGATTGAAAAAGGACATGCTTACGAAAAGAACGGAACTGTGTTCTTCCGTACCCGGAGTTTTGAAGGATATGGAAAACTCTCCAATAAGAACATCGACGACCTCGAGAGCGGTGCCAGAATCGCCGTGGATGATGAGAAGGAAGATCCGCTTGACTTCGTGCTCTGGAAGCCGAAGAAAGAGGGTGAACCGTCCTGGCCATCCCCGTGGGGCGACGGAAGACCGGGCTGGCACATCGAGTGCTCGGTGATGAGCAAGAAGTATCTCGGCGAAGAGATTGATATTCATGCGGGCGGTGAGGACCTGATCTTCCCGCATCATGAGAATGAGATCGCCCAGTCCGAATCCGCGAACGGAAAAGAATTTGCAAGATACTGGATGCACAACGGCTATCTCCGGATCAACAATGTCAAGATGAGCAAATCCCTCGGGAATTTCCTGACGATCCGGGATATTGCCGATCAGTACGGGTATGATGTGCTCCGCTTCTTCATGATGGGCGCACACTACAGAGGACCGATCAATTTCACATCCGAGGCGATGGAGGCTGCGAAGGCAGGCCTTGCCAGAATCCGGACTGCGACAGGAAGACTCGAGGAACTGATCGACAAGGCAGCTGTCAAAGAGGCAGATGATGCCGTTGCGGTGCAGAATGAGGCATTGGTTGCCGAAGCAGACAAGTTCCGCGTAGAATTTGAAGAGGCGATGGATGATGATTTCAACACGGTTGACGCCGTGACCGCCATCTACGGACTTGTGAAATTCGCCAATACCAGCCTCACCGAGGAGACCGACAAGCGGGTCCTGATCGATGTGAAGGATGAGATCGGAACCCTGATGGATGTGCTCGGCGTGGCAGCGGAAGAAGAGAAAGAAGACCTCGCAGCAGAAGTAGAGGCACTGATCGCAGAGCGCCAGGCTGCAAGAAAGGCAAAGAATTTCGCAAGAGCGGATGAAATCAGAGCCGAACTTCTGGCAAAGGGCATCGTCCTTGAAGATACCAGAGAAGGGGTAAAATGGCACAAAGCTTAACAGAGACATTTCTGCAGGCATTCGGACGGACCGGGAAAAGCGCCAACGAGTACTCGGGGCTGGACCTCGCCTATATCGGGGATGCGGTCTATGATCTGGTGATCCGGACGCTGGTCCTTTCCGAGGGAAATGCACCGGTGAACAAGCTGCATCATAGGGTCTCCGGGATCGTGAAGGCGGAGGCTCAGAAAGATTCCCTGCACCGGATCGAGGAGCTGCTGACCGAAGAAGAACAGGCCGTCTACCGGCGCGGGCGGAATGCCAATGCCCACACGACTGCGAAGAATGCATCCGTAGGGGATTACCGGATTGCGACGGGGTTTGAGGCCCTGATCGGGTACCTCTACCTGAAAGGGGAGACGGACCGGATGCTGGAGCTGATCCGGGCTGGGCTTCCGGAGGATTGAAGAAGATACGATCGAAACGATCGGATCAGCACGATAAGAACAGATACAGGGAACGGACAGGAACGGAATGGCAAGAGAGAAAGATTACAGATACGACTGGAAAGACGGCAGAAGATATGAAGAAGAACCGGTGAACCGGGAAGAAGAGAGCGAATCGCTTATCATCGAGGGACGGAATGCGGTTCTCGAGGCGTTCCGGTCCGGGAAGACCATCGACCGGCTCTATGTGCTCGACGGAAGGGCAGAGGGCGTCAGGCTTGACGGACCGACCCAGACCATCCTGCGCGAGGCAAAGAAGACCGATGCGATCATCTCCTATGTGGCGAAAGAACGGCTGACACAGCTTGCCGGCAACGACAAGCACCAGGGCGTCGTGGCGATGGCAGCGGCATACAGCTATGCGACGGTTGAGGAGATGCTTGAAAAAGCACGGGAGAAGGGCGAAGATCCGTTCCTGATCCTGCTCGATGACATCGAGGATCCGCACAACCTGGGAGCGATCATCCGGACAGCGAACCAGGCCGGCGCGCACGGCGTCATCATTCCGAAGCGGCATGCGGTCGGGCTGACGATGACGGTGGCGAAGACGTCTGCCGGCGCGCTGAACTATACACCGGTGGCGAGAGTGACCAATATCAGCCAGACGATCGAAGCCCTGAAAAAAGAGGGGCTCTGGTTTGCCTGTGCCGATATGGACGGCGAGAGCATGTATGATGCAAATCTCACCGGACCAATCGGCCTGGTGATCGGATCGGAGGGCAAGGGTGTCTCGAGACTCGTGCAGGAGAAGTGTGACTTCACGGTCAGGATCCCGATGTTCGGGCAGATCGACTCGCTGAATGCTTCGGTGGCTGCAGGGGTACTCGCCTATGAGATTGTCCGGCAGCGGCTCCAGAAGAAGAACTGAAGGGCGGAACGATGAGCGGGGATAGAGAATACGCAGAAGCAGTATCTGTGGAGAATGCATTGCTCCACCAGGCGCAGGCCGGTGATGCGGAGGCAATGAATATTCTCCTTGACCGCTATAAAGAACTGGTGCGGAGAAAAGCCGCACCCTTCTTTCTGGTTGGAGGAGAGCGGGAAGACCTGATCCAGGAAGGGATGATCGGGCTATTTCTTGCGATCCAGTCCTATGACGGGAGCCAGGGGAGTATCTTCAGGAGTTATGCGGAACTCCTGATCAGGAGGCGGATGATCAATGCGCTCCGGCAGGATCAGCGGAGCGGGAATGTGCCGCTGAATACGGCGGTTTCCATCGGGAATGAGATGCTCGACGGAACCAGCGGCAGTGGAACGGCCAGGGGCTACAGCCTACCGGCGGCAGAAGACCCTGCGGACGAAGTGATCCTGAAAGAAGAAACAGAACAGTTCCTGAAAGAACTGCGGATGCATTTAAGCGCGCTGGAACAGAAAGTTTTTGACGCGTATCTCCAGGGGATGAATTATCTGGAGATTGCGGAGTCGCTGTCGCGAACCCCGAAATCCATCGATAATGCCCTGAAGCGGGTCAAGCAGAAGATCCGGCAGCAGATGAAAAATGAGTAAGGTGAGTGAAGGAAGATGGAGAAACGGACGGATTTTATCCCGGTGCTGCTGGGCACCGATGCAAATGCTTATGGAATGGCAAGGTCGTTCTATGAGGCGTACGGACTGAAATCCCTTGCGGTCGGCAAGGGAGCGCTGGTTGCCACAGCCAATTCGAAGATTGTCACGGTGATGGTGCAGGAACCGAATCTGGAGGATGATAAGGTCTTCGTGCGGACCCTGACAGAGTTTGCGTCGAAAGTCCATGCTGAGTACGGAAAGGACAAGACGCTCCTTCTGGTACCGTGTGGGGATAACTACATTAAGCTTCTGGTGCGCAACCAGGATCAGCTGCGGAATCTCTACCGGTTTGAGTGTATCGACGAGGCGCTGCTGATGCGGCTGTCCCTGAAGGAGAATTTCTACCAGGTCTGCGAGGAGTACGGATTCGCATTCCCGAAGACCGATGAGTGCACCTTCGAGAACTACAAGACCCACCGGCCGCCGTTTGATTTCCCGATGATCATCAAACCGTCGAACTCCGTGGCATACTGGAACTGCCATTTCCCGAAGAAAAAGAAGGTGTTCGTCGCGGACAACGAGGAGGAGTATACCAAGATCCTGAATGCGATCTACGGCAGTTCATACAAGGACACCCTGATCCTGCAGGAATATATTCCGGGCGATGACTCCCACATGCGCGTGATGAACTGCTACTGCGGCAGCGACCGCAAGGTGAAGCTGATCTCTCTTGGAAATGTGTTGCTTGAGGAGCAGACACCGGAGGGAATCGGGTCTTATGCGGCAATCATCAACGGCTATGATGAGGAACTCTCGATGCGGATGAAGAACTTCCTCGAGAGCATCGGCTACATCGGATTTGCCAATTTTGATATGAAATACGATGAGCGGGACGGCCAGTATAAGCTGTTCGAGATGAACCTGCGCCAGGGTCGTTCGAGCTACTATGTGACGGCGGGCGGCTTCAACATGGTGAAATGGCTCGTCGAGGATGTCATCGACCACAAGGATACCGGCCTGACCATCGCGGACGGCAAGGTGCTCTGGACCATCATTCCGAAGAAAGTCATCTTCAAATATGTGACCAATCCGGAGCGTCTGGCGGAAGCAAAGCAGCTGATCAGTGAAGGAAAGTTCATCCAGAGCCTGTATTTCAAGGAAGATGCAGGTCTGAAGCGGACCGCATATTTCCTGTACAATCAGCATCACTATGTGAAGAAGTTCGACGAATTCTTTGGAAATAAGGGCCTGCGCTGAGCACCTGTGTGCGCAGATCCCCTGCTGATGGAAGACGAGGTGCCCCATGAAGATCAAGTGTAAAGACCTTTCCTACGAAGAAGTGATGAAACTGCCGCGGGCGGAGCATAAAGATCCGAAGCGGCCGTCCGGCTTTTACAGAAAGCTCGTTCAGACGCTGAGCCGTGGAGAACTGAAAAAGGTGCACTTTACCTTTGAGAACCATGGGATGGAGCGCCTGGGGGCAGAGGAGCCCTGCCTGATCCTGATGAACCATTCGAGCTTCATCGATCTGAAGATCGCAGAGACGATCTTTAAGGACAGACCGCTCAACATCATCTGCACCTCGGATGGCTTTGTGGGAAAAGAAGGGCTGCTGCGGAACATCGGCTGTGTTCCGACGCAGAAGTTTGTGAGCGACACCACCCTGATCAAAGATATGGTTTACTGCCTGCGGACGCTGAAGGACTCCGTCCTCCTGTTCCCGGAGGCCAGCTATTCCTTCGACGGGACGGCAACGCCGCTTCCGCAGAGCCTCGGGAAATGCCTGAAGCTCCTGAAGGTTCCGGTTGTGATGGTGCGGACACACGGGGCATTCCTCAGAGATCCGCTCTACAACGGCCTGCAGGTGCGGGATGTGCCGGTCAGTGCAGATGTGACCTATCTGCTGTCACCGGAGGAGATCGCGGCAAAGCCGGTCGAGGAGCTGAACGATATCCTGCGGGAGGCCTTTACCTTTGACAACTGGGAAGAACAGCGCCGGCTTGGCATCAAGGTACGGGAACCGTTCCGCGCGGACGGGCTGAACCGTGTTCTGTTCCAGTGCGCGCACTGCGGTCTGCTCGGGCAGATGAAGGGCAGCGGCACCAGAATCTCCTGCGGCGGCTGCGGGACCGAGTGGGAACTCATGGAAGATGGTGACCTCTACCGGATCCCGACAGAAGCGGAGAAGGCGTCGAGGGCGGAGGAACCGGAGACGGAGATGTTCTTCTCGCTGAAGAAAGAGTTCCGGTCAGTGCCGGAGTGGTATGCCTGGGAGCGGAAGAAGGTGCGGGAGGAGATCCTTGCAGACCAGTACCGCCTTGAGATCCCGGTGGAGATCCGCATGATGGTTGACATGAAGAGCATCTATCACGTGGGCGAGGGAACGCTGGTTCACACGCCGAAGGGATTTCATCTGACGGGCTGTGACGGGAAACTCGACTACAGACAGGCACCGGAGGAATCCTATGGCCTCTATGCCGATTATTACTGGTACGAGATCGGAGACATGATCTGCATCGGAAACCGGGATGCGCTGTATTATTGTTTCCCGAAAAATGGAGAAGATGTGGTTGCCCGCACAAGAATGGCAGCCGAAGAGATGTATCAGATTGCACTTTCAAAAAAACACAATCTTGGGGGTTGACAGAAGCCCCCGGATTGTGTATACTTCCTACTGTTCGCGAAAAGCGAGTGTGCTGGCGTGGCTCAGGTGGTAGAGCGTCGCATTGGTAGTGCGGAGGTCACGGGTCCGACTCCCGTCGCCAGCTTTTAGTTCAATTTTATATATATTTACCCCACTTTCTCCGAAAACCGATCATTCGATGGTTTTCGGTCTTTTGTTTTTCTGGACATTTCATTTTAATATCACAGCACGTTCCGATTTTTCCCTTGCCCTTTCTCTGCGGATTCGATATACTGATCTGTGGGGCAATTGTATTCCCGAAAGGAGAAGATGGTTATGTATTATATTGGTGTAGATCTTGGTACCTCAGCTGTGAAACTGCTGCTGATGCAGGCAGACGGCACCATTGAGAAGATTGTTTCGAAGGAATATCCGATCGCATTTCCGCATCCCGGCTGGTCGGAGCAGAACCCAGAGGACTGGTATACAGAGTCGATCGCAGGCCTGCTGGAACTGACGCAGGAGATCGATAAGAGCCAGATCGGCGGAATCAGTTTCGGCGGCCAGATGCACGGCCTGGTGGCACTGGATGAGAATGACGTCGTGATCCGCCCGGCAATCCTCTGGAATGATGGCAGAACGAACAAGGAAACCGATTATCTGAACCAGGTGATCGGCAAGGAGACTCTGACTGCTTATACAGCGAATATCGCGTTCGCGGGCTTTACCGCACCGAAGATTCTCTGGATGAAGGAGAATGAACCGGAGAACTTCGCGAGAATCCGGAAGATCATGCTGCCGAAGGATTATCTTGCCTATAAGCTGAGCGGCGTGCACTCGACCGATACTTCGGATGCATCGGGCATGCTGCTGCTGGATGTGAAGAACCGGAAGTGGTCGAAAGAGATGATGGACATCTGCGGTATCACGGAAGAGATGCTGCCGAAGGTCTATGAGAGCTATGAAGTGACCGGAACACTGCTTCCGGAGGTTGCCAAAGTGCTCGGTTTCCCGGAGACCGTGAAGATCATCGCCGGTGCAGGCGATAACGCGGCGGCTGCAGTCGGAACCGGAACGGTCGGAGACGGCGCATGCAACATTTCCCTCGGTACCAGCGGAACCATCTTCATCTCCAGCAAGGGATTCACCGTGGACAGCAAGAATGCGCTTCATGCTTTCTGCCACGCAGATGGAACCTGGCATCTGATGGGCTGCATGCTTTCGGCTGCATCCTGCAACAAGTGGTGGATGGAAGACATCCTGGGAACGGATGACTTTGCCGGGGCACAGAAGGGAATCGGCGAACTCGGTAAGAACCACGTATATTTCCTGCCATATCTGATGGGAGAACGTTCTCCGCTGAACGATACCTTTGCACGGTCCTGCTTCATCGGCATGACCATGGACAGCACCAGGACGGATATGGTCCAGGCAGTCCTCGAGGGCGTCACATTTGCCATCCGTGACTGCTACGAAGTCGCGAAGTCGCAGGGAATCACCGTGGAGGCGACAAAGCTCTGCGGCGGTGGTGCAAAGTCGAAGCTCTGGAGACAGATGGTTGCGGATATCATGAATCTGCCGGTGCTGATCCCGGCGGTCGAGGAAGGACCGTCCATGGGCGGCGCGATGCTGGCTGCAGTCGGCTGCGGCGAATACGCTTCTGTGCAGGAAGCGGTGGATGCGATTGTGAAGACGGCGGATACCGTGATGCCGGATCCGGAGGCGGTCGCACGCTATGAAGAAAGATATCAGACATTCAGAAAACTGTATCCGGCATTGAAGGCAGTGTTCCCGGAGATGGCAGAATAAAGGAGGTATGGAAGATGTCCTATCCACATCTTGAAGAAAGAAATGGGAAGAAAGTCCTGATGGTTCATGACAGACCGTTCATCATGCTCTGCGGAGAGGCACACAACTCCAATTCCTCTTCCGTGGAGTACATGGAGAAGGTCTGGGATAAAGCAGAAGCTCTCGGCATGAACAGCATGGTGATGCCGGTGACCTGGGAACTGGTCGAGCCGGAAGAAGGCGTCTTTGATTTCTCGGGCGTGCAGGGACTGATCGAACAGGCAAGAAGACGCGGCAAGAAGATCGGCTTCCTGTGGTTCGGCGCCTGGAAGAATGCGCAGGGCTACTATGCACCGGAGTGGGTGAAGACGGATCTCGTCCGCTTCAAACGTGCACAGGTCGTCAAAGGGAAGAACTTCATCCGGAATGAGAAGTTCTACGGAACACCGTACACGACATTTTCCTATCTCTGTGAGGAGACAAAGGCTGCGGATGCGAAGGCATTTGCAAAGCTGATGGCTTTTATCAAAGAGTTTGACGGCGAAGAGAACACCGTGATCACCGTTCAGGTGGAGAATGAGACCGGCCTGATGGGTGCTGCCCGTGAGAATTCGGATGAAGCAGATGCACTGTTCGCAGGACCGGTTCCGCAGGACTTCGCCGATTATATGAAGGCGCACACGGAAGCGATGACGGAAGACGTGAAAGCAGCCGTTGAAGCAGGCGCTGCAGCGGGATCCTGGACGGAGGTCTTCGGGGAAGTCGCCGAAGAGATCTTCAGCGCATACTATGTTTCGAGCTATGTCAATGCAGTCGCAGAGGCAGGAAAGAAGATCTATCCGCTTCCGATGACGGCAAACTGCTGGCTCAATAAGCCGGGTGAACAGCCGGGAGACTATCCGACCGGCGGACCGCTTGCCCGTGTCATGGAAGTCTGGCACTACTGCGCACCATGCATCGATATTCTCTGCCCGGACATCTACGTGCCGTTCTTCACGAAGGTCTGTGAAGATATGACCAAGCTCGGAAATCCGCTCTATATTCCGGAGTGTGCAACCCACAGCTATGCGGCTTCGAGACAGCTGTACTGCATCGGAAAGCATCATGCGATCTGCTATTCCCCGTTCGGCTTCGAGGAGATGGGCGATCCGTTCACCAACACGATGATGTTCCTGTTCGGCGCGGATACGACGGATCCGGCACTGCAGACCCCGCAGAAAGTGGAAGAGTACTGTGCGCTGAACCGGATGTTAGACAGCATGAAGGAGCTGATCGCTGAGAAGTACGGAACGAATGATCTGCAGGGCAGCTGCATCGAGGAGGGGCCGGCTGCTTTCTTCGACATGGGTACCTTCCGGATCAATGCAATCTTCGAGAGCCCGATTTCGGCGAGAAAAGATGGCGGCTGTCTGGTGCTGAAGGAGAGCGAGGATACCTTCTACATCATCGTGCATGCGGCGATGCTGCAGTATGCATCGAATGATCCGGCCCGCCAGAGCTTGGATGTCCTGGCACTGGAGGAAGGTCAGTTCGTGGATGGAAAATGGGTCCGCGGCCGCCGCTTTAACGGGGACGAGGTTGCCATCACCAGCTACATGGAGCCGACCCTGCTGAAGGTAAAATTATTCGCTTACGATTGATATTTTCTGTTGACAAAACGGTCCCGGGTGTGCTATAGTTCATCTGTTCGCAAAGAACAGCTGCCGAAGACAGCAGGTGCGTGAAAGCGCGTAAGGACAGAGATGGACGCCTGCCGAGGACCAGGATGTGTAAGGAACTTACGATTTTCATGGCCTCATGCCTTCGGGCGTGAGGCTTTTTTGATCAAAGAAAGTCCTCCACAGATTTCTCTCAGGCAGTAATCTAAAAAGGAGGTAATGATATGCCAAAGGTTGAGATTAAGCAGCCGATCATCGACGAGATCAAGAAGAACGCTGAGAATGCTTCTTCCGCAGTCCTGGTTGACTATCGCGGACTCACAGTTGAGCAGGACACAAAGCTTCGTAAGACTCTGAGAGAAGCAGGTGTTTGTTACAAGGTTTACAAGAACACCCTTCTGAAGCGTGCTTTCGAAGGTACGGATTTCGCTCAGCTCGATGACAGCCTCGAAGGTCCGACAGCGATCGCGTTTGCTTATGAAGACGCAACAGTTGCAGCAAGACTCATCACTGAGTTTGCGAAGACAGCACCGGTACTTGAGATTAAGTGCGGCGTCGTAGAGGGTACCCTCTATGATGTGAACGGAATGGCTCAGATCGCTACGATCCCGGGAAGAGATGTCCTCATCTCCAGACTTCTTGGAAGCCTGCAGTCCCCGGTTACCAATTTCGCTCGTGTACTCAAGCAGATCGCGGAGAAGGACGGAGAAGCTGCTCCGGCTCCGGCCGCAGAAGAGGCTCCGGCAGAGGCCTGAATCTGAGTTCAGGAAGAACTGCAGGAGGAAAGAAGAGCCGGCAGAGAAACTTCTTTGTACGGCATGACAGATGCGGACAGGATCCGCGATTCGACTACATATTATCTATGGAGGTAATTGAAAATGACTATTCAGGAATTTATCGATGCCATTAAGGGCATGAGCGTTCTCGAACTGAATGAGCTTGTAAAGGCTTGCGAAGAGGAGTTTGGTGTCTCCGCAGCAGCAGGCGTTGTTGTTGCAGCAGCTGGTCCGGCTGCAGCAGCTGAGGAAGAGAAGACCGAGTTCGATGTCGAGCTGACCGATTTCGGTGCTGAGAAGATCAAGGTTATCAAGGTTGTCCGTGAGCTGACAGGTCTTGGCCTGAAGGAAGCTAAGGAAGCTGTTGAGGGTGCTCCGAAGATCCTCAAAGAGGGCGTTTCCAAGGCTGAGGCTGATGACATCAAGGCTAAGCTTGAGGAAGTTGGCGCTAAGGTTACCCTGAAGTAATTACTCCTTTTCAGGAATCATTGCGAACATGAAGAACCGCAGGATGGAATCCATCCTGCGGTTTTTATTTTGACATAAAAGGGAAATTGCTGCGCCGGACCTTCTGAAATGCCCGGAAAAGAGCAAAAAAATAACGGCAGAAAATCTGCCGGCCCCGCTTGACATCTTGACAAAGAGGTGTTACTATAAAGGATGCACTATTGTGGTTACGTATGCGCATTTGCATTTATACTATACCACATGGCAAGATAATTGTAAAGAGTCTTTTTTATTCGTCAAGAGGTGAGACGCCAATGAGAAAAAACAGGATTCGTCCGATTAAGGCCGGCACCGGCATCAGAATGAGCTATGCGCGGCAGAAGGAAGTCCTTGAGATGCCAAATCTCATCGAGGTCCAGAAGGATTCCTACAATTGGTTCCTGAAGGAAGGACTGAGGGAGGTATTTGACGACATCTCTCCGATCGAGGATTACAGCGGCCATCTGAGCCTGGAGTTCGTGGATTACCAGCTGATGAAGGGCGATGTCAAGTATTCGATCGAGGAGTGCAAAGAGCGTGACGCTACGTATGCTGCACCACTGAAGGTGAAGGTCCGTCTCCGGAACAAGGAGAACGATGAGATCAGCGAGCATGATCTGTTCATGGGAGAACTCCCGCTGATGACCGAGACCGGAACCTTTGTGATCAACGGTGCGGAGCGAGTCATCGTCAGCCAGCTGGTCAGATCCCCGGGGATCTATTTCACAATTTCACACGACAAGATCGGTAAGAAACTGTTCTCTTCCCAGGTCATCCCGAACAGAGGAGCATGGCTGGAATATGAGACAGATTCGAACGATGTCTTCTATGTACGTGTGGACAGAAACAGAAAGGTGCCGATCACGGTACTGATCCGGTCTCTGGGCGTGGGAACGAATGACGAAATTCTCGATCTGTTCGGAGAAGAGCCGAAGATCTACGCAAGTTTCGGAAAGGATACTTCTGATAACTATCAGGATGGTCTTCTGGAGTTGTACAAGAGACTTCGCCCGGGTGAGCCGCTCGCAGTGGAGAGCGCTAAGTCTCTGTTAGAGGGCATGTTCTTCGATCCGAAGCGGTACGACCTGGCGAAGGTAGGCCGTTATAAATATAATAAGAAACTCAAGCTGCACAACCGGATTTCCGGCTGGACCCTGGCAGAGGATGTTGTGGATACCGAGACCGGCGAGATCATTGCAGAAGCCGGGACCGTTGTCACCGATGAGATTGCCGATCATATCCAGGATGCAGCAGTCCGTTCGGTGATGATCCAGACGGAAGAGCGGAACGTCAAGGTTCTCTCCAACCTGATGGTTGATTTCAACTACTATTATCCGGACATCAACAAAGAAGAAGTCCGGGTGACCGAGGAAGTTTATTATCCGGTCCTGAAAGCGATCATGGATGAGTTCCCGGGGGACACCGGCAGCGAACAGCTGAAGGAAGAGATCCGTGCGCGGATTCATGAACTGATTCCGAAGCACATCACCCGTGAAGATATCTTTGCTTCCATCAACTACAACATGCATGTCGAGTACGGCATCGGCAATGATGACGATATCGACCATCTGGGCAACCGTCGGATCCGTGCCGTCGGCGAACTGCTGCAGAACCAGTACCGGATCGGTCTGTCCAGAATGGAGCGTGTGGTCAGAGAGCGTATGACAACCCAGGATCTTGCGGGTGTGTCTGCACAGTCCCTGATCAACATCAAGCCTGTGACGGCTGCCGTCAAGGAGTTCTTCGGAAGTTCCCAGCTGTCGCAGTTCATGGATCAGCACAACCCGCTCGGTGAGCTGACCCACAAGAGAAGACTTTCAGCCCTCGGCCCCGGCGGTCTGTCCCGTGACCGTGCAGGATTCGAAGTCCGTGACGTGCACTATTCCCACTACGGAAGAATGTGCCCGATCGAGACGCCTGAAGGTCCGAACATCGGTCTGATCAACTC
>CACZQN010000007.1 GCA_902783375.1 uncultured Lachnospiraceae bacterium | reverse complement strand
TTCTTCCGCATTCACCCGGATCATGTTGACGCCCAGTTCTCTTTGAAACGTCTGTTCCACATAATCTCCTTCATTTTTCCGCAGAAGACCTTGATCGACGAAGACACACACCAGATCCTGCCCGATCGCCCGGTGCAGAAGCAGTGCCGCCACTGCAGAATCCACCCCGCCGGAGAGCGCAAGCAGCACTTTTTTTCCGCGAAGCTGCTCTGCGTACCGGGTGATCATACGATCCGTATAATTATCCACCCTCCAGTCTCCGGTGCAGCCGCAGACAGAAAAGAGAAAGTTACCGATGATTCGGTTTCCATATTCTGTGTGCGTCACCTCCGGATGAAACTGCACGCCGTACAGCTTCCGGGCATCATCTCCCATGGCTGCGCACGGACAGTGGGGCGTCACGGCGATCGTCCGGAACCCGGACGGCACTTTGCTTACGTAGTCCGTATGGCTCATCCAGCATACGCTCTCTTTCGGGATTCCCTGAAAGAGCACATGTTCCATAACGGTAAGCTCAGTCCTGCCGTATTCACTGGCGCTTACCGCCGGTGACACCTCTCCGCCGGCCATATATGCCATGAGCTGATTTCCGTAGCAGATTCCAAGAACCGGTATCCCCAGATTCAGAACAACCGGATCAAAATGTGGAGATGCAGGATCGTAAACACTGTTCGGTCCTCCTGTAAAAATAATCCCTCTGTATCCTTCATCCCTTATTTCCTCAGGTGTGATCCGATTGTACGGCCTGATCCCTGCATACACATGATGTTCTCTGACTCTGCGTGCGATCAGCTGATTATACTGTCCGCCAAAATCCAGCACAAGTATCTTATCCATAACAATTCTCCCATCAAATGTCCGCTATCTCCGGTACGATATCCTCCAGCACATCCAGCAGAATTCTGACCGTGTCCAGCGATGTAAACATGGTGATCCCGTTTTCGATGGCACACTGACGGATCGCGATCCCATCCTGATAATGAATACCCGAAAGGACAGCCCTGGTGTTGATGATATAACTTACATATCCGGCACGGATCGATTGCAGAATATCCTCGCTTCCTTCACTGATCTTTCCGCGAATTCTGGTCCGGATACCTCGTTCTTTCAGGAAACTGCCCGAACCGGATGTTGCCTCAATGTTAAATCCCAACCTGTAAAATCTCCTCACGAGCGGCAGGGCCTCCTCCTTATCCTCATCCGCCAGGGTCACCATCACGGTACCGTACTCCTTCATTTTTACGCCGGATGCCTGAAGTGCTTTATAAAATGCCCGCTTCAGACTCCTGTCGTAGCCGATCGCCTCTCCGGTGGATTTCATCTCCGGTGACAGACAGGCATCCATCCCGTTCAGCTTTTCAAAAGAGAAGGCCGGCGCCTTCACATACCAGAAGGCGCCCGGAGTTACAGTCTTTCCGACGAATCCCTGCTTTGCAAGATCTGTCCCGAGCATAGCTTTCACAGCAATATCCACAAGCGGAATGCCTGTTGATTTTGAGAGAAACGGGACACTTCTGGAGGCTCTGGGATTAACCTCAATAACATAGACCTGCTCATGACTGTCCACGATGAACTGAATATTGTACAGACCGACGATACCGATCCCCTGTCCGAGCCTTACCGTATAGTCTGCGATGGTCTCCCTGGCCTTCTCCGAGAGGGAAAACGGCGGATACACGCTGATGCTGTCCCCGGAGTGAACGCCGGTGCGCTCCACCAGTTCCATAATCCCGGGTAGAAACACATTCTTCCCGTCGCAGACAGCATCCACCTCCACCTCTTTTCCCACTATATACTTATCGATCAGTACGGGGCGTTCACGGTCTACCTCCACCGCATTCTGAAGATATTTTACAAGCATCTTTTCATTTGCGACGATCTCCATGGCTCTGCCGCCCAGTACAAAACTAGGACGGACCAGCACGGGATATCCAAGGCCGGAAGCTGCCCTGATCCCATCTGAAATATTGTGAACAGCGATCCCCTCCGGATGAGGTATGCCCAGTCTATTGATCACCTCTTCAAAAGCGTCCCGGTCTTCCGCAGCAAAAACAGCCTTTGAATCTGTTCCGATGATCCTCACGCCTCTGGCTGACAGAGGCTCCGCCAGATTCACGGCAGTCTGTCCGCCCAGAGACGTAATCACGCCCTCCGGTTTTTCCAGGTCAACGATGTTCATGATATCTTCCACGGTCAGAGGTTCAAAATAAAGCTTGTCGGCGGTCGTATAATCTGTGGAGACCGTTTCCGGATTGTTGTTGATAACGATGGCCTCATACCCCATCTCATGGATCGTCTTCACTGCATGGACCGTCGAATAGTCGAACTCCACCCCCTGCCCGATCCGGATCGGTCCTGACCCCAGCACGATGATCTTTTTGTTCTTTGTAACGACCGACTCATTTTCCTTCTCATAGGTCGAATAGAAATACGGAACATAGCTGTCAAATTCGCTGGCACAGGTATCGATCATCTTGTAAACAGGACGTATATCATACCGTTTCCGAAGCAGCCGCACATCTTCCTCCGCGAGATTCGTCAGCTCCGCTATGTAAGAATCCGAAAAGCCCATGCGCTTGGCCTCAAAAAGGAGATCCCTTCCGACCGGGTCAGCGGGAGACAGGGGACGGTTCTCTGTCTCCCGGGAAGCGTTCCCTGTCTTCCCTGCCTGCTCCAGCCGCTTTTCAAAGTCGACGATCTTCTTGATCTTGTCCAGAAAGAACATGTCGATTTTTGTCCGGTTGTAGATGACCTGCAGATCGGCGTCGAGCCAGAGCAGCTCCGAGATCGCATAGATTCTGTCGTCCGTCCCTTCCTCGATATAAGAGAGCAGCTTGCTGACTGCTTCCTGCCGATTCTCCGGCTCCTCTTTATCCGACAGGTTTTTTACATCAAATTTTGCCAGATGGATGTGATTTTTCCCGTCCTCCAGAGACCGGATTGCCTTGAGCAGGCTCTCTTCCATCGTCCGTCCAATGCTCATGGTCTCTCCGGTCGCTTTCATCTGGGTTGAAAGCCTGTTCGAAGCAAGAGTGAATTTATCAAACGGGAACCGCGGCATCTTGGTCACCACATAATCCATCGCAGGTTCAAAGCAGGCAGGCGTGTTGGCCAGACGGATCTCATCAAGCGTCATGCCGACCGCTATCTTGGCGGATACCCGGGCGATCGGATACCCGCTCGCTTTGGAAGCCAGCGCGGAGGACCTGGAGACCCTTGGATTGACTTCGATCACATAATAATCGAAAGATTCCGGATCCAGCGCGAACTGGACATTGCATCCACCCTTCACCTTAAGCGCCCGGATGATCCTCAGCGCACTGTCTCGGAGCATATGATACTCTTTATTCGTCAGAGTCTGACTCGGAGCAACTACGATTGAATCACCGGTATGGATCCCCACCGGATCCAGGTTCTCCATATTACACACCGTGATGGCCGTGTCATTAGCGTCCCGGATCACCTCATACTCAATTTCCTTGTATCCTTTGATGCTTTTTTCGACCAGCACCTGCGATACCGGGGAGACAGAGAGCGCATGCGCGATTTTTACACGCATTTCCGTTTCGTTTTCGGCAAACCCTCCGCCGGTTCCGCCCAACGTGAAAGCCGGCCTCAGAATAACAGGGTAGCCAATTGTTTCCGCAGCTTTCAGCCCTTCTTCTATGCTCTCACAGATCACGGAGGGAACCACCGGTTCCCCGAGATGTTCGCAAAGCTGCCTGAAGCGCTCCCTGTCCTCCGCCTGCCGGATGCTTTCCGCATCGGTTCCCAGCAGTTCGATCTCGCACTCATCCAGTATCCCCTTATCATAAAGCTGCAGGGACAGGTTCAGTCCCGTCTGTCCGCCAAGACCCGGAATCAGCGCATCAGGTCTTTCATAGCGGCAGATCCTGGCCATGAATTCAAGAGTCAGCGGCTCCATATAGACCTTATCCGCAATCGCATGATCTGTCATGATCGTAGCGGGATTGGAATTAGCCAGGATCACTTCGTATCCTTCCTCTTTCAGAGCCAGGCAGGCCTGAGTACCGGCATAATCAAACTCGGCGGCCTGTCCGATCACGATCGGTCCCGATCCGATCATAAGTACTTTATGAATATCCGTCCTCTTAGGCATTTTTTCTCCTTATGATCAGGTATATCAGCTGAAAATAACGGTTATGAATTCATCAATTCCGCAAATCGTCCGAACAGGTAGGAACTGTCCTGAGGTCCCGGTGAGCTTTCAGGATGGTACTGTACGGAAAACACACGATCCCTGTCACTGTAAAGTCCTTCCACTGTCCAGTCCAGAAGATTGATGTGCGAAACCGCAAGACCGGTTCCCGAAAGACTGCTTTCCCCGACCGCATAGCTGTGATTCTGGCTGGTAATCTCGATCTTCCCCGTCCTTATATCTTTCACAGGATGGTTGCCCCCTCTGTGACCGAATTTCAGCTTATACGTCTTCGCGCCAAATGCCAGGGCAATCAGCTGATGACCCAGACAGATCCCGAACATTGGTATTTTTCCGCGCAGCTGCCGGAGCGTCCGGATTACCTCAGGCACATCCTCCGGGTTCCCCGGTCCATTTGAAATGAGCACGCCGTCCGGAGAAAGAGAGAGAATCTCCTCTGCGCCTGTATCGTACGGCACAACGGTAACATTACAGTGATTTGCATTCAGCATCCTGACAATATTCGACTTCATACCACAGTCAATGACCACTGTCTGGAATCTGGGGTTGGACGTCCTGCTGTACCATTTCCTCACACAACTTCGCCTTTGTACCGCATCATGCCTTACAGGAGTGTTCCGTATGATCTCCAGGCCTTTCTGCACCGGCGTCGCGGCATTTGTCACAAGAGCCTGTCCGGAACCATGATCCCTTATGTGCCTCACCAGCTTTCTGGTATCGACTCCGTATATACCTGGAATATCCTGTTCCTCCAGTAACTGGGAAAGAGACAGCGCAGACCTGAAATTGGAAGGTGCTTCGTTGAGATCCCGGACGATCAGTGCGGAAGGCGCGATCACCCTGCTTTCAAAATCCTCATTTGTGATCCCGTAATTGCCGATCAGAGGATAGGACATCACCACCCCCTGATCCGTATAGGAAGGATCAGAAAGTATCTCCTGATATCCTGCCATAGATGTGTTGAATACAACTTCACAGACTGCATCCTTTATTCCCCCGAAGCCGGTTCCTTGAAATACACTTCCGTCCTCCAGGATCAGTTTTCTGTTCCAGTTCATTTCCACTCCTTATTATCTTCCGTTCCCGTGCGCGCCCTGCACGGAGCACCTCTTTTTATCTCACAGGATTTTGTCAGAATTTCCTGTAAAATAATAAGAGGCACTCCGGGGGACAAAACCCGAAGCGCCTTTGCTTCCGAAAACATATAATATGCCGCTGAACCTGACTGTCTTTAGCACTTTAAAGTAATATACAGCAAAAAGCAGCAGCAATCAAGAGGGGATTTCTGACTCTTTACACTGTCACGATGAGTTTTTCATGCCTCAGATCATGATAAACGATGCAATTCCTTGCGCTGACATCCACAATCCGGATCACCGCATCCAGCTTTTCATGTTCCGGGAACAATCCCGCCAGCAGATTTGGGAGCTGTGTAAGGTTTTCCGGATGATAAGCCTTTGTCTGCTTACCCTCAAATACAGCCGTATAGAGGATCTGTGCTTCTACCAGATCCTGGAAAATGTGACTGCCGTAAGATAACTCCGGGTTATATCCTGCCCCGGATTCGGCCACCTCGCAGATGACCTCGAATTCGCTGATATCGGCAAATGTGGTAGGAACGCCGAGCTCCGGCGATGAGGTCCCGATTCTTCCGGGAACGATCAGCATCATGTGCTTTCCGGATCCGCGGTATTTCCAGTTTACGCTTCTGACCGCTTTCGCCACACTGTCCTTTTCCCGATAAGGCAGATTGTAGTAAGCAACCGGATCCACATAGACGATCAGATCCAGCGGTACTTCCCGTGAAAGGCCCATGGAAGCACCTTCCAGGGACATCAGGATCCGCTCCGGAGGCAGCGCATCCGGGATGAATACTTCCCCTGTATCCCGGAAGACCTGCAGCGGCCGGCACTGCAGCAGATTGATCATATATTCGCCTGTTCCATCCAGGTTTAAAGTGAATTCAATATCGACCGGCTGCTGATATTCTGCCTGGATCACCTGCATCATCTCCTGAAGCTGACGCATCATCTGTGTATTGCTCACAAGTCCTTTGCATGAGATAAACCGCACAGAGCGGTTCCTCCCCAGTTCCCGGAGCCGCTGTTCCACCTCATAGTCGTGCTCCAGCAGCACGTCACCCAGAAAGCGGGGCAGCTTGTCCTCGATCTGCTCCGGAGAGATCTGTTCCAGTGCCTTTTTCTCTTTGTTGACGACTTCCAGCTTCTTCTGAGAAAACTCATGTTTTTCGGCTATCGTCGTTGCTGTCGTGGCCTGCGGCTTATCGAGGTTCACCAGTCGCGGATAGGATCCTTCCGTCCGGTCAACGGCGCAGGTTCCCAGTCCCATCACCAGGCGCAGCATCCCGGCTTCCGGCTCCAGATCCCGCAGAAAACGGTAGGGACTGTAAGAATATCCGACTCCTGCCGCACAGGGCATATAATACTGCTCATAGTGAGAACCGGATACACGCTGCACCAGCAGCGCCATCTGCTCGTCGCGATCGGCGAGATTCCGGCGCTTCCGGTAGTCCAGGGCAGAAAGACTCATCGAGCTTGCGTATACCCGGCGGATGGCATTTTCAAATTCAAGCAGCCGTTCTTCGAGCGTTCCCGTGTTCGCGCAGAACACGGACTCGTATTTCCCTGCGAAAGCATTTCCGAACCCGTCCTCAAGGATGCTGCTGGACCGGACGATGATCGGGTCCTGCCCGTAGTATTCCAGAAGAAAACTGAACCGCTTTTCCATATTGCCGGAGAAGCTGCCGGAAAGGAGTTTCTGCGAGAAGGGTTCCGCCAGCGAAAAATACTCTTCTTCCATCCGCTGCCGCACCCGCATGTCCCAGAATCCATTTTCGACGATGTAGGAATAATAGACATCTGAACCGATAAACCAGGAATCGTGCGGTTCCATCACATCAAACAGATCCGGACGCGTGTTCTCGATTATTTTGCGGGCGAGCAGCATCCCGCAGGCTTTCCCGCCGATCATGCCGGTTCCGATCATGTGATCACGCACATAGAAATAATCCTCCGGTTTAAAATGGTCCTTGACCATCACGCGCATCTTCTCGTCACGGGTCATCATGATTTCGCACATGCGGTCGCAGGCATCAGCGACATCCATCCCCGCTTCGTGCATCTGCCTCGTCAGGTTGAAGAACCGGTCCCAGGCGTCCGTGCTCTGCTCGCTTCCCGGGCGCTGCTGCCGGTTCATCACCTGATAAAACCTGCTCGCGCGGATCCCGTCGAGCAGCGGCCTGAAGGATCCCGTCTCCGGATTGTACAGATGCGGCAGGAACATGGTCTCGGAATCCCGGTTCCAGACCTTCTCCGGACGCACATATACCGCCTTTCCCTCCGAATAGACGTCCAGAAAGAGCTGGGTCGTGTCCTGAATTCTCGCGGTAGATGCCAGAGAGTGCCTGCCCCTGATCAGCGGGAAAAAAGCGACAGTGTCCAGCTGAAACAGGAAGGGACAGGTCACGCGGAAGAAGTTGCCCATCATAAGATCCGTAGCCCACGCTGTGGGCAGTTCGGAAAGGCAGTCGAATACATAGAACGCGTCGTTAGCCTTCCTCGGCGATCAGGTTGTGGATGGCCACCGAAAAAGTCTCGAACCTGTGGGACAGCTCAATATGAACCGTTTTGATCTCCGGGCGTCCCTCCGTTAAGGGCGGGTGGGACGCGAACCGGACATAGATAATATTGCGGTGATCCTTTATCGCCTGCTCCAGGTACGGATCCACGAACAGATGAAATTCATCCAGGCTGGAGACACGCCATACGACGTTGTCTCCAAGCCGGATATTGTCAAGAGCCTTATCCATCTCAGGAATCCCGGACAGAACCCTTTCAAATGCTGCCATGGCGGCCTCCTTTCTTCACACTTCACTCCACATCCTGCAGAGCGGCGAAATCTTCTTCGCCGGTGCGGATCTTCACGACCCTGTTCACCGGATAGACAAAGATCTTCCCGTCTCCGATATGGCCTGTATACAGCGTCTTTTTCGCGGCAGCGATCACATCGTCCACCGGAATGGCGCTGACAACAACCTCCAGCTTGACCTTGGGCAGCAGTGTCGCGTCAATCTCAACGCCGCGGTACCGCTCGCCGGCGCCCTTCTCGATGCCGCAGCCCATCACCTGCGTCACGGTCATGCCGGTGACACCCAGATCGTTCATGGCGCGCTTAAGGGCGTCATACCTGGAAAGTTTCGCGATGATGACCACTTTTGAGATCCCCGTATCTACTGCCGGGAAGCCCGCCCCGTCCTTGCGGATCACCTGGACGGCGGCATTCCGTTTCGCCTCGGAAGCTTCCTCATAGCTGTCGGTCCCAAGGTTCGTGTTCTCGTTGACGCTCATCATCATCGTGTTGGAAATATCCATGATGGAAAAGCCTGCGTATGCGGAAGGAAGACCGTGCTCTGTAGAATCAAGGCCCATCAGTTCTTCTTCCTCTGTCACCCGCAGCCCCACAGTCTTCCGGATGATCGTAAACGCGATATAAATCGTCACGACTGTCCAGGCCGCAGTGATGAACATCCCTCCGAACTGCTTACCCAGTTGTGAAAATCCGCCGCCGTAGAACAGGCCTTCCTGAATTCCTGCCACCGCGAAACCCGGCGCGCTTGCAGTCGCGAACAGGCCGACCGCGATCGTCCCCCAGATTCCGTTAAGCATATGAACAGCTACCGCGCCGACAGGGTCGTCCACATGGGTGACATGGTCGTTGAACCACACCCCGAATACCACCAGCAAACCGGATACGGCACCGATGACGGCCGAACCGGCGCAGTCTGCCACATCGCATGGGGCTGTGATGGCAACAAGGCCGGCAAGGGAGGCATTCAGACACAGGGAAACATCCGGCTTGCCGTATCTGATCCAGGTGAAAATCATGCAGACTACCGTTGCGACGGAAGGTGCCACAGTGGTCGTCAGAAAGACGGATCCCATGGTGGGTACATCTGTCGCCGCTGCCCCGTTAAAGCCGTACCAGCCAAGCCAGAGAATGAACACGCCGAGCGCGGCGATCACCAGGTTATGGCCGGGAAATGCGTTGACTTTATTGATCTTTCCGCTCTTATCCTTCTCGAACTTGCCGATCCTCGGCCCGAGCATCCAGGCGCCGATGAAAGCGCAGATGCCGCCGACCATGTGGATGCAGTTGGAGCCTGCGTAATCATGGAAGCCCCACTGCGTCAGAAATCCGCCGCCCCAGGTCCAGTGCGCCTCGATCGGGTAAATCACGGCAGAGATGACCGCGGAATAGATGCAGTAGCTGGAAAATCTCGTCCGCTCTGCCATGGAGCCTGATACGATCGTCGCAGTCGTCGCGCAGAACACCAGGTTGAACACAAAGGCAGAGTAATTGAAGCTCCCGTAGTTGGCAAAGACATCAAAGCTGAAGCCCCCCGCAAAGCCTTTCATGATGTTCGGACCGAGCATAAGAGACGCGCCGCAGATAAACCACATGACGGTTCCGATGCAGAAATCCATCAGGTTCTTCATGATGATGTTGCCCGCGTTTTTCGCCCTTGTAAAGCCCGCCTCGCACATGGCAAATCCTGCCTGCATCCAGAACACGAACGCCGCGCCGATCAGGAACCATACTGCAAATATTTCTCCGTCCAATGCTTTCATTATTTCCTGTGTCATAACATTTCCTCACCTTCTGTTTTCATGAACCGGTATCTGAAAATCCATATAAAAAGCCACCCCACGCCAGCGAACCACGCCATTGTGGGATGACTTTGTGATTGATTTCTTTCTGCGTCAAACGGGCAGGAACCACATCTCCGTCTCTGCAGGAACATATTCGCCGCCAGAGCGGATTCCGGTGATTCAATAAACGGAAAACAGCAGCTTCCCGTAGCTCGGGAACGGCCAGCACTTCTCCGGCATCAGCATTTCAGCTTCGTCAACATGCTTTCTCAGGTGATCCATCTTCGGAATCACATCATCGCGGATCGCTTCGGAGGTTTTCTGAATGTCTTCCAGATCCTTCAGGTCTTCCAGGGCCTTTTCCAGATCCTTCACTCTTTCCAGTATGTAATCGGTCAGTTCTGAAAGTCTCTCCATCGTGGACACTTCATAATTGCACTTTACGCGGTCACTGACGGATTTCATCATGGAGGTGGTTCTGGCAAGGCTGTACAGGTATTCCTCGATTGCGGGCAGATAGTTCTTCCTTACCATGTCGACCATGGTGTGGCCTTCGATGTTGACGGTCTTGCAGTAGTTCTCAAGCATAATCTCGCATCTGGAATGCAGCTCCGTCTCGGTGAATACCTTATGCGACATCAGCATATCCATGTTCTTTTTATCAAGCAGATGCGGCATGGCATCAGGTGTGGTCTTCAGATTGGACAGGCCGCGCACTTTTGTGGCTTCCTCCACCCACTCGTCTCCGTAACCGTTTCCGTTGAAGAGAATCCGCTGATGCTTTTCAATCGTCTCCCGGATCAGGTCGTGCAGGGCCGACTCAAAGTCCGATGCGCCTTCCAGGATGTCTGCATACTGCTTCAGGCTTTCCGCCACCGCGGCGTTCAGCATGATGTTGCAGCAGGCAATACTGTTGGAAGAGCCGAGGGAGCGGAACTCGAATTTGTTGCCGGTAAAGGCAAACGGAGATGTCCTGTTTCTGTCGGTGGTGTCCCTGAAAAATCTCGGAAGTGTATGGACGCCGAGCTTCATTTTCACCTTCTCGGTTCCCTGATAGGGCGTGTCGTTCTTAATGGCTTCCAGAATGCCGCTCAGTTCATCGCCCAGGAAGACTGAGATGATGGCGGGCGGCGCTTCGTTGGCACCCAGGCGGTGATCATTGCCCGCCGTCGCCACAGAAAGGCGGAGCAGATCCTGATAATCATCCACTGCCTGGATCACGGCGCACAGGAAGAGCAGAAACTGGGCGTTCTCGTAAGGTGTATCTCCGGGCGACAGAAGGTTGATCCCCGTGTCTGTCGCCATGGACCAGTTATTGTGCTTTCCGGAGCCGTTCACGCCGTCAAAAGGCTTTTCGTGAAGCAGGCAGACCATTCCATGCTTTCTGGCGACCTTCTGCATGATCTCCATGGTCAGCTGGTTATTGTCCGTCGCCACATTGGTCGTGGAATAAATCGGAGCAAGCTCATGCTGAGCCGGTGCTACTTCGTTATGCTCGGTCTTCGCCAGGATCCCGAGCTTCCACAGTTCCATATTCAAGTCATCCATGAAGGCGATGACTCTGGGCTTGATCACGCCGAAGTAGTGATCATCCATCTCCTGTCCTTTGGGCGGCATTGCGCCGAACAGAGTCCTTCCTGTGTAGACGAGATCCGGCCTCTTTTCAAACATCTCCTTGTCAATCAGGAAATATTCCTGCTCGGGGCCGACACTTGTCCGCACGTTTTTCACGTCTGTGCCAAACAGCTTCAGGATCCGCTTTGCCTGCTTATTCAGCGCCTGCATGGATCTGAGCAGCGGCGTCTTCTTATCCAGTGCATCCCCGGAATAGGAGCAGAAGGCAGTTGGAATGCACAGGGTGTGATCTTTGATGAAGGCGTAAGATGTGGGATCCCAGGCCGTGTACCCTCTGGCCTCAAATGTAGCCCGCAGCCCCCCGGAAGGAAAAGAAGAAGCATCCGGCTCGCCCTTGATCAGCTCCTTTCCGCTGAACTCCATGATCACGCCGCCGTCCGGAGAAGGACTGATAAAACTGTCGTGTTTTTCCGCCGTGGTTCCCGTTAGCGGCTGGAACCAGTGGGTAAAATGTGTTGCTCCCCGTTCCACAGCCCAGTCGCGCATTTCTGCCGCCACCGCCTCGGCGATCTCCTCGTCAAGATCCGCATTTTCATCAATCGTTTTGCGAAGGGAATTATACACTTTCGCTGACAGTCTGGCTCTCATCTCCCTGTCATCAAAAACCATCGAACCAAAAATCTCCGGTACACTTGTCTTTTCCATAACAACCCTCCTTATTATACAAAAGGCGCCACTGAGCCTTTTTGCTCAGAGACGCCATTGTCTCATAATGTATTCGCTTCCGGCTCGTATCAGCCGGCAACGCACCACTGTAAAACGTAAGTTCCGCCAGAGGAATCACACACGGATTGTGCAGCAGCGAAGCTGCTTTCCAATTTA
Organism: uncultured Lachnospiraceae bacterium; assembly: GCA_902783375.1. GTDB lineage: Bacteria > Bacillota > Clostridia > Lachnospirales > Lachnospiraceae > Catonella. The sequence continues at coordinate 2,474 of CACZQN010000007.1, read as the reverse complement.
CGTACCACTCTCCCCATAGTTGGAAAGCACCCTGGCGGACGGGTCCGACACGTCACAGCCTTCCCAGTTCCGGTTCGGCATCCAGAAATCCACCACCATCTCAGACTGGCCGGGATAATGCTTCTCAAAGATGTCCCGGTAGAGCAGGGATTCCTTCGTAAACGGCCGGGCGTGATCATACTTTTGTCTTCCCTCTTCAAACGCTTCGTCCGTATAAATCTGCTCAGCGTATTCCTCGATGTCGTCTTTCAGGGAATGTCCCACAGCGTCCGAGAAAGCCGCTTTTTCTCTCCACAGAATGCTGTCGGGAATCAGATGATCCTTTTCAAAAGCGTGCCGCAGCAGATACTTCCCCATTCCATACCGGTTCAGCTTTTTCTCCGGATCAATGGACATGCAGTAATCCACAAAAGCCAGATCTCCGAAAGGCACCCTCGCCTCCAGTGAATGTACACTGATGCACCGGTCCGCCCGAAGCACGTCGTACATATGAATCTCGTGGATCCGCTTTTCTGCTTCCTTCTGGAACTCCTCTGCAGACGGGGCGAAATCCGTGTACTTGTATCCGAATATCTCGTCGGAGATTTCCCCTGTCAGAATCACTCGAAGATCCGACTGTTCATGAATCGCTTTGCACACCAGATACATACCGATCGATGCCCGGATGGTCGTAATGTCGTACGTTCCGAGTGCCTTGATGACCGGTTCCAGTGCCTCGATCACATCGTCCCTCGTGATGATCACCTCATGATGGTTGGATTTGATAAAGTCTGCCACCTGCCTCGCATATTTGAGGTCAATCGCGTCCACGTCCATACCGATGGCCCATGTCTCAAGCGGTTTTTCCGACATGGCTGCCGCAATACCGCACACCAGAGAGGAATCGAGTCCGCCTGAGAGAAGAAAGCCTACGGGAGTATCGGAATCCAGCCTCTTCTTTACTCCCTGCCACAGCAGATCATGGATGTTTCCGGACAGCTCCGGCAGATCTTCATCGTGGAAGGAGGTCACCCTTGACATATCCCGGTATTCGGTGAATACCCCGCTTTTAAAGTAATGTCCCGGAGGGAATGGCATGATCTTTTCGACCAGTCCTGTCAGATTTTTGGGCTCCGAAGCAAAGACATAAGTTCCGTCGTCCCGGATTCCGTAATACAGTGGCCGGATTCCGATCGGATCTCTGGCGGCGATATATGCATCCTCTTTCCTGTCGTACATGACCAGGGCAAACTCTGCATCCAGCATGCGGAACAGATCCGTTCCGTACTCCCTGTAAAGCGCAGGCAGGATCTCGCAGTCCGAATCACTGATAAAGGAATAGCCTTTTTGAATCAGATCTTCTTTCAGCGGACGAAATCCATAAATCTCTCCGTTGCAGGCAAGGATCAGTTGACTTTCGTCAGGTACTTCGTATCCCTCCGGGCCATTTTTCAGATCAGGCAGGGTGGATGTTGTGCAATTCCCATATACAAACGGCTGCATGCCATTTTCCGTCAGGCCCATGATGGACAGGCGGTTAAATCCGATCCACCCGTTTCCCGTATTGATGATTCTGCTGTCATCCGGCCCCCTGGATTTCGTTGCCAGGAGCGCCTTTTGTATTTCATCATATTCTCCTCTGCTGCCGCAGAAGCCAAATATAGAGCACATGGCACACCTCCTGCATTGATCTGAAAAAAAAGAAAGGCGCCCCGGAATTTCTTCCAAGACGCCTTTGTCTTTATAGGTACGCATTCTATTACAGTTTTTCTGATCTGTCAAGTTCCTTTTTTCATAACCCTTTACGCTTTAAGCCAGTTCTCTGCGTACATCCTTTCCGGATGATGCTGACCCCGGTCTTATATCTTTTTTCTGCTGACAGCGGCACGCACAGATCCTTTCGGATCAGTAATCAAAAGTCTTACCACCCATATCACAAGACCTAAAGCAACCACTGAGAGACCGAGAAATGTATCATTCAGCATGTCCCCGGCAGATGGTGTAAAGTACTCCGCCCTCAATTCGGCGTACTCAAAGATGGCATCAACAAACCACATAATGGATGCGCCCCAATACATGAAGAGGAGAATTCCCAGCTTCATGTTGTCATCCTTGCGATTATACCATACTACAGTAGCAATCACTGCAGCAAAAACAGTAATCAATAACGTCATCCTGCCTGCCTCCTCACATCGTTGTCTTCTGCACCGCTGCCTTAGCCGGACGTCTCATGATTGCATCTGCTGCAAGACACATCCCGATCCAGACTAAAGTAATCAGAACAGCCATCGTCACACCGACTGTCGCCATCTCATGGAACATTTCTGCCGCATCGGCAGGGTCTGACATCGCTGTCAGGAATGGGAACCACGGAACCACTTCTCCATGCCAGATATGTTCAAATGCAAGAAGCACAGCTCCACCCCAAAGCATATATGTAAGCCACCTCAGCTTTTTGCTCCAGGGGACCTTTACTTCCTCCGTTATTTCCGTAT
>CACZQN010000006.1 GCA_902783375.1 uncultured Lachnospiraceae bacterium | reverse complement strand
TTAAGCCGTTCTTCGTAGGAATACATGTGCGTGACCTCCTCCTGTTATTGACCTCATTTTGGTCCAGGATTTCGTCCGCATCCCCTGAGTGGTTGAATTCGCCGGTCCCTAACACCCTGTTGCCCTCTGCGGGATCGGCGGCATCGGAAAGACCGCCATCGCAAGGGCTTATGCGCGCCTGCATGCCGGTGACTACCAGCATATTCTGTTCCTGGCCGGGGGCAATGACCTGGTGCGCCAGTTCACCAGTGATGCAGCGGTGCGGATTTCCAATATGGCCTTTAACAAAAACAAATATAAGAACCGGCATGCGTATTTTTAGGAAAAGCTGAATGTTCTCGCAGACATCATGGAAAAAGAGAAGACGCTCCTGATGCTGGATGACTGGAATATCCGAAAGGGGCAGGATGCAATCAGACTGCTGTCCCTTCCATGCGATATCCTGATCACGTCGAGACTTTCACCGGATCAGTGGCCAGAGTGCAGGACAGTCTGCATTGAAGCAATGGGAGCAGAGGAATGGAAAGCTGTCTACAGTGTGTACAACGAGGCAATCGTACCGGGCAGTCCCGGCTACCGGCAGACGGAAACCTACCGCGCATCGGTGCAGGGACATACGCTGAAGACGATCCTCTACCTGCAGCAGTTTTCCGATGGGAAGCATGATGAATCAGAGAACAGCAGAGAGCTCGATCTGGATTCAGCCGGTATCTGAAAACAGGAAATGGGAAGATGTGATCTTTTCGTTGATGAACCACTTTAGGGCAATGCCCGGCTGGCTCTGCCGGCAGTTTGATGCCATGATCACCTGGATGACACTGGCAGAGTATTACGAAGAGGCGACCGCCGCGATGCGGAAACTGCAGGAAAATGTCAGCCGGTACTACGGCGAGCAGTCGGCGATGCAGCTGATCGAAGAGGCGCTCACGGCCAATCAGGGTGTGATTGCGGTCACCGCCGGGCATGATCATCTGCCGCAGCTCCCCTATCATCCCTGCCTCAGGCAGTCGTATTTTCTGATCGATCAGGTGAAGATCCTGATCCGGACCGGAAAGACAGATGCGGCAGCAGAAGTTTACCGGAAAGCATGGGACGTTCTGCGGGAGGATGCGGATTCCTACCGGATCGGAACGGAGACCTTTGCCCGGACCGAATTTGACCGCCTGGAACTCGAACTGCTGACAGCCTGCGGAGACTTTGAAGCAGCCGGGCAGAAGGCAGATGCGATGCTCGATTATGCCAGGAAATGGCGGGAAGAAGGGCATGTCTATGTGCTGGATCTGCGCGAACAGCGGGCAGATATCCTGACGCAGCTTGGCAGAAGCCGGGAGGCGCTCAGTGAGTATACAGACATTCTCTGTTTCCTGCAGAAAGAGCGCGCATTCCGGAAGGAGAAGATCAGAGAGATCGAGCAGAAGATCAGGAAACTGCTGACCTTCACTGTGATCTAGAGAAGACCTCGGATGAAGAGAATCATCCGGGGCTTTTAAGGACCAGGGATATAGAAAAAACAATAAAAAAGCAGAAGAACCGTAAAAACAGGTCTTCTGCTTTTTGCTGTCCTGAATATGGGACAGGTCAGGAACTATACTGTACCTGTAAGAACACTTCACAGTGTTGCAGAAAGGCAGGTGCAGAATGAAGGGATATTCGACAGAGAGTGGATACATGGGTTATGTGAACGGGGCGTACAGACTTTTCTCCTGTGAGGCGGATTATCTGGAATTCATGGAAGACTAAGCTGGAATTTCGGATAGATTCCATCCCCGATCTGTGCTATAATAGGTGCATCAGCTAGATCGATTTGAGAAAGCCAGGATTCATTACGTATAAAGAGCAGCCCGGGTGCTGCGGCAGACGGACGGGAATGGAGGAAGAGAGATGGACCGCACAATTCGTGTTACGGGTAAAGGAGTGCTTCAGCGGACGCCGGATATGGTCCGGATCCGGATTGATCTGCATGATACAGACAAGGAGTATGCCAAAGCGTTAGAACGATCCCTGCGGCATGCGGAAGAAGTGAAGCAGGCTTTTTCGGATCTCGAGTTTCAGAAGTCGGACCTGAAGACCCTCTCTTTCCGCGTGGATACAGAGTATGAAAGCTACCAGGATGAGACGGACCACGTGTGGAAGCAGCGTCTGCTTGGTTACCGTGCCGTCCATGTGCTGAAGGTCGAGTTTGCGAGGGATCCGGACAGGCTTGGCCGTGTGCTCCATATGATCCAGAGACTCCCGGCAGAGCCGGAATTCCAGCTGGAATATTTCCTGCGGGATGCGGAAGCGGCAAAGGCCGAGCTGCTGTCGGAGGCAGTAAAGGATTCACGGAGAAAGGCTGCGGTGCTTGCAGACGCAGCAGGGGTGAAACTGGGAGAGATTCTGAATATCGACTATTCCTTCGGGACGATCGAATTCGTCTCCAGACCGATGAACAAGATGGCGATGCCGACGATGGCAGCCGGAATGGCCATGGAAGAAGATCGCCTGAGCTTCGATATTGATCCGGACGATATCCGGGTGGAGGATACGGTGACCGTGATCTGGGAGATTCTCTGAAACATTGACTTTGCTATAACAGACAGATATACTGATACGATAGCAGGCTGGATGATAGCCTGCTATTTTCATGAAAGGATTTGTGCCATGAGTTTATATGCGATCGGGGATCTGCATCTGCATTTTCAGTCCGAACTGAAGGCAAAGAACCAGCAGAATGACCGTCTCTGGAAGAATCACGAGGAGAAGTTCCGGAAGAACTGTGACAGGCTTCTGACACCGGAGGACACGCTGGTTCTGGTCGGGGACCATACCTGGGGGAAGAATCTGTATAACATTGCTGAAGATCTGGAATATATCAAAAGACTGCCGGGGCGGAAGATCCTGACCCGGGGCAATCACGACATGTTCTGGGAAGTGAAGAAGACCAAACAGCTGAATGAACGCTTTCAGCCGGACCTGACCTTCCTGCAGGACAGCTATGAGAGCTACCGGGACTACGCACTGGTCGGGACGAAGGGATTTACATTTGAAGGACCGTTCTATCTGGACCGGCGCGGCCGGGTGATCGGCTGGGACGAGGAGGCGGAAGAGCACGCAAAGAAACTGGTCGAGCGGGAACTGGAGCGGCTGCGCATCTCCTTTGAGGCGGCGAGGCAGGATGGCTATACAAAGTTCATCATGTTCCTGCATTATCCGCCAACCAATATTCTGGAGAAGCGGAGCGGATTCACCGATATGGCCGAGGAATACGGCGCAGAGCAGGTGATCTATGCGCACTGCCACGGGGAGACCCGCTTCCATGACAGCATCATGGGGGAGTACCGCGGGAGAACATATAGCCTTGTGTCGGGGGATTATCTCCGGTGGAACCCGATGAAGGTGCTTGATTAGTTCATAAAAAAGGATGATAGACAATGAGTCAGGAAAAGCAGGCTCCGCAGAAGATCGAGATCCACGGGGCGAGAGTTCATAATCTGAAAAATGTCAATGTGGATGTGCCACTCAATGAGATTGTCGGAATTGCCGGCGTGTCCGGTTCCGGGAAGTCTTCCCTGGCGCTTGGCGTGCTGTATGCGGAGGGATCAAGACGATATCTCGAATCACTCTCGACGTATACCAGACGGCGGATGACGCAGGCGGCAAAGGCGGATGTCGACGAGGTGCTCTATGTGCCGGCGGCGCTGGCGCTGCACCAGAGACCCGGCAGCGGCGGGATCCGGTCAACCTTCGGAACCGGCACGGAACTGCTGAACAGCCTCCGCCTGATGTATTCGAGGCTTGCGAATCATCGCTGCCCGAACGGGCATTACCTGAAGCCGACGCTGGCCGTGGCGGCCGAACAGGAGATCATCTGTCCGGAGTGTGGTGCACATGTCTATCCGCCCGGCGCGGAGGAACTGGCATTCAACAGCCAGGGTGCCTGCAAGTGCTGCGGCGGTACCGGCACGGTGCGCACCGTCGACCGGAAGACGCTGGTGCCGGATGAGAGCCTCACCATCGATGAAGGGGCAGTTGCACCGTGGAATTCCCTGATGTGGTCGCTGATGACCGATGTCTGCCGCGCCATGGGTGTGCGGACGGATGTGCCGTTCCGGGAACTCACGGAGGAAGAGAAGCAGATCGTCTATGACGGACCGATGGTCAAGAAGCATATCTTCTACAGACCGAAGAAGCAGGACGGGAATATCGCCGGCGGCGAGATGGATTTCACCTACTACAGTGCGACGGCCACGGTGTTAAATGCCCTGAACAAGGTGAAGGATGAGAAGGGCATGAAGCGGGTGGAGAAATTCCTGAAAGAAGAAACCTGCCCGGAATGCCATGGGACCAGGCTCTCGGAAGCCGCGAGAGCACCGAAACTGCGAGGTATTTCCCTGGATCAGGCCTGCACGATGACGCTGAAGGATCTGATAGAATGGGTGAAGGGCGTTCCGGCATCGCTCCCGGAGGAAATGCGGCCGATGGCGGAGAGCATCTGCGCGTCCTTTCAGACGCCGGCAAGGCGGCTGATGGAACTGGGCCTTTCTTATCTTTCGCTGGACCGTGCCTCCGATACGCTCTCGACGGGAGAGCGGCAGCGGATGCAGCTGGCGAGAGCCGTGAGAAACCGGACGACCGGTGTGCTCTATGTGCTGGATGAGCCGTCCATCGGCCTCCACCCGGCGAACATCAAGGGACTGAATGCGGTGATGCATGATCTGGTTGCGGATGGGAATTCGGTGCTGTTGGTGGATCATGACACCCAGATTCTGCGGGAGTCTGACTGGCTGATCGAGATGGGACCGGAAGCCGGGGCAGATGGCGGAACCGTGATTGCAGAAGGAACGCTTGCAGAGATCGCAGAGAATCCGGCATCAAAGATCGGGCCATTTCTCTCCGGAAAAGAAGAGGGAAGAGTCCGGGCGGAGGTCGAACCGGATGCGCTCTTTGAGAAGGGAGTAATCACGCTTGAAACCGACAGCATCCACACCGTGAAGCCGCTCACGGTCCGGATTCCGAAGGGAAGACTGACTGTGGTGACCGGCGTCTCTGGATCCGGGAAGACCACGATGGTGCTGGAAAGCCTGGTGCCGGGACTGGCAGGCGTTACGGCAGGCGGAGAGATGCCGGCGCACATCCGGAGGATCGAGGCGCCGGGGATCGCACACATCAAGCTGATTGACGCCACGCCGATCGGGATCAATGTGCGCTCCACGGTGGCCACCTATGCGAATGTCCATGACGAACTCCGGAAGATCTATGCCAGAACCGAAGATGCGAAAAAGCAGGGATATAAGGCGGGGGATTTTTCCTATAACACCGGCGATCTCCGCTGCCCGGTGTGTGACGGAACAGGCAGCATCAGCCTCGATGTGCAGTTCCTGCCGGACGTGGATATCACCTGTCCGGAGTGCAGAGGATCCCGCTATGCAAAGCCGGCCTTCCGGGTTCTGCACCGGAACAAGGCAGGGGAGGAGAAGTCCCTCCCGGAACTGATGGATATGGATGTGAACACGGCGATCCGGTTCTGCAAAGATATGAAGAATGTGCTTCCGAAACTGCAGACCCTCGAGAGTCTCGGCCTCGGCTATCTGACCCTTGGCGAGGAGACGCCGAGCCTGTCCGGCGGGGAGGCACAGCGGCTGAAGCTGGCGAGCGAGATGGGAAAACTGCAGAGCGATTCGGTCTTTGTCTTTGATGAGCCGACGATCGGCCTGCATCCGCTGGATGTCCGGACGCTGCTTGGTGTCTTCCAGACGCTGATCGACCATGGAGCGACCGTCGTGGTGATTGAACATGACCTCGATGTGATCCGGAATGCGGATTATATCATTGACATGGGGCCTGGCGGCGGAGAGGACGGCGGCAGGGTGGTCGTCTGCGGGACGCCGGAGGATGTGCAGAGGTGTCCGGAAAGTGTAACCGGGAGGTTCCTGTAGGCACCGGAACACCAGGAAAGTCGCCTGTATCTGGAAGAAAATGTTTGACACACGTTTACAGGATGGCCGAAGAATGGTATCATAATCATGATAATCATGTGATAGTATGATGGTTGTATTCTATTCTGATATTGAGGGATTGGGGTATGGAAGTGCTGGGAAAGCAGTATTGTCCGAATTGCATGCAGGAGATTGAGGCGGGTGCCGATCTCTGCCCCTGGTGCGGAGCAGATGTGCATAGAGAGAACGCACCGCACCAGCTGCAGTGCGGGACTGTGCTTGAGAACAGATATATTGTCGGATCGGTCATCGGACAGGGTGGATTCGGAATCACCTACATTGGATTTGACAGACGGCTGAAGATGCGGGTTGCCATTAAAGAATACTATCCTTCCGGCCTGGTGACCCGGTATCACGACGCCTCCATGAGCCTGACCGTGACCGGGGACGCACAGGAACTGAAGCAGTTCGAGAAGTGGCGCGGAAGATTCATCGAGGAAGCACAGGTTCTGGCGAACTTTGTCGGGGAGCCGAACATTGTCAGCGTCCGAGATTATTTCGAGGCGAATGATACCGCCTATATTATCATGGAATATCTGGACGGTGAAAGCCTGACCAGATATGCGAAGCGTGTCGGACCGATGTCGTTTGAGCGAGTCTATACCATGCTTGCGCCGGTCATGGATGCGCTGGAAAAGGTGCATGAGCAGGGAATCATCCACCGGGATATCAGTCCGTCAAACCTCATGGTCCTGACCGACGGACGGGTGAAGCTGCTGGATTTCGGCACGGCGCGTGCGATGAGCATGGAGGGAGAGAAGAGCCTCTCCGTTATCCTGAAACCGGGCTTTGCGCCGGAGGAACAGTACCGCAGCCATGGGGAACAGGGACCATGGACGGATGTCTATGCATTTTCCGCGACGATGTACAAGCTGATCACGGGGAAAACGCCGGAGAATGCCATGAACCGGCATTTTGAGGATACCCTGGAGTCACCGTCGATGCTCGGAGCGGACATCTCACCGGCAGCGGAGACTGCGCTGATGCGGGGTATGGCGGTCCGGATCAAGGATCGCTACCAGAGCATGTCGGACCTGAAGCGGGCATTTGCAGCGTCCCTGCGGTCTTCCGTAGCGGACGAGATCGACGGCGAATATGAAGATGATGAAGAGGTCACCGTCAAAGGACCTGCGGCCGTCCGGGAGAAGCCGGAAGTGAGAAAACCGGAGGTCAGACAGCCGGAAGAGAAAAAGCCGGAAGTCCGGAAACCGGAAGTAAAGAAGCCGGAGCACATGCACCGGCAGGATGAGAAGAAGAAGTTCCCGGTGAAGATTGTCGCCATTGCGGCGGTTGCGGTTCTGGCCATCATCCTTGTTGTGGTCTTTATGCGGGGCGGTATTACAGGAGGAAAGGCAGATTATTCCTTCTCCCGGGAAGAAGTGACGGTAAAGCGGCTCGAAGCAATCGATGCAGATGATACGGTGACAGTCATGACCTTTACGGGGTGCGTCATCGACGATTCCATGATGGAACGAATCGGATCGATGAAACGGATCAAGCAGCTTGACTTCACCGGCTGTACGGGCTTTACGGACTTCTCCCCGCTCGCAAAACTGGAGACCCTGGAGAGACTGTCTGTAACAGCGAATGCAAGCAGTGAAGAACTGACGTCGATGGATGGAAAGAGACTTTTTAACGGGTCTTATCCACAGATCCAGTCGCTGCTGATCTATGAAGCAGACTTTACAACCGATATGGGATTCCTGAAGAATTTTCCGAATCTCGGATCGCTGACATTGTACAGCTGTGCGATCGAGGATACGGCAGAACCATTTCCGGTCCTTTCATCGCTGCAATATGTGACGTTTGAGAATACAGCACTTGCCGCGTGGGATCTTTCGAATATCGGAAGCTGCGCTGCCCTGAGGTCATTCACTGCGAAATACTGCGGGCTGAAGAACATCCTTTTTCTGGCGGACCTCGCGGAGCTGAGCGATGTCGACATCCGCGGCAATGAGATCGAGACGCTCGAACCATTGCTTGGTGATGTCAAGATCCGGGACCTGAATGCGTCCGGAAACAACCTGAAGGATCTTCATGGCATGGAAGCGAAGGCAGACCTCATGAGTGTGAACGTGAGAGGAAACCAGATTACGGACATTTCGGCACTCGAGGGAAATACAGCAATCCGCACGGTGGATCTGTCGAGCAATCAGCTGACGGATCTTCACTCGCTGTCCGGCTGTACGGCCATCACGGAGCTGAGCATCGTCGGGAATCAGATTTCCGACATCTCCCCGCTTTCGGAACTGGTGAAGATGAAGAATCTTTATCTGAATGACAACCAGCTGACGAATCTGAATGCCTGTGAGAAGATGATCGAACTGGTGCGGATTCAGGCGGGCAACAACCAGCTCACAGATATCAGCGGCCTGACGAACTGCACGCAGCTGGAGCGGGTTTATCTCTCGAACAACCAGCTCACGGATATCTCGGTTCTTCAGAAGAGCGCCGGCAAACTGGCATATGTGATGCTCGATTCCAACGAGCTCACCGATATCTCTGCGCTGTCTGAGTGCACCGCACTGTATGTGGCTGCCCTGGAACATAACCACCTGACGGATCTGAATGCCCTGACGAAGTGCAAAGAACTGTATTCTCTGACAGCCCAGGACAATGATCTGCGGGATATCTCCGGTATTGCCGGCATGGAGAAACTGTATTATCTTGATCTCGGTGAGAATGAGATCGTGGATATTTCGCCGCTGCGCCAGACGGGTTCCGGCAAGATGGGACTGATCCTTCAGAACAATTCCATCACGGACATCGGCGGGATCAACGGGACGAAAGATTATCTGTATCTTTCTCTCTATGGAAATGAGATTCAGGACCTTACTGCGCTGGAGGCCATGACGGAACTCAGCTCTTCCTCGAAACTGTATCTTGCCTGGAATGCCGATGCGGATTATGCGGGGGCAGCGAAGTCCGGTTTCTATGCAGTCCGGATTACGGATGTGCCGCTTGACCAGCAGATGAATCTGAAGAACATGTATGATCCGCTGAAGAAAGAAGCGATCAACAGAACCAATACACTGACATTCATGAGCACGGAAGAAGCGAATGCAGAGATCGAAGACGCAAGAGAAAAAGCAAGAACTGCACTGACGCTGGATATCCGGGAACCGGTGAAAGAAGAATGATGGAAGAGAAGATCCATGTTGAGCATCAGGCACCGAAACTGCGTATTGTCGAAGGGGCTGAAACGAAAGAATATCTGCTGACGGAGACGGTCCGGTTCGGCCGGAGATCGAAGAATTTCTCCGGCGGCATTGAAGTCGCATCCGGTGTCGTCTCAAGATATCATGGGGATTTTACGGTCGATCAGGAGAGAGGCACGGTGTCCTACCTCGATGCCGGAAGTACCAATGGAACCTGGTACAACGGCAGAATGCTCGCAGAGGGTGAGCGGTGCGTCCTGTCCGATGGAGATGTCCTGCGGGTGCATGGCAGTGAGGATCCGGAAGGAACGATGGATGTGGTCCTTCTGTTTGAGACCGGTGAGCAGGAGATGCTGCCGGCAGATGATCCGAAGGATGTCCTCTCGATCTGGATCGAAGAGCGGAGCGTCATCAATCGGGGAAAGAAGAAAACACTGCTGAAAGATATTCACATGGATATCCCTGTCGGGAGCATGGTGCTGGTCCTTGGCGGTTCCGGTGCAGGCAAGACGACGTTCATGAACGCAGTCATGGGGTATGAGCAGGCAGATGGGCAGATTCTCTACCGCGGGACCGATATTTACAGCGAATACGAGAAGATGAAATATGAGATCGCCTACGTGCCGCAGCAGGATCTCCTGCGGATGAACGACACGGTGATGGCGACGCTTGAAAATGCAGCAGCGATGCATCTGCCGAAGGGAATGGCGCCGGAGGAAGTGCGTGCGCGGATTGAAAAGACCGTCCTGCTGCTGGGGCTTGACCGGGTGCGGGATTCGCTGGTAGGGAAGCTTTCCGGCGGGCAGCGGAAGCGCCTCAGCATCGCGGTGGAGTATATTGGGAACCCGGCCCTGTTTTTCCTGGATGAACCGGATTCGGGTCTCGACGGGGTGATGGCCCGGTCGCTGATGGAGAACCTCCGGACAATCGCGGATGACGGGAAGATTGTCATGGTGATTTCCCACGCGCCGGACAGAGCCTTTGAACTGTTTGATGCGGTGATTGTCCTTGCCAAGAGCAGCAGAGATGACACCGGGCATCTGGTCTTTTTCGGATCGCCGACGGAAGCCCTCGCATTCTTCGGTGCAAAGAACCTGGAGGAAGTCGTGAGGAGAATCAACCGGGTGGATGAAGGCGGAGACGGAAAGGCTGATGACTATATCGAAAAATATGCGGCTTTGCATCGATGACATTTCTACATCAGGGGGAGGATATGGACGAACAGAGGATATCCAGAACTGGTCAGATCAAGGTATACTTCGGTAAGTGTCTGCGCCTGTTTGTCAATGAGAAGCAATGGAGCTGCTTCATCTCCACGGTGATTATCATGGCCATCATCAGCATGGTGACCGGGGATGAGATGTTCGAGAGCTACGGACCGACCAAGAGCGGTGTCTTTGCCATCGTCTCAGCATGCATCTGGATCGGCCTTTTCAATTCGATCCGGTCCATCTGCAAGGAGCGGGCGATCATCAAAAGAGAGCACCGCAGCGGACTGCACATTTCCTCCTATATTCTTGCACATGTAGGATATGAGGCAGTCCTGTGCCTGGGGGAGACCCTGATTGTACTCCTGATCATGCTGATCAAGAATCATGCCCATCTCCCGGATTCGGGTCTTGTCTTTCCGCTCTTTGTGGATCTGTTCCTGTCGTTCTTCCTGGTAATGTTCGCTGCGGACATGCTGGCCCTGCTGGTGTCCTGTGTCGTGAAGGATGAAAATATGGCGATGACGGTGATGCCGTTTGTCCTGATCGTCCAGCTTGTCATGTCCGGGTCGGTCTTTGAACTGACCGGTCTGACGAACCTGATTTCCTACATCACCGTCAGCCACTGGGGCATGAACGCAGTACTATCCATCGCCTGCACGGATTTTGTGGTACGGCAGCAGGCAAACTGGTATGAGGCGGAAGGGGTCAGTGCCAGTGCGGGAAATGTGCTGATGATCTGGCTGGTACTTCTTTTCTTTATTCTGCTCTATATTGCACTGGCTGTGCTATTTTTGAAACAGGTCGATCGCGACCAGAGATAAAGCAACATTACTATCGGAGGCGTTGATCATGGAGTCCAGACGTAAGAATACAGTAACCATCGGTATTATCGGCGGTGTTATTGTCATGCTCATTCTGGTTCTTGGTACAATATTCATGGGAATGGCAGCCAGAAGGGATACCGAGCAGGCTGTTCGTTCTGTTTCGCTTTTATACCTGGATGAGCTGGCCGGCAGAAGAGAGCAGGTCGTCGCCAACAATCTGCAGGGCAGGATCGGTGATATTGAGGCGGCACTGGAATTGTTGACGCCGGAAGACCTGCAGGATGAGGCGCATCTGCAGGCATATCAGGCCAGGATGAAGCGGCTGTTTCTGTTGGAGCGGTTCGCCTTTGTGGACGAGGATGGACTGATCCACACATCGACCGGGATCCAGACCGATCTCGATCAGTATCCGTTTGACTACCGGACGATGGAAGAAGCAGAGATTTCCATCAAGAATCTGGAAAGCACGGACAAGAGAGTGATCATCGCAGTACCGACCGGGATCGCATTTGCAGAGACGACGCTCAGAGTCTGCTTCATGGAGATCGCCATGGATGAGATGCTCTCCGGTGTTTCCATGCAGGCACAGGAGGGCGGTGCGACATTCTGCAACATCTATACGAAGGACGGTATCGCACTCAGCAACACGGTTCTCGGAGGACTTGCCGTTGAAGATAACCTGCTTGGAGCGCTTGAGAATGCCGTGTACGAGAGCGGATATACATATGATCAGGTTGTATCGGATTTTCAGGAGGGAAACAGAGGGGAAGTCTCTTTTGTCTATCAGGGGATCCGTGAGACACTCTGCTACATTCCGGTGGAGAACACCGACTGGCTGCTGACGTATCTGATCCGGGAGAGCGTGATCAGCGAGCAGATCAGTTCCATTTCGGCCGGGATCATTTCAAGAAGTATCATCCAGTCGATCCTGACGGTGCTTGCCATGCTGCTGTTCTTCGGGTTCTTCGTTGTACAGCTGAGACAGAACGCAAGACTGCAGCTCGAGAAAGAGACCTCGGATGCGGCAAACCGTGTCAAGCAGGAGGAGCTGGAACACAGACTCGAACTGCAGGAAACGTTGCTCCAGGATGAGCGGGAAAGACAGAAGCAGGGCAATCTGATTACGGCACTTGCGTCGGACTACTGGAGTGTTTATTATATCGAACTGGACCGGGATCACGGGACCTGTTACCAGCAGCATGCGGATGTGGATGACGGGTTTAAGGCCGGAGAAGAATTCCCGTATCTGGCCTCTGTGACCGATTATGCGAACCGGTATATCACGGAAGGATACCGGGATGAGTTCCTGCAGTTTATCCAGCCGGATGCTATCCGGGCAGGCCTGAAGGAGAGACGTGTCATTTCCTACACCTATATGGTCGAGCGCCATGGACGGAAGTCCTATGAGATGATCCGGTTTGCCGGCGTCAGACATCCGGAAGACCGGGATGACGGCATCGTGCATAGCGTCGGCGCCTGCCTTACAGATGTAGATGCGGAAACCAGAGAAACCATGCGGCAGAAGATGGTTCTGAGTGATGCGCTTAAGACTGCGGAACAGGCCAATAAGGCGAAGACGGCCTTCCTGTCCAGCATGAGCCACGAGATCCGGACTCCGATGAATGCCATCATCGGACTGGACAACATCGCGATGAACGACCCGGAGACCACGCCGCGTGTGCGTGAGTATCTGGAGAAGATTGATAATTCTGCCGAGCACCTGCTGAATCTCATCAATGACATCCTGGATATGTCCCGGATCGAATCCGGACGCCTGACGCTGCGGAATGAAGAGTTTTCCTTCCAGAAGCTTCTGGAGACGATCAATACGATGTTCAGCGGCCAGTGCGCGGATAAGGGGCTGCAGTATCACTGCCAGGTCAAAGGCCATGTGGACAGTCACTACATCGGCGACAACATGAAGCTCCGCCAGGTGCTGATCAACATCCTGGGAAATGCCGTCAAGTTTACACCGGAAGGCGGAACCGTTACGTTGGCGGTAGAACAGACCGCGCATTTCGGAAAGCAGTCGACCCTCTGCTTTACCATCAAGGACACCGGTATCGGCATGAGCGAGGAGTTCCTGCCGCATATCTTTGATACCTTCAGCCAGGAAGACTCTTCGAGCACCAACAAGTACGGAAGTTCGGGCCTGGGACTGGCGATCACCAAGAGCATCGTCGAGATGATGAATGGAACGATCGAGGTAGAAAGCAAGAAGGGTGAGGGCTCTACGTTTGTCGTACATGTGACGCTGATGGATTGCGACCGTGAAGACTTCAGCGAGAGTGAGAAAGAAAT
Source organism: uncultured Lachnospiraceae bacterium (assembly GCA_902783375.1). Lineage (GTDB taxonomy): Bacteria > Bacillota > Clostridia > Lachnospirales > Lachnospiraceae > Catonella. The sequence goes on along the minus strand of CACZQN010000006.1, from coordinate 113,651 downwards.
CCATCCGGAAGATATGTCCGTGCTGGTGGTCGACGACGATCCGATCGCCTGTGAACATGCAAAGATTGTGCTGGAGAAGGCGGGCATCGCGGCAGAGATTGCAGCGTCCGGCCCGGAGGCTATTGAGATGGTGCGGCTCCATCATGCGAGAAGAACGCCGTATAATCTGATCCTGGTCGACTGGAAGATGCCGGAGATGGATGGCATCGAGACGACCCGGAAGATCCGGGAGATCATCGGGGATGCATCGGCCATCATCATCCTGACAGCCTACCGGTGGGAGGATATACTCGAGGAGGCGCTTGCCGCCGGCGTCGACAGCTTCCTCCCGAAACCGCTGTTTGCGGCATCGGTGATCGAGGAGTTCAAGACAGCTCTCCAGAAGAAAGAAGCATGCGGGAATTCAGGAGAGAAGGCGGATCTCACTGGAAGACGGATTCTGATTGCGGAAGATGTCGAGGTCAACGCGGAGATTATGCAGATGGTCCTGGAGATGCGGCAGATGGAGTCGGAACTGGCGGTCAACGGGAAGATTGCCGTGGAGATGTTTGCCGGACACCCGGAGGGCTACTATGATGCAATCCTGATGGATATGCGGATGCCGGAGATGGATGGCCTGGAGGCGACCAGGGCGATCCGCGCACTGGAGCGTGAGGATGCGAAGACCATTCCGATCATTGCGCTGACGGCAAACGCCTTTGATGAAGATGTACAGAGGAGCATGCAGGCGGGATTGAATGCGCATCTGAGTAAACCGGTACAGCCGGAGATCCTCTTTGAAACACTGGAGAGCCTGATCACTGCGTAAATGTGAAAGGTGGGAGTTATGCCCGAGAATCAATTTGTGTTAAACGAACAGACGCTCAAGCGGAAGAACCGGAGGAACTGCTGTATGCCAATAAGCCGATCAGAATTTTGTCGCGGGAGATGAGGACACACCGGGGACAGAATGGATCAATTGCAGTGAGTTAATGAAAAAGGGGCTGTGAAAAACGAACTCTCGTTTTTCACAGCCCCTGATGATTATCGGCTTCTCTTCTCAGCGGATGTCATAGACACTTCTGACAGACAGCTGCTCCGGTACTTCGCCGCGGCAGATCCGGACACGCCGCTCCCCGGCATTCATGTCGAAGAAGTTATCGGACAGCACGGTATCGGCACCGGCCTGGATCTCGACGAAACGGGCATAGGCAGATGCGCTGACGACGATCTCGTCGCCTTCTCTTCTGACGGTCAGCTTCGGATCCACAAAGTGGAAATGCTTCGGCGGGCAGAAGAGGACCGTTCCGGAACTCACCGGTTCTGCGGTAGCATCGGCACCATCTGCATACAGTTCGTAACTGAAGTAGACGCCATAGGTATCTTCGTCATGGAAATCCAGCAGCGGAAGCCATTCGGAGCTGAGTGCCGCGCAGGAGACCGGGAAGGTGCCTTCTTTGATGATGGAGGCATCCGGCCGGCGCAGTGCCCAGTGTGCGGTTCCGGTGAAGTCCGCCATGCTCTCGTTGGTGACGGCAAGCTGTGCGGTCTTCTTCAGATCAAACGGCTCAGCGTTCACATTGGTGTTCTGCGTGAGAATGCCTTCTTCTGCGCAGGAGATCATGACCGGTGCGAAGAAGCGCTTCTCGGCATAGTGGAGTGCCTTCCATCTGCCGAAATAATCGATGGATGCCCAGCTGGTAACCGGCCAGCAGTCATTCAGCTGCCAGACGATCGCGCCCATGCAGCGGCCGCGGTTTCTTCTCCAGTGCTCAACGCCGTACTGGATGGCCTGCGCCTGCAGAAGCTGGGAGGCGTAGACGAAGAGGTCGAAGTTCGACGGGTTCAGGTAGAGCTGGGAGAGATACTCGGTGATCTTGCCATTTGCCGAGGCATTCCGCTGGTGCTTCTCCATGACATAGGAGAACGGGTTCAGGTCTTCTTCTGCAGCGAAGGAGCGGATCGTCTCCATGCACGGGAAGGACTGGAAACCGAACTCGGAAGCATAGCGGAAGTAGTATTTGCGGTAATCGGTAAATGGTTTCAGACCATGCCATACCTGCCAGTAGTGCACGTCGCCTCGGTTCTCATCGTTCGGATCGTCAAATGCACCGCCCGATGATGGGCTTGCCGGCCAGTAGAAGGTATCCGGATCCTCCTCTTTCAGGACCTGCGGGATGATGTATTCGTACATCTTTACATAGTCGGAGACCTGGCGGTCGTTCAGGACCCATTCGCGCTGGGCAACGAACATCTCCATCTCGTTGTTGCCGCACCACAAGGCGAGAGACGGATGATGACGGAGTCTGCGGATGTTGTCGACGAATTCCGGACGGATGTTCTGCTCAAACTCCTCGGTGAGGTTGTAGACGGCACAGGCGAACATGAAGTCCTCCCAGACCAGGAGACCCAGCTCATCACAGCTGTCGTAAAAGGCATCACTCGGGTAGTAGCCGCCGCCCCAGACACGGATGCTGTTCATGTTGGCAGCCTTCGCATCTTCAAGCAGGCGTCTGGTGCGCTCCGGTGTGACGCGCGGGAGGAGATTGTCCTCCGGGATGTAGTCGGCGCCCATCGCAAAGATGTCGACACCGTTGACCTGCGGGCAGAACTTCTCGCCCCATTCATCCTTCTCACGGTTCATGGTCAGGGTTCTGAGGCCGATCCTTGCAGACCACGTATCAAGGCACTCTACTGCTGTAGACTCCGGAGCATCATCCCTGACAAGGCTGACGGAGACGGTGTAGAGCGGCTGGCTGCCGAATCCGTTCGGCCACCACAGCTGTGGATTCTCGATGGCGATGCAGACTTCTGCGCCGAGGATGCCTTTTTCAGCAAAGCAGGCAGAAGAGAGCGGGACCAGTGCTTTGCCGGCGACGCTGCCGTCCGGTGCCGTGATGCAGACCTCAGCCTGCAGGTATTCCGGCTTCGCGGCAAGCTTTGCAAGATCTGCGAGCGGAAGCGGATCGGCCGGTGTGACGTGGGTGAAGATCTGGCAGGCGACGGCGCCGTTCTCATGAATCTGATGGATGCGGACATCGCGGATTCTTGCGGTGTTCACGCCGATGATGCTGATCTCTTTCCAGATGCCTGCATCCGGAAGATGCGGACCCCAGTCCCAGCCGTACATACAGTGTGCTTTCCGGATCAGCGGGAAGCCGGTCATGGCATCGGAGGAGCCTTCCGCAGGATTCTTTTCATATGCTTCACGGATATAGCGGGTCGGAGAGGAGAAGCGGACGCAGATCTCGTTCTCGCCGGCTTTCAGGATATCCCTGACGTCAAATTCCCAGATACGGTGCATGTTTTCGGTGTGCGCAACCGCCTTGCCGTTGACACTGATATCGGCGATGGTATCCAGTCCTTCTACGCGGAGCAGAACCTGGTCGCAGGAGAGCAGATCTTCCGGAATTTCAAATGTTCTGCTGTAGCAGAAATCATTCTCCATCAGCTTCAGCGCTTCATTCTCATTCGCACCGTAGAACGGATCTTCAATCAGATGATTGGTGAGAAGATCCGTGTAGACCGACCCCGGAACGGTGGCCGGCACATGCTGGTATGCGGTTCCGGGAATGTCGAGAATCCAGGAGCCGCAGAGCGATACATTTTTCATGTCTATCCTCCTTATGCACAATCATATTGGACAAAATGCACGAAAATTCACGGGTAGTCCAACCGTCATAAATATAGTATTTCAGCGAGATTTCGTCAATGGGGATTCCTGTAAAATGGCGGGGCTCCATGTGAAAGTTGCACAAAAAAATATTATTTTCATTTTGATGAGTGTGGCATATTGACAATTATGTTTGCCTTCGCTATAATTGATTTGTTGGATTTTGGAGATTTTTTTCTCAATATTACTTAAAGGAGGAGATTTATCATGAGAAAAAATCGTAAGTTCTTCGCATTGCTGCTGTCCGTAGTGATGGTATGTGCGATGCTCGGTGCCTGCGGCGGCGGTTCCACACCTGCTACCAACAACACACCGGCTTCCACACCGGCTTCCACACCGGCTGCTGCGAGCTCTGCAAAAGAAGAACCCCCTGCTAAGACAGAGGACACAACACCTGCTGCAGAGGACACAACATCTGCTGCAGAGACCACAGAGCCTGCTGCTGACACAACAGAGCCTGCTGGTGATGTTACAGAACTTCCACGTGAAGAGACCGTGTATTTCGGTGGTCTGCAGTGGGGTACTGTAAACTCCTGGAGCCCGATCGGTGCTAACCAGAATAACTTTGCGATTGCCGGCAACGCTGCTGGTTCCCGTACAGTTATGTTCGAGACTCTTTACATGTATGACTTCCTGACTGGTAAGCTTTATCCGCTTCTTGCTGATGGCGACTATCAGTGGAATGACGACATGACCGAGCTGACCGTGAAGATCAAGGACGCTGCAAAGTGGTCCGATGGCACACCGGTCACTGCTGCTGACGTAGCTCGTACTTTTGAAGTATCCGTAGAGATCTCCAATGGTACCGGCACAACTTATGGTTCTTACATCGATTCCATCGAAGCTGTTGATGAGAAGACTGCAGTTTTCCATCTTGCTAAGACTGAGTCCGGTGCTCCGAAGAACCCGCTGCTTGTTCTTGACTATCTTGCTGCTGTTTATGTAGCACAGGAAGCCTGGATCAACACCTGCGTAGATCGTAACGGCGGCGACTCCGTTGCAATCCTGAACGATAAGGCAGAAGATGTTGTCTGGTCCGGCCCGTATCACAGACTGTATGATGATGACCAGAAGATCGTCCTTGTCCGTGACGACAATTACTGGGGCCAGGATGCTTCCATGTGGGGCAGCCTTCCGGTTCCGAAGTATCTTGCACATGCAATGTATGCTGACAACGCTGCAACTGAGACTGCATTCAAGGCAGGCCAGATCGACGTTAATCAGCAGTTCATCGGCAACATCCAGAACCTGTGGCTGCAGGATGGACTTCCGATCTCCACATACTATGATGAGGAGCCTTACGGTGTCTGCCTGACCATGCCGACAGCCTGGTACAACATGAACATCCCGGTCATTGCTGAGAACCCGGCACTTCGTAAGGCAATCGCAATGGCAGTTGATTATCCGTCCATTATTGCAAACGCTATGACAAACCAGAGCCCGTCCTTCGAAGAAGTTCCGCGTTCTCTGATGAACCCGACCGAAGGTGAGCAGGCACTCTATGATCATGATGCTGTTAAGGATCTGCAGTGGGCAGGCAACGATATCGAAGGCGCTAAGGCACTCCTTGATGAGGCTGGCATCGTTGATACCGATGGTGATGGATACCGCGAGTGGAATGGTGAGAAGATCTCTCTGAACGCTTGCTGCCCGAACGGCTGGTCTGACTGGCAGGCAGCTATGGAAATCGTTGCTGCAGCCGGTGAGAAGATCGGTGTTGAAATCACAACCCTGTATCCGGAGTGGTCCATCTATCAGACCGTATTCACAAATCCGGATCAGACCGATTATCAGATCTTCATGTACTCCCCGAACGCAGCTGCTCCGTCTTCCCCATGGGCACGTGTCATGAGCTTCATGTCCAAGTCCTATGTCGGTGTTCAGAACAACTGGTCCGGTAACTGGGGTCAGTATGTGAACGACGAAGCTGATCAGCTCCTGAACGAGATCCCGACCATGACAGATGAAGCTGAAATCAAGGCTGCTTACACCCGTCTGACTGAGATCTATCTGACAGATGTTCCGAGCTTCTCGCTCATGTATCGTCCGGCAGCATTTGATGCTGTGAACGAGACTGTATGGACCAACTTCCCGTCCGCTGATGATGGCCGTGGAATTACTCCGTACAACTGTGTATCCGGTTATGCAATTCGTGCGCTGTACGAACTGGAACTGGCCGAGTAATATCGTAATAAGCGGGCGGCCATGCTTCCTGTAAGGAGGCATGGCCGCTCTTTTATCGGAGGAGGGAACTTTACATGAAGGGCTATCGCAAATATTTCAGCAAGAAGATTATCTGGTTCCTGATTACGCTTCTTGTTGCCGTGATCCTGAACTTCGTTCTTCCGCGTCTGATGCCTTCCGATCCTGTTGCGGCGATTACCGGTAAGATGGCTGGTTCGACCACCGATACCAAAGCCGTACAGGAAATGTACACCAGATTCCAGGAAGAATTCGGTACAAACAAGCCGATGATTCAGCAGTTCTTTATTTTCGTCGGGAATCTCCTGAGAGGGGACCTGGGAACTTCTTTCAGCCAGTACCCGAGAAAAGTCAGTGATATCATCAAGTCCTCCATCGGATGGACTCTGGCACTTCAGATCCCGGCAATTCTTGTTGGTTGGATTATTGGTAATTTGCTTGGTGCCATTGCGGCATATGTCAAAAAAGGCTGGGACAAGGTTGTTATGCCTGTCTCGATGTTTATCAGCAACATTCCGGCATTCGGAAGTGCTGTCATCCTGCTCTATATTTTCGCTGTAAAATTGAAAATTGCACCTGTTGCAGGTGGTTATAATTTTGATATGATTCCGAACTTCTCCTGGAAGTTCGTCAGCTCTGTTATTTCCCATTATCAGCTTCCGTTCTGGTCCATCGTCCTGATCTCCATCGGCGGCCAGGCCATCGGTATGCGCTCGATGTCCATCTACGAACTGAATGCTGACTATGTGAAATATTCCAGATTCCTTGGCATCAAGGACAGCAAGATCGTCGGTTACGTGTTCCGGAACGCAATGCTTCCGCAGGTTACCGGTCTTGCAATGTCTCTTGGTACTTCTGTTGGTGGTGCTCTGGTTGCTGAGATTATCTTCTCTTACCCGGGTCTTGGAAGCACGATGTATTCTGCCGTTACCGCTGCAGACTATCCGCTGATCTCCGCCTGTACACTGATCATTACCATCATGGTACTGATTGTCACCCTGTTGCTTGACGTGATTTACGGATTCATTGATCCGCGTGTCAAAGCTGCACAGTTTGATGTATAAGGGAGGAGTCGAAGATGAAAAACACATTATTACAATTAAGACGTTCTCCGAAATTCATGGTTGGCTTCTGCCTGTTTGTGGCCATCCTGCTCACGATTTTTATCTACCCGCTGTTCTTCCCGGGCAATCCGCTTGAGATGATCGGCGTTGGTACGTTTGCAAAACCTGGTACCTATGTTTCTCTCTATGATGCGGTCAGCACCAGCAGAAAAGAGACCCTGAAGCTTGCAGATGCTGATGACAAGCGTCTTGCCGCTGCACTGTCGCAGGAAGATAAGATCTCGATGATGAACCTGTTCGCAAAGGGCGGGATCGAGACAGATGTCACCCTTGAGGATACAGATGAGATTCTCGCCATCTGGGAAGAGAATTATGACCGCCTGATGAGCGAAGTCAAGATGAAGAAGGCTGAGCAGAGAAACTATCGTCTGCTGCAGTCAAGACTGGAAGCACTGAAGTCCGCTGATACGCTTGTGGTTATGGAGCAGGGCGGAGAAGAAGAGATGAGCAAGATCGTAAAGACGGATTATGTCCGCACAAAGGATGTTGCGAATGTCAAGACGCTTCCGCTTGGTACTGATAACTTCGGCCGTGACGTCCTGAAGGAACTGGTTTCCGCAGCAGGAACATCTCTCCGGATCGGTCTTCTGGCCGGTATCGTTGCAACGATCGTCGGTCTTTCCCTCGGACTTCTGTCCGGTTACCTTGGCGGCAACGTCGATGAAATCATCATGTTCATTACGACCATGTTTACCGTCATTCCGAGTTTCGTTCTCCTGATCCTCATTTCCTACTCCCTGGGTCAGGATCAGCGTGGACCGATGGTCGTCGCTGTCGTCATCGGACTGACATCCTGGACATGGACCTGCCGTTCCGTGCGTTCTCAGGTTATCTCCCTGAGAAACCGTGACCACGTGAACCTGTCGAAGCTCTCCGGCCACAGCCTTGTCAGAATCATCCTGACAGACATTCTGCCGTACATTGCTTCCTACGTTGTCATGGCATTCATCCTTCAGGTTTCTTCCGGTATCCTCGCAGAGGCACAGCTGTCCCTGCTGGGTCTTGGGCCGAAGACAACCACGACTCCGACTCTGGGCCTGATGATGAACTGGGCAATGCTTTATTCTGCTCATACCAATGGTTCCTGGTGGGCTTATTTCCCTGTTATCCTTACCATCGCACTCATCTCGTTCTCGCTGAACCTGATGAATACCGGTATGGACCAGGTGTTCAACCCGGCATTGAGAGATTAAGGAGGATAGTATGGGAAAGGTTATGCTTGAGGTTAAAAACCTCAAAACAAAATATATTACCAGATTCGGCGAGGATGTTTACTCGGTCGACGGCGTCAGCCTGAAGATTGAGGAAGGGAAATCGCTCGGTATTGCCGGTGAGTCCGGATGTGGTAAGTCGACACTGGCTCTGTCCATGATGGGATATTATTTCCCGCCACTGCATTACATGAGCGGCGATATCATCATTGATGGACAGAACATCTCCGGTATGGATCCGGATAAGGTCCGTACGACCGTTCTTGGTTCTGAGATCGCATACATCCCGCAGGCAGCTATGAATGCGCTGAACCCGACCATGAAGATTATCCGCTTCATCGAGGACGTGATTCATGCGCATGAGCCAAAGATGCCGAAAGCAGAGATCAGAGAGAGAGCAGAGGCCCGTTTTGCAGAGCTTGGTCTTGGCAAGGAAGTCCTTGACCGCCATGCTGTAGAACTTTCCGGTGGTATGAAACAGCGTACCGTTATCGCGGTCTCGACCATCCTTTCTCCGAAGGTCCTGATTGCCGATGAGCCGTCCTCCGCACTTGATGTTACCTCGCAGAAGATGGTTATCAAGATGATGCGTGAGCTGATGGAGAAGGGCTATATCAAGTCCATGATGTTCATCACCCACGAGCTGCCGCTTCTGTACAACGTGACAGATGATATCGCAGTCATGTACGCCGGCCAGCTGGTTGAGTACGGATCTGCGAAAGAGATGGTCTTCGATCCGATTCATCCGTACAGCCATGGTCTGATGGGATCCATCCTTGTTCCTGAGGAAGGCACCAGAGGTGCAAACCTGACTGCTATTCCGGGTACACCTCCAAACCTGAAGAAACCACCTCAGGGCTGCCGTTTCGCAGAACGCTGCAAATATGCGAAGCCGGAGTGCTTCTATACAGCTCCTGCTGAGAAGATGTTCGGTGAGAACGAGACGCGTATGTACCGCTGCTTGATGTCTGAAGAACAGATCAGGGAGGTATATAGCCATGAGTGATATGAAAGAACGTAAAGACTATACAAAAGGACCGCTTTGCCTCTCCGGCCGGAATGTCACCCGTGTCTTTGGTACCGGTGAGAAGGCCAATGTGGCAGTGGACCATGTCAATTTCGATTTCCACGAGGGAGAGTTTGTTTCCATCGTTGGTGAGTCCGGTTCCGGTAAGACGACGCTCTCCAAGATGCTTCTCGGACTGCTGAACCTCTCCGAGGGAGAGATCCTCTTCCAGGGCAAGCCGCGTGACATCTCCACCCGTGCAAAGAGAAACGAGTACTGGAAGGGCATCCAGGCCATCTTCCAGGATCCGTTCTCTTCCTACAATACCTTCCACAAGATCGATGCCGTCCTGCTTGACTGCATCAACATGCGTGGCGGGAAGAACCTTCCATATGAGAAGAAGGTTGAGATGATGACGGAGGCATGTTCTTTCGTCAACCTGAAGTTTGCCGAGCTGACCAACAAGTATCCGTTCGAGCTTTCCGGTGGTCAGATGCAGCGTCTCATGATCGCCCGCATCTTCCTGCTGAAGCCGAAGATCCTGCTGGCCGACGAGCCGACCTCCATGGTCGATGCCTGCTCCCGTGCAACGATCCTTGACATGCTTCTGAACCTTCGTGATGAGACTGGGATGACCATCATCTTCATCACACACGATATCGGACTTGCTTACTACATCTCTGATACCGTCTACATCATGGAACATGGTAAGTTCGTGGAATTCGGCAAGGCGGATGAAGTTATTCTGAATCCGAAGGCACCGTACACGAAGAGACTGATCAGCGACGTTCCGAAGATCCATGAGGAATGGGATCTTTCCACCGTCGATCTTGCATCAGGCGAATAATCCATGTCTGTATTCTGAATTGAAATTGCGCCGGACTTCTTTTGAAGCCGGCGCATTTTTTTGTAGAAGATTGGTGGGAAGTATGCTATGATAAGAAATATGACATGAGTAAGTATGGAAGCAAAGAGTCGAGGAGCGTCATGAGAGTATGTTTGCTGAATGATTCCTTTGCCCCTGCGATCGATGGTGTGGTGAATGTCGTCACCAATTATGCGAACCATCTGATGAACGATCATGGGGCGGAGGTGATGGTCGGAACACCGCGGTATCCGGGAGCTGATTACAGCGTCTATCCGTATCCGGTTGTGCCATACCAGAGTTTTGACACCAGTGCGATTGCAAGTGGGTACCGGGCCGGCAATCCCTTTGAGCCGAAAGCCCTCGATGAACTGTCCCGCTTCTGGCCGGATATCATTCACACACATTGTCCGGCAACGGCAACGATGATGGCGAGAGTCCTGCGGGAACAGACCGGCGCTCCGGTGATCTTTACGTATCATACAAAGTTCGACGTGGATATCAACCGGGTCGTGAAGCTGAAACCGATCGCGGATGAAGGAATCCGTGTCATGATCGAGAGTATTGAAGCCTGCGATGATATCTGGGTTGTCAGTAAGGGTGCCGGCGAGAACCTGAAGATGCTGGGATTCAAGGGCGACTATACGGTGATGCCGAACGGTGTGGACTTTGAGAAAGGGAGAGTTGCGCCGGAGGCGGTCGCGGAAGCGACAAAAGGAGCTGATCTTCCGGAAGGGGTGCCGGTATTCCTGTTCGTCGGAAGGATGATGACGTATAAGGGGCTCCCCCTGATCCTGGATGCGCTGAGGATGCTTGAAGAGGCCGGACAGGATTTCAGAATGGTCTTTATCGGAAAAGGACCGGACCAGAAGCTGATGGAGGAAAAAGCAGAAGCACTTGGGATCCGGGAACGATGCATCTTTACCGGACCAATCTATGACCGGGATGTATTGAGAGCCTGGAATACCAGAGCAGACCTGTTTCTGTTCCCTTCGACCTTCGATACGAACGGACTGGTGGTGCGTGAGGCAGCGGCCTGCGGACTTGCCAGCGTCCTGATCAAGGATTCCTGCGCAGCAGAAGGCATCGTGGATGACCACAACGGCTTCCTGATCGAGGAATCGGCCGGCTCCATGGCAGCACTGCTGAAGAAGGTCTCCGGTGATCTCCCGCATCTGCATGAAGTCGGTGCGCATGCGATGGATGAGATCTATATGTCCTGGCGCGACTGTGTGTCTATGGCGTATGACCGGTATCGCTATGTGCTCGAACAGAAGAAAGAGGGGATGCTGATCCGGAAGAAGCTGCCGGCAGATTACCTTTATGAACAGGCTGCGAAGCGGATTGCCGAGCAGAACAAACTCAGAAGACTGGGAGAAGAACTCCTGGGCAACTTTACGGAAACTGCAGCAGGGATGCTTGAAAATATGCAGGAATCCGGGGAAAAGATTGATCAGCTGTTCCAGAAGGCAGCAGACCAGATCATGCCGGATGATTTTTTCAGATAACAGGGAGGTTTTTCATGAGGAAAGTAGAGAACTGGAACGAGGAGTGGCTGTTTTCCAAGGATGGAATTCAGTTCCGGGAAGTGACGCTGCCGCATACATGGAACGCGGTTGACGGCCAGGACGGCGGCAATGATTACTACCGCGGCTGCTGTATCTATAAAAAGCGCTTCTTCATGCCGGAGCATCATTTCGGTGACAGAGTCGTGCTGGAGGTCGGTGCTGCTGCGAATACGGCAGAAGTTTTCCTGAACGGAGAGAAGCTTTGCACACATGAGGGGGGCTACTCCTGCTTCCGCGTGGATCTGACGGATGCCCTTTACGGCGTGAATGACATCGAGATCAAAGTGGACAATACTGAAAATGACCGGATCTATCCTCAGAAAGCCGATTTCACTTTTTACGGCGGTATCTACCGCGACGTGAAGCTGATCACGGTATCCGAGAAGCATTTCGAACTGATCAAGGACGGGACACCGGCAATCAAGGTGACTCCGGTCGTCGATCTGGAAAGAAAAGAAGCAGTCGTTACGATGGAGAGCTGGCAGAATGCAGATGCGGTAGAATTCCAGCTTCGTGCGGCAGCACCGGCAGGAACCGATCCTGCAACTTCCGGCGCACTGCTGCAGAAGATCGTCGTTCCGTCGGTGGACGGCTATGCGAAGGCAACCTTCACGATCAATCCGGTTCATCTCTGGGACGGCGTGGATGATCCGTACCTCTATACGGCAGTTGCCAGAATCACAAGCGAATCCTACCGTGCAACGGGCGTTCCTTCCACACCGGAAGAGGATGAGGGGTATGCACATGTGAGCCATATTCTGGATATCGTCAGCACCAGATTCGGTTGCAGAAAGATGGAAGTGGATCCGGAGAAGGGCTTCTTCTTAAACGGCAGAAGCTATCCGCTCCGTGGTGTGGCAAAGCACCAGGATATGAAGGCGATCGGCAATGCGACCGGTATCGCGGACTGGAAGCGGGATATGGAGATCGTGAAGGATCTCGGTGCCAATACGCTGCGTCTTGCCCACTATCAGCATCCGCAGGGCTTCTATGATCTCTGCGATGAGAACGGCATCATTGTCTGGGCAGAGATTCCGTATATTACGATGCATATGCCGAACGGCCGCGAGAACACGCTGTCCATGATGAAGGAACTGATCACACAGTGCTACAATCATCCATCCATCGCGGTATGGGGCCTTTCCAATGAAATCACGGCTGCATCTGCGGTTGATGAGGATATGCTTGAGAACCACCGGCTGCTGAACGACCTCTGTCACGAGATGGATCCAACCAGACCGACGGTCATGGCGGATGTCTTCATGCTTGAGACCGACAGCCCGATCCTGGAGATCCCGGATCTGAACAGCTATAATCTCTACTTTGGCTGGTATATCCCGGGCCTGGAACTGAATGACAAGTTCTTTGATGATTATCATGCAAAATTCCCGAATCGCTGCATCGGCCTGTCGGAGTACGGCGCGGATGCCAATCCGGCATACCATGCAGAGAAGCCGGAGAGAAGCGACTATACAGAAGATTATCAGGCAATCTACCATGAGCATATGGTGAAGATGATCAATGCGAGACCGTATCTCTGGGCAACCCATGTCTGGAACCTCTTTGACTTTGCTGCTGACGGAAGAGACGAGGGCGGCAAGCACGGCGAGAACCAGAAGGGCCTCGTGACATTTGACAGACAGACGAAGAAAGATGCGTTCTATCTCTACAAGGCTGCCTGGAACAAGAAGGATGCCTTTGTCCATCTCGGCGGAAAGCGGTATGTGGACCGCGAGGCGGATGAGACAGAGATCCGCGTCTATTCAAACCAGCCGAAGGTTACCCTCTTTGTCGATGGCAAAGAGTTCGGTACGGAAGAGGGAGAGATTGTCTTCCGTTTCCGTGTTCCGCTTGCAGATGTGCCGGCTGATGCAGAAGTGAAGATCGAAGCGGCAGCAGGCGAGGCGAAAGATGAGATGGTCATCCGCCATGTCGCTGAGGCGAATCCGGACTACATCTTTGCTGGAAAGAAAGCCAGTGTCGCGAACTGGTTTGATGCTGCAGAGAATGATCCGACCTGCTATTCCGTCGAGGATACGCTGGGGGATCTCAGGGAGAATCCGCAGACGGCTGCCATCGTGAACGGAATGATGGAAAAGGCAGCTGCATCAAGGGGGGATGTCGCGAAGGCAACCCAGAACAATCCGATGCTGCAGGCCATGATGGCAAAGATGAGCCTGATCTCCCTGCTCCAGCAGGGTGGTGCAGATGAGGAATCGGTGAAGAGCCTGAACCGCATCCTGCAGGGAATCCGGAAAAACTGATCTTCCCATAAGAGGATACAGACATGACAAAAGGGAGCGCCGCATCCAGAAGTAGAATGATCGGAATACCACTGCTGATTGTTGCAGCAGCCGCCTTCAGGCTGATCAACATGGTATGGTATCACGACCAGATTTCTACCATGGCCATGCTGCGCTCCCTGATTTATATCGGGATCTTCAGCGCATGGGGAGTTGCAATCTACAGAAGAATTATCCAGAACGAAGTGCGGAACCTGGTGATTGCCATCGCCGTACTGATTGTCTTCTGGATCGGCATCCGGACATACAAATATCAGTTTGTGCGGGAACCGAATGCCGCGAGATACATCTGGTATCTGTATTATCTGCCGATGCTGATGATCCCGACGTTGATCTTCCTGACAGCATATTCGCTGAGGCAGCCGGAAGGCTATCGACTGCCTTCATGGCAGTATCTGATTTATGCTGTGACAGGGGCGCTGATCCTCCTCGTCCTGACGAATGACCTGCACCAGTGCGTGTTTTATTCGTACGAGGGGGATATCGTTCATCTGGAAAACCACTATGGGTACCGGCCGGGATATTTTCTGTGTCTGGCATGGGCCGTCATCATGATGGCTGCGGCATTCGGGATTGCTTTCCTGAAGTGCAGAAAAAGGCGTGGGCGTCACGCGATGATGGCGCCGCTGCTTCCCGGAGCAGCAATGCTTCTCTATTCGATCACATATGGTCTGGGACTGCCGGTGATGCGGCTCCTGTTCTATGATCTGCCGGTCTGTATGAGCCTGATGATGGTCACATTTCTGGAATTATCCATCTGGAGCGGCCTGATTCCGTCGAATGTCGGATATGAAGAGCTGTTTTCGGTCGGTATGAAGGGAATGCAGATTGTGGACCGGCAGGGGCAGGTCTGCTTTCAGTCCTCGAACAGCAGAGATGTTTCGGAGGAACAGATCAGGGGGACGATTCTCAACGGATCTTCCCAGATCGATGAAGGAATGATGCTGGAGAGCAACCGGATCCGCGGGGGCTACGTACTCTGGCAGAATGATGTGGCGGAGCTGCTGGATTCTGTCAGGAGACTCGAAGAGAACCGGGAGGTACTGACGGAGAGCCTGTCACTGCAGCAGGAAAATTACCGGGTACGGCGGGAAGCGGAGGAACTGCGCGAAAAATCCAGACTGTACGATCAGCTTCAGGAGACGACAAAGACACAGATGATCCGTGTGGATTCTCTGCTGAATCAGCTGTTCTCATCTGATGACAGAGAGGAACGGAGAAGGATCTTCAGAAAGCTGGTGATTCTTCTTGCGTTTGTGAAACGAAGAGGAAACCTGTGCCTGATCGGAGAACGGGATCAGCGGATTGCGTGTACGGAACTTGCCCTTTGCTTTGAAGAGTCCGCGGCGAATCTGGAACTGTCCGGCATTGCCTGCGCTGTCGAATTTACAGAGATAGGGGATCTTTTTTATACGGATGCTGCCCGTATCTATGACTTTTTTGAAGCGGTTGTTGAGACGGCAGGAGAGTCACTCGAGGCAGTTCTGACGCGTCTTTCTGAGACGACGGAAGGATATCTGTTCCAGATCAGTGCAGAGAGTACGGCGGATCTGAAAGCATTGGCAGCGACTGCGGATGTCTTTACATCAGAAGAAGGAATCTGGACGTTCCGTATGACATGTGGGAAATGGAAGGAGGTTGGCAATGACGGATTATTATCATCTTGACCTGCTTCACCAGATGTTTCTCAGCGGATTTGTGCTGATTTCTGGTATCCTGCTTCTTCTCTATCTGGTTTCTGATGCCGGCAACCAGAAAGGGCTTCTTCGTCGTGTGCCCGCATATGGACTGTTTGCGATGCTTTTTCTGACGTTGTGCGAGATGTCCCGGCATGGAATATATATGCAGAAAGGACGGGTGTTTGTTCCCGGACTTACAATTCCTTCTGGACTGATCTGGTGCCTCAGCCTGGTGGCAGATATCTTTGCAGTCTGCGGGCTGGTACTGCTGATCCACAGAAGGACGGAAACACCGACCAGGAGTTCCATCCGGGAGGCGATCGATCAGCTGCCGGATGCGGTCTGCTTTTTCACGGGCGAGGGAGAGATCCGTCTCTGCAACCGGCGGATGTACCAGCTGTTCTATGGACTGACAGGGAGAGATCTTCAGAGCTTTGAAGAACTGAAGCGTGCACTTGCTGAAAGAAATCCAGAGAAAATACGGCTTGGAAACAGCATCTTTCAATATGAAGAATACCAGGTGATTCTTCCCCAGGGAATGTATACAGAGGCGGTCTTTTCGGATATCACCGAACTCTACAATCGCCGGAAAGAACTGGAGCAGCAGACGGTGGAACTAAAACGTCTCGAAGAGAATCTGCAGGAGCTCAGCAGCAATGTGCAGATTGCAACCAGGGAGAAAGAGATTCTTTCTGCGAAGACACGTCTGCATGACCAGATGGGAGCTGCCCTGACGGCTGTGCGGAGAATCCTGATGGGAACGGCTTCGGGAGAGGATACCGAAGAGACACTCCGGCTTCTGAAAGCGGCTGCGGACAGCATCCTTTCTGTACATGGAGACAGTGCAGCCGTGGATGAATGGGGGGATTTTCTCCGGGATGCGAGGGCAGTCGGGGTTTGTGTCACGTTCACCGGAACACTGCCGGAATACCGTCTATGGCGGGAAATCCTGTTCCTTGCAGCCCATGAGGCGCTGACGAATGCGGTCAGGCACGGGGATGCATCGGAGCTCTATATCCGGGAAGAAGAGAAGAACGGAGAACTGGAACTGCTGTTTTCTGATAATGGGAAAGGACCTTCCGGAGAAATCGTTCCAAAAGGCGGTCTGAGAAATGTCCAGAACCATGTGATGAATGCCGGAGGGAGAATGGAGATCCTGACAGAACCGGCCTATTGCCTGAGAATCATC
Source organism: uncultured Lachnospiraceae bacterium (assembly GCA_902783375.1). Taxonomy (GTDB): domain Bacteria; phylum Bacillota; class Clostridia; order Lachnospirales; family Lachnospiraceae; genus Catonella. Next base: position 96,852 of record CACZQN010000006.1, on the reverse strand, counting down.
CTTCCGGAACCGGATCAGAAAGGCCTGATATGATAAAAGTATTGATTGTCGAGGATCAGCGGATGCCTCGTGAGAGCATGGAAAAGATGATCGGTGAGAGTGACCAGTATGAAGTGGCGGCAAGTATCTCCAGTGCGGAGCTGGCCGTGACGGTGTGCCGGAGAGAGCATATTGATCTGATTCTGATGGATGTCTGCACCTATGGCCATAAGGACGGGATTGAAGCTGCCGCGGAAGTAAAAAGGGTGTACCCGGAGGTGAAGATCATCATCCTGACATCCATGGCGGAACTCGGGTATCTTGACCGGGCGCGGGAGGCCGGGGTGGACAGTTTCTGGTATAAGGATGCCAGCGATGAAAGCCTGATGGATGTGATCAACCGGACGATGGCGGGCGAGCAGTTCTATCCGGAAAGCACGCCGGTCGTGCAGGTCGGCGATGCAACGACCAAAGACTTTACGGCCTCGGAACTGCGCGTGCTGCGGCTTGTCTGTGAGGGCCTTGAATACAATGAGATCGCCGAGCGGCTGAATATCTCAACCAATACCGTCAAGTCCCACGTCTCCAGCATGCTGCTGAAGACCGGGTATACGAACCGCCTGCGGCTGGCGATCGCCGTCACCCAGAAGATGCTGATCGTTCCGAGGATGTTTGATGAAGAATGAAGACCGATCGCCCGGAAAGAATCCGGACACATCTGGCCGTGGATACACTGTGCAGGTATCCGCGGCCTTTTGCTTTTCACCTTTTTGGGTGAAGAAAAAGAAATATCAGTATGCTATGATGACAACAGAGTAAACGATCGGTGATCTGCCCTGCCCGGCCATCGGGTTACGGAGGGGGTGATGCGGTTTGAAACGAGTGGTTGTAGACATGCAGAATGTGCTGTTCTCCAGCGCGATCGCAGACGCACTGCAGCATTTTGACGGAGATTTTCAGGTGTACCAGAGCGAGAAGCCGTCAGAAACGGCAGCGCTTTGTGTCGACGCCGCTGCAGACGTCCTGCTGATGGAGGTTCAGACAGCACAGAGGAACGGACTGCGCGAGCGGATGAGAATCAGGGACGCAGTCAAAGGACGCCTGCCGGCATGCAAAATTGTCCTGATTGTGGATGAGAACGATGAGAAAGAACTCGCGGGAAAGATCCGGCAGGCCAAAAAGGATGGTCTGATCGACCAGTTTCTCTATGGATCGGTATCGTCCGCGTATCTTGCGGCGATGATAGATGCACTGTAACAGATTCCGAATAAGGAGGATGATTATGAGAAAACAACGTCTACTGGCGATCGTTCTCTGCATGATCCTTGCCTTCGGGCTTGTGGCATGCGGCGATGAGAAGCCTGCAGAACAGGGCGGATCGACACCGGCGACCGCGTCGACACCGGCAACTGCGTCGACACCGGCTACTGCTTCGACACCGGCGGCAACGAGCACAGAGCCGGCAGTGGAAGAAGAACCGTTTGTTGAGGAAGAACCTGCGAAGAATGAACTGGATCCTTCGAATGTCATTCCGGGCGTCAACAAGGAGTATACGCTGACGGAGCAGGTATTTGAAGAAGAGAACCTGATTCTCCGTCTGCCGGAAGGTGTCACGGCTGTCAATGAAGGCCGCGGCGAAAATACGGGCCACATCACCGTGACAGATGCGGAGAATGGCTGGAAGCTGATGTTCCGTCCGAGTAACTTCGGCATCAATAATACCATTAACAACGTCAGCTCTTCCGTCAACTATAACGGGAACTGGATCAAGACAGACTGGTCCCAGGATGTGGCAACCACGGTTGCGGGATTCCCGGCACGGGTCTGGGCGAACAACATCCGTAAGGGCTGGCTGCATCCGGCGAATGAGAGCGATGCACCAGGCGTGGATATCGTGATGGATTACGGTGAGACCCTGGTCGGTGAGTGGCTTGGCATGCATGTCCGCCTGGAGGCGCTGGATCCACAGGATGATACCAATATCTATCATTACCTGTACAATTCCAAACTGCGTGCCGTGCTGAATAATTTCTCCTGCATCGAGACACCAGGAGGAGTCGAGGCGACTGCCAATGGTATTGCGGTGACGCTGCCGGCACGCTGGCCTGTGAAAGCCGGTGATAACAGTATTGTTGCCCATATGCAGTCGAGCAATTTTAATGGAGGATTCACATTTAATCTGCAATACAATACGGATATTCAGCATCATGTGGACTCATATGAGGGTGAACAGTTTACCAGAACGTATGGCGACAACGAGTGGACGGGCGTGATTGCAGAGCACGTTTTCGAGAAAGAGGATGAGGATCCGACGATTCTTCACTCCATGTATCTCTTTGCACCGTTCAATGAAAAGATGGTGGCGGATGTGCACATCACCTGCAATTCCTGGGACGTGGATGACTTCAAGGCATTCCTGGATGACGAGAAGTTTGTGGATGCCATGACTTCCATCAAGCTGTATCCGGCTTCCTGGCATCAGCCGGGCACGGCAGAGGTGAACGGGCTGCTTTCAAGCAGAGGCCGCATCATGTCTTATTCCGGTACGGATGAAGAAGTAGAAATCCCGGCGATGATCGGTGAATATAACACAGTCTATATCGGGCCGAGTGCTTTCGAGAATAATACGGCTGTCAGGAAGGTCATCATTCCGGATGGCGTGACGGAGATCCAGCCGAATGCCTTCGCCGGCTGTACGAATCTTGAAGAGGTTGTTCTCCCGGACAGCCTGAATTTTATCTACCTGAATGCATTCCGTGACTGCCCGAACCTGACAGATGTTGTTCTTCCGAGAAGTGTGAACTATGTCGGCTTTGCGGCATATAAAGGCTCCGGAAAGGGAACATTTACCGGAAGCGTGGCGGTATATGACGCACAGGCTTTCAGCGAGACAACCTTTGATACCATCAGCCTGCCTGTGGGTTCGGATATTTCTGCAGACAATATGTTCAGTGCGACAAAGGCATCGGAGATCATCCTTCCGGAGGATCTCGAAGTGGTCGGAAAAGGCGCATTCAGCAATACAGAGAATCTGCATGAGATCAATCTTCCGGAGACGGTCCGTGTCATCGGGGAATATGCATTCACCAATATGCGTGGCCTGATGAGCCTGAATCTGCCGGAAGGCATCGAGGAACTGCCGGATTACATGACCTCCAGCACCACGACGGATGTGATCATCGTTCCTGCCAGCGTGAAGAAGATCGGAAGAGGTGCGATCTATGATGCGAGCATCTGCGTGATCCAGAATCCTTATGTTGATATTGCAACCTCCGGCGTGGATGCGGATTATATCTACCTGAGGGATGCAAAGAACTATGTCTTCCCGTCTGACCGTGATGTGGTTATGCGCGGACAGATTCTGTATCTGGACGGTGTTTACGATGCGGAAGCGGATATTCAGGGTGATCTGTATACGGCGACCAGCATCGGAAGCCAGTTCTTCCTGCCGATGGATGCGACAGAGGCAGAGGCAGGGGCGCTCGATGCATATCTGATTTCGATCGGATACAGTGATCTTGCCTGGATTTCCGGCACGGACATGGATCTTCTTCCGGACAGCACCTATGACTATGACTATGCGAACTATTTGATTACCGGATATCACGGGACGGGCACCAGAATCAGCCCGCCGCGGTATGTCATGCAGACAGATGGAACATTCTGGTATACATCTGACGCATATGGAATTGCTGATGAGGCATTCAGGGGAATCGGCGCCACCGAATTCATGTACAGAGGGAATTTCGGTGAGCACGTCGGCTCGAATATTCTTGCGGACAACCCGGACCTTTCTGACATCTGGTTCAATGCACAGATCCTCTTCGAGGGGGACTACCTGAGTGCGGATTCCTTCGCTGGCATCCCGGAGACGGTTACCTGCCATCTGCCGGCATCCTTCACAGATGAACAGCGCACCCAGATTGAAGCGTATCTCCACAGCAAGGGTATTCCTGCAGGAGCAACGTTTGATTACTATTCGCTGCGAGAGAAGGCAGGCGTAGAAGCGCCAGCTCAGGAGAAGCCGGCTGCTGCCGCCCAGGCAGGATCTGCAGATACCAGCAGCATCGCAGGAAGCTGGCATATTGCTGAACTGGAAGGGTCAAGCCGCCAGGAGTGGCTCGACGAATACGGTATCGATCTCGATGAGATTATGTACTTTGAGATCAATGCAGACGGAACAGGCACATTTTACTCTGATGGGGAGCCTCTTTCAATCAGTGTGGAATTTGACGGAGCAGCGGTGAAGCTCATCGCGGACGGCGAAGAATTACCTGGAACATTCGCAGACGGGTTTATCACCATCTCGTTTGAGGACGGCGAAACCCCGTTCGAGCGTGTCGAGGAATGAGACGGCAGGACAGGACAACTGAAGTGTCAACAAATTAACAATGTGCTTCAAAAAGTACAGGAAGAACCGGCGTTTGCCGGTTTTTTCTGTTGCAAAGAAGCCTTGTATTTGATACAATAACCATAACTGTAATTATGTGCTCTGACGTGGCATTTTTACCATTTTCTGTTGGAAAAAGGTGGGAGTCCCGGTCAATAATTGCAGGCGGTAATTGTATCAGCTATAGTTGGATAAGGAGGATCTTATCTCATGGTTAAGAAAATCAGCAAGCTCCCTTTTAAGGGAACACCTGAGCAGGAAGAACAGCTGAAGGCTGTCATCGCTGAAAACTGCCATGACAAGAGCAATGTCATGGTCGTCATGCAGAAGGCACAGGATATCTACGGATATCTGCCGATCGAAGTACAGCTGATGATCGCTGAGGGAATGGGCGTGCCGCTTGAGAAGGTTTATGGCGTGTCTACGTTCTACGCACAGTTCGCACTGTCGCCGAAGGGCAAGTACAACATCTCTGTCTGCCTCGGTACAGCCTGCTACGTCAAGGGCTCCGGTAAAGTCCTCGACAAGCTCAAAGAAGAACTTGGTATTGATGTCGGCGAGTGCACGAACGATGAGAAGTTCTCACTCGAGGCATGCCGCTGTGTCGGCGCATGTGGTCTTGCTCCGGTCCTGACTGTAAACGAAGAAGTTTACGGCCGTCTGGTGGAAGGCGATGTGAAAGGTATTCTGGCAAAGTATGCTGACTGATCGTCATGTCCGTACCTGATAACACGGATGTGCAAAAGGACTGAAAAGTATGAAAATCTCGACGATTAAAGATTTGCTGGAAGCCGAAGTTCTGTGCTGTGAGGAGAACCTCGGGAATCATGTCTATTCCGCCTGCGGCAGCGACATGATGAGCGATGTTCTTGCTTACGTAAAGGATCAGGCAGTATTGCTCACAGGTCTCGTGAATCCGCAGGTCATCCGGACCGCAGAGATGATGGACATGAAGTGCATCGTCTTTGTCCGTTCGAAGAGACCGAGCCAGGACATGATCTCCCTGGCAGAGGACAACGGGATCGTCATGATGTCAACCGAGAAGCGGATGTACGATGCGTGCGGTACGCTGTACACCAACGGGTTGATTGGAAAGAAGGTTGTTCATGTCTGAATCGCTGGTATTTCATTTTGACGTGGATGGTGAGAATTTCACCTCTGCAGGCCAGGCATCAACCCAGGTGAAGAAGAACCTGCGGCAGCTCGGCCTGTCACCGGAGATCATCCGCCGTGTGTCGATTGCGATGTACGAGGGAGAGATCAATATGGTCATCCATGCGAATGGTGGAAATGCCGACGTGATCGTGAACGAAGAGTACATCGAGATTGTGCTCGCGGACCGGGGTCCGGGGATCAAGAATATCGAACAGGCCATGCAGGAAGGTTTTTCCACGGCGCCGGATGATATCCGTTCCCTTGGATTCGGGGCGGGGATGGGCCTGCCGAACATGAAGCGCTACACAGACTCGATGAAGATTGATACCGTGATCGGGGAAGGTACTACCATCACCATGCGCGTGAACCTGACCTGATGGAGAAGAGTCCATTTTAGGTGGGGATATGACTACAAGCAACACATATGAACATTCCGTCCAGCTGGACGCGAACAAGTGCACCGGCTGCACAACCTGCGTAAGAAGATGCCCGACAGAGGCAATCCGGGTGAGCGGCGGCCATGCGGTCATCGATGAGACCAGGTGCATTGACTGCGGTGAATGTATTCGCGTATGTGACCACAAGGCCAAAAAGGCGGTCGTCGGAAAACTTGAGAACATGAAGCGTTTCAAGTACAAGATCGCACTACCGGCTCCATCACTTTATGGACAGTTTGATAATCTTGACGATGTAGACTATGTATTGGATGGTCTGCTGAAGATCGGATTTGATGATGTTTTTGAAGTGTCAAAGGCGGCTGAACTGGTATCGGCCTATACCAGGCTGTACCTGAAGACGGAGGGAATCAAAACACCCGCCATCAGTTCTGCCTGCCCTGTCATTGTGCGTCTGATCGCACTGCGGTTCCCTTCGCTGAATGAGAACGTGATGCACATGCTGCCGCCGATGGAGGTTGCAGCAAAGCTCGCGAGAGAACGTGCGAAGGAAAAACATCCTGAACTTGCGGATGAGGATATCGGTGTCTGTTTCATCTCGCCGTGCCCTGCAAAAGCAAGTTACGTGAAGAATGGCTTTGCCGATTATAAGAGCCAGGTCGATGAAGTGGTTTCGATCAGCGATGTGTATTTCATCCTGATCGGAGAGATGTCCCGGGAAGAAGATATCGTCTCGATGACGGAATCCGGGATGATCGGTATCGGCTGGGCCAGTTCCGGAGGAGAGGCTTCGGCTCTGTTTAACGACGAATATCTGGCAGCGGACGGCATCGAGAATGTCATCACCGTGCTGGACCAGATTGAGAACGGGAACATCCCTCCGGTGAAGTTTATTGAACTGAATGCCTGCCCGGGTGGCTGCGTCGGCGGTGTGCTGACGGTGCAGAACCCGTTCATTGCAAAGACCAGGCTCCAGTCGCTCAGAAGATATCTTCCGGTTTCAAAGAATTTCCTTTCGCCGGACGAGCAGGAATACATTCCTGACAATTATCTGTTCAACGAGCTGCCGGTCTACAAACCGATCACCAGACTGTCTGACAGTATGGCGGAATCGATGCGGATGATGGCAGACATCCAGAAACTGAGAAGTGAGCTGCCCGGAATCGACTGCGGCGCCTGCGGCGCACCAAGCTGCAGAGCATTTGCAGAAGATATCGTCAGGGGTCATGCGCAGCTCTCAGACTGCAGAATTTTAGGAAGGTGATCGGTATGACTGTAAAAGATCTGCTTGAGCATGGTTTTACCGCGCAGGTGATGCCTGACGGGGACCGGGAGATCAACGGTGTCTACATCGGCGATCTGCTGAGCTGGGTCATGGGCCGCGCCCAGATGGACAACGCCTGGATCACCATCATGTCGAATGTGAATGTCATCGCTGTTGCAAGCCTTGCGGATACATCCTGTGTCATTCTGGCAGAGGATGTGCAGATGCCGGAGGACCTGATCGCAACAGCAGAAGCGAAAGGAATCAACATTCTCGGAAGTGCGGAGCCGATCTATGAAACTGCGGTGAAGCTTGCCGGACTTCTCAGCTGAGGCTGACCGACATGACCAGATATTATTATGATTTTCATGTGCATTCCTGTCTGTCGCCCTGCGGTGATGCGGACAATACACCGAACAACCTGGCCGGCATGGCCAGCCTGAACGGCGTCGGCATCATGGCCCTGACGGATCACAATACCAGCCGGAACTGTCCTGCATTTTTCAAGGCAGCGAAGCGGTATGGCGTGATTCCGATTGCAGGGATGGAGCTGACGACAGCGGAAGATATTCATGTCGTCTGTCTGTTTGAAACGCTGGAAGAAGCACTGGCGTTCAACGATGAGATTGATACCAGAAGAATCCGGATCAAGAACCGCGAAGAGATCTTCGGGGAGCAGCTGATCATGGATGAGGAGGACAACGTCATCGGCAGGGAAGAAGATCTGCTGATCAATGCGACAACGATCACACTGGACGAAGCGCCGGTGATCGTCGCAAAGTACCGGGGGATCTGTTATCCTGCACATATCGACAGACCTGCGAACGGTGCCATCGAAATTCTTGGTGAATTTCCGCACTATGTTGGTTTTCATCTGGCCGAGCTTCACGACCGTGAGAACAAAGAAGCGTACATCAGCCGCTATGGGCTCGAGAATCTGAGACTCCTGTTCAGCTCAGATGCCCACTATCTCGATCAGCTTCGGGACGGTGAGGAGAATGACTGGATTGAGATTGATGACGAGCCGTACAGCTCCTCGCTGGTGCGGCAGAGATTATTTGAGGATCTGAGATCCTCATGATCCGGGGAAACACAGAATTCCGGAGGGAGAGATGAAGGAAATATCGCTGAACATTCTGGATGTTGCGGAGAATTCGGTGAAGGCAGGGGCAACCCTGACGCAGATTCTCCTGACAGAAAGAGATCAGGTGCTGACCCTTGAAATCGTTGATGACGGGTGCGGCATGAGCGAAGAGGTGGTCAGAAGTGTGGTGGATCCGTTCTATACGACGAGAACCACGAGAAAGGTCGGAATGGGAGTTCCGCTCCTGAAGCTTGCCTGTGAGCAGACCGGCGGTGAACTGAAGATCGAGTCGGTCACAGAGGAAGCAGATCCGGAGAACCACGGGACTCATGTGACAGCCACGTTCCACATGGACCACATTGATTTTACCCCGCTCGGGGATGTCTCCTCCTCGATTCTGACATTGATTCAGGGTCACCCGGATACGGATTTTCTGTTCCGGCACGATATGGAAGGGAATGTCGTGGAACTTGACACCAGAGAGCTCCGCGAGGTCCTTGAAGATGTACCGCTGAACAGTTATGACGTAATCAAGTGGATTGAGGCGTACCTGCGAGAGCAGTACGAAGAATTCATAAAACCAGTTACCCAATAAGAAAGGATGTGTGTGCAATGAAAAGTTTAGCTGAATTGCAGGCAATCAAAAACAGGATGAAGGACCGGGTAGTCCTCCGTGAAGGAATGGAAGGAATCCGTGTCGTCGTTGGTATGGCGACCTGTGGTATTGCGGCAGGTGCGCGCCCGGTGCTGAACACCTTCGTAGAGACCGTGAACGAAGATGGGATGAGCGACAAGGTCACCGTGACACAGACCGGATGCATCGGCATCTGCCAGTATGAGCCGGTCGTGGAAGTTTTTGAGCCGGGCAAGGAAAAAGTAACCTACGTCAAGATGACACCGGACAAGGCAAAGGAAGTTATTGAGAAGCATCTGAAGGGCGGAAATGTTGTCACCGAGTATACAATCGGTGCGGTTGCCGGAGCCTGAGCATTGCTCGATAAAGTTTGGAGGTATGTAATATGATTCGTTCGCAAGTTCTGATCTGTGGCGGTACCGGATGTACTTCCTCAGGCAGTCAGGCCATCCAGGATACTTTCGTCGAAGAGTTGGCGAAAAAAGGTCTGGAAAATGAGATCAAGCTGGTCAGAACCGGTTGTTTCGGTCTCTGTGAACTGGGTCCGGTCGTCATTGTTTATCCGGATGGCACGTTCTACAGCAGAGTGCAGGCAACGGATGTTCCGGAGATCGTGGAAGAGCATCTGTTAAAGGGCCGCCGCGTGGAGCGTCTGGTTTATGATGATCACGGCAAAGTTCAGCCGGATGAGATCGGCAATATCGCTCTTTCTGATACCACATTCTACAAGACCCAGAACCGTGTCGTCCTGAGAAACTGTGGTGTCATCAATCCGGAAGATATCGACGAGTACATCGCGATGGACGGCTATGCAGCACTTGGTAAGGTCCTGACCGAGATGACTCCGGAAGAGGTTATCCAGGTTGTCACAGACTCCGGTCTTCGTGGCCGTGGGGGCGGCGGATTCCCGACAGGTCGTAAGTGGGCTCTCTGCGCACCGAACAAGGCTCCGCAGAAGTACGTCGTCTGTAACGCCGATGAAGGTGACCCGGGTGCATTCATGGATCGTTCCGTCCTGGAAGGTGATCCGCACTGTATCGTAGAAGCTATGGCTATCTGCGGTTATGCATGCGGCTGTACAAAGGGTTATGTCTATGTCCGTGCTGAGTATCCGATCGCAGTCAAGAGACTGTCCATCGCAATCGCACAGGCACGTGAGTATGGATTACTTGGTAAGAACATCTTCGATTCCGGTTTTGATTTCGATCTCGAGATCAGACTTGGTGCAGGTGCATTCGTCTGTGGTGAGGAAACCGCACTGATGACCTCTATCGAAGGTAACCGTGGTGAGCCGCGTCCGCGTCCTCCATATCCGGCTGTTAAGGGTCTGTTCGGTTCTCCGACTGTTGAGAACAACGTTGAGACTTTTGCAAATATTCCGCAGATTATCCTTCGTGGTGCTGACTGGTTCGCTTCCATGGGTACCGAGAGATCCAAGGGAACCAAGGTCTTCGCACTCGGTGGTAAGATCAATCACACCGGTCTTGTTGAGATCCCGATGGGTACAACCCTCGAGCACATCATCTATGAGATCGGCGGCGGCATCCCGAACGGCAAGAAGTTCAAGGCTGCTCAGACCGGTGGTCCGTCCGGCGGATGTATCCCGGCAAGCCTGATCAAGACGGAGGTCGACTATGATAACCTGACAGCCATCGGCTGTATGATGGGTTCCGGTGGTCTGATTGTCATGGACGAAGACAGCTGTATGGTTGATATGGCGAAGTTCTTCCTGGATTTCACCGTTGATGAGTCCTGTGGTAAGTGTACACCTTGCCGTGTCGGTACCAAGAGAGTCCTCGAGCTTCTCGACAAGATCACTTCCGGTAAGGGTACTCTGGAAGACATCGACAAGATCGAAGATCTTTGTAACTACATCAAGACCAACTCCCTGTGCGGACTTGGCCAGACAGCTCCGAACCCGGTTCTTGCAACACTTCGTTTCTTCAGAGATGAGTATATCGCTCATGTCGTTGACAAGAAGTGCCCGGCTGGCGTCTGTAAGGATCTCCTTACATTTACCATCGATCCGGATAAGTGTATCGGATGCGGTATGTGTGCAAGAAACTGCCCGGTTGAGACGATTGTTAAGACTGACTATGTTGCTCCAGGCCACAAGCTTCCTTCTTATCATATCAATCCTGAGAAGTGTATCAAGTGCGGCGCCTGCATGAGCAACTGTAAGTTCAAAGCGATCAGCAAGCAGTGAGAAAGGAGCCTTATAGGGTATGAATATGCTGAATGTTAAAGTAAACGGTATCGCTGTAAGCGTGCCGGAGGGCTCCACAATCCTTGAGGCAGCCCGCGTAGCAGGTGTCGAGATCCCGACCCTCTGCTTTATGAAAGAAAAGAATGAGATCGGTGCTTGCCGTATCTGTATCGTAGAAGCTACCGGTACCAGAGGCCTTGTTACTGCCTGTGTCTATCCTGTAGCGGAAGGCATGGAGATCAAGACCAATACCGAGAAGGTACAGAAGGCCCGCAAGACCACACTGGAGCTGATTCTTTCCACACATGAGAAGAAGTGCCTTTCCTGCGCACGTTCCACCAACTGCGAACTGCAGAAGCTGTGTCTGGAATATGGCGTAGATGAGAACGCATTTGAAGGCTTCAAGCCGGAGTATGAGCTGGATCTTTCCACTCCGCACCTTGTCAGAGATAACAACAAGTGTATCCTCTGCCGTCGCTGCGTCGCTGCCTGCAATGAGCAGTTCGTCGGCGTCATCGGTGCAAATGATCGTGGTATCGATACCAACATCGGTTCCCCGTTCAATCGTCTCCTGAGAGATGTTCCGTGTATTTCCTGTGGTCAGTGTACCGTTGTCTGCCCGACCGGCGCTCTGAGAGTCAAGGACGACACAGACAAGATCTGGGATGCAATCAACGATCCGACCAAGCACGTCGTTGTTCAGACCGCTCCTTCCGTTCGTGCACAGCTCGGCGAGTGCTTCGATATGCCGATCGGCACCAACGTTGAAGGCAAGATGGTTGCAGCACTCAGAAGAATCGGCTTTGATAAGGTATTCGACACCAACTTCGGTGCTGACCTTACCATCGTAGAAGAGGCTAACGAGCTTGTACAGCGTATCCAGAACGGCGGTGTTCTGCCGATGGTTACCTCCTGTTCCCCAGGCTGGGTCAAGTTCTGTGAGTACTACTATCCGGATCTTCTTTCCCACCTGTCCACCTGTAAGTCCCCGCAGCAGATGCAGGGCGCAGTGACCAAGACCTACTATGCACAGAAGATGGGCATCGACCCGAAGGATATCGTATCCGTATCGGTTATGCCGTGTACCGCTAAGAAGTTCGAGATCGGCCGTGATAATGAGTCCGCTGCAGGCCCGGGTCTTCCGGATCTGGATATCTCCATCACAACCAGAGAGCTCGGCGATATGATCAAGAGAGCTGGTATCAAGTTCGAGATGCTGCCGGATGAGCAGTTTGATGATCCGTTGGGCGAAGATACTGGTGCAGGCGTGATCTTCGGTGCTACCGGTGGTGTTATGGAAGCTGCTATCCGTACAGCCAATGCTTGGCTGAACGGCGCTACCGAGCCGCTTGAGTTCACCGCTGTCCGTGGTACCGCAAGCATCAAGGAAGCTACCGTTACCGTTGCAGGCACAGAACTGAAGGTCTGTGTTGCTTCCGGTGGTTCCGCTGCGAAGGAAGTCATGGAGAAGGTTGCTGCAGGCAATCCGAATGGCTGGGGCTTCATCGAGATCATGGGCTGCCCGGGCGGATGCGTCAACGGCGGTGGTCAGCCGATCCAGCCGCAGTACATCCGTGACACGGTTGACCTCAAGGCTGTCCGTGCAAAGGCTCTGTATGATCAGGATAAGGGCATGACCTTGCGTATGTCCCATGAGAATCCGTCCATCAAGAAGCTCTATGATGAGTGGTATACCGAGGGCTATGGCAAGGGTGCAGCACATCATGCACTGCACACCAGCTATGTTGCTCGTGAGAAATATCCGAAGGTAGATTGATTCCTGGTTCATTTCTGATTGATCATGAAACAATCCGGCGCCCGGGGAGAGATCCCCGGGCGCTTTTTACCAACATATGGGGGAGTCGTTATGAACTTAGAAGAGACAAAGAAGCTGGGGTTTGGACTGATGCGCCTGCCGAAGAAGGGGATCGGCATCGACATCCAGGAGACCAGCCAGATGGTGGATGCCTTTCTGGCGGCAGGCTGCACCTATTTTGATACGGCGCATGTCTACGGCGGTTCGGAGGAAGCGACCAGAAAAGCACTGGTCGAGCGCCATCCGCGGGATGCCTATACGCTGGCCTCAAAACTCTATGCGCCGACTGCGATTTCGGAGAAGGCGGCAAAGAAACAGTTTGAAACAACCATGCAGCGGACCGGGGCGGGCTATATTGATTATTACCTGCTGCATTCGCTGATGACCAATAACTATCGGAAGTATGAGAAGTTTCATCTCTGGGAGTATGGGATGCAGCTGAAAAAAGAGGGGAAGATCAGACATCTGGGATTTTCCTACCATTCCGGTCCGGACCTCCTGGATCAGATCCTCACGGATCATCCGGAAGCGGAATTTGTCCAGCTGCAGCTGAACTATGCGGACTGGGAGAATCCGTCGGTGACGTCGAGAGCCAATTACGAGGTTGCGAGAAAGCACGACATCCCGATCGTGGTCATGGAACCGGTGAAGGGCGGCAATCTCGCCAATCCGCCAGCTGATGTCAAAGAACTCCTGAAGAAAGCCAATCCGGATGCATCGCCGGCTTCCTGGGCGATCCGCTTTGCAGCTTCTCTGGACGGTGTCCTTGCAGTGCTCTCCGGCATGAGCAACATGAGCCAGATGCGGGACAACCTTTCGTATATGACAGATTTCAAGCCACTCGATGAGCAGGAGATGGCTGTCATCCGCGAGGCGCAGAAGCTGCTCGGCCGGTCGAACCTGATCCCCTGCACATCCTGCCACTACTGCACCAAGGGCTGCCCGAAGGAGATCGCCATTCCGGAGATCTTCTCGATCATGAATGCCCGTGTGGGAAATGGGCAGCTGGAAGCGTCCGCTGCTGCCTACCAGGCGCTTGCAGGCGGCCGCGCTTCCGAGTGCATCAGCTGCCGGCAGTGTGAGAGTGCCTGCCCGCAGCACATCCAGATCGTGCAGGAACTGAAGAAGTGCGCCGCTGCGCTGGAGGCATGAACGAGCCGCTCTGCAGAGCAAAGGCTGTGAAGTAAAATATAAGGCTGTGACACCGGGGAAACCGGCAATTCACAGCCTTTTTATTGTAAGTTCATCGGATTTTTTTGGGTTGCATCCAGGATTCATCCTGCATTTGACGATATCAGATTCTCTTTTCATCTGCTTTCTCAAGATAGTTCGTATTTCCTTCAGCCATCGCCCGTTCTTCGTTCTTGATCTCCCAGTGAATCAGGAAGGTCAGCGCAGCACGGAGAATGATGATGGCGCCGAGGATCCCCAGTTCTCCCCATTCTCTGACGACGACGGTACGCAGAACCTCGCCGCCCATCTTGAATTCGAGCGCCAGCGCGATGCCCTGGGCCAGATCCATGCGGATGCCCTCGCGCTTTTTCACCCAGCCGTAGAAACACTTGACGGCGGTGTAGACCAGGACGGCGATGCCGAAGACCTCCATGAGCGTCGTGCAGATCTCAACAACATAGACCATGATGCTGCTTAATGAGGAAAGAATGGTTTCCATAGATTCTTGTGTCCTTTCAAGAGGATAGCATCATTTTATCATAGGCTGTAAAAATGTGCAAGGAAGGATTGCAAAGAGGATTGCAAAGAGTACACTTATCCGGCCTGAAAAACTTTTGCAAATCAGATTTACAAAAGTTTTTCGGGGTGGTTTGAGAGACTTCTCGAAAGAAACGAAGAAAAATGCGCATCATGAAAATAATTTGTATTCGAGATTATATAATTATATTGACAAGTTTCTGAATTAGTGATATCATAGTCACATCAAAAGAAATGAGGGTCCGTGATGCGTAAGAGTGTTTACAGCCTGGTGCTGATGGATGATGTGGTGGCGGCGATTGACCGTCTGGCCTATGAGCAGAACACCAGCCGGTCGAATCTGATCAATCAGATTCTGGCAGAGCGGGTGAGTTATGTGACGCCGGAGATGCGGATGCGGGATATCTTTGACCAGCTGGAGGGGATTCTCTCGGACAGCTGTTACCAGATCCAGAATCAGGCCTCGGATTCGATGTTTTCCGTCAGAAGTTCGCTGCAGTATAAGTACCGGCCGACGGTGAAGTACCAGATCGAACTGTTCCGGGAACCGAAGGATATTGCCGGCAGGCTGAAGGTGACATTCCGGACCAGTTCCCAGAACTTCGCAAGTGCAGTGGAGCAGTTCTTCTCGTACTGGATGCAGATTGAGAATGCTTATCTGCTGAATGTGCACCCGGACGGCGTCCCGTCAGAACTGGATGGCGGAAAGTTCATCCGCGGATTCCTGGAGCTGACCGGTGATCACAAGCTTTCGGAGGAGGACATCGCGAACGCGATCGGCGAGTACATCAAAGTACTTGACGCATGCCTGAAGTATTATTTTGAGAATATTACAGACGCAGAGAAGTGGAAGATGCAGATGGAAAGTGCATATCGCGCTTATCTGCAGTCTGGAGTATATATTGCCTGACCGTAGGGCGCAAAGCAGCGTTGATCCGGCATCCGGATTCGCCTGTGCGGGCGGTGCATGCGGTGCATGCGGATTGACGTTTCGTGCGGAAAGGAGGAGCGTATGAATACACAGAAAATGACTCAGAAAACGATAGAGGCGCTGCGGGGGGCCCAGACCGCGGCGACGGAAGCAAAGAATTCGAATGTGGAGCAGGCCCATCTGCTGTATGGACTGCTGACCCAGGAGAACGGGCTGATTCCGGGCCTGATGACAAAGATGGGCATTTCCATGCCGAATCTTCTGGCAGAAACAAAGCATATCATCGATGGATATCCACGGGTGTCCGGAGGATCCATCAATCCGGATGCGGTCTATATCTCCCGTGATGCAGAGCGGGCGCTGGATGAAGCGGAGGCAGCTGCTAAGCAGATGTCCGATGATTTTGTCTCCGTCGAACATGTCATGCTCGGTCTGTTCCGGAAGGCGGACCGGCTGATCAGCGACCTGTTCCGGATGTTCGGCCTGACAGAAGACCGGTTCCTGAAAGAACTGATGGCGGTCCGCGGCGACCAGCGGGTCACCAGCGAGAATCCGGAAGAGACCTATGATGTCCTGGCAAAGTATGGGACAGATCTGGTGCAGCGTGCCCGAGAGGGAAAGCTGGATCCGGTGATCGGCAGAGACGATGAGATCCGGAATGTCATCCGGATTCTCTCCAGAAAGACGAAGAACAACCCTTGCCTGATCGGTGAACCGGGTGTCGGTAAGACGGCCATCGCAGAAGGGCTGGCACAGCGGATCGTGAAGGGAGATGTCCCGCAGAGCCTGAAGGACAGACAGATCTTCTCGCTCGATATGGGCGCCCTCGTAGCCGGAGCCAAGTACCGCGGCGAATTTGAAGAGCGGTTCAAGGCCGTCCTGCAGGCGGTGAAGAAGTCAGAAGGAAAGATTATCCTGTTTATCGATGAACTGCACCTGATCGTCGGAGCCGGAAAGACCGACGGCGCGATGGATGCAGGGAACCTGCTGAAGCCGATGCTTGCCCGTGGAGAACTGCACTGCATCGGTGCGACGACCCTCAATGAATACAGACAGTACATCGAAAAGGATGCGGCGCTGGAGCGTCGTTTCCAGACCGTGATGGTGGATGAACCGACGGTGGAGGATACCATCTCGATCCTGAGAGGTCTGAAGGAACGGTACGAAGTATTCCACGGCGTGAAGATTCAGGACCAGGCACTGATTGCAGCAGCAGTCCTTTCAAACCGCTATATTTCCGACCGGTTCCTGCCGGATAAAGCCATCGACCTGGTCGATGAGGCTTGTGCGATGATCCGCACCGAGATGGATTCGATGCCGACAGAACTGGATGAAGTCTCCAGAAAGATCATGCAGCTGGAAATCGAGGAAGCTGCCCTCACCAAGGAGACGGATCAGCTTGCCCAGGGACATCTGGCGGAGATCCGCGAGGAGCTGGCCAACCTGCGTGCCAAGTTTGATGCGATGAAGGCACAGTGGGAGAATGAAAAGCAGGCCATCGGCAAGGTTCAGAAGCTGCGGGAAGAGATCGGTGAAGTGAATGCCGAGATCGAAAAGGCAGAGCGGGAATATAACCTGAACAAGGCTGCTGAGCTCAAGTATGGCAGGCTTCCACAGCTGCAGGAGGAACTCAGAAAAGAAGAAGCTGCTGCGGATGAACGCGGGCAGAAGACGACACTTCTCCGTGATCACGTGACGGAAGATGAGATCGCCAGAATCATCGGCAGATGGACCGGGATCCCGGTATCCAAGCTGATGGAAGGAGAGCGTGACAAACTCCTGCACATGGAAGAGATCCTGCATAAGCGGGTGGTCGGCCAGGATGAGGCCGTTACCAAGGTGGCAGAAGCCATCCTCCGTTCCCGTGCAGGCATCAAGGATCCGGCAAAGCCGATCGGTTCCTTCCTGTTCCTCGGCCCGACCGGTGTCGGTAAGACGGAGCTGGCCAAGGCACTGGCGGAAGCGCTGTTTGATGATGAAAAGAATATGGTCCGGATCGATATGAGTGAATACATGGAGAAGTTCAGCGTCTCCAGACTCATCGGAGCGCCTCCAGGATATGTCGGATACGAAGAAGGCGGTCAGCTGACCGAGGCAGTCCGCAGAAAGCCGTACGCCGTCATCCTGTTTGATGAGATTGAAAAGGCACATCCGGATGTCTTCAATGTGCTCCTGCAGGTGCTGGACGATGGGCGGGTAACCGACTCCCAGGGCAGAACGGTGGATTTTAAGAACACCATCATCATCCTGACCAGTAACCTTGGTTCGCCGTATATCCTGGACGGGATCCTGCCGAACGGCGAGATTTCCGAGGAGGCAAAGAATCAGGTGGAAGGCCTGCTGAAGACCAGCTTCCGTCCGGAATTCCTGAACCGTCTGGATGAGATCGTATTCTACAAACCGCTCCAGAAGTCGGATATGAAGGCAATTGTCGACCTGCAGCTGGCGGAACTCTCCGAGCGTCTCGCACAGAAGAACCTGACCATGGAGATGACCGATGCAGCCAAGGAGTACGTGATCGAGGAAGGTTACGACCCGAATTACGGTGCAAGACCGCTGAAGCGGTTCCTGCAGAGCCATGTCGAGACATTGCTTGCAAGAGAGATCATCGCGGGCGATCCGGCACCGGGCACAAAGATGATTGTGGATGTAGTGGACGGACGCCTCACAGTGAGAGAGTAATAAACTGCTATCACCATTCTCAGACAATAGAGGACCCCGGATGTGCATGGGTGTGCACATCCGGGGTCTTTTCATGTTTCCGGGCGGTCAGACGATCAATAACCGAGGAATGCTTCCTCACTGACAACGGCTGTTTTTTTGTAGTTCAGCGAGTACCGGTAATAATAGTTTGTCTCATCCATCACTGCTTTGTAGTAGACAGAGAGGGAGGTCATCCGGTAGACGGAAAGGCCATAGCCGGTTTCTTCAAACACCAGCTGCTCACCGGAGCCATTCAATTTGTACGAATAAACCCGTACGGTGGTGTTCTGAATGTATTCTTCATTGAAGTATTCCCAGTCTGATTTCTGATAGACAGCATAAACTGTGCTGATATTCTCCTGAAGCTGAATGAACTGCAGGGCAAATCCATCTTTTTCTCCGGCGAAGGTCTTCACAGTCTTGCTGCCTTTCAGGTCATAGATGGCATGGGATCCATTCTTCTGCAGAAGGTAGAGGTAGCGGCCGGATGCAGCTTCAACAGTAGCGCCGGTCGTCAGGTTTTTGGAAGCCTTCGTCTTGATCGTAAAAGCGGCAAGTGTCTGCTTACCGGCGTCTTCGACTGTGTAGTAGATGATTCCACCGTAGTAGTGGTTGATGCCGGCAAAGCCGTCAGCTGCGGTTTTGATGGAATAGAGCGTCGTGCTCTTGCCATTGCTGACATTGTAGCGGATGATGTTATGCTTTGTCCCGGTGCCATTGTCCTTGATATAATAGATATAGGATCCATTGGTGACGACAACAGTAGAAGAAGATTCGCCTGCAGTCGTAAAGATCCGCTTCCCCTTGCCAGATTTGGATTTCGCGTAATAGACGGATCGGGTGTTCTTTTCGGCACTGGTCCATTCCTGGTACAGATAGAGAGTGCCGGCTTTCGTGCGGGAACCAAAGGCCGGATCGACTGTCTCATAAGCGGCAGCGGCCTGCAGTGATACAGGCTGTATGCCGGAGAGAGAAAGGATGACAAAAGTTAGGACCAAAAGGATGGAAAGGTTTCTTTTCATGGCTGCCTCCTGGTTACAGAATGTCTGATTTATCACATCAGTAGAATAACGATCAGCACATCGATCATCTTTTAGTGTAAGGTATTTTCGGCGCAGTGTCAATTCCGGAACAGAATATCCATTTGGGTAGTGTGTTTTTTCGGATCATCCGTTATAATAAAATCAGGGATATCATCAGAATGCATTCGGATCCAGCCTGATCCAGGCAATCCGGCAGGAGGAAAAGATGAAGAAAAGGAAAACACGGTTGATCATTGCGATCGTGGCAGCTCTTGTATTGTCTCTTGCTGCGTGTGGCGGCAATGCTGGCAGCGGACAGCCGCAGGAAACATCTGAAAGGATAGAACCGGCTACCGTAAAGCAACCGGAGAGCAGTCCGGAAACAGTTCCGACATCCGGATCTTTTGTCGAAGAAAGATCTTCTGTGGCTGCTGCAGGAAATGGGGCAGAAGATATCGCTTCTGAGAATAGTACCCCTGAGGAAAGTGCATCCCCCGAGCCTGCACCGGAGGAGAGCAGTCCGGAGGAGCCGGAACCGGATTCTCCATACGCAGCCTACCGGGGGATTGTTGAAGAAGCAGAGAAGGAATACGGAATCCTCTCCTTTGACAATATGGGATGGTGCTATAAAGTTGCAGGTACCGGGTATCTGCGGGTATTTGACCTTGACTGGGATGAAGACGACGAGCTGTTCCTGGTTCATGATGCTGCCGAAGATTCCGGATATCCTCTGAACCTGGAACTGGACATCTATACCATGCAGGGACAGGAGGCAAAGCAGATCTATGCGGGTCCGGCTTACCTGGAGGGAGTCGATGGCGTGCGGTTCCGGACCATGGAAGATGAGGATGGGAATTCCTATCTCTGCCTGTCCGGTGAAGAGATGGGCAGCTACAGACTGCTTGGTCTCCGGGATGATGAATTCTATGAAGAAGCATCCTTTGACTATAACAGTTATGATGAAGAGGCAGAAGGTTTTTATGTCGGGGAGAAACTCTACCGCACCGGCATTTCAGACAGCCTGAACTATGGATCCTCGGATGATCAGGATAATGTGGACTGGGCTGCGAAAAGCAGACAATTGTACCGGGATATGCATAGCTGGCTGGGGATGGCGGATCCTGCAGATGAAACAGTGCTGCTCGATGATATGTATGTGACGGTGCGCCTGATTGGCAGGGAAAGCAGGAGATATCAGAGTAAAGAGATGCCCGGCTATCTCCTGGAGGTCACCAACCATCAGGAATATACGATTATTTCGAACTTTGTGTCGGACTGGTTCATCGCTGCCGGACAGGCTGGTTTCCCGGTGATCATGATCGACGGGGAAAACAGGGACCGTTTTGATACAAAGATCTACGGTGGAGAAACCGTGACCATGTGGCTCTCGTTTAACAACCGGGGACTGCGGGATCTGACAGAAGAGACCATGAAGAATATCCAGGTGGCAATGGATCTCTTTACGAGTACAGCAGGAGGAGCACTCGATAAGGAACTCTGCAGTTACTCGCTGATATTTGACCAGGACGGAGAAAACCACCTGGTATTGCTCGAAGAATTTGACACACCAGTTTACTTTGGAGCGGGAAATTACTCCGTGACTGTAGATGGAATCTCTGCATATTACGGGAAAAAAGGATTTACCGGCTGGTTTACGAATTCTGATTCGTACGGGAGTGCCGCGCTGTATAATGGCAGAGGATATGCCGGTACTGCCAGGGCTTCGGAGGAGAATATCTCGAAAGCGGAAGAGAATGTCATCGTACTGGATACAGGCGGTACCATGCGGGCAAACAGACGGGTGGATCCCGGCGAGATGGTTCAGATTTTTATTGCTTACGATACCTATGGATCGGAGACCATGCATGAACCATTACATGTAGAATTGACAGCAGTCGGAAGGTATTCAGACGAGACCATGGCGATCGATATCTATGATCCGGAGACGACTGTCGTGTCGGAGGAGGAACCGGTCAATGTCGCAAGAATTCCGGAAGAGTGGTCCGGCAGGACGCAGGATTACGAGAATCGTCTGTTCCGATCCGTCGTGCCGGAGGAGTGGAAGATCCAGCAGGAGGAGACAGACGACCTGATCTATGCGCTGATTGACGAACCGATGCTGACAAAGACGATCGGCATGCGGATCGGTGTTATGACAAAAGAATGGTCTGAGGATTCCTTAAGAGAAGAACTGAAGAATTACAGGGATTCCGGATATACCGACAGGGAGGCTTTGCTCTATGAAGGAAGCGTGAACGGGCAGGATACCTGGATCATGGATATTCACGCGGGCATGGGTTTCTGTACAAGGGATATCTACATGGAAGCACCGGACGGAACCAGGTTCTGCCTCACATTTGCAGCAGAAGAGCTGAACGGTGTGATGGACTTCACCCTGATCCAGGACATCATGGACCGGTTCCTTGAGCATCTGGAATACAAGTGAATCACATGAATAACAGATTTGGCAAGGAGCTCCGCGACCACACCTCGCGGAGCTTTTTTCCTGACCATTCGTAACTGATCTGAAAAAAGATTTGCCCGGTGTCAGATTCTGCAGTTATCATTCGTATCAGAGATAGAGACAGTTTTCGGTTCAGCGCACTGCACAGAAAATGGGGAATGAAGATGCCATACATGAACAAACGGAATGCAGATCGTCTTGTGAACACATATAGGGATGTTATTCAGAGAGTCAGCTATTCGTACCTGGGACAGGTCTATGATGCCGAAGACATCTGCCAGAATGTGTTTCTGAAATTGCTCTCAAGGGAGCTGCGTTTTGAAAATGCGGAACATGAAAAAGCGTGGATCATCCGGACAACCATCAATGCCTGCAAGGATCATCTGAGAAGGTATTCCCGAAAACATGAGACGGCCCTGGAGGAAGCCGGAGATCTGCCATCGGCTGAGGAGCGGGAATCTGAACTGCTGGAGCTGGTGAAGGAACTGCCGGAGAATTACCGTTCCAGCATCTATCTTCGCTATTATGAAGGGTATTCTGTTCAGGAAATCGCGTCGATTCTTGGGAAGAATGAGAACACGGTTTCCGCATATCTTTCACGCGGCCGCAGGAAACTGAAAGAGATCTTTGATAAACAGCATAAGCAGATGATTGCTGTTGCTGTTACGCTTGGATTGTTAATTACTGCCGGAACCGGATTTGCGGCAGCCAGATTTCTTTTCTATGAGGCCTATTCGAGCGGCAATTATGAATATGGCACAATTAAGGAGTTTAACCAGGCAGTTCTCGGGAATCCGGGCATTTCAGAAACCGCGATACTGACCCTTCCTGAAACATTGTGTGGCACCTACCGATTTGAAGGAGGGAGTGTCGTCGGTGTCCTTGAAAGAGATGATGAAGAGATGATTCACGGTGAATGGAAGGAATATCGGGCAGGTTATCGAAACTTGCAAGGGTTTACTGTTGATGTGATCTTGTCTGATGAGCTGTCTGTGGATAGAGAAACAGAACCGACTGAAAGGCGTGCTATCAACGGGATCGAGGTTTTGTATGATGATGAGGAGTATCTTGTCCTGCCGGATGAGGGTGAAGAGCTTACCGTGGAGATTACGAGGCGTCTTGCGGAAGATGATCATTTTCACGTAAGCTATGGTAGTTCTTGGCCCGAGTCTTTCTTTTTCCACGTCATTTCTTTCGAAAAAGATGGTATTGCATATCGAATATATACCAAGGACGACGTCACTGTGGATGAGATGTTTGCGATTGCTGAAGAACTTGCGGATAGAGAGTAAAAATGGACAATAAGAAGAAAGTCAAGGCTTTACGTTCCTTAAGATGGATCTTTTTCGTGATCCTGTTGATGATCATAGAGGCTGTATTGATCACCAGGTATGAATCAGGACAGAATTATTCTGAGATGACCTCGACTGCCCAGGCCGGATCTGTTCCGGAGGGAATTGGACCTGGAACTGAAGATGTTCCGGATGGACAAGATCTGAATGCAGCGGGAGATATTCCGGATCCGGAAGGGGAAGCCTTTCTGGATGAGAGGTCATGGGTGCTGGAGCATGCCTCTCTGTTTCCTGAGGGAGAGGCTGAAGCCGCAATGGAGAATCCGGGCCTGGCACATTTCATGTACAGGCTTGGAAATCAGGATATCAGGAATGAAGAAGAAGCAATCTTATCCGAGGAGGAAGTAAGCGGTGAGATGCCCTTCCTTTATCAGTGGGATCCACGTTGGGGTTTCCATCCTTACGGAGAGAATAACATCGGGTTTGCCGGCTGTGGTCCGACATGCCTTTCCATGGTTCTGGCATATTTCAATCAGGATGCCACGGTCACACCGGCTGTTCTTGCCGATTACGCGATGGAGAACGATTACTACGTGAAGGGTGCAGGTACCAGCTGGTCGTTTATGGTCGATGCGGCAGAGGATTTCGGCGTCTCTGCGAGGCAGATCTACGATACACAGATTATGGAGGAACTGTCGGAAGGGCATCCGGTCATCGTCAGTGTGCGAAAGGGACATTTTACAGATGGAGGGCATTTCCTGGTCCTTGCAGGCATTGAGGACGGGAAGGTCTGTGTGCATGATCCCAACAATCTGGAAAATAGCCGGAAACTCTGGAGTTTTCAGACCATCTGTGAGGAGATCAAAGCAGCCTGGGCGTACGGAGGAGAAGGGACCGAATCCATGACACTCATCTCCGAGTAAGCAAAAATCGCTTCCGTTCGCAAAAAGAATCCGTAGATTCCCAAAGTTTGTTTTGGAATTCTACGGATCCTTTTTGTTTCTTTTTACAGAGTCACCTTGCAGAACTTCTTCTTGCCACGGCGGATGACGATGCCGTCGCCTGTCAGTTCGTCCGGTGTGTAGGTCTTTCTGAAATCATCGACCTTGTCACCGTTTACAGTGACACCGCCCTGTTCGACGGCGCGGCGGCCTTCGGAACGGGTTGGCACGAGACCGGAGACCGTGAGCAGGGTGACGATATCAAAGACACCGTCTCTTGCATCGTCCATCGTAACTGTGTGGGTCGGCATATTCTCAGCGTCGCCGGAGCCGAAGAGGGCGCGGGCAGCGGCCTGAGCTTTGGTGGCTTCCTCCTCACCGTGGACGAGCTTTGTGAGCTCGAAGGCAAGAATCTCTTTTGCGGTGTTCAGCTGACTGCCTTCCCAGTCGTTCATCTTGTCGATCTCTTCGAGCGGGAGGAAGGTCAGCATGCGGATGCACTTCAGAACATCAGCGTCGTCCACATTTCTCCAGTACTGGTAGAAGTCGAACGGGCTGGTCTTCTCCGGATCAAGCCATACAGTGCCGGTGCCGGTCTTGCCCATCTTCTTGCCCTCGGAGTTGGTGAGCAGGGTGATGGTCATGGCATGTGCGTCCTTGCCGAGCTTTCTTCTGATCAGCTCGGTGCCGGCCAGCATGTTGGACCACTGGTCATCGCCGCCGAACTCCATGTTGCAGCCGTAATCCTGGAAGAGTCTGTAGAAATCGTATGCCTGCATGGTCATGTAGTTGAACTCCAGGAAAGAAAGTCCCTTCTCCATCCGCTGCTTGTAGCATTCTGCGGCGAGCATACGGTTGACGGAGAAGTGCGGGCCGATCTCGCGGAGGTATTCGATGTAGTTCAGTTTCAGAAGCCAGTCAGCATTGTTGACCATGAGCGCTTTTCCATCTTCAAAGGAGATGAAACGTTCCATCTGCTTCTTGAAGCACTGGCAGTTGTGCTCGATGATTTCCGGTGTCAGCATCTGGCGCATATCGGAACGGCCGGACGGATCGCCGATGTAGCCGGTTCCGCCGCCGATCAGGGCGATCGGCTTGTTGCCTGCTTCCTGCAGACGCTTCATCAGGCAGAGCGCCATGAAATGGCCGACATGAAGGCTGTCGGCGGTCGGATCGAAGCCGATGTAGAAGACTGCCTTGCCTGCATTCACCATCTTCTTGATCTCTTCTTCGTTGGTCACCTGGGCGAGAAGGCCGCGGGCAACCAGTTCCTCATAGATTCCCATTTTTTCAGACATCTGTTTTCCTTTCCTTTCCACCTGGGCATTCAGATCCGGGGGAATACCGGAGACAGCCATACAGACGGAAAATAAAAACCCCCCGTCCAGTAAAGGACGGAGGGGGAATTCCGTGGTACCACCTTTGTTCACAGTGATGTGTCACTGCCTCATTCAGTACGGAGCACCTGCTCGATACCTGGACCGGATAACGGTGATCATAACCGCCGCAGCCTACCGGCATCGCTTGGGATGTGTTCGGTGCGGAACTCGGGGATGTATTCGCAGGGTGATCTTCTCGCGCCTCTCACCGGCCGGCAGCTCTCTGTCAGACTCTTTCCTGTTACTCTTTCCCGTCAAAGTCGATAACGGTATCTTTACACAAAAAGCGGAATTTGTCAAGCAAAAAGCATTTTTCTATCTGTGAAAATAGGGAACGGATCTCTTGTGCCGCAGACGTTTGTGTGCTACCATGAGGGCTGACCGCCGGGAGACCGGCAACGGATGGACAGAATGGAGAGGAGCATATCGATATGGATACAAAATACATTTTCATGGATCTTGACGGAACCCTCAGAGGAATTCCCGACAACATTGTCACCCAGGCGACGCGGGAGGGCATGCAGAAGGCACGGGACAACGGCCACAAGCTGTTCCTCTGTACCGGGAGAAATCTGCCGAAGCTTGAGGAAGTAAAGGATCTGCCGCTCGACGGGATCGTCGGCGGGGCAGGGACGATCGTGACGGTCGGAGATGAGATCATCTACGATGTCGGTATCGAAGGGGATGAGTTCTGGCGTGTGTACGGGATGATGCGGGCCTGCGGCCTGATCTGTGACGTCGAGACCACCTGGTGCACCTATATCGATATGGAGATCCTCGATTTCTTTGATGCCAGAAAGAAAGAAGCCGATGCAAAGGGCGTCCCTTCTTTTGACGGAAGAAAGATCTTCGAGAAAGAACTGGAGACCGGCCGGGTGAAGCCGATGAGCATGTACCAGGGTGAGCCGGTGCACAAGATCGGATTCTCGGCATGGCACAGAAGAGACGTCTATCCGTTCCGGGATGTGTACGGGAAGGATTACCGGATCGTCTTTTATGATGGGATGATGGGAAAGACCGACCTCGATGATGAGGAGATGACCTCCGGCGAGATCAATCCGTTCCGGTTTGACAAGGGACAGGGCTGCAGGGTTGCCGTCGAATACTTCGGCGGAGACATGAAGGATTCCATCGGTTTCGGGGATTCGATGAACGATTATGAGATGATTGAGGCCTGCGCGGTCGGCGTCGTGATGGAAAATGGCGAGCAGGGCCTGAAGGATATTGCAGATGTGATTGCAGGAGAGGCGGGGAAAGAAGGCGTCCTGCATGAATTTGAGAGGATGGGGCTGATTTGAAAGAGAAAGATGGATTTTACGGGAAGCTGTTCCGGATGATCCTGCCGATGGCGCTGCAGAACCTGCTGGCATCGCTGGTTTCTGCATCCGATGCAATTATGCTGGGCGTTCTGAATCAGGATTCACTCTCGGCTGTTTCCCTGGCGAGCCGGGTGACATTCATGGCGCACATCATCCTGATCGGCGTGATCGGCGGTATGGCAGCCCTCGCAGCCCAGTACTGGGGCAAGAAGGACGAGAAGACGGTGGAGCAGGTGCTCGGCATGTCGCTCCGCTACACACTGCTGTTCATGGGACTGCTGTTCCTGGGTGCTGTGTTCTGCCCCTGGATCTTTATGCATTTTCTGACCAATGATCCGGTGCTGATCGATCTCGGCAACCGGTATCTCCGAATCGTCGGCGTGTCGTACCTGTTCATGGGGATCTCGCAGGTCTACCTGACGATGATGAAGAACACGAACCGGGTCGCCAGGAGTTCGGCATACGGCTCTGTCGCGGTTGTGCTGAATATCGTCCTCAATGCGTTCCTGATCTACGGCCTCTTCGGACTGCCACAGCTGGGTATCGAAGGCGCCGCCATCGCGACGACCATTTCCCGCGGTGTCGAACTGATTCTGGTCCTGATTGAGAACCGGAAGAAGGATGTCGTGCGGATGATCCCGGCGAAAATCCTGCACACACCGAAGCTGCTGGAGCAGGATTTCTGGAAGATTACCTTGCCGGTCCTGGGGAATCTCGTGACCTGGGGCTTTGCCATGACGGTCTATTCCTCAATCATCGGCCACATGGGCAATGATGCAGTGGCAGCGCATTCCATCAGCAACATCGTCAAGGACTGCGTGGACTGTGTCGGCGGCGGCTGTGCGACCGGCGCGGCAATCCTCCTCGGCAATACACTCGGGAGAGGAGATCTCGCACAGGCGAAGAAAGACGGCGCGAGATTTGTCAGGACATCCTTTTTTGTCGGTGCCTGTGCAGGCCTTGTGATCCTTGCGATCACACCGGCAATCCTGCATTTTTCGACAAATCTGTCAGATGGAGCGCATCAGCTCCTGAAATATATGCTGTTCATCTGCAGCTACTATATGATCGGACGATCCCTCAACACGACGATCATCAACGGCGTCTTCCAGGCCGGCGGCGATACCAGGTTCAGCTTCTGGTGTGATCTCGTGAACCTCTACGTGATCATTCTGCCGATCAGCCTGCTGGGGGCTTTCGTCTTCCACTGGCCGGTGATGGTGGTGTACTTCATCCTGTATCTGGATGAGTTCACCAAACTGCCGATTGAATATGTTCACTATAAGAAATACATCTGGGTCAAGGACCTGACCCGGGAACAGATGGAGTAAGGGAACACCCCTGCGCAAAAAGTGCCTTGCGCAGGGGTGATTTCTATGTTATATTGTACTTCGGTATACAATCATTTGAATTTGGAGGATCCCATGGAAAAAATCAAGATGACAACGCCGATCGTGGAGATGGACGGCGACGAGATGACCCGTGTAATCTGGAAGATGATCAAGGACGAACTGCTTCTTCCTTATATTGATCTGAAGACAGAGTATTATGATCTTGGCCTTCCGTATCGTGACGAGACGAATGACCAGGTGACGATTGACTCGGCAAATGCCACGCTGAAGTATGGTGTGGCTGTGAAGTGCGCAACGATCACGCCGAACGCAGCCCGCGTGAAAGAATATAACCTGAAAGAGATGTGGAAGAGCCCGAATGCCACGATCCGTGCGATCCTTGACGGAACGGTGTTCCGTGCCCCTCTGCTTGTGGACGGCGTGGAGCCGTATGACCGTGCATGGAAGAAACCGATCACCATCGCGCGTCATGCCTATGGTGATATCTATAAGGCCAGCGAGATGCAGATCCCGGGACCGGGCAAGGTGGAACTGGTCTATACGGCAGAAGATGGAACCGAAAAACGCGTTCTGGTGCATGATTTTAAGGGTGCCGGTATCGTCCAGGGTATGCATAACCTGGATTCCTCCATCGAGAATTTTGCAAGAACATGCTTCGAATATGCCCTTTCCACAAAGCAGGATCTGTGGTTTGGTGCGAAGGACACGATCTCGAAGACCTATGACCATCATTTCAAGGATATCTTTGCAGATCTCTACGAGAAAGAGTACAAGGGCAAGTTCCAGGCACTCGGCATCGAATATTTCTACACCCTGATTGATGATGCGGTCGCACGTGTGATCCGCTCGGAGGGCGGTTTCATCTGGGCCTGTAAGAACTACGACGGCGATGTCATGAGCGATATGCTTGCAACAGCATTTGGTTCGCTTTCCATGATGACCTCCGTCCTGGTTTCTCCGACTGGTGCTTATGAGTATGAAGCGGCGCACGGAACCGTGCAGCGTCATTATTACAAGCATCTGGCCGGAGAGGAGACTTCCACGAATTCCATCGCAACGATCTTCGCATGGACCGGTGCCCTGAAGAAGCGCGGCGAGATGGACGGCCTGAAGGAACTGACTGCATTCGGCGAAAAGCTGGAGCAGGCAGTCTACAACACCATTGCTTCCGGCCGGATGACGAAGGATCTGGCACTCATCACAACCAAAGAGGATGTGACGACACTGAATACGGAAGGTTTTATCCTGGCAGTGAAGGAAGAACTGGAGAAGCTGCTGCGTTGAATACATATTATTTAACAAATAAGCACCGACTTTCTCGGTGCTTATTTTCATTCCCGTTTTCCGAAATGTGCTTCAACGGCTGCCTGGGCGGCCGCTTCTGCCTGTTCCCGTTTCACCTGCCGCTCACGCTTGTACTGTTTCTTAAGTTCCAGGATCGAGTTGATCTCTGTGTTGATCTCCGCACCGATGAACAGGATGTACATGGAGAAGTACAGCCACAGCATCAGGAAGACAACAGCAGCAAGTGAGCCATAGAGCAGGGAGAAATTCGACATATTTTTATAGTAAAAGTAGTAAATCATCGTGTAGATGATCCATCCGCCGGTGGTGACGATGGCGCCAGGTAGTTCCCGGAGCGGGTGCGCCCGGTGGTTCGGTACCGTGATGAAAAGCAGCCAGAAGTAGAGGACCAGAATCACGGCGATGACGATAATCCGGACATTCAGGTCGAAGATCTCAAAGAGAATGCCGGAAGGATTCCCGAAGAAGCGGAGGATCAGCTGATAAATATTGTTGCTGAAGACCAGGAAACTCATGGTGACCAGAATGATCAGGACAAAGACCAGCGTGTAGAGCATCGACATGGCCCGTACCTTGAAGTAGCCTCTGGATTCCCGCATGCCATAGATGTTATTCAGTCCGTAGATAATCGCGAGAAAACCTCTTGAACCGGGCCAGAGAGCCAGAATGATGGTCGTGATCAGGGCGGTTCCGGAAGAATTCTCATAAATCTCTTCGATGATCGGATAGACCTGTGCCTGGAAGACATCTGGAAAGAGGCCAGTTACCATGGTGACGACGTCGCTCTGCGCGACTCCGGGAATCAGGTTCAGGATATTGAAAACCATCAGAACAAAAGGAAGAAATGACATGATGATGAACAGGGATGCCTGCCCGGCATATGCGCCGACATCGTCCGCATTGTACTTCTTGACGAATTTCACGATATAACGAAAAATCGACTGCATGCCTTTCCTCCTTTCTTTGCACCCATATCT
Source organism: uncultured Lachnospiraceae bacterium (assembly GCA_902783375.1). Taxonomy (GTDB): domain Bacteria; phylum Bacillota; class Clostridia; order Lachnospirales; family Lachnospiraceae; genus Catonella. The sequence continues at coordinate 66,534 of CACZQN010000006.1, read as the reverse complement.
CATAGAAACACCCATGTTTCTCCTTGGGATTCCATGATTATACTAAAAAGAAGGAAGTTCTTCAACTGACAAATTACCCGGGAAGTATGTTTCAGAAAACGAAAAAACGAGTAAATGAGAGATAAATAGAGGATACAAGAGATAATTTGAGAAATAATGAGCAGAAAGTTGTGTCGGAGGGTTGCAATCTGACCCTTGATCATGTATATTATCCACTGTGAGTTAGCACTCAGACTTAATGAGTGCTAATAATGTGAATCAATTCAGATGATACTCTTAAAGGAGGTAATATTATGAAGTTAGTTCCACTTGGCGACAGAGTCGTCCTGAAGCAGTTAGAGGCAGAAGAGAAGACAGCATCCGGTATCGTTCTTCCGGACAATGCCCAGGAGAAGCCGCAGCAGGCTGAGGTCATTGCTGTAGGACCGGGCGGCATAGTCGATGGCAAAGAAGTTGCCATGCAGGTTAAGGTCGGCGATCAGGTCATCTACGGAAAGTATTCCGGAACCGATGTCAAGCTCGGCCATGAGAAGTACATCATTGTCAAGCAGTCCGATATCCTGGCTATTGTGAAAGAGTAATTGTAAGAAAGGAAGTTGATCGATATGGCAAAAGAAATCAAATACGGCGTAGACGCCAGAAAAGCTCTTGAGAGCGGCGTCAACAAGCTGGCAGATACTGTCAGTGTTACACTTGGACCAAAAGGAAGAAATGTTGTTCTCGATAAGTCCTATGGCGCTCCGCTGATCACCAACGATGGTGTTACCATCGCAAAGGAGATCGAGCTGGAAGATGCATTTGAAAATATGGGTGCACAGCTTGTCAAGGAAGCTGCAACCAAGACCAACGATGTTGCCGGTGATGGTACCACAACCGCTACCGTTCTTGCACAGGCAATGATCAACGAAGGGATGAAGAACCTGGCAGCAGGCGCAAACCCGATCATCCTGAGAAAAGGTATGAAGAAGGCTACGGACTGCGCAGTAGAAGCCATCGCAAAGATGAGCGCTCCGGTCGATGGAAAAGAGCACATCAAGAGAATTGCTGCAATCTCCGCAGGTGACGAAGAAGTCGGCGCACTGGTTGCTGATGCGATGGAGAAGGTCAGCAAAGACGGCGTTATTACCGTTGAAGAGAGCAAGACCATGCTGACTGAGCTTGACCTTGTCGAAGGTATGCAGTTCGATCGTGGCTATGTATCTGCTTACATGTGCACCGATATGGACAAGATGGAAGCAGTTCTCGATAATCCGTACATCCTGATTACCGATAAGAAGATCAGCAACATCCAGGATATCCTTCCGCTTCTTGAGCAGATCGTACAGCAGGGGGCAAGACTTCTCATCATCGCTGAGGATGTTGAAGGTGAGGCACTGACCACACTGGTCATCAACAAGCTGCGTGGTACCTTCAATGTCGTCGCTGTCAAGGCTCCTGGCTATGGCGACAGAAGAAAAGAGATGCTGCAGGATATCGCAATCCTGACTGGCGGTACCGTGATCTCTTCCGAAGTTGGTCTGGAACTGAAGGATGCTTCCATGCAGTATCTTGGCCGTGCAAAGAGCGTCAAGGTTCAGAAGGAAAACACCATCATCGTCGACGGTGAAGGCGAGAGCACAGCAATCGCAGCAAGAGTCAACCAGATCCGTGCACAGATCGAAGAGACCAAGTCCGATTTCGACCGTGAGAAACTGCAGGAGAGACTTGCAAAGCTCGCAGGCGGCGTCGCAGTCATCCGCGTCGGCGCAGCAACCGAAGCTGAGATGAAGGAAGCAAAGATGCGTCTTGAAGATGCACTTGCAGCAACCAAGGCAGCCATCGAGGAAGGTATCATCGCAGGCGGCGGCTCTGCATACATCCATGCAAGCAAGGATGTCGCAGCACTCGCAGATACACTCGAAGGCGATGAGAAGACCGGCGCAAGAGTCGTTCTGAAAGCTCTTGAGGCACCACTCTTCAAGATCGTACAGAACGCAGGCCTGGAAGGCGCTGTCATCATCAACAAGGTCAAAGAAGAGAAGCCGGGCTTCGGTTTCGATGCCCTGAAGGAAGAGTACGTCAATCTGATCGAAGCTGGAATCCTTGATCCTGTCAAGGTCACCAGAAGCGCTCTGCAGAACGCAACATCCGTTGCCTCCACACTGCTCACCACCGAGTCCATCGTCGCAGATATCAAGGACCCGGCAGCAACAGCCGCAGCCAACGCAGCAGCAATGCAAGGCGGCATGGGCGGGATGTATTGATAAAAAAGAAACGATTCGCACGTGCATTACTAAAGACCGCAGCCAGATGCTTGCATCTGAGCTGCGGTCTTTTTATGCACGGGCAGAAGCGGTACCCCTAACGATATGAGCGGATAGTCGCGCAGCGACAGTAGAGCGCGCACCGGAGGTGCGGCGCGGAATCCGCGAATACGTGACGGGGTACAGCAGCGAATCGTTTCTGTTCATCAGGTGCCCCGCGAATCGTTTCTGAGGGAATCAGGTGCCCCGCCCGGGGGGAAAACTACGGATAAGACACTTGAATTTCTTTTTTTATACGTAGATGCAAGATTTCTGTTTTTGCCATTTACGGTGAAAACACTTCAATTTGAAATTTTATACGTAGAGCAAACCATGAAATTCAAAAAAGAACATAAGGAATTGATCTGTGGGGATCGTTTCTTGATCAAAACACTACGTATAAGAATCATGAAAGGAAGCTTCTTATACGTAAGTGGCTTTTATCCGGTTTTGCAGGCTTACGTATAACAGGAGGGAAAAAGCTATTTACACCGTAATCAGGAAAATCAAAAACTGCTAGTTACGGTGAAAAGAAGTGAAGGGAAGAATTTATACGTAACCAATGTCATGTGAAAAAGAGAATTGCCACCATAACCCTATTATGAGCCTGCGTGGGCAGTAGAATTCCAACTCCAACCCGCATACGAGCCTGCGCAGGCAATGGAATGCCTTCAGGATTCTTTCTTGTCTTGATCGGAACAGAAAAGTGTTGGCAATAACCGTAAAATCATGTAGAATAAATATATCAATGTGGTAACAAGGCATTGTTTTCTTTTGTAAATCGATTTTACAAAAGTTTTCTCAGCGGTGTAGGGAGGATATCAGACCTGGAATATCCTGCCACGGCCGATGCGGAACTGTACCATGTCACATACGATATGTGCGATGTACGCTCTGACGGAATACAAGACAATCAGCCGGAAGGATGCCCCGGACCATAATCACAATTGGAGGATAGAACCATGATTCTCTTTATCAATGCCTGTGTGCGGGAGGAGTCCCGCACCAGAAAGCTGGCAGAGTATCTGCTGGACCGTCTGTATCAGAAGGAACGGGAGCCGGTGAAGGAACTGCGCCTGGAAGAGGTCGCTTTCCCGAAGGCGGATGCAGAGTTCCTGCGGACGCGGGACAGACTGCTGGCGGAAAGTCGTTTTGATGATCCGCTCTTTGATCTGGCGAGACAGTTCGCTGCAGCAGATCAGATTGTGATCGCGGCACCGTTCTGGGATCTTTCCTTCCCGGCAGCGCTGAAGCAGTATCTGGAGCAGATCAATGTGGTCGGGATTACATTCCGGTATACAGAGGAGGGCATTCCGGTCGGACTCTGCCGGGCGAAGAAACTCTACTATGTGATGACGGCCGGCGGCCCGGTCTATTCCGATGCTTACGGCTATGGCTATGTCAGGGCACTGGCTGAGACTTTCTACGGGATTCCGGAGATCAGCCTGATCAAGGCGGAAAATCTTGATATCATCGGCGCGGATGTCCCTGCGATCCTGGCGGAGGCAGAAGCGCAGATTCGAGGAATCCAGTAAAGCGATCTGCCGTCCTCATCCTCAAAAGTCCTTCTGAAGGGAGGAAATGTCCGATGAAAAAGAAAGCGATCATCATTGTTGTCATTGCTGCAGTTCTGATCATCCTGGCTGTGGCAGGAGGTATCTATATGATTCCGGGACTGCTGGCAAACAAAAAATATGAGAATGTACAACTTCTGTCCTGCCGCTCGAGCTACGGCGGCGATATGAATGGATCCTATCGTTCGATCGAGCTGCGGAAGATCTCCGATACAGAAGCGGAACTGATCGTCGAGGAGCAGGAAGCCGTCTGGACCAGAAAAGAAACCAGAAAATATCCCGTGAATATTGCGGAACTGGACCATGTAAAGCAGATGGTCCTCGAGAAGCATCTTCCGGCAGCAGAGAAGAGACCGATGAGCGAGTTCTTTGCCTACGATGCCGGATCGTCGAGTTTCTCCTGCTGGTTTGAGAACGGAGAAAGCTTTAGCATCAGCTCGAACCAGGAGCTGAAGAAAAATGAGACTGAAGGTGTCCGGGAAGTCGTTGCCTACCTGAGAAGCCTTGCGAGCGGGGAGGCAGTGGTCGAGGTGGAACCGCATGAAATCCGGATCAGCACCAATGAAGGCTACACGCTGATGTTCCAGATGAACGAATGTCAGGCGACCGATGATCTGATCGCATGGATCGAGACACTGGATGACGCACAGGTTGAAATATTGGATTACAGCTCGAACGAGAAGATTTTCTATCCGGATGTAGAACTGGACGTCTCGGACTGTCCGCTGGCGGAGAGTGGGGAAGCTGGAACACTGGCTTACTATGCACCGTGGGGCGATGTTGTGATCTTCTATGATTCCTTTTCACCGGCGACGGGGCTCTATGAACTCGGGAAAATCGATGATCTTTACGAGACAACCCGGGAGGCCATCGCGGATATGGAGCCGGGAGAGTACTGGATTGGAATCGGAAAGTAAGAAAATGTCAAAATACTAAGACGGATCTGAAAATATTTGGATATTCAGAGGGACACCTTTTTCGGTATACTTTTTCATATCAAAGAGATATTCTGCCGTGTGCGCAGCAGCTGCGCGAAGAAAACGGCAAAGATTGGAGGATAACATGAAAAAGAGATTACTGGCAGGTGTCCTTTCTGTTATGATGGCAGGTATGCTTACTGCCTGCGGCGGATCAGGAACACCGGCAACACAGCCTGACAACACGAATGCAGCACCGGTCGATGTGGCGCTCACGGTCTGGAGCCCGCAGGAAGACCAGGATGCAGCTAACGGAAACTGGCTTGATAAGGAATGTAAGGCATTTGCAGCAGCCCATCCGGAATGGAACATCACATTCACTTATGGCGTCTGCTCCGAGGGTGATGCGAAGACCCAGATGTCGACCGATGCAGCAGCTGGTGCCGATGTCTATATGTTTGCAAATGACCAGATCCCGGACCTGATTTCCTTTGGTGCACTTGCAGAGCTCGGTGGTTCTACACTGGAGCAGGTGAAGAAGGACAACAGCCAGACCATGATCGATACCGTTTCCTATGACGGCGGCGTCTACGGCCTTCCGTTCACTGGCAATACCTGGTTCATGTACTACGACAAGAGCGTCTACTCTGAGGACGATATCAAGAGCCTCGAGAAGATGGTTGAAAAGGGAACCGTCGCATTCCCACTCAGCAACTCCTGGTACATCGCTTCCTTCTATGTTGCAAATGGCTGCACCCTGTTCGGTGAGAACGGCGGCGATGCTTCGAAGGGAATCGATTTCTCCGGTGATAAGGCTGTCCAGGTTACCGATTATCTGGTTGACCTGATGGCAAATCCGCATTTCATCAATGATGCGAACGGTGTTGGTATGGCAGGTCTTGGTGATGGCTCCGTATCTGCAATCTTCTCCGGATCCTGGGATTACAACAACGTCAAAGAAGCACTCGGCGACAACATGGGCATCGCAGCTCTTCCGACCGTTACCATCAATGGTAAGGAATGCCAGCTGAAGTCCTTCGCAGGTTCCAAGGCAGTCGGCGTCAATGCAAACAGCAAGAACATGCAGCAGGCAGTTGCGCTTGCAGCTTTCCTTGCAAGCGAGCAGGCTCAGAAAGATCACTATGATCTGAGAAACATCATTCCGGCATGTGCAACGGTCAATGTCGGTGATGATATCCTTTCCAAGGCTCAGTCCGATACCCTTGCAAGAACATCCACCATGCAGCCGCTGCTGGCTGAGATGGGCAATTACTGGGGCCCGGCACAGTCCATGGGCGAGGAGATCGTAGCAGGTTCTGTCAACCACAGCAATGCAGCTGAAAAGACAGAGGCAATGAACACTGCGATGAACACTTCCGTTGTACAGTAACGAAAGAAAGAAGATCCATAAGTAACTGAATAGTAACTGGTAAAATTGGAATTGCTGTCCGGTAACAGGGCAGCAATTCCTGTAAACAGAAGGGGTTTACAAACCATGGCAAAGGGAAATAAAAAACTGGAATTTCCAAGAGAATCGCTGATCGAGGCGATCAAAAACGGAGACGCCATGACAAAGCTGTCCATGGTCGTGATGGGAGCAGGGATCTTCGGGCACAAGCAGCTGGTAAAAGGACTCAGCGTACTTGTCCTTGAAGTATGCTTCCTGGTGTTCATGATTACAACCGGAGCAGGTAAGATCGTAGATCTGATTACGCTTGGCGGAGAAGAACAGCAGAAGGTGTGGAATGATGCCAAGCAGATCTATGAATATACGCAGGGCGACAGTTCCCTCCTGAGACTGCTTTTTGGTGTCGCAACCTGCTTTGTGATCGCTGCGTTTGTGGTGCTCTGGGTGCTTCAGATGAAGCAGAGTTATAAACTGCAGAAAAGACTCGAGAAGGGAGAACATGTCAATACGCTGAAAGAGGATGTGAGAAGTCTTCTTGACGGTAACATCCACATCACCCTGATGAGCCTGCCGATGGCGGGAATTCTCCTCTTTAATATTGTACCGCTGGTATTTATGATCCTCATGGCATTTACCAGCTATTCCAAAGAAGACAATCATCTGACCCTGTTCAACTGGGTCGGATTAACCAATTTCGGAAGGGTCCTGAACCTGGGCGGCAACATCGGAAGACAGTTCTGGGGCGTTCTCGGATGGACGATCATCTGGGCGTTCTTTGCAACCTTCCTGAACTATATCCTGGGCATGATCCTGGCACTGATCATCAACAGACGGGATACAAAGATCAAGGGATTCTGGCGGTTCTGCTTTGTCCTTTCAATCGCGGTGCCGCAGTTCGTATCCCTCCTGATCATGCAGACCATGCTGCAGCCGCAGGGCGCAATCAATGTGATCCTGATGAACCTGGGTCTGATCAGCCAGCCGCTCCCGTTCCTGCAGAATGCGATGTGGGCGCGCGTGTCAGTCATTCTGATCAACCTCTGGGTCGGTATTCCGTATACACTGCTGCAGGTGACCGGTATTCTGCAGAATATCCCGGAAGACATTTATGAAGCAGCAAGAGTCGACGGTGCCAATGCGGTTGTGATCTTCTTCAAGATCACCCTGCCGTACATGCTGTTCGTGACGACACCGTATCTGATTACGAGTTTCACCGGAAATATTAATAACTTCAACGTCATTTACCTGCTTTCCGGCGGCGGTCCGACCGCAGTCGGAGATACAGCCGGCAAGACGGATCTTCTGGTTACCTGGCTCTACAAGCTGACCATCGATTACCAGTACTACAACCTCGGTTCGGTCATCGGTATCTTTACCTTTATCATCCTGGCTGTCATTGCACTGGTAACCTACCGGAATTCGTCGTCTTATAAGAACGAGGAGGCGTTCATGTGATGAAAAGAAAAGTGGTCAATATACTCGTTCATATCCTCCTTGCAGTGCTGTCCGCGATCTGGGTGCTTCCGATTTTCTGGATTGTGCTCACCAGCTTCCGGGCAGAGAAGGGCTCCTACGTCAGCACCTTCTTCCCGAAGAACTATACATTTGACAACTATATCCGGCTCTTCACCAACAGGAGTATCCTGAATTTCCCAAGAATGTTCATGAACACGTTGATTATTGCGATCTTTTCGTGTATCATTTCAGCAGTGTTTGTGCTGGCAGTCAGTTTCTGTCTGTCGAGACTCCGCTTCCGGCTGCGGAAACCATATATGAACATGGCAATGATCCTCACCCTGTTCCCGGGATTTATGAGCATGGTAGCCGTGTACTACATCCTGAAGGTGCTGGGACTCTCGGAAGGTGCGATGATCCGGGTTGCCCTGGTCCTGGTCTACTCGGCGACAGCAGGAATCGGGTTTACAATCTGTAAGGGATTCTTCGACACGATCCCGAAGTCCATCGATGAGGCTGCGGTGATCGACGGGGCGACCAAGTGGACGCTGTTCACCAGAATCACAATGCCACTGTCCAAGCCGATCATCATCTACACCGTGCTGACGGCTTTCATCGGTCCCTGGGTTGACTTTATCTTCGCAAAAGTCATCTGCCGTGCGAATGCGCAGTATTATACGGTGGCGATCGGTCTCTGGAACATGCTCCAGAAGGAGTACATCCATGAATGGTACACCTGCTTTGCGGCCGGTGCAGTCTGTGTCTCCATTCCGATCGCAGCACTGTTCATTTTCATGCAGCGGTTCTATGTGAATGGAATGGCTGGTGCGGTGAAGGGGTAAATCACTACGTGATTAACCCCCGCGATTTGCTTCGCAAAGTCGCTGAGAGGTTGATTTTATGCGTATTTTAATTGTGGATGATAATCATGTGGAACGTGCGGGGGTTCGAATGCTCATTGAGAGCAGGCGGACCTCCGCCGGCGCGTTTTACGGGGATCTGGAACTGCTTGAAGCCGAGAACGGAAAGCAGGCGTTAGAGATCCTGAACCAGGAACAGGTGGATATTCTTCTATCTGATATCCGGATGCCGTTCATGACGGGGCTGGAACTTGCTTCTGCGCTTCGGGAGCGGGGGAGCGATATCACGATCATTCTTCTGACCGCTTATGGGGAGTTCTCCTATGCACAGGAAGCAATCCGGCAGCGGGTCAGTGAGTATATCATGAAGCCGGTTGATCCAGAAGAGTTCTATGAAGTCCTGGACCGCACGATCGAAAAGGTCCGGGCAAGGAAAATGGCTGAAGAGGAGAGTGTCGAAACCCGGGAGTCGCTGTTAAGATATTACCTGCAGGGGTATCTGCTGTTCGGACGGGAAGAGGATCTTCTGCGTCTGCGGCAGATAGAAGCGGAAACAGCAGCGGCACAGCAGGTCGATGAGATCAGCGAGGTCATGCTGCTGCAGACCGATAAGCCGGTTTTTGCGGCACATCTGGACCAGGCGACGGACATCATCCTGCACCGGACAGAAAGGGACCCGGGCTACCTGATCACGGAAGATGACACCTGCCTGATTTTTTTCTTTGGCAGGAAGACAGTAAATTACCGGAGAATTGCCGGACTGATCTCGGCGGCCTTCGAAGAGCAGTTCAACCTCCACTGTTACCTGGCTGTCTCAGAAGAAGTGAAAGATCCGAAGGATCTGCCGAAGATCTGCCAGGATCTTGAAACGGAGATGGACAGCCGCTTCTATCTTCCCGATATCCGGGTTCTGCCGGCGGAAGATCCGGATGGAGAGGAGATGCCCGGTTCTGTCAGCGGAGAGAAAATCCAGGTGATTCTCGGCAGAATGCGGGAGAACATCCATGCACACGATGCGGATGAACTGCAGGAGGATGCGGATCAGCTGGTCCTGGAAATGGTACGGGAAGCAAGGAATTCGCAGATGTATGTCCGGTTCATTTTTTCGGAACTGCTTCGCGAACTGTTTAAGGAGATGGGCGCGGATCGGTCCACGGAGGAAGTGGAAGCAATTGAAAAAGTTTTTCGTGTAGATACGATTGAGGAAGTCCGGGAGATCTTCCGGCAGGTTATCGAGGAGTTCCGGAGGAATCTGGCGGCAGGAGAGGAGACACCCCAGAATGCCGTGCATTATCTGACCAATTATATCCGCTATCACCTGAATGAGGATCTTTCCGCGGACACACTGGCGGAGAAGGTCTACCTTTCTCCGGGTTACCTCAGCCACCTGTTCAAGAAAGAAACCGGGCAGAATCTCTCCCGGTATATCCGGAGCTGCCGGATGGAGATGGCGGCCAGACTTCTGCTTGAGACCGATATGAAGGTCGTACAGATTGCAGAAAAGGCCGGTTTTCGGAATGATTCCTATTTTGGGCAGAGTTTCCGGGAGTACTACGGGAAAACCCCTGAGACATTCAGAAGAGAACGTGGCGAAGGAGAGACATGAAACTGAAGAATCTTCCTTTCAGGAGGAAATTATTTCTTGTGATGGTACTGGTCGGAATCACGCCTTCTATTCTGTTGGGCGTGATTCTGTTTCAGCGTTCGCTCCGACTTCTGACGGAACGGAAAACAGATGCCATGGAGAACTCTCTGACGCAGATCACGCAGGCGATGGAAAGCCGGCGTCAGGCCTACGAAGAGGTTCTCCGTTTTCTTGCGCTGGATGATGAAGTGCAGGAAGCGCTGAAAACGCCGCAGACGCCGCAATATGAGACGGCTGCCCTCTATGCAGGAGTTGATGAAGCTGTTCAGTATGCCAGAAGTCTTTACGAAGGACTGAAAGGGGTCAGCGTCTTCTCGGAGCATTTTCGGATCTCCCATGACAACTCTCTGCTGAGTATGGAGAAACTGCAGGAAACGGGATGGCTTCCGGCGATCCGGAGCAAGACAGAGGAAGGCCGGATGATCTGGTTTGAAGACGGCGGCGGCGATAACCTGTATGCCTTTATGAAGGTTCCCGGGACGCGGGAAGAAGAAGCTTATATAGAAATGGTCTGCTGGACGAATCAGTTTATTTCTTCTGGCAGCTACTATGTCGGGGCAGATACTGGTTTTGCCATTCTCGGCAACGATGGAAAGATTATCTATCATCAGGCCATCTATGGAACAGAGGATATCAGCTCTTTCTCGGATGAAGCGTTCCGGAAGAACTACCTGTCTGTCACAGGAGGGGCTGAGGGACTGCCGTTTGGCGTCATTGTCTATGCACCGGTCGAAGAGCCGGTGATCGCGGGGCTTCAGGTTCTGCCGGAGATTCTGCTTCTGGAACTGGCCTGCCTTGTATTGATCCTGATGGTATCGACCTGGCTTTCCGGCAGGCTGGTGCGGAGAATCGAACGCCTCACATCTTCTATTGAACGCGTGGATTATGAGACCATGGAAATTGATCTGCCGGATGATGAGGAGGACGAGATCGGGATTCTGGTCCGTGCTTTTAAACGGATGCTCTCTGAGATTAAACATCTGATTTCAGAAGTTTATCAGGGGCAGATCCGGCAGCAGCGGCTGGAGATGACAGCACTGGTTGCTCAGATCAATCCGCATTTTCTGTACAATACACTGTCCATGATCAACTGGAAAGCACTTGCGGCCGGACAGCAGGATATCAGCCGGGCGACGCTCGCGCTGTCGAATTTCTATCGGACAACCCTGAACAAAGGGGAATCGATGATTGCGATCGAAGGAGAGATCCGGAACATCCGGGCGTATATCGAGATTACCCAGATGATGCATGATGACTGCTACCAGATTCACTGGGATCTGGCGCCTTCCGATGAACGGGCCATGATGCCGAAGCTGGTTCTGCAGCCGATCGTGGAAAATGCCCTGATTCATGGACTGGATATGAAGGAGGAAGGGGAGAAGAATCTGTTTATCTCCTGTCACACGGAGACAGATCAGGATGATACAGGTGTAGAATACCAGGTCAACTGCTGGGAAGTCCAGGATGATGGTGTCGGGATGACAGAAGAGGAGATCAGGAAGGTGCTCGGGACGGAGAAATCAAGCGGCTATGGCATGCGGAATGTCAACGAGCGGCTGATTCTGCTGTATGGTGAGAACTATGCACTGCATATGGACAGCAGGCTGGGAGAGGGAACCCGGGTTATCGTACGGATCCCGGAGAAGATCCTGCACAGCACCAGAGAGGAGGGGACGGTATGAACGCCAGGAAGATGGTACGTCTGATGATGCTCCTGCTGATCCTGCCGGCCCTTCTGCTGAATATTTCCTGTGCCGGAGAGAAGAAGGAGACAGATGCGGTTTCTGCGGAAGCGGAATCAGGCGGGGACAGAGCCGAGGACTCGTTATCTGAAGAGGAAACGGATGCCCTTCTGCAGGTGGCCAGATCAACACCTTTCGGGAAGTATCCGGAACTGGTCCGGTATACGCTTGGAAAGATGGTTGATCCGGGAACGGTGATTCCGGATGGAGATGACTATGAGGTCAATAATTATACGCTTTATCTGCGGGAACTACTGAATGTAGCCAATGTAAATGTTCTGATTGAACAGAATCCGTATTATGACGAGCGTCTTGGAAACCGGATCGTGGAAGATGATCTTCCGGATATCTTCATGGTTCAGGGAGAGGAGATGCTACGGCGCCTGGTTGCTTCCGATCAGATCGAAGACCTGACGGAAGTGTATCACAGCTGTGCCAGCGAACGGATCCGGGAAATGTATGAGAGTTACGGGAGTGGACTGCTCGCCAGTGCGTCTTTTGACGGACGGCTGATGGCATTTCCGGATACAGAAGTTCACAATGGGCAGTCACTGCTGTGGCTCCGGCATGACTGGATGGAAGATCTGGGCCTTGCAGATCCGGAAACAATTGAAGAGGCAATGGAGATTGTCCGCGTGTTTCAGGAACAGAATCCGGGGAATGCCCCGGATGGAAATGTCGGCCTCGTCTTCAGCCCGGAGATTATGGAAAATCCGAATGCATGCTTTAACCTGCAGCCGATCCTCGATTCCTTTGGAGCATTTCCCGGGAAATGGTTCGTCCGGGACGGAGAGGTCGTTTATGGCACAGTGTCCGAAGAGATGCGTCAAAGCCTGATCTACCTGCATGAACTCTATGAAGAGGGTATTCTCGACCCCAATTTCATGCTGCGGACGACGAAGAATCTTCCTGATCTTCTAAAAGATGGGAGTTCCGGTGCCTTTTTTGGCTGGTGGTGGGCACCGAATGATCCGCTGATGGCAATCTATTCGCCGGAAGCCGCGTGGAAACCATACGCGTTCGGAAGTCAGGACGGGACAGCAACAACTTCTCTGATGTCTTCATCCCACAAGTATATAGTGGCAAGAAAAGGGTTCGAGTACCCGGAGATCATCCCGAAGGTGCTATCAGCGATCTACGACTATGCTCGCTATGATGGGAAAGAGGAAGCCGGGCTGGTTGCGGAATACCTGATGAAGAATGTCGGCGCCGCGATGACGCCTTTCGGAATCAATGTCGATTACGAGGATGCGGTACACCGGTCCACGTTGAATATCCGCCGGGCCATGCGTGGGGAGATGACTTATCAGGACATGACCGTGCTGGAGCAGGGCTACTACGATGCAGTCACCGCCTACCTGGATGATCCGGAGCACGCAGAGAACTGGCAGTGGGCAGCGTATGCATCCCGGATTATTGCGCCGGAAGAACTGGACCGCTACCGGATCCGATATGTCAACGAACAGGATACTTACCGCTTTGCCAGCCTGACCGATGAACGACTGAAGAAGATTGCAGTTGCGTCCTTCATCCGCATCATCGACGGGGAGGCGGATATCTCCGATTTTGATGAATTCTGCCGCAGCTGGGAAGAAAGCGGCGGGAAGGAACTGATGGAGCGTGCACAGGAAATCCTTCGGCAGGATGGACAGTGACAGGATGAGATAAGAAAGAGATTTTCAGAAAAAAAGGGGCTGTCGTCTCAGCAATGATCGTTCATTTGCTGATTCGACAGCCCTTCTTGTATTCATGAGATGTTATCTGGTCCGGAAGAATGCGCTGATCTTCGAAAAGACTTCTTTGCTTTCCGGATACATCGGGAAACTGACGGCAAAGACGTGGGTCAGTTTCCGCTCCGTGCCCTTTGGGAAGTTCAGCAGTTTGTGAGGAACCTTGTCTGCAGATAGAATCCGGTCGAGTTTCAGGCTGTCTTTCTGAATCATATCCTCATCACTGGTCACGAGAAAGAGCGGCGGGAGAGCCGTCTTTGCAACGAGCTGTGCAGGGTCGAGAAGATACTTTTCATATCTTGTCCCGTAGTCCCTTCTGCCGGTAACCATGTCGCTGATGGCACGCAGCAGGTCATACCTCTGGGTATCCAGCATGATGGAGATCAGTGCACCTGCGCGGAAGGAGAAACCTGCGCCCTGGATCCCAAACTCTTCCTGAAGACCCTGGCTGGCATTGATGCTCATCACGAACAGGCTCAGCAGGGCACCGGCGGAATCTCCGGTGATAAAGCACTGGTTCAGATTCAGATGATAGTCTTCCTGATGGGCTTCGAGGAACCTAATTGCAGCCATGCAGTCATCGATCTGGTGCCAGAGTGTCGTCTCCGGGATGCGGCGGTAGCTGATGCTGACGACCCGGTAGCCGCGCCTTGCCCATTCATAGTTGAAGTTCACATTGACTTCTTTATAGGAGGCGAAGAGTCCGCCGCCGTGGATGTCGATCAGCACCGGTGCGTCTTCCGGGAGATCATGCAGTTCATAGATGTCAAGCAGATGACCCTGCTCGTCGTCATCGAGATAGGGGATATCGAGGATAAGGTTCAGATCATCCAGGTTTTGCTGCTGTTTTGCGAGACGCTTTGCGTCGCCGGATTCAAAGATTTTACGCCATGCAAGGACACCGAATTTAGACATCGTGAAACCCTCCGTGTGTAACAGAATCAATCTTGTACGCCTGCTATTTTAACATACCGGGACCGGATCTGAAAAGATGGAGTTCACAGGATTTTGAGATTTTCGCACCTTTACATACGGTATGGGGTCGGTTATAATTATCTTGCTATGGGGTTTCATTTGGGGCCAGCGGTTTTACGCCGCGGCTGGTATGAAAAAAAGGAGAAGAGGCTATGATTAACTATCAGAAAGTGACAGGAACATTTGATATGACCGGTAAGGTCGCGATTGTTGTCGGCGGTGCAGGCGGAATTGGTGAAGCAACTGCAAGAATGTACGCGGCGAAGGGTGCAAAGATTGTCATTGCCGACTGCAAGGACAACTGCCCGGAAGTAGCAGAGGCGATCGCAAAGGATACCGGCTGTGAAGCCATCGGGATTCAGTGTGATGTAACCAGTGATGAGAGTGTAGAAAACCTGGTCAAGAAGACCGTTGAGACATTCGGAGAAATCAACGTTCTGGCGGCAATGCCTGGTTTCGTGGATCTCTACAGAGCGAATGAGATCGATATTGCCATCGTTGAGAAGCATATCAATATCAATGCCATCGGTGTCTTCCGTGTCTGCAAGGCAGTTGCAAACCAGATGATTGCCCAGGGCAAAGGCGGCAAGATTGTCTGCGTGACCAGCCAGGCAGATTTCATTGCGATCAATAAGCATGTCGGCTACACCATGAGCAAGGCTGCTCTTGTCGGGATGATCAAGGTCTGCGCACTGGAGTGGGCAGAGTACGGCATCAACGTCAACGGCGTTGCACCGACTGTCGTGAATACCTACATGGGTGAGAAGGCATGGCAGGGCAAGGTGAAGACCGATATGATCGAGAAGATCCCGGCACACCGTTTTGCAGAAACCGATGAGATCGCAGCAGCGGTTCTGTTCCTGTCGACAGCGGAATCGAACATGATCACCGGTGAGGACCTGGTCGTAGACGGAGGATTTACGATCTATTGATGTAGAATGATGGAGCTGCTGTGTGATACAGGACAGCAGCTCCATATATGATTGTAAGATGAGCTAGAGGGGAAGCTTAATGATGTGTAAGAGATCATATACTATCGTTGTTTTAGTATTACTTGGACTGGCTTCCTGCTATATTTCTTTTTGCACAAATATTCCATTGCGACTGTTCATGAGAGTTCGATGGGGTCGTGAATATACCTATTCACAAGGTGTGCATCAGATGTTAAGACCGATTGGAAAGTATAATGGCATCGATGATTCAATGGTTGAGATAGATTCAAGTGTCATTTCAGTAAATGTTCTTGGATTAAATGAAGAAGATAATGGTATTGAAAAAGGGATCCCTGTCGATAGCAAGATGGTTTTCGCTCAGGTTGTAATCCAAAACAATTCCGAGGTTCCAGTGACTACCGCTGATCTTTGTGAATATAGACTGGAGCAGAAAGTGTTTGGCGAATGGATTTATGTTCCAAATGGAGTTGCATTTGCTTTGATTCCTGGGAATACTGCGCCCGGTGAAACCGAAATATATGAAGTACCATTGACATATGTTAAATATGGAGTAGAAGAGATAGGAAATGTAAAATACTGTCCATTGAAAAGAGGTCGTTTTAGAATCTTGGTGAAGGTAGGAACAAGATACTATGGCACTGAGTTCGAATTGACAGAATGAAAGAGCGAGCGCTTGCCTATCCGGGTAAGGCCTTAAAAAGAATGCTACATAAGAGGTGAGAAGAGAGTATGAGCAAATATTTGATCAGTATTGACCAGAGCACACAGGGAACCAAGATGCTGCTTTTCAATGAAGATGGCAAGCTGGTGAAGAGACTGGATCTGCCGCATCAGCAGATCATCTCGGATGCAGGCTGGGTTTCCCATGATGTGGAAGAGATCTATGCAAACGTCATCAGTCTGATGCAGAAGATGCTGGAGCAGACCGGGATCAAGGCAGAAGAGATTGTCGGCCTCGGGATCAGCAACCAGCGTGAGACATCCGTGGCCTGGGATCGGGAGACCGGAAAGTCTCTGGCACATGCAGTCGTCTGGCAGTGCGCGAGAGCAGCAGCGATCTGTGACCGCGTGGAAGCGGCGGGTCATGCTGAGATGATCAAAGAGCATACCGGGATGAATCTTTCTCCTTATTTTCCGGCATCGAAGTTTGCATGGCTGCTTGAGAATGTTCCTGCCGTGAAAGAGGCAGCGGATGCGGGCAGACTTTGCTTTGGGACCATTGATGCCTGGCTTATCTATCGCCTGACCGGAGGGAAGAGCTACAAGACGGATCTTTCGAATGCTGCAAGAACCCAGCTGTTCAATATCCACACACTTTCCTGGGATCCGGAGATCTGTGAGATCTTCGGCATTCCGATGAATGCGCTGCCAGAGGTTGTCCCGACCGATGCGGAATTCGGGTTTACCAGCTTTGACGGAACACTGACAAGCGAGATTCCGATCCACTCTGCGATGGGTGACTCGAACGGCGCGCTGTTCGGTCAGGGCTGCGTTGCACCGGGAATGGTGAAGTCCACCTATGGAACCGGTTCCTCCATCATGATGAATATCGGAGAGAAGCCGCTGGTCTCGAAGAATGGTCTCGTGACCTCCATCGCCTGGGGAATTGACGGTGTGGTGAATTATGTCTTTGAAGGCAACCTGAATTACACCGGTGCTTCGATCACCTGGCTGAAGGATGACCTGCAGCTGATCCGGAATGCGGGCGAGACAGAAGAACTTGCAAGACAGGCCGTTCAGGATGATACGCTGTACCTCGTTCCTGCATTCTCCGGCCTCGGTGCACCGTACTGGGATTCCTATGCAAAGGCAGCATTTATCGGTATGAGCCGCACGACCGGCTGGAAGGAGCTGGTGAGAGCCGGTGTCGAGAGCATCGCATACCAGATCACGGATGTGCTGCAGGCGATGGCGGATGACGCCGGGACAGCAATTGAGGCTCTCCGCGTGGACGGCGGCCCGACCCATAACGGGTATCTGATGCAGTTCCAGGCAGATATCGCAAGAACCCGCGTGCAAATCCCGGATGCGGAAGAGCTTTCCGGTATCGGTGCTGCATATGTTGCCGGCATCGCACTTGGCTTCTGGGACAAGAACATTGCCGAGCGCATGGGCAGAAGAGAATTCGCACCGGCGATGGATCCGGAGACACGTGACAAGAAGTATCATGGATGGCAGGGTGCTGTCAGGCAGGTGCTGGCACATGATTGAGCAGACCAGGGCGCACGCTGTTCTATTTGCTGTTGAAAACATAGCTGGCGCATGTATCAGGGAGGAGATTTTCCATGAATAAGAAAATGGTATTGCTTATGGCAGCCGCAATGCTCTTCGGTGTACTCTTTGCGGTTTCCGGCAGAGAGACGGTACAGGTCTTTGCTGCGGATAAAGTAGCCCGGGTTGATCGGATCTGGAGTGATGGCTCCGGTCGGGGACCAATCATCGAAGATGGGGAACTCATGACAGACATTGGTTATGTCTGGGCTGAAAAACAGGATAACGGCCGGTATTATGTCTATTTTTCCAAAGAAAGGGACGGCAAAGCCAGGTACCTCTTCCAGACACAGCCGAACGTCGTTCCGCGAGAGGCCATTTTTGTGAATGATGATGTCTATTTTGTGCAGGATTCCGCCGATAAACTGAAGCATTATGTTTATCGTGTGAATCTTTCCGGCACAAGAAAGCAGACCCGCCTCTTTGGATTCAAGTCAAAAACCGCTGCGGAAGCTTCCCTTATCAACTATCGTAATGGAAGAATCTACTATTACTATGGAGATGAGAAAACCGGTAGTCTTTACAGCTATGACGTCATCAGTAAAACGAAGAAAGGCTGCAAGGGAAATACGCTGATTGAAGACATCTTTCAGCAATACATCTATCTGAGAGAGCCGGGGACAGATACGATCCGCATTTATGACTGCAGCCAGAACAAAGTTGTCAGAAAGATCACGACGCCGTCCGAATATACCTATGACCGGTTACATCTGCAAGGTGTCGGCGACGGCTTCAAGATTGCTATCTGCTACAAAACACCAAGTTATTGGGAAGATAAAACGAAAGAAAGCGCCAGAGTATATCTTGCAGATCTCAGTGGAGCCAACATGCAGCAATATAAAGATTATATCGGTGAAAAAGTCACTCTTGTTGATCTGTATGAAAAAGGAGTTTCTTTCTCGGTTGAAGAAACCTATAATGGCCGTCCTCTGAAACCGTTTTATGTTTTCGTCATGCCGGATGGTAAGAACTCGGCTTTTAACACTTACTCCGAACTGCGTGATTGGTACGAGACATATAAAAACGAATTATAATGAAACAGTAGAACATGGAGGATTATTATGTCAGAACAATATTGTGAAGTACCTGTCAAGTGTGTGGACACTGTCCAGGCAAAGTTAAAGAGAATCGGTCTGATTCTCCTGATCATCGTAACGATACCGCTGATGGCGATCAACCAGTTCATGTACCTGATTCCTGTTGCGGCGACGGTTTTCTGCATCTATATGTTTCCGCGGCTGAAGGCACAGGAGTATGAGTACATCTATGTCGATGGTCAGATTGATTTTGACCGGATCAGCGGCGGTGTTAAGAGAAAGACCATGTATCGTGTCGATCTGGAGAATGTGGCAGTCGTTGCACCGACCGGATCGGATGACGTGCGTGAATTTGATAACAGAGAAGGACTGAAGACAAAGAACTTTTCTTCTCTTGCGAAGGATGCGAAGACCTACACGCTGATCGAGGAGCGTGCAGGGGTGACGACGAAGATCATCTTCGAGCCAGATGAGGATATGCTTGACAAGATGAAGTTCAAAGCACCAAGAAAGATCAAGAAGTACTGATAAACTGCGCTGCGGGTATGCGGTATGGCAGGTTTGCGGGCTTTATGGAGGAAGTTATGAGAATCGGAGCACTGGAGGCCGGCGGCACGAAGATGGTGCTGGCCATCGGAAATGAGCATGGTGAAATTCTTGCAAGAGAGAAGATGCCGACGCTGACGCCGGAAGAGACGGTGCCGGCCATGATCAGCTGGTTTAAAGAGCAGGGAATCGATACACTCGGTGTTGCAAGCTTTGGACCGGTTGATGTCAAGCTGGGATCTGCGACCTATGGGAGAATTCTGATGACACCGAAGCTTGCCTGGAGGCAGTATGATCTTCTGAAGACGATGCAGGAAGCACTCGGCGTCCCGGCAAAGGTTGACAGCGATGTGAATGGTTCCTGTCTCGGGGAGATGACCTACGGACAGGCAAAGGGACTGGATACGGTTCTGTATCTGACCATCGGCACGGGAATCGGTGCGGGCATCGCCGTCGGTGGGAAGCTTGTGCATGGGATGCTGCATCCGGAAGCCGGCCATGTCCTGATCACAAAGAGAGAGGATGATCCGGGGAACTGCATCTGCCCGTCGCATGACCACTGCTTCGAGGGACTCGCAAGCGGCCCGTCGATCGAGAAGCGCTGGGGCAAAAAGGCACATGAACTGAAGGAGAATCCGCTCGTCTGGGAGATTGAGGCAGACTATATTGCACAGGGATTGGTGGATTTTATCTTGACAGTTTCGCCGCAAATGATTATTCTAGGCGGTGGTGTGATGCATCAGGAGCAGTTGTTCCCGCTGATCCGGGCAAAAGTCGTGGAATATCTGAACGGATATCTGCAGACACCGGAGATTCTTGACATCGACCACTACATCGTGCCTGCAAGCCTTGATGACGACCAGGGAATCCTGGGGGCCATCAAGCTTGGGATCGAGGCATATGAGGAAGCTGCAAATCACTGAACGACTGTAAATGCCGCATCTGACGCGCGGCAGGACAGAAAGAAAGGTTAGGGAGGACGACACATGGTTAGAGCGATCGTCGGTGCAAACTGGGGTGACGAAGGAAAGGGCAAGATCACGGACATGCTTGCCGAGACATCCGATATTATTGTCCGTTTCCAGGGCGGCAGCAATGCCGGCCATACCATCATCAATGACTACGGGAAGTTTGCCCTGCATCTGCTGCCATCCGGTGTCTTCTATGGCCATACGACCAGCATCATCGGCAACGGTGTGGCGCTGAACATCCCTTATCTCGTAAAAGAAATCAACGACCTGGTGGAGAAGGGCGTACCGAAGCCGAAGATCCTGGTTTCGGACCGCGCGCAGATCCTGATGCCGTATCATGTCTTCCTGGACCGCTGCGAAGAGGAACGTCTTGGCAAGGCTTCCTTCGGTTCCACACAGTCCGGAATTGCGCCATTCTATTCGGATAAATATGCAAAGATCGGCTTCCAGGTTTCGGAGCTGTTTGATGAAGAGCTTCTGAAGGAGAAGGTAGCACGCGTTGTGATTCAGAAGAACGTGCTTCTGGAGCACCTCTACCACAAGCCGCCAATTGATCAGGACGAACTGCTGAAGACGCTGCTTGAGTACCGTGATATGATCGAGCCGTATGTCTGCGATACAGCGCTCTTCCTGCAGGAAGCACTGAAGGCCGGCAAGACGGTTCTGCTTGAGGGACAGCTTGGTACCCTGAAGGATCCGGATTTCGGTATCTATCCGATGGTGACCTCTTCCTCGACGCTGGCAGCTTACGGTGCCATCGGTGCCGGCATCCCGCCGTACGAGATCCAGGACATCATCTGCGTTGTCAAGGCATATTCCAGTGCTGTCGGCGCCGGCGAGTTTGTCAGCGAGATCTTCGGCGAGGAAGCAGATGAGCTGCGCCGCCGCGGCGGTGATGGCGGTGAGTTCGGTGCGACAACCGGAAGACCGCGCCGCATGGGCTGGTTCGATGCAGTCGCATCCCGCTATGGTGTCCGGATGCAGGGTGCTACAGAAGTTGCCCTGACGGTTCTGGATCCGCTTGGCTATCTCGATGAGATTCCGGTCTGCATCGGCTACGAGATCGACGGGGAGGTCGTAAAGGACTTCCCGGTGACTGCGAAACTTGCGAAGGCAAAGCCGGTCTACACGAAGCTGCCGGGCTGGAAGTGTGATATCCGCGGCATCCGCAACTACGAAGAACTGCCGGAGGCTACCCGCGGCTATATCGAGTTCATTGAGAAAGAACTTGGCGTCCCGGTTACCATGGTATCGAACGGCCCGAACCGGAGCGATATTATCTACAGAAATAAATAACATTTGACCGTAAGCAATGCTCCATGTCATCCATGCCGCAGAGAAGCTTCAGGAGAGAATCTTCTCTGCGGCATTTTTATGATGGAATTTTCTGGTCAGGTAGTTGCGATTTACCGGTGAAATGACTATACTGTTAGATGTATTATTCTGTCATCTGGTCCTGTGGCCGGTAACGTAGAAAGGCGGTGTTTTCATTGGAAGAAAAGTTAGAGAAGTTTCGGAGGGAGATCTTCCGGTACCGGAAGCCGAAACTTGTCATTTCTCCGGAGAAGCTGTCTTTCAGACTGCCGGAAGGAGAGAGCGGGGAGTGTACCCTGCAGATTACGGCGGAAGGGGAGGAGCGCATTCGCGGGTATCTGGTCTGTGAGGATCTGCTGATCTCGATGGATACGACAACCTTTTCCGACACTGCCGTCAGCGTCAGAGTGACTGCCGGAACGAACGGTGTGGCACCGGGGAAACCGGTGACCGGTGAGATCGTTCTGGTAACGGATCTCGGCGAGGCCCATGTGCCCTATGAGATCACGACCTATGTTCCGGAAGTTGAGACGGAACGCGGGAAGGTGCAGGATCTGTATGCGTTCACGCTGTTTGCGGGGATGGATGAGGCAGAAGGGGTGCGTGTCTTTGAGAGCAGCGCATTCCGGTCCGCCCTGCTGAAGGATCAGCCGGAACAGCAGATTCTCTATGACACGCTGCGAAAGAATCTCCCGGGGCAGCGGGCGATGGATGAATTTCTGATCGGAACCGGGCACAAGGAACCGGTCTATCTCAGTTCAAGACGCGATCGTATGGATTACCATCTGAACGGCAAGCCGGTCCAGGATGCCGTTCTGCTGAAAAAGAATACATTTGGCTACCTCACGGCAGAGATCACTGCGGTGGGTGATTTCATTGCGCTCGGGAAGACAAGCCTGACGCAGAATGATTTTGAAGGGAACTCCTGCGAGATCCCGATCACCATTGATCCGGCGAAGTCCTCTGAGAAGAAGGAAGAAGGGGAGATTCGGATCCGGACGCCGAGACAGGAACTGGTCATCCCGGTGACGGTGAACAACATCTTCGAGGAGAAGATCGTCCTGAAGACCAGTATCGGGAATAAGCTCCGGATCGAGCGGCTGAGAGCCTACCTGGAGATCCTGATCCGGGAAGAGAAGACCGGCGTCAAGCTGCTCGGTGAGCGGGCTGCTTTCTGCGAGGAAACCAGACATGCGTCTCTTGCGCTCTCTGATGAGTTGCCGGGCATTTCCGAGGCTGAGATCCTTGGTCTCGTGGATCTGGCGGAGGGAAGAACGGATCTTGCTGCCGACCGGCTGAAGAAGCTCGCCGCGAAGGAAGAGAATCCGGAAGAGACGGACGAAGAGCGGGAGAACTATCTGGCGAGGAGCCAGGCCTATCAGGCGGATATCGTGGCACTCCGGACCTTCCTGGTCTATGAAGTGGCAGGAGCGAGACTTTCTCAGGCTGAGAAGATGGGCGATGAGGAAGAGAGCCTTGCCTGCCAGGAACTGCGCAGGGAGACGCTCGACACGCTCCGGGAGATGAGTGAGCGCGGAGAGGGTACCTTCCTTCCGACCTGGCTGCTGCTGGAGACCGATTATCTTTTCGCAGAGAACTCTGCGAGAAAACTGGAAGCACTGGCGAAGCTGTACGACCGCGGCGTCTATTCCCCGTTCGTTTATCTCAAAGCATGGGAACTGATGCGCCGAGCCCCGGAACTCTTCACGCAGCTGACCGGATTCTATGAGAATGTGATCTGGTTTGCCATTGAATATGATCTCTGGGATGATCAGCTGATGGACCAGTATGTCTATCTGTCCGAGATGGCGAGAGAAGACAGCCAGATCATGTTTTACAGCCTGAAGAAGATCTATGAGAAGACCGATTCTGTGGATGCGCTCTCGGCGATCATCCGTGTGCTGCTCGCGATGGACCGGATTCCCGAGGAAGAGCATGGCTATTTCCGGACCGGTATCGAACGGCGCGTCAAGCGCACTGGAATCTACGAAGCTTATATGGATACGCTCCCGGAGGATGGCAGCGAGGCTGTGATTCCGGAAGTGTACACCTATTTCCGATATGATAATAATCTGCCGGACCGCAAGAAGGCCTATCTCTATGCGGATATCATCCGGAGAAAGCAGGATGCGGACGGCGCGAAGCGCTATGACGCCTATCTCACCCAGATGCAGCGGTTTGCCGCGAAGCAGCTGATGACCGGGATGATGTCCAGACGCCTGCTGCCGATCTACCTGGACCTGCTCCAGGACGATCAGTATTTTGCAAATGTTGCACCGGAGATTCCGCGGGTTCTGTTCTTCAGGGAGCTGACGACGGATCTCCCGCTGATGGATAAGGCTGTGATCCTCTCACCGGTGTGGGAGGAAGAGAAGCGGCTGAACCTTACCGGAGGCGGGCAGTTCATTCCGTTTGCGGACGGAGACCAGCTGCTGTTTACCGATACCACCGGGAAGCTGTTCGCTGCGGCGGACTATACGCTCTCGGACGAACTTTTCCCGGTCGGAGAATATGCGATGCGGCTGATCCAGACCGGCGTCGATGAACCGGCGGTTCTGGCCGCGGCGATCCGTGCGCGGGGACAGAAGGCAGCTGCCGATGAGAATCTGGCAGCGGTGTATCCGAAACTCCTGCAGACGGACGGGCTCCGGACCGGTTACCGGGAATATCTGCTGAATGAATTTATCACCTACTGCAACCGCCGCTATGAGACGAAACCGTTAGAGATCTATCTGGATCATGTGGATTTCGAGACGGCGGGCGAGGATCTGGTCCGGGCAGCGGGCCGCCTGATCCTGCAGCGGGATCTGCCGGGACTCTGTGAGCGGGTGATCCGTAACAATGGGCTCCGGAATGTGAATATGAAGTATACCCGGAGACTTCTGCGGCACCATTTTGAAGAAGGAACGGAAGTCAGCGAGGATTTCCTCCTGGCGGCTGCGACCTATCTGATGCACCACGGCCGGGTTGACCGGGAGAGCATCAGCTATCTGGCCGAGCACTATGAAGGAAGTGTCAAGGTCCTGACGGCGATTTTCAATTTCGCGGATGAGCGCGAGATGGCTGGCGTCGAGTTCGCAGAGCGGATTCTGACCCAGATGCTGTTCTCGGAAGAGATCCCGCGGGATGAGGAACTGGAACCGGTTCTCTATCATATTTTTGAGAAATGTGATGATGCGAAGCACAGGGATCTTTCCCATGCCTTCCTGGCATTCCTTGCGTACCGCTACCTGCTCTTTGATGAGAAGATCAGTGAGGAGTTCTACGAGCGGATGCAGGCGGAGAGCTACCGTGCCGGCGGGGAGATCTGCACGTATGCCGTGCTGAAGTATCTCTCGGAGAAGACGGAACTGGATGAAGATGAGGCAGAGTATGTCTCCTTTGAACTGGATAAGCGCGTGCCGGCCGGCATTCTGCTGCCGTTCTTCTGGAATTTTGCCGGAAAATGCGCCGTCCCGTCTGAGATTCTCGACCAGGTGCCGGCCTTCTGGCTGGGCGATGGCAGCGATGCGGTCCAGATCCATTTCCGCAGAAGAAAAGAGATGGCACAGGGAGAACCGGCGGCAGAGGATGAAGTCACTGAGTGGATGAAAGAGATCTGCCAGGGAATCTTTGTGCGGACCTTCCTGGTCTTTGACGGGGAATGTGTGGACTACCGGATCGAGGCCGGGAACGGAAACTGGTCCGGGGACAAGAAAGGCGTCCTGCATTTCAGTGATCAGGAGCGGGAGGAGAGCCTTTTCAAGGCCTACAACAAAGCCGTCCATTCCGGTACTGCGGAAGACGAAAAGGCATTCCTGAGACAGAAGAAACTGGTGGAGAAGCTGTTTTCATCGTGACTTCACCATGAACGAATACTTGACAGAGGATAGATGCGGCGATGAGTGATAAGGCATTATTTGTCGGGGTGGATCTCGGAGAGGATTTTACCCAGATTACCTATTTCCGGGAACAGATTCTGGCCCCCGTCTCCATCTGCAGGGAAGGAGACCAGGAGCAGTATCTGATTCCGACGGAGCTGCTGCTCCGGACCAGGGACCACAGCTGGTTCACGGCCGATGAGATTCCGTCAGATGATGAGGATTTCCGGGAAGTGAACTGCCTGTTTGCAAGAATCGCCGGGGAGATGGAATACACCATCACCGAGGATGAACCGGCACCGGATGTGCTTCTGGCGATCTTTTTCAGGAGAGTGTTCTCCGTGCTCCGGCAGTATGTGCCGGGCGTCAAGGTCCGGTATGTGACGGTGACCGTTCCGAGAATCACCAGGGCACTGATGACGAACATGGAGAAGGCGCTCGGCAAGCTGGGCATCCGGCATGACCGCTACAGCGTGATCAGCCATGACGAGGCGCTGCTGTCCTATACCATTCACCAGCGCAGCGAACTCTGGATGAATGATACGGCGGTCTTTGAACTGGATGACGAGGGGCTCCACTATCATCAGCTCGTGATCAACCGGAACGACCATCCGATGTCCGCCCATGTGGAACACCGGGATTTTCAGGATGCACCGAAGCTTTCGGAGCGCATGGAGCATCCCGGGGAGACACTGTCCGGGCTCCGGCATTTTACAGCCCTGGCCTTAAAGCATCAGCCGGTCTCAACCGTCTATGCGGTCGGAAAAGGATTTCTCGACGATTGGGCAGATGATGTCCTGGTGGGACTGTCGAACGGAAGGCACGTCTTCCGCGGACAGAATCTCTTTGCAAAAGGGGCCTGCTACCAGGCGAGAATGGCATTTACCGGGAACCATGAATCGGTTCTGTTCTTTGATGAAGATAAATGCACGAGCGGTGTCTCGATTACCGCGTTCCGGAATGGGCAGAATGAGGAGATCACCCTGATCCGGCCGGGGACGATCTGGTATGAAGCGAAAGCGGAACTGGATCTGATTCTGGATGAGGAGGATGAACTGACCTTCCAGATCAAGGATTTCGGCTCCAAGAAGGTCTGGCAGCGGTTCCTGTCCCTGAACGGGGTCGCGGGCAGGCCGAGACGCATGACACGCGTGCATGTTGAGGTATTTTTCACAAGTGTCTCGAAGCTCATCATCCGGGCAAAGGATATGGGATTCGGAGAATTCCAGCCGACATCGAACCGGATCTGGGAGCTGTCGGTGGGCGAGGGCTGATCCATGGGAAAAGTAATAGTCTGTACAGGGAGATATGCGGAGGCACCCTATGTAATCCGGATCCACGGGATCAAGGTTTATTCCATCGAGGAACTGGAATACTATGTGACGGAGCATCTCCATGAGATTGATGATACATTTTTTGAGCCAGGCCTGATCAGCTGGCTGAAAGAAGAACTGGGACTGTCGGATACGGCCCAGCGGCTGACCAGGATTCTCGAAAAGCGCCACCAGGTGAAGGATCTGATTACGGTGCTGCTTTGTGCCTCCGACTATTACAGCGAGGATGAAGTGGCAGAGGTGATCTCCCTGATGGAAGACTTCAGGGGAATGGAGTCCTGGCAGAAGGTGGAGCGTCTCGGTGAGGCGGCCATGAAGGAAGGCAGGTATCTGCGTGCGCTGCACAGCTTTGAGAGCCTGCTGTCGGAGAGCGGCCTCTCGGAACAGGAGTACGGCGTGCTGCTGATGAAGATGGGGCTTGCGGAGGTCCACATCGCCTCCTACCGGCAGGCGGCGGAACATTTTCATCAGGCTTTCCTGCGCATGCGGCAGCCGGAACCGCTGCAGTATGCACTCTATGCATACCGGCTGGCGGGGGATGAGACGGCGGTTTCGGACCTGACGGCACTTGCGGCGAATTCCGCCGGGGCAGGTCTGGGTGTTGTTGCCTACGCGGACCAGCACTGGAATGAAGTCGTGGAAGCGGTCGAAGGTGAGATCGGCGCAGCGAATCCGGAAGATGGCGGGCAGCTGCTGGCGGAAGAAGAAAAGGATGCATTTATCCGTGAATACCGGCTTGCGGTTTCGTAAGCCTGGCGATAGAGGAGCATGGGGCAGTTGCCCCGGAAAGAGAGGAGCAATATGTGGACAAGACAGGAACTGAAAGCGAGAGCGAAGATCGCGTTTCGTCAGAACTACTGGAAGTGCGTGGTGGTTGCCCTTATTCTGTCGCTGCTCGGCGCAAGCACCGGCGGCGGGAATGCAAGCAGAGATGCGGCGAATATGAATAATATGCCTATGACAACCAGCACGACGAATGGGACAGACGCCTATATCGTTTCGGAAACCGATCAGGCATTTGCAGAACAGTATCAGGATACGATGAATTACTGGGTGAATGAGCTGGATCAGGCATCAGCGGCGGAATATCCTTCCGTCCTTGCAAGGATGATCAGTGCCCTGATGGGCGGTATTTCGATCGTGGTGATCGGATTTGCCCTCCTGTTTGCAATCGTTCTTGCTATCGCCATCGGCGTCTTTGTCGTGAACATCTTTAAGATCGGCGGCTGCCAGTTCTTTGTGAAGAATGCATTTGAGATCACACCGATCGGCGAGATCCTGGGCGGATTCCGCGGGGACCGCTATTTCAGCAATGCGATTACGATGTTCCTGAAGGACCTGAGAGAGTTCCTCTGGGGCCTTCTGCTCATCATCCCGGGTATTGTGAAATCCTATGAATACCGGATGATTCCGTATCTTCTTGCAGAGTATCCGGAGCTGACACCGAGTGAAGCATTCCGCCTGAGCAGAGAGATGATGACCGGCAACAAGTGGAATGCATTTGTGCTGGATCTGTCCTTCCTCGGATGGGATATCCTCGGCGCACTGACACTGGGTATCGTGGATGTGTTCTGGGTAGCACCGTATAAGCATGCGACCAATGCGGAACTGTATCTGGACCTGAAGAAGAACGTCGGCCTGACCGGTGGATTCTATCCGGATCCGCAGGGCGGCGCAGAGGCATCGCAGGATTCCTGGTTCAATCCGATGGCATAAAAAGGGAACGGTTCAGGACCGGCAAGAATCCGGTCCTGAACAAATAGAAATAGACGTGGAGGTTTTTACATGACGGTCAAAGAACGGATCGCCCGACTGCAGGAGAATATGGCTGCAGCCGGGGTGGATTATTATCTGGTACCGACGGCGGACTATCACGAGTCCGAATATGTTGGCGCACATTTTGCAGTGAGAAGATTCCTGTCGGGCTTTACGGGCTCCGCGGGAACCATGGTGATCGGAAGAGAGGAAGCCTGCCTGTGGACGGATGGACGCTATTTTATCCAGGCAGAGAAGCAGCTTGCCGGTTCCGGGATCACCCTGATGAAGATGGGAACGGAAGGAACACCGACCGTGGAAGCCTATATTGTCGAGAAGATGCCGGAGAACGGTGTCCTGGGCTTTGACGGCAAGGTGATCAATACCGCGATGGCGGAGCGCCTGCAGAAGAAACTGGCAGACAAGCATGTTACATTTCATTTTGAAGAAGACCTGGTGGAATCGTTCTTCACAGAGCGTGCACCGCTGTCAGCAGAACCGGCATGGGTTCTGAAGCCGGAGTATGCAGGTAAGTCTGTTACGGAAAAGCTCGCAGATGTGCACCAGAAGATGGAAGAACAGGGAGCGGATGCGTGCATAATCACCTCGCTCGATGACATCGCATGGCTCTACAACATGCGTGGAAATGATGTGCCGGATTTCCCGATCGTCCTTTCCTACACGATCCTTTACCTGGATCATGCGGTGCTGTTCGTGAATGAAGCGGTTCTGAACGACGAACTGCGGACTGTCTTCCGTGAGAATTCCGTGGAGATCCGCCCGTACATGGATATCTATGACTATGTGAAGACGATGCCGGCAAAGCATATCCTGCTGAACAAGAACAAGGTCAATTTTGCAATCACCGGAAGCCTGCCGAAAGAGGCGGAGATTATCCACGGTTCCGATCCGACCTATCTGATGAAGGCCATCAAGAATGAAACCGAGATTGCCAATACAAAGAATGCGCACATCAAAGATGGCGTGGCCATGGTGAAGTTCATCTACTGGCTCGAGAAAAACATCGGAAAGACGGAGATCACCGAGATCTCGGCTGCCGATTATCTCGAGGCGAGAAGAAGAGAGCAGGAAGGATTCGTCGAACTGTCCTTCGGAACCATTGCTGCCTACAATGAAAATGCGGCGATGATGCATTACTCGGCGACACCGGAGAACTTTGCAGTCCTTGCACCGAGCGGGATGTTCCTGGTGGATTCCGGTGGACATTACCTGGAAGGAACCACCGATATCACCAGAACCTTTATTCTCGGGGAGATCCCGGAGGAATGGAAGCGCGATTATACGCTGACCCTGAAGGGACATCTTGCCCTGCAGAATGCAAAATTCCTGTATGGCTGCACCGGACTGAACCTGGATATCCTGTGCCGCGGCCCGCTCTGGAATATCGGCATCGACTACAGGTGTGGTACAGGTCATGGCGTCGGCCATATCCTGAATGTCCATGAGGGACCGAACGGCTTCCGCTACCGCATGGTGCCGGAGCGCCTTGATTCCGGTGTCCTCGAAGCCGGAATGATCACGACTGATGAACCAGGTGTATACACCGAAGGTTCCCACGGTGTCCGGATTGAGAACGAGCTGCTCTGCGTGAAGGCGGAGAAGAATGAATATGGGCAGTTCATGGCGTTCGAACCGATCACCTGCTGTCCGATTGACAAGAAAGGGATTCTGCCGGAACTTCTCGGACCGGAGGGAATCGAACAGCTGAACAGATATCATAAGATGGTTTATGAAAAACTGTCTCCGTATTTCGAAGGGGAGGAACTAGCTTGGCTTCAAGACGCAACAGCGCCTCTTTGAGGAGATTATTTACTTCCCGGAAGTCCCGATCCGGCTTTCGGGGAGCCTTACTGTTCCTGGCGGCGCTGTTGATTGCGGCGCCGCTTGCCGGCTGTGCCGTTGTCTGGGATAACCCGGCCGGTTCAGCAGAGAATTATACATCTGTAGAACAGACGGATGCAGATGGAAAGACGGATGTGGACGATGGCACCGCCAGTACGGTGGCAGAAGGAAGTGCAGCATCTGCGGAAGAAGGTTCCACGGCAGCGGAGGAGACGACAGATGTCGAAATCGTCCCGGATGAACCGATTGCCGGAGGAACCCTCGTCATCGGAACCATCAATCCCTGCGACGGAGAACTGTATCCATACTGGAGTGATGCGGTAGCTGACAGGCGGCTTGCGGATCTGGTATTTGGATACCCGCTGACGGTCTTTGATGAGGAAAAGGGTAATTTTGTCCCGAACACCGAGGCGGTCAGCAACATCGGCGTGGAAGAGAACTATGACGGCAGCAGAACGTATTATGTCGAACTGAGAGAGGACCTATTCTGGAGCAACGGGGAGCAGATCACTGCAGATGATTATCTTTTCCATATTATGTTCTTCTCCGGTTCCATTGCAGAAGAACTGAATGTGATCGACCGGAGCATCGGCAGACGCTACACCGGTTACCAGACGTATGCTTCCGGAGATGGAAACAGCATCTTTCAGGGGTTGCGGAAAACGGGAACCTTTTCTTTTTCGATCACTGTAGAACGCTACTATCTGCCGGAGTTCTATGACCTTGGTCTGATTGCCGTAACGCCGGCATACCAGCATGGCTGGCTTCCGATGTCTGTCCACGTGGCGGACGACGGATTCGGCTGTTATTTTGCGGGGGAGATCGATATCCCGACGATCAAGCATCAGACGGAGAACTACCGAACCCATATGACCGCTTTCTCCGGGCCGTATCTGGTGGAGAGCTTCGACAGCGTGACCAGGACCTATATCCTGAAGAAGAATTCCTGGTACAGGACGCCGGAGGGAGAAGCGGAGGCCTATGCCGATGAGATCATCTACCGCTCCATTGCCAGAAAAGATGTGGAGGCAGCGCTGCGGGACGGTGAAGTGGACCTGATGGTCGACATTCCGGAGCGGACGCTGATCCGCCAGGGACTGGCCCTGGCAGAAGAGGGCGTCAGCGCTGTGGTAAACGAGCGCAAGGGCATCTCCCGGATCCTGTTTATCTGTGACAAAGGGGCCACGGCGTACCCGGAAGTACGAAGAGCATATGCAAGGCTGATCAGCCGTGAGAATATTCTGAAGACCTATGCGGACGGAGAGGGGACGATCGTCAACGCGATGCATTCTCCCGCGCAGTGGATCCTGAAGAATCCGGAAGAAGCCGCTTTTGCTGCTTCACTTGATTCCTACAAAGAAGATCTGGCGGCGGCCATCGAAGAGGTCATCCAGGCCGGCTTCATTTATAATGAAAATGGCGGGAACTACGAGGAAGGAATCCGGTACCGCTGGCAGAATGGAAAACTGATTCCGTTGGAGATCACCATCGCGGTTTCTTCTGATAATATGCTTTCCCGTGCCGTAACAAAAGAGATAGAAGAGAATACACTGTTCGCTCAGGCAGGCTTTTCTGTGTCCGTTCTGGAGATGGACTACGAGGAACTGCTTAGAAGCCTCAAGAACGCAAAGACATCGGAAATCAGCGGATATCTCATGGGAATCACATTTGATGATTTCTTCAACCAGACAGATGCCTACAGCATGGATCTGTCGGACGGGACGAACCTGAACCGGATCAGCAGTCAGGAACTGGCGAATCTGGCCTCGGAACTGAACAGCGTCCGGGACGGCGATACGGCCGCATATCTTGAGAAGTGGGAAGCGTTCGAGACGGCATACAATGTGGAGCTTCCGGACCTTCCTCTGTTCGCGGCGAAGCAGTATACCTTTGCCGGGAAACGCGTGCACGGACTGGCCGAAGGGACATTTGCAGAAATCGTCCCGAAACTCTGGCTGTTCCCACAGGAGTAAACGGGATTCATGGGAGGCTGCAGTCCGGATTCTTCTATGAAAAAGATGTTGACAGACCGGACCGACTCGTGTATACTCACGTACATGAGCGAGATTGTATACAAGAATACAATTCGTAAAGAATGCGTTCAATCAACGTTATCATACGAAAGGGGATAAGAACCATGTCTTATGTTGATGAGATCCTTGAACAGGTAAAGGCAAAGAATGCGCACGAGCCGGAATTTATCCAGGCTGTCACAGAAGTGCTGACCTCCCTGCGCCCGGCCATCGAGCGTGATGAGGAGAAGTACCGGAAGGAAGCGATTCTGGAGAGAATCGTAGAGCCGGAGAGAATCGTGACATTCCGTGTGCCGTGGGTGGATGACAAGGGACAGGCACAGGTGAACCGTGGCTACCGTGTGCAGTTTAACTCTGCGATCGGGCCTTACAAGGGCGGTCTGAGACTGCATCCGTCGGTCAACCAGAGCATCCTGAAGTTCCTTGGTTTTGAGCAGGTATTTAAGAACTCTCTGACTGGTCTTCCGATCGGCGGCGGCAAGGGTGGCTCCGATTTCGATCCGAAGGGCAAGAGCGACAGAGAGATCATGGCATTCTGCCAGAGCTTCATGACGGAGCTTTATAAGTATATTGGAAAAGATACCGACGTTCCTGCCGGTGATATCGGCGTCGGTGCCCGTGAGATCGGCTATCTGTATGGCCAGTACAAGAGACTGACCGGCCTCTATGAAGGCGTCCTGACCGGTAAGGGCCTGGCCTACGGTGGTTCTCTTGTCAGAACCGAGGCGACCGGCTATGGTCTTCTGTACATCACCAATGAGATGCTCAAGAGCCATGGCGATACCATGGAAGGTAAGACCATCGTGGTTTCCGGTTCCGGTAATGTTGCTACCTATGCGATCGAGAAGGCTTATCAGCTGGGCGGCAAGCCGGTCACCTGCTGTGATTCCACAGGCTGGATCTATGATCCGGAAGGAATCGATGTCGCACTTCTGAAGGAAGTCAAGGAAGTCAAGCGTGCACGTCTGACCGAGTATGCTGCAGCAAGACCGTCTGCACAGTACCATGAGGGCAGAGGCGTATGGACCATTCCTTGTGACATTGCACTTCCGTGCGCAACACAGAACGAGCTGAACCTTGACGATGCGAAGACCCTTGTTGCAAATGGCTGTAAGGTCGTTGCAGAAGGTGCGAATATGCCGACAACCCTCGAGGCAACAGAATATCTGCAGGCGAACGGTATCCTGTTCCTGCCGGGCAAGGCTTCGAACGCCGGCGGCGTCGCAACATCCGCACTGGAGATGAGCCAGAATTCCGAGAGACTTTCCTGGACCCGCGAAGAGGTCGATGCAAAGCTGAAGGATATTATGGTCAACATCTACCACAACCTGGATGACACTGCAAAAGAGTATGGTGTAGAGGGCAACTATGTTGTCGGTGCAAACATCGCCGGCTTCAAGAAGGTTGTGAACGCTATGCTGGCGCAGGGTATCGTATAAGAATCTGATTGTAAATGACAAAGGGGGTTCCGGTTTTCTGGAAACCCCCTTCTGATTTTGTGAACCGGATTTCCAGATGTACGAGGATAAGGACTTGCATTCACTGGGAAGATATGTTATAATTTCGGTTGTGCCCAAGGAAATCGCTTTGATACACTAAAGCGAGTGCTCTGTAAAGCACATAGAAACCGCGAATTCCGGGCATTGTGCCCGAGTTCCAAAATCATTTTCTCAAAGGAGGAGACAAACGATGAAAAAGCTCATCGCAATGCTGATGGCTTCGATCATGGTGCTGAGTCTTGCTGCCTGCGGCGGAAACACAACTCCGAACACCGGCAACACCTCTACAGCTCCGGCAGCTCCGGCTGCATCGAGCGCTGCCAGCTCCGCTGAGGAAGAAGATCTTGGTATCGAAGAAGGGGATGCTACAACTGAGCAGACCGCTTCTGTCGAAGAGACTACTTCTGCCGCAGAGGAAACCACTGACGCTGCTGCTGAGGCTGAGTATGTTCGTGCTGATGACGACGAGATCTATGAGAATGCTCTCGGCGAGTACGAAGCTCTGATGGCTGCTGCAAAGGCTGCTGCTACGAACGACGAGAGATTCGTCCTCTATGCACAGGCTGAAGCTTATCTGCTGGATTCTGCAGTCATGATCCCGAACACCACACAGGGTGGTGCTTACACCATTTCCCGTATTGCTCCGAGAACTGTTCCGTATGTACAGTGGGGCAACGATGATGACCGTCTGCACAGCATGGTCGTTTCCGACGAGTTCCTGACACCGGCTGAGAGAGAAGAACTTCTTGCAAGCTGGGAGAAGGCTACTCTTGGTGAGGGTACCTATGATCCTGCTGCTTACCTGACAGAGAAGGGCCACACCATCCAGACCGATTACACCACCACATTCTCTACAGCACCGGTTACCATCGACTGGCTGAATACTTCTTCCCAGTCCGATACCGAGATCACTGTAAACTGTGTTGATGGTCTTGTTGAGTACAACAACCTTTCTCAGATGACTCCGGCTCTGGCTGAGTCCTGGGAAGTTTCCGAGGATGGCCTTACCTATACATTCCACATCCGTGAGAATGCGAACTGGTATACTTCTGAGGGTCAGGTTTATGCTCCGGTTGTTGCTGGCGACTTCGTAGCTGGTTTCCATCACATGCTGGATACCCAGGCTGGTCTTGAGTGGCTGGTTGAGGGTGTTGTCAAGGGCGCTTCCGAGTATCTTGGCGGCGGCAGCTTTGATTCTGTCGGCTATGCAGCTCCGGATGACCATACTCTGGTTATTACCCTTGAAGCTCCGACCCCGTACTTCCTGACCATGCTGACCTATTCCTGCTTCCTGCCGATCTGCGATCAGTTCTATCAGAGCAAGGGCGGCGTTTATGGTATGGCTGAGTATGCTGAGGCTTCCGCTGATACCAACGCTTACACCTATGGTAAGTCTGAAGATGTTGCATCTCAGGTTTACTGTGGTCCGTTCCTTCTTCAGAAGCTGCAGAAGGATTCTGAGATCGTAGTTGTCAGAAACGAGAACTACTACAAGAACGACACCACAACACTGAACTCCATCAAGTGGGTTTTTGATGCTGGTGAGAACCCGGATGCTACTTACAATGATACCCTTGCAGGTGTTTATGCAGGTATCGGCCTGACTGCTGCTACCGGTCTTCTTGACAAGGCTAAGGCAGATGGCAACTTTGATAAGTATGCTTACATCTCCGACACAACTTCCACCACTTACTTTGGTGGTCTGAACCTGAACCGTGGTACTTTCGCTCTTGAGTCCGGCGCTGTTGCATCTCCGCAGACCGAGCAGCAGAAGATCGATACCCATACCGCTATGCAGAACAAGAACTTCCGTAAGGCTGTTCAGCATGCTTTCGATAAGGGTACTGTCAATGCTGTATCCCGTGGCGAAGAGCTGAAGCTCACCAACCTGAGAAATATGTATACACATCCGCAGTTCGTATCTCTTGAGAACGATACTACCGATGCGAATGGATACACATTTGCAGCTGGTACCTTCTACGGCGATATCGTACAGCACTACATCTCTGAGCTGGATCCGTACATCGACGTTCATGATCAGGTCGATGGCTGGTTCAATGCTGATGCTGCTAAGGAATACCTTGAGGCTGCAAAGGCTGAGCTCGGCGATACTGTTACCTGGCCGATCAACATCGATGTCGTTTACTATTCTGCATCTGATGCGAATGCCGCTCAGGCACAGGCTTACAAGCAGGTCGTTGAAGGCACTCTCGGTACTGAGAACGTTGTTGTCAACCTTCTTGAAGCAACCACTGCTGAGGACTTCTATGCATGCGGTTATCGTGCTTCCAACGGTGAGGCTGGTAACTTCGATATGTTCTATGGTTCCGGTTGGGGCCCAGACTTCGGTGATCCTTGCACATACCTGGATACCTTCCTTGGTGAGGGCGCAGGCTACATGACAAAGGTTATCGGTCTGTACTAATTCAGAACAACTGTGGAGCAGCTGCTTCACTGACTGAATAGCCGAAGGCGCATGGGGATTTCCCGCACGGGAGTCCCCATGTGCTGTTCGTTCGTTAAGCAAGAAAGATTTGGCGTTTGCGGAAAGCTGAGTTTTATTTCCAAACAGAGCGGGTCAGATCTACTGTTTGGAGACGAACCTCAGCTTTCAGCTGTTAAGGGTAGGAGACATCAAAAAAAGAAGGAGAGCATGTTATGAAAAAGTACATGACCAAGCGCATACTTTTCTCGATATTCTCACTTCTGGTTGTTGTCATGGTCGTTATGCTTCTGGTCTACACACTGATTTCCCGCAGTGTTATCTTCCAGACGGATGATATGTGGAATAAGAAGAGCAACAACGACCGTGTCATGTACGAGTACCAGCAGTATCAGAAATACGGGTATATGACGTATGTCGATTACACGGCATTTCTGAAGGAAAAGTACAGTGCAACCTATGGTGAAGGATATGATAAGCAGGAAGACTACATCGCGGATAAGAACGTGATTCAGGATTCCAGCGCTTATCAGAAGAACGCCAGTGTCAAGGAATTTGTCAAGAAGTACAAGGCAGCAGGGTATAAGCTTCGCTACCTGACGCCGATGAAGTACAAATCCGGCAAGATCAAACCGGGCGGATCCGGTTATCTGGTTGCTCTGCAGGAGAAGAGTGTGTTTCTGCGTCTTCTGGATTACCTGAAAGGATTCATTTCAGCGGAATCGACGAAGATGATTGATGATCCGGAGTTGACGAATCGCTATGTGCGGTTTGAGAAAGATCCGTATTCCGGTCTGTTTGCGGTGGTCGGATCGGGAACCCTGCATAAGTATCTTCTGTACTTTGATGGAAGATTCCCATTTATCCACCAGAACTGGCTGCACCTGAACCTCGGTACTTCCTACACGACCTATCGTGGCCAGGAGATCTCGACGGTTATCACGATGCCGACCGGTGATCTGGCGACCTCGAAGCAGCAGTATCCGAATATGGTCGGAACCGATGAATATGTGGATACCGCGATCGATTTCCACTCGCTGACCTATAACCGTGCACAGCTGACAGATGCTGAAAAGGAGCAGTTCCCGGATAAGTATACGGTCTACAGCTACAAGCGCTCCGGCCTTTCCATGATCGAGAACTCGTTCGTGATCGGCCTGATTGCGACCATTATTGCCTATGCACTCGGTCTGCCGCTTGGTATGCTGATGGCAAGACGGAAAGATAAGCTTGCAGATAAGATCGGTAATGCCTACATCATCTTCATCATGGCAGTTCCGTCTCTCGCCTACATCTTCCTGTTTGCTGCAATCGGAACAACCCTGCTCCATCTGCCATATAAGTTTGCAAATGCTGAAGTCAAGATTCTCGCCTATGTGCTGCCGACCATCTCCCTGTCGCTGCCGTCCATCGGAAGTCTGATGAAGTGGATGCGCCGGTACATGATCGACCAGATGAACTCCGACTACGTCAAGTTCGCGAGAGCAGAGGGTCTGTCTGAGCGTGAGATCTTCAACATCCATATTTCCAAGAACGCCATGATCTATCTGGTCCATGGTATTCCGGCAAACATTCTCGGATGTCTGACGGGTGCCATCATCACCGAGCGTGTCTATGCCGTTCCTGGTGTTGGTAACCTGCTGACACGTGCGCTGAACTCGCACGATAACGGTGTCATCATTGCATGTACAGTGTTCTATACATCGCTTTCGATCATCTCGCTGATCCTCGGCGACCTGCTCCTTGCAAAGTATGACCCGAGAATTTCCCTGACTGAGGAAGGAGGCGGCGGAAGATAATGAACGAAGAGAAAAAGAATCTTGACGAGTTATTCTACTTCATCGACAACGACGCGATCTCCTCAGAGAAGATCATTGCGCCGCGTTACTCCTACTGGAGATCTGTGTTCCGCGTATTTTTTAAGAAGAAGACCAACATCTTCATGCTGGGCTTCCTGTTCCTGATCATTTTCTGTGCGTTTGTCCTGCCGATGTTCCTGCCATATGATATGATGGAGAACGTCACGAATGCAGCAAGCTACAACCTGAGCCCGCGCAAAGCGATGAACACGTTCGGTGCTTCCGGCAAGTGGCTGCTCGGATCCGGTTCCATGGGCAACTCGATCCTGTACGGTATCATTTCTTCGTCCAGAACATCCCTGCTGCTCGCTGTCATCTGTGCGGCGATCAACATGACGATCGGTATCCTGGTGGGTGCTGTCTGGGGGTATTCGAAGAAAGTTGACGCTGTGATGCTGGTTATCTACAACATCATTGCGAACGTTCCGTACATCCTCCTGATTTCCGTCCTGGTGTACATCGTCGGTTCCGGTTTCTGGAGCTTCATCTTCGCGCTGACGATCACTGGATGGCTCGGAATTGCATACTTCTTCAGAACACAGGTTATGATTATCCGTGACCGTGAGTATTCTCTGGCATCGAGATGTCTGGGTACTCCGGTGCACCGTGTCATCACCAAGAATATTCTTCCGTTCCTGACCTCTGTCATCGTGACACTGCTTGCAACGGAGCTGCCGAGCTACATTTCCATGGAGGTCTTCCTGTCCTTCATCGGAATCGGTCTTTCGGCAACCGTGCCTTCGCTCGGTCGTATGATCCAGCAGGCACAGACCGCTTTCCTGACATACCCATGGGAGTTCTGGCCGCCGGTTGCGATTGCTTCCGCAATCACAATCATTCTGTACGTCCTTGGACAGAATCTGGCCGATGCTTCCGACCCGAGAACACATATGTAAATGAGGTGGAGATATTATGAGTGAAAATCAAGACAGAAAAGTTCTCCTCTCATTGAAGAATGTCGTTGTACAGTTCAATGTCAGAGGAAGAATCCTGACAGCGATCCGGAACGTATCGCTGGATATCTATGAGAATGAATCTCTTGCCATCGTCGGTGAGTCCGGTTCGGGAAAATCCGTCCTGACCAAGACGTTTGCAGGAATGCTCGATTCGAACGGCTTCATCCCGCAGGGAAGCATCATCTTTTCCGATGATGAGATCTCGAAGACGGATGCCGTTCTGACCGGAAGAAATAAGAAGATTTTCGATTACGAGTACGACAAGCTGAACAAGATGTCGAAGCTCGAGCGCGGCGCAGCGGAGCAGCGTGCCTATCTTGCAAAAGAGAAGGAGATCCGGCAGGAAAGCTCGATGTCGCAGGATGAGGAAGCGGATTTTGCTGTCCGCCTGAAGAAGGTTACGGATGATATCGTGGATGCCACGAACTATCTCGGAACCATCGACAGAAGAGCAGAGGCAGCAGAGTATCAGGCGACTCAGAACAAGATCAAGGCCTTGAATGCAGACAAGGACCGGATTGAACAGGAGAAGAAAGACCTGATCAGCAAGCGGTCTGCGGCATATAAGAGCAATGCGGCGAAGGTTGCTGCGGACCAAAAGGAACTGGATGATCTGAAGGCTGTCCGCGATCAGAAAATCGAGACAGAAGAGAAGGCTGGTAATCCGTATGGTATCTCGGATGAGAAACTGGAGCGGAATAAGATCCTGGCCTATGAAGTAGTCCTTTCTCTTGGCAGATTTCCGCTGAGAACCCAGATCACATCGCTCAGGAAGATCAATAAGGCCTTCACAGTTGCCATGAAGAACGGTGAGGATCTGAACGATGACGTGATCCGGAACGGAATCTTTGATGAGGCTGGTTTCCGTGTGGAGTTCCGGTCCTATGATGAAGCAACAAAGACGCTGCACGGCTATGCGATTCTGGACTGTGCAAAGATCAAGTATACCAACGACTGGCAGCAGATCCGCGGATGCCGTATTGCAACGGTCTTTCAGGATCCGATGACATCCCTGAACCCGGTTATCACCATCGGTAAGCAGATTCAGACGGTTATCCTGAAGCATCAGAAGTGCTCTCAGTCGGAAGCGCGTGAAAGAACCCTGGATATCATGGCGAAGGTCGGTATCCCGGATCCGGAGAAGCGTTTCGATGATTATCCGTTCGAGTACTCCGGTGGTATGCGGCAGCGTATCGTCATCGCGATTGCACTGTCCTGTCAGCCGAAGATCCTGATCTGTGATGAGCCGACGACCGCTCTGGATGTGACCATCCAGGCGCAGATCATCCGTCTGATCAAGGATCTGCAGAAGGAACTCGGATTCACGACTGTCTATATCACACATGACCTTGGTGTTGTTGCGAATGTCGCGGAGCGTGTTGCCGTGATCTACGGCGGACAGATCGTGGAGATCGGTACCGTCGAAGAGATCTTCTACGATCCGAAGCATCCATATACCTGGGCTCTGCTGTCCTCACTGCCGCAGCTCTGTGAGCGTGGTGAGGATCTGTTCTCGATCCCGGGCACACCGCCATCCCTGTACAACAAGATTGTCGGTGATGCATTTGCACCGAGAAATGCCTATGCGATGGCTGTCGACCTTGTCGAGGAGCCGCCGATGTTCCAGGTCAGCGAGACGCATTTTGCAAAGACCTGGCTGCTGGATCCGCGCGCACCGAAGACAGAAGCACCTGCTAACATCCAGAACCTTCACGAGAAGATTCTGAAAACCTACGTTGATTTTGAGGCTTAAGGAGGAAACATGGATAACGAAAATAAGGAAGTCCTGTTATCGATCAAGAACCTCGACGTAGTGTTTGGTCGCGGGAAGAAAGCATTTAAGGCAGTCGATAACGTCAGCTTTGATATTTATAAAGGGGAGACCCTTTCCCTGGTAGGAGAGTCCGGTTCCGGTAAGACCACCATCGGCCGTGCCATCGTCCGGATCAATCCGTGTTCTGCAGGTGAGATCCTGTATAACGGGGAGAAGATATCCGGTAAACTTTCCAGAAAGAAAGACCGTGAGGTCATCCGGAAGATCCAGATGATCTTCCAGGATCCGGCAGCTTCTCTGAATGAGCGTGCAACGATTGAGTACATTATCTCAGAGGGTCTGTATAACTTCCATCTCTACAAAGATGAGAAGGATCGTATTGCAAAGATTGAGAAGGTCATCGAGGATGTCGGTCTTCTGCCGGAGCATCTGACCAGATATCCGCACGAGTTTTCCGGCGGTCAGCGTCAGCGTGTCGGTATCGCCCGTTCCATCGTCATGGAGCCGGAGTTCATCGTCGCCGACGAGCCGATCTCCGCACTGGATGTCTCCATCCGTGCGCAGGTTCTGAACCTCCTGAAGAAGTTCCAGAACGAGAGAGGACTGACCTACCTGTTCATTGCCCATGACCTTTCGATCGTCCGGTTTATCAGTGACAGAATTGTCGTAATCTATAAGGGTAGAATCATGGAGATCGCAGAGACGGAAGAACTCTTTGCATTCCCGCTTCACCCATACACGAAGTCCCTGATCTCCGCGATCCCGATTCCGGATCCGATCATCGAGAAGTCGAAGAAACTGTTTGTCTATGACGCATCGATTCATGACTACTCGACAGAATCTCCGGAACTGACGGATCTTGGCAATGGCCACTTTGTCTTCGGAAGTCCTTCGGAGATTGAGAAGTACAAGGAGATCCGTTTCGGCGGGAAAGAAAATAAACAGTAACAGAATAGTCTGAAAGATAAGACATGGAGGTGCCCTGAGAAGGAAGTTCTCAGGACGCCTCTTTTTGAAAGAAGGTTGTCTATGGGCGAGGAACTGAAAGTTTCCGGGAAGCATGTAAAACTCCGGATTGTCTTATTCATCCTGGCGCTGGCGGCTGCCGTCGCAGCATTCACGCTGGGCATCACGAGCATCGGGAAGAAAGAACCCGGCTATTATGAGATCACCGGAGAAGCACATGATGATGCACCACTGTACCAGTCGGACTTCAGCTTTACCTACAAGTTTGAGGGGACGAGCGCAGAAATCAGAGAAGAGACGAACCAGATCAAGTCAGTCTACGAGGCAGCCATGCTGCGTGCCTATAAGCTGACCGATCCGAAGACGGAGTATGATGGATTCGTGAATCTGGCGACGCTGAATCATCATCCGAATGAATCCTTCCCGGTGAGTGAAGAGTTCTTTGCGGTGCTGCAGACCGCCATGGCCTTATCCGGCGACGGATACAGCCTGTATGCAGGACCCTATGATGCGGAGTGGAACAACATCCTGTATATTTCCAATTCCAAGGACTTTGATCCGCTTGCAAATGCTGATGAGGCGGAGCGGCTCAGCCG
The DNA here is from genome assembly GCA_902783375.1 of uncultured Lachnospiraceae bacterium. GTDB lineage: Bacteria > Bacillota > Clostridia > Lachnospirales > Lachnospiraceae > Catonella. The sequence continues at coordinate 23,916 of CACZQN010000006.1, read as the reverse complement.
GCTGCTGGCGCTTGCAGATCCTTCTTCCGGAGAAGTGGAACTTGTTCTTGGAGACGGCGCAGAGAAGACAGCGATGCTGAAGACCTCTGCTTCCTATCTCGAGGCGATTGCGGATCTGGAACTGACGGATGCACCGATTCTGGATCTGTCCGTGTTCCGGGATGCCGTACGGGCTGATATCGTCCGGAAGGCCCTCGAAGAGGCGGGATATCACAACGGGTACCTGAGTACGGCTTCCGGTCTCTCCGTGAATCTCTCTGGTCACAGCGGCGCCTATATGTTCTATACGAGAAATGCAGCGGGGATCGTGCAGGCGGCTTCTGTGCCAGCAGCCCCGGGTTCTTCGTCGGTGACCGTCCGGACCTTTGAGATCATGAAGAATGAGACGGGATATTACGAGATAGAGAAGGATGGGGTGACCTATCGCAGACATCCGTTCCTGCTGGCGGACGAGGAGGCGTTTGGCGACTGCCTGTCCCTGATGGCGGTTACGGAGGGGGATTCGCTGACGGAACTGTACCAGACCGTCTTTCAGATGATGCGGACGCAGACAGTACCGACGGACACTACAGATGTAGTAAGTGTCCTTTATTCACTGGCGGGTGATGCGGAGACGGAAAAGGTCTATGTACACGATGTCCTGACGGGAGGAGATATTCTGGTCCTTGACAGGTTTGAACGGGTTGATGTACCATAACGGTTGACGGATCTTAGATTGGATTCAATCGACAATGACAAAAGATATATAGTGAGAAGGAGTTACCATGGCAAAAGAGATTTTGTATCTGGAGTGTTATTCGGGAATCAGCGGCGATATGACAGTCGGCGCCCTGCTGGACCTCGGCGCAAGCCGTGAAGTACTGGAGAAGACACTTGCTGAGCTGCAGCTGGAGGGGTACCACCTGCATTTCGGCAGAACAACCAAGTGTGCGATCGATGCCTATGATTTCGATGTGCATCTGGAACACCACCATGATCATGCGCACGAGACGGAGGACGGTCATTCGCATGATGTGAATGAGCTGCATGCGGAAGAGAATCCGCAGATCCACGAAGCATATCATGAACACGAGCATGAGCACGAACATGACCATGAGCACGAACATGACCATGAGCACGACCATCATCATGACCATGACCATCATCACGACCATGATCATGATCACGGACATGACCATCACCATGGCCATGATCATGTGCATCGCCATATGCATGACATCGAGGAGATTCTGGACCGCCTCTCCAATCCGCATGTGAAGGAAAAGGCGCTGAAGATGTTCCAGATTGTGGCAGAAGCGGAGTCGAAGGCACACGGTGTACCGGTGGAGGAAGTGCATTTCCATGAAGTCGGTGCAGTGGATTCCATCGTGGATATCGTCAGTGTTGCCTGTCTGATGGAAGATCTGGGAATCGATGATGTTGCAGTCTCGCCGCTCTATGAGGGTTGTGGACATGTCCGCAACCAGCACGGCATCCTTCCGGTGCCGGTCCCGGCTGTTGTGAATATCGCCCAGGCGAATGGCCTGCGGATGAAGATCACCGATACTCTGGGAGAGATGATCACACCGACCGGAGCGGCGATTGCGGCGGCATATCAGACCAGAAAGAACCTGCCGGCAAGTTACGAGATCAAGGCAGTCGGCATCGGTGCCGGAAAGAAGGATTTCCCGAAGGCAAATATTCTGCGTGCGATGATTCTTTCCGTGGAGGGCTGAGCGGTGAAGTACTCGAAGCAGGTGGTTGAAGCCACAAGAGATGAAATAGCTGTTCTCGAGACCAATATCGATGATGCTACCGGCGAAGAACTGGGCTATGTGATGGAACGGCTCTTTGAAGAAGGTGCGAGAGACGTCTGGTATCAGTCGATCTTCATGAAGAAGAACCGGCCGGCTTATCAGCTTTCCGTGCTGTGCAGCGTGGAAGATATTGAAAGACTCTCTGCAGTGATCTTCCGGGAAACGACTTCCATCGGCGTCAGACACGTGCGGATGGGCAGAATGGTACTGCCGCGTTCCTTTGAGAATGCAGAGGTCGACGGAGAGGCCTATTCCCTGAAGGTTGTGCAGAATGGGGAAGAGAGCTACGCATACCCGGAATATGAAGATGTCGTCCGGTATGCGAGAAGCCATGATGTCAGCTTCCGGGAAGCGTACGATGCGGTCCATCTGGCCTTCCTGCAGCAGAAACAATAAAAGATATATTCAGTAGTCCATCAAAAAAACGCGGTTCCGATCGGAACCGCGTTTTTTTTGATGTTTATCCGGCGAGAGAAGATCAGGCTGTCTTTCTCCGGAAACGTTCTCTCGATTTCTTTTCTTCCGGCTTGGTTTTGATTTCGCCGGCAGCTGTCAGTGCGCTCTTTGTCATCAGCGGGCCGACCAGCTCATAGATCAGGACACCGAACAGGGTGACATTGCGGATGATGGAGGCCGGGAAGGCACCGAGGATCTGTGCATTGTTGCACATGCCGAGTGCAACACCGGCCTGCGGTAGCAGGGTGATTCCAAGATACTTCCGGACATTGTGGTCACAGTGCATGGCAGTAGAAGAGACCCGTGCGCCAACGTATTTTCCGAGGGAACGGAAGGCGATATAGATCACACCGATCGCCACATAACTGATGGTGCCGAAGACGGAGAGATCCAGTTCTGCACCCGAGATGACGAAGAAGGCCGCATTCAGCGGGGCGGTCCATTTCTCCGCACGGGTCATGATGTCGGCAGAGAACTCGCTCATGTTGCAGAAGACGGTTCCGAGCATCATGCAGACCAGCAGGGACGAGAAGGAGATAGTTACCGGACCAACCGGGATCTCGAGGTAGGAGAGTGCGATCGTCAGGAAGACGAAGGAGATCGTCATCGACAGACGGTTTGAGTTGGAGAAGAAAAGCTTCTCGATCTTCGAAAGGACAAAACCAAGGACCGCACCAAGCAGGATCGAGCAGATAATCTCAACCAGCGGATTCACAAAGATCGAAATCATATCGGCGTGGCCGCCCTCGAGCGCTCTTGCAACACCGAGGGATACAGAGAAGATCACGAGACCGACGGCATCATCGAGGGCGACGATCGGCAGGAGCAGTCTGGTCACCGGTCCGTCGGCCTTGTACTGGCGGACGACCATCAGGGTTGCAGCCGGGGCTGTTGCAGATGCAATGGCACCCATCACGATCGCGACGGAGAGCGGAAGAACTTCTTCTCCGAGGATGAAGTGCGTAGTGATCAGTGCAATATCCACCAGGGCCGCTGCAATGACTGCCTGGAAGATGCCGATGACGGTTGCCGCTTTCCCGGTATGCTCCAGTTCCGAGAGCCGGAATTCGCTTCCGATGGAAAATGCGATGAAGCCGAGTGCGGCTGTGCTGACAAGTCCGACCTGTTCGACATCGGCAAATGTCGGAAAGCCGACGCCCTGAAGTCCCAGACGGCCGATCCCGTAAGGACCGATCAGAAGACCTGCCAGAAGAAACGCAGTGACATCCGGAAAGTTCAGATGAAACAATCTGAAGATTCGGGTAAACATGAGTCCGGCAAACAATGCTACCGCGACACTAAGAAAATACTCCATAACAGAGAGCTCCTTTATAAAAGATTCGCAGCGGGTGTTAAGTGCTGTGTTGTTGATCCGGGCGGCAGAGGCAACCCGTGACCACGCCCCATTATACCCCAGTTGCCGGAGATTGCAAGGATGAATCTGAAAATTCCCTTCACTTTTTCGGAGAAAAACATAGAACAGACAGGTTTCTGATTGACAGGAACTGTACGATTGTATACAATAGAGGGGATTGTATTTCTGCCGGCACCGTCTGTGCGTCCGGCGGGATATTTCCATTGTAACAAGGAACAGAAGAGGAAAAGAAAAATGGCAACTGAAGAGATGAACCAGGAGTCCGGGGACAAGTATTCCCTGCGTGGGCGGGTATTTAACCGACTGAGAGAAGATATTCTCTCTGGAAAGTATCGTGACGGCGAGGAATTGAAGGAGGTCTTTATCGGCCAGGAACTGGGGGTTTCCAGGACACCGGTCAGAGAAGCACTGCGTCAGCTGGAACTGGAAGGACTGGTTTCGATTATTCCGAATAAGGGCGCTTACGTCACCGGCATTTCTAATAAGGATATTGAAGATATCTTTGCGATCCGTTCGTATCTGGAGGGACTTGCAGCGGCCTGGGCCTGTGAGCATGCGACGAAAGAACAGGTCGATGAGATGGAGGAGAATGTCTATCTGGCGGAGTTCCATGTCTCCAAGGAACACTTTGACCAGGTGGTAGAGCTGGACAACCGGTTCCATAAGCTGCTCTACGAGGCCTGCGGAAGCAGGATCCTCTGCCACGTGCTGACCGATTATCATCATTATGCGCAGAGAGCGAGAACCGTCAATCTCTCCGAGAAGGAGCGTGCACATCACAGCATCGGCGAACACAAAAAGATCGTGGAAGCGATCAAGGCCGGGAACAAGGCGGAAGCAGAGCAGTATGCGCATGAGCATATCGTCGAGTCGATCCGCCGGATGCATGTCTGGGAAGCGGATGCAGAGAACGAGACAGGAGAATGATTACAGCAATTGGGTATAATTGTCAGACAGAAACATTTATGAACGAGAAGAAGTGTCGTATTTACAGTTTGTTCACAAATCATTCAAAAAAAGAACACGAGGAGGACACAAATGCTGATTATACTGTACTCAACAAAACAAAGACAGATTCCAACTTTTTCATAAAACTCCTCTTAAAATAAGAACCCTGCAGCGTGATGAACTGCAGGGTTCTTGTTTTGCTGTTCTAGGTCCGGTGCGCCCGGTCTTGTCTTAATGATTCCGTCTCAGAAGAAGAATCGTTTCTCGAGCGCGTCCCGGAGTGGCTTCACCAGCCCGATGATCAGAAGGAAGATGCCGATGGCAACAAAGCCCGCAACAGCATAGAGACTCCAGAGAAACATCGGTGTTTCAAACGTAATATGTTCGAAGAATTCAATCAGCATGGTATAGCCGGCCAGTACGATTGAAAAGATCCCGAGGAGCAGTGGGGTATTGACCTCTGTTCGCCGCAGGAGTGCTACGAAGGTGGTCATGATTACGGCATGGATGGCCGTCACCGGAAAGGCAAAGCTGAGGAACCAGCTGCCGCCTGTGAGTGAACAGACTAACAGCAGATAGAGTGCGATTGCTGCATGATCCGCCGGAATAAAGATCTCCGGGATGGGATGTCTGAACCAGCCGGGGAGGATCACAAGGATATAGAACAGGGCAATGCCGCCGATCGCATAACTGCCCCAGAAAAGCCTCCTGTACAGCTTAAAGCAGACGGCAAGGATTACTCCGATGATGAGCACTGTCAGCACTGTCAGCGCGATCATCAGGGGAATCGTGGATTCCCGGTGATGGGAAGGCAGAGCATCCGGGTACCGCTTTTCAGCAGCTGCAGTTCTGGACTCCGCATCGGGGTCCCAGACGGGTGTTTTGCAGAGAGGGCAGGCCTTCACACCGGTCTCAAGGCGGACACCACATTTCACACAATACATACTTATCCTCCATGTCGGACGAAGCGACAATCTTACAAATTCTTGCCGGGATGCTCAGCGGATGGATGCGTCATTGGACTCGATATCCACCGGGATTCCCAGTTCGACCAGCCGCGAGAAGAAGAGCCGTTCCAGTTCAGATTCCCTGATATTCCGGATCATATTGATATAGGTCTTCCCGTCGAAACTGATCACGGAGCAGTTGTTCGGATAGGAACGCTGCGGCCCGATAATGAATTCCATCCGTTCCATATAAGGCAGCATGGCTTCCGGCAGATCGATCTTTGTGATATTGGAAATGCTGATCGAGCCGGGGTTCTCGCCGCTGCTCTGATAGATCAGATCCATGATCGGGTTCTTGATGAAGACCGGTGCCAGACGGATGGCTGTGATCCGCTGCGGTTCGACATTGGCGGCAATCATACCGGCCATGTTCTGCCGGGTGGCCCCGATCGCGAGCTGGTGGCTGATGTTCTGGCAGAGTTCTGCGAGCGTATAGTCTCCGAATTTCGGTTCCACACCCGGATTGATTGCCAGAACGAAGTTTCGCAGGGTGCCACTGCCGAACAGGCGGCGCATGTCGACCGGGATGGTTACCTTCACCGGTTTCTGCCGCTTCTTCGGCGTCTTCTCATCCTGAATCCGGATGATGCTCTCCGCCATCACGGCAGAAAGAAATGCAGTCACAGAGACTTTATAGGTATGTGCCGCCTCGATCAGACTGCCCGTGTCCACGATGCCGGTCGTCAGATGGCGGAATCCATTGTCTTCCGGTGTTCCCTGCAGATGATAGGCTGGAGGGTCATTCCGACTGGCAGCAGCCGGTGCGGCGTATTTCAAAAAGCTGTCTTCCAGTTCCTCCGCTGTGGGCGTGCCTGCCAGGTCGTAGATCGCCCCCTCTGCCGGAATGGTGATGCCATGCCGGATCTCCAGATAGCGGCGCGTCAGGTTGGCGATAAAGATGCTGCCGCCGTGCCCGTCGGTCAGCGAGTGGAAGATCTCCACAGCAATTCTATTCTTGTAGTACAACACGCGCAGGCAGTGCTTTTTCAGCTCTTTCTGGCGCATGAAGGTGAGCGGGTAGGCAAAATCTTCCTGGACCCGGATCGGCTCCTCGATGTCCTCCAGATAATACCAGAAGAAGCCCTTGTGCAGGGACAGAAAGAAGGAAGGAAAGCGCGGACGCAGATCATCCAGTGCGTGCTGCAGCGTGTAGGGATCGATTTCCTCATGCAGCGTCACGGAGAAGCGGAAAGCATTGCTCCAGTTGCTTCTCGTAATCGCCGGGAAAATCAGCGCAGCCGTATCCAGCCGGTACCAGTTCTTTTGCATCGCAGACAGCATCCTCCTTTCCGCTTTTTTCATCAAGTAGCTTTCTGCTGCTTTTGTTCGATGTCTTGTCGGTCCTGGTTGGGAACATGTTGTATCATACCACAGAAAGTGGGAGAGGGCAATGTTGATTCTTGCCAGTCGGTCACGGTGCAAGGCATTGCGGTATTCCACAGGCAAAGATGCTCTTTCCGGAGTACCCGCTTGTTTCGATGCGGCAGAGAAGAACCGCGTTCCGTATATGGTGATCAGCGGACCGACCGGCGGGCATGGCTTTGGCCTTGGTTCTGCAACATCCCAGAAGGGATGGGTTGAGAGAATGCTGGAGTTCTATCACAATTTCTGCTGATAAAGAGCACTCTGAGAATAAATAGCACAAGAAAGACTCCCCGCAATATGCCGGCACAGCATATTGCGGGGAGTTATTATCTGCCGTTTATATTGGCTCAGATTCCAGTATTACCAGAGAACTTTCTTCGCACCTTCTGCGCTTGCGAATGGTCCCGGGATCGGGGCAACACCTCTGTGATCACCGAAGTAATCGGAATCAAAGATGATGTCTGTGCCGTCCGGATTCTCGTAGCGTTCTTCCGGCTCGAATGCCTCGCCGAGGGTATCGGAGGTGATGATGCCGTCCTTGAAATCGCCGAGGAAGTCATAGACGTTCGTGTCAAGGCAGCAGTGGCCGTCTGCATCTTCCTTCAGATTGACATAGATCTTGCCGGCCTCTTCATCGAGAAGATAGTTCTGCTCATGCTTCCAGACCTTTGCACCGTTGAAATATGCATTTCCTTCAGACCAGACCGGAAGATGATCGAAGTGATAAGCGCCGAGCTTGAACATATTGGCAGGCTGTCCGATCTCAAAGTGGCTGATCCACTCGTCATAGGTCGGATATTCATCCCAGACAGCGGTGCCGACTTCCTGATTATCGGCCATGCGGAAGCCCATGTCCTCCTTTACCTCAACAGCAACGACTGGCCATTTCTGGACGAAGATGTTGTTGTAGAAGCGGTTGTCACCGTGCAGGATGGACATGAAGCCCATGACCTCGGTTCTGTGCGGGAAATGATACGGTGTATAGCGCGGCTGATTCTTGCCGTTGACTTCATTATCGGTGCCGCCGCCGACTGCAGTCAGCGCACCGAGGATCAGGTTGTGCACCATGGCGACACCCTGGGTGGCGATCCGCAGGGAAGCCTTCGAGAGCAGGACGTTGTTATCAATCAGGGTCGGGCCATGGCCGACTTCGACGAAGATATCCTGGCTCATCATGCCGCCGCCGAGCGAGGAAGCGCTCTCCGGACGCATGTTGTCATGCAGCAGGTTCTGCGTGATGCGGGTGCCCTGTGCCTGCCAGTCGCACCAGATGCCCATGGTGGAGTGGTGGATGTGGTTGCGGCGGAAGATGACATCGATGGCTGCGTGCAGCTTGATGCCGGCGATCTCAGCACCGCCGAGCTCCTGCATGTTGTTGATGTTATGAATGTGGTTGTCCTCGATGATGGAGAAGACACAGCCCATTCTTCCGATGATACCGCCCTGCTCGCAGTGATAGATGTGGTTGCGGCGGATGATATGGGAACCGACATTCTCCTTCAGCCAGCCATGGTACTGTCCGCGGCAGACCGCGTCACGTTCCATCTGGGTCGGGCTCTTGACATGTTTGTTGGTGAAATAATGATCATTCTCCGGATCGTAGTATTTTCCGATGGAGATACCGGCGCACTTGGAATCGGAGATCTCGCAGTCCTCGATGATCCAGCACTTGGACCAGTGCGGGCCGATCATGCCGTCCTGGAAAGCTGCAGGCGGTGCCCAGGTGGTTGCTGCCTTGTTGATCTTGAAGCCCTGAACGGTGATGTAGCTGACACCGGTCTTGTCCGGGAAGAAGCAGCGGCGGCGGACATTGATTTCGACATTCTCCTCATTCGGATTCTTATCCTGGAAATTCGCATAGATGACCGTCTCATCGCCTTCCTGTTCCGCATACCACTTATAAATGGAATACTCCGGCTCCCAGGATGGTTCGTAGACCTTGCCGGCGATACACTCCTCGAGTGTCAGCGCCTCGTAGAGAGAGCGGTTGTTCAGATAGACCGAACCGGTGTGGCGCTTATCGGTCGCGAAATACCAGTCGCCGCCTACAACTGTCGTATAAGGATTGTAGTCGCCGAATACGCCGTTGTTGATCCGTGCAACCCATACAGTCGTTGCAGAGCCGTCTGCAGCCACATATGGCTTCCAGTCCTTGACTTCCTCACCACCGGTGATGACGGCGCCGAGAGGAACTTCGCTCTTATACGTGATGCGCGCATCTTCCGTACCGGCATGAACCGGATTCACATATTCTCTGTAGATCCCCGGTGCCACAAGCACGGTATCACCCGGCATTGCGATCTTCGCAGCGTCATTGATGTGCTTGAAAGGCAGTTCTTTGCTGCCGTTGCCCTGCTTCGGGGCAGCAGCATTCACATAAATCGTCATTGTATCAATCCTCCATAAACCAATCTCTGAAATGCAGGAATATTCCGCATTTCGTTACAGAAAAAGTATAGCAGAGAAGACGCCGCGGTGCAAGGTAAACGGGGAGAACTTTTACTTGCACAGAGGGGATTCTAGGGGTATGATTACAAGTGATATTTTGTGTAACTGCGCTTTTGGTTTCAGTAAGGAGAAGGAGAGGAAAAGCAATGAGAGCAGATAATATTGATGAAAAAGGATTGATCTACGGGAAATGGCAGGTGATGAAGAATACCTGGGTCCTGCAGTATAAGAACAGTGTCTGTGCACATCTTCTGATCGGAGAGGAGAAGGCACTGCTGATTGATACGATGTACGGCGAAGGGAATCTCCGCGAATTTGTCGAGGGAATTACCGACAAGCCGGTCATGGTGGCGAACACGCACGGTCATTTTGACCATACGGGCGGCAATGCCTTCTGGGAAGAGGCGTGGATGAGTGAAGAGGCTGCAGAGGACTGCAAACATGCCTTTGGAGAAGAGATGCAGGCCCGCTTTGAGAAGATGCCGCATCCGGACTATACTGTTCATGCCCTGCACGACGGGGATATCATCGACCTGGGCGGAAGGAAGATTCTCTGCATCCACATCGGCGCGCATCATCTCGGCAGCATGGCGTATCTGGATGAGTCCACCGGCGCCCTGTATTCCGGGGATGAACTGGAAGCCGGGCAGGTGCTGCTGATGCGCCGCGACAGAAGCTGGCAGGAGACGGTGCAGATGCATCTGGCAACCATGGAAAAGCTTGCGGCGCATGCGGATGAAATCAAGGCGATCTGGCCGTGCCACAACGGGAACCCGCTGATCCCGCAGTATCTTTTTGATTACATCGAACTGGACAAGAAGGTCCTGGCAGAAGAACTGCAGCCGGAGCCGGATCTTGCCGGATATGGTATGGGACCGGGATCGAGAGACTTCCCGGTGTTCGGCGGCGGCAATCTGTACAGATACCAGTACGGCGGTGCATCGATCATTATCCGGCAGTAACATAAAGGAACAGACAGGAAAAAGAAATGAAAAAGAGATTTTTGTATCTGGCCATGGGATGTCTGGGCTTCCTGTGTCTGGGTGTCAGTTACGCCTGGGGCGTATTCGTTGTTCCGCTTGAGAAGGCCTTCGGGTATTCCAGAACCGCCACATCCCTGGCATTTACGGTGTGCTGCGCGATGTTTTCCATCGGTGTCCTGCTCGTCGGGCAGCTGGCAAAGAAACTGAAGGTCGGTGTGTTGATGAAGATGGCGGCGCTGTTTGTCGGCTGCGGGCTGCTGCTGTCCGGATTTACAAGACATATTGCGCTGCTGTACCTGACGTATAGCCTGATTGCCGGGATCGGGATCGGCATGGGGTACAATATCCTGATCTCCGTGGTGCCGTCGTGGTTTCCGGATATGACGGGAACCGCAACGGGAATTCTCGTGATGTGCTATGCATTTTCCTCGGCATTCCTGAGCCCGGTCGTGGCGAAACTGATCGGGGTGCTGGGCGTGCAGATGGCATTCCGGGTGATCGGCCTGATCTGTTTTACGGGACTGTTTCTGGTGAGCTTCTTTATCCGCTACCCGAATATGGAGGAGTACCGGGAACTGCCGAAGCAGAAGCTGCGTGTGGTGGAAGCCCATAAGGAGATCGAGACCGGGAAGATGCTGCGGATGCCGCTGTTCTATGTGTATTTCGCACTGGTGGTGCTCATCGGCGGAATCGGGCTGGCGGTCATCAACCATACGTCTCCGATTATGACGGAGGAGATGCTGGCAACGACGGCGCTGGCCACCACGATGGTCAGCATCAATGCCATCGCAAATGGCAGTGCCAGGATGGTCTGGGGGATGATCTTTGACCGGATCGGTATGATGGCGACCTGGGTTCTGATCTGCACGTTCGGGCTGGCAGCGGCGATCGTGGTGTGCATCGGGATTCTGAGCGGGACGGTCGTGATCTATATCATCGGCTCGGTCCTGGCGATGCTGGCATTTGGCGGCAATGCGAGTACGATTCCGCTGATTACGAGAACGCTGTTTGGCAGTGAGCATTTTGCTGAGAATTACGGCATGATGAACTTCAATGCCCTGTTCAGTGCGCTGTTCCCGTCCCTGATTGGGACGATCCAGAACATCAGCGGCGGCTACAGGGTACCGGGCATGGTGATCCTCGCCCTGGGGATCCTGACATATGCGTTCTATCTGATTTTCCTGCTTCTGTACCGGAAAGAATTCGGGAGAGAAGAAAAGTGAGAAAGGTCCCTGCTGAATCTATGGAACGAATCATGATGAAATACGGAGGCTGCTATGATTGAAGTAAAGAACTGGAGTTACGAAGAATATCCGGATTTTCTGGACCGCGAAGAGGCGAAGGGCATCGAAGCAGAAGGCGTCCATGTCCTTCAGACGACCGGAAAAGAGCCCGGGACGATGTACATGCATGATGTCGAATATGCGAAGATCGGGGATGTGACCCTGCACCTGCAGATCGTTGTCCCGAATACACGGGAGGAAAGAGTTGCGCAGGAGCCGCTGATGCGTGCTGCATTTGCAGAAGGAAAGCGGCCGGAGAACCCGGCAAAGCGTCCCTGCATGGTCTACGTCCAGGGAAGTGCCTGGATGAAACAGAATGTCTATGGCAGTGTGGTGGATGTTGCCAGAATGTGCGCACGGGGCTATGTCGTGGCCATCGTCGAATACCGTCACAGCGGAATCGCATCGTTCCCGGCACCGGCCGAGGATGCGAGAAATGCGATCCGTTTCATGCGTGTGCATGCGAAGGAATTCGGCGTTGATCCGGAGAAGATCGTCCTTGCAGGCAATTCGTCCGGCGGACATACGGCAATGGAAGCGGGCATCCTCCACGACGATGAGGGCCCGGCGAACCTGTTCCCAGGTGTTTCTGCGGAAGTACCGGCCATCGTGAACTTCTACGGATCCGTTTCTGCAGTGCGGATGGACGGCTTCCCGACGACGGTGAACCATCATATGCCGGACAGCCCGGAGGGTATGGAGATGGGACATGTGAATCTCCTCGAACATCCGGAGCTGATCGAACAGCTTTCGATCGAGTGCAACATTCACCCGGAGACGGAGATTGCCCCGGTGCTGATTTTCCACGGGACGAAGGACAAGACGGTCAATCCGGTGCAGAGTCTCGATCTTTACCGGAAACTGAAGGAATGCGGCAAGGATGTGGAACTTTATTATCTTGCCGGCTCCGACCACGGCGGCCCGGAATTCTGGACCGACGAAGTCGTGGATATCATCGATGCATTTTACAGAAAACATCTGAACCTGTGACGGACAGTTTCGGGACGGTTCAGGGCTGACAGCAGACTACGCCCACCGGCAGAAAGGAGGGTCTCGATGCGATTTCAGAGAAAGATCACCTTCATTCTGTTGGTGGGCTATTTTGTCATCGCCGCAGCACTCGGAACTTTCTCCGTCTATCAGTATCAGGTCAGTGAGGCGAGACTGCGGGCGAGCGGCGCGGAGATGCTGTCCGGCTATGTCGAGGATCTCGAGGAACTGATCCGGCTGTCGAATCAGAACCTGACGCAGATCGTCCTGAATGCAGATGCGACGCAGGCACTCCGCACAGCGAGAAAAGATTATATCCGGCTTGGAGCCATGCACGAGCTGCAGAATATGATGCGCAATCAGATCACCCTGCAGCCGCTGATTGCCGGCTATGTGATGCTGTATTCCGGGAGCAACATAGCCCATGTCTTTCAGAATGATGTCAGTTTTGATGACAAAAGCTTTCTGTGGAATGAGGTTGCGGAAAATGATACGGCGGTCACACAGTTTGAGGCTGTTCAGGCGGTGAAGAAGCCATATCTCCGGAAAACACTGCGGGATGGCGGTGTGTCCCTGACCGTATTTCTGGACTATCCGTCGATCGCAGATAGAACCGCGACGGATTCGGAACAAAGAGGCACTGGAACGACCCAGATGATGTTCTTTGCAGAAGGGAAGGCTTTTCTGGGGAAGGAAATCGCTGAAGCCTATCAGCTGCAGGAGATCCGGAGGGCGGAGGATGTTCCGCAGCATGTCGGACATGCGCTGGTATTTGCGGAAGATGTTGAAGGATCGAACGTGACGGCTGTGCTGGTGATGACCGGCGGCGGGGCATTTTCCAATCTGACCATGATCCTGATCCTGCTGATCCTCCTGCTGGTGGTCGGACTGTTCCTGGTGAGCTATCTGCTGATCCGCAGAGATTTCGTGAAGCCGCTCGGGAAGATCTCCGGCACCATCGGGCAGATCGAGGGCGGAGATGTAACGGTGCGGATGGACGAGGCGATGCCGCTGACGGAGTACCGGGAGATCGCCAGCGAGTTCAACCAGATGATGGACCAGATCAGTGAACTTAGAATCCAGGCCTATGAGAAGGAGATCTCGGAGCAGAAATCCAAACTCCAGTATCTGCAGCTGCAGATCCGGCCGCATTTCTTCCTGAACTGCCTGAAGACCTACTACGCGCTTGCACAGCAGAAAAAATATGAGAAACTCGAGGAGATGATCATCGAGACATCGCGGTATTTCCGGTATATCTTCCGAAACAATTTCGACGAAGTGACCCTCGGGGAAGAACTGGATTTCACCGGCGATTATGTGAATCTGCAGAGAAATACAAAGAGTATTCCGATTGAATATACCTGTACGGTGAAGGATGATGCGCTCCGGGATGCACCGGGGATTCCGCTGATGATTCAGACCTTCGTCGAGAATTCGATTCATTATGCGGAACCGGACCGGATTCTGAAGATCGACGTGACGGTGGACGCGCTGCAGGATGAGCAGAACACCTATCTCAATATCCAGGTAAAGGACAATGGGGCCGGGTATTCCCCGGAGTGGCTGAAAAAGATCAATCAGGGAGAGAAGGCATCCGAAGACGGCTATCATGTGGGCGTCTACAATCTGAAACGGAGACTGGAACTGAAGTATGGTACCGATGCCGGCCTTTTTGTACATAACCGGGATGGCGCCGTCAGTGAGATTCTGTACCCGATTCCGAAAAAGAGTGAGAAAGAGCAGGAGGAATAAGAAAGACCGATGCGTGTGATAGTTGTTGATGATCAGCCGGATGTTGTGACCGGCATCCGGGATGGCCTGAACTGGAAAGAACTCGGCGTGAGCGAAGTCCTGACTGCAACCTCCGCGGCGGCTGCCAGAAAGCAGATCCTTGAAGGTGACGTGGATATCCTGCTCTGTGACATCGAGATGCCCCGGGAGAACGGGCTGGCGCTGCTGTCATCCCTGCGGGATGCAGGATCGCAGATCGTGACGATCTTCCTGACGTCCCATGCAGAATTCTCCTATGCACAGGAGGCGCTGCGGCTTGGCAGCATCGATTACGTGCTCCAGCCGGCCCCATATAAAGAGATCGAACAGGCCCTGGCGAAGGCAATTGCCCAGGTGGAGGCTGAGCAGGCCTTGCGCAAAGCAGACGAGGAAGAAAGACAGGCAGAGGAAGCAGAAGACGCTCAGACGGAGGAGAGCGATGAGACTGCCCCGAGCTTCCTGGATGCGGAGGATGTATCCCTCGACAAACTGCGCCTGTACCGCTGGGAGAGCTACCTGGAGAATGGAAGAGAGCAGAGAATTGCAGAAAGAATTGCTGCCTTCTTTGCGGAACATCCCAATCCGTCAGAAGCGCTGCTGCAGGTGATCTTCTGGAGATACAATTCTGTTCTGGTTGCCACGGCGAAGAAGAATGAGATCGATTATAATGCGTTCTTCGGACAGCCGGACGGTCTGCGCCTCGAAGAATATCTGTCCTCCTACCGCAGTGCCGAGAGTCTGCTGGCGGCAGTCCGGTTTACGGCGGGAGCGTATGCCCGTGCAGGAAAAGAAGTGCACGGGGATGGGGAAGAAGATGTGATCCGCCAGGTGATCACCTATATCGACGAGCACCTCGAGGACAATCTGTCCCGGGCGGAACTGGCAGAGCTGGTTCATCTGAATGAAGATTATCTGACGAGACTCCTGAAGAAGCAGACCGGATACGGGCTGAAGGAATACATCACGAACGAGCGGATGATCCGGGCAAAAGAGCTCCTGAAAAATACAAACCTTTCCGTATCACTGATCGCGGTGAAATCAGGATTTACCAATTTTTCCTATTTCTCA
Organism: uncultured Lachnospiraceae bacterium; assembly: GCA_902783375.1. Taxonomy (GTDB): domain Bacteria; phylum Bacillota; class Clostridia; order Lachnospirales; family Lachnospiraceae; genus Catonella. The sequence continues at coordinate 8,427 of CACZQN010000006.1, read as the reverse complement.
CAGCTGTTCCGAAAAGAGGTCGGAATGACACCAAACGAATACAGACAGCATGAATGAAACGATGTCGGAAAAAAGATATTTGAAGTCTTTTTTCCGACAGTTTTTTTCCCGCAGGTTCGGTAGAATGGCATCATGATTCTTAGGACGATGCCTCAGATGGCATCCTATTTTCCAAGGAGGAGAACATGAAGAAATTCCGTAAGGTTCTTGGCCTTCTGCTTGCCAGCGCGATGATGGTCGGCATGCTTTCTGCATGTGGCGGCAGCGGAAACACAACCACAAACCCGACAGGCGGGAACACCACAGCTTCTGCAGGCGCAGAGACCGCTTCCCGTGTCAAAGAGACAGATGTCAGCAAGATGCCGGTCGTTAAAGTCCATATTCCGACCGGTGCAAACACAGACAACAATGAAAAGGTTGTTGCAGCAATCAATGAGATCCTTGCAAAAGAGATCGGCGTTCAGATCGAACTGACCTGGCATGGTTTCGGTTCCTATTCCCAGGAGCTGAACATGATGATGACCGGTTCCGGTGAGGCAGACGTTGTCTATGTCGGCAACATCAGCACTTACTACAACAATGGCCAGCTGCTTGATATGACCCCGTACTACAGCAAGTATGAGCAGGATTTCCTGAACATCTTCAAGCCACAGTACCTGGAAGTCAACAAGCGTGACGGCAAGATCTATGCAATCACCGTCAACAACTATTTCTCCAGCGCTACGATTGTTCATGCGAACAAGAAGATGATGGATGAGATGGGTGTTGATCCGCGTGACGGCGAGATCTGGACACTGGAAGAACTGCATGACCTTGTTAAGAAGGCAGTTGAGACATTCCCGGGCACCATGGGTGTTGTTCCGCAGTCCGGCTCCATTCTTCTGATGGGCATGAACTGGGATAACCTCGGTGATAACTACCAGGTTGGTGTCGTTGAAGACAACGGTAACTCCGGTAAGGTCATCTCCATCACAGACTGTGCAGAGTATGTTGATTTTGCAAAGGCAATGCGCACCTGGTATCAGGAAGGCCTGATCATGCAGGACGTCCTTTCCAATACCGAGACCTGGACTCCGCTGATTCAGCAGGGCAGAGGCTTCTGTGTCATCGACCGTGGTACCTATCCTCCGGGAATCACCACAGACGATTCCTTCTGGTATAACCTCGCTATGAACAAGAACTGGTCCGGCTCTTCCGCTGGTTCCGGTCTGACCTATGGTATCTGTGCAAATACCAAGTATCCGGAAGAGTCCTTTGAGGTTCTCCGTCAGCTCTACATCAATGAGGACATTGCGAACCTCCTGAAGTGGGGTATCGAGGGCGAGAACTATGTTGTGAACGATGCCGGCAAGGCAGCATTCCCAGAGGGACAGGATCTCAGCAACGACACCTGGACCTGCGGTCATGTCAATGGCTGGATTCTCCCGAACAACAGAAATGGTCTTCTTTCTTACAACACCGTTGATGGTTATAGAGAAATCTATGCAAACTACGATGCAGATGCAATCGTCGGTGCAACGGTCGGCTGTATCTTCGATCCCAGCCCGGTATCCGACCAGTACACTTCCTGTATCAACACCTATAACAAGTACTATGCAGCTGTTATGTCCGGTGCGGTTGATACCGATGAGACACTGGAACAGTACAAGGCTGAGCTGAAGGCAGCAGGTGAGGACGACGTCATCGCTGAGAAGCAGAAGCAGCTGGATGCACACTTAGCAAAATAATCACAAGTTCGCGGAAACGAATGAATACAGGCCTCAGGAAGCTTGCTTCCTGGAGGCCTGTACTTTCATTCGGATCCGGAAGCGATCAAACCGCATGAGCGGATAGGAGGTCTTATGAGCAAATTTTTCACTTCGAAGAAGATCTATGACAACGTTACGCTGATCAGCTGCGGAACCGTCCAGGGCTTTCTGGTGGAAGGAACGGAGCGTGCCCTGCTGATCGATACGCTTTGCGGCGTCGGATCCCTGAAAGGCTTTGTCAGGGAACTGACCGATCTGCCGGTGACTGTTGTGATCACACATGGCCATGTGGATCATGCACCGGGAGCACTGGAATTTGGTTCCTGCTTCATCCATCCGGATGACATCGCACTGATGTACTCCGATCGCTGCTTCTCGAAGGAGAGAAGACTGAATTTTGTAAATATGGCTTATGGAAAGAGTGAGACATTCCCGTCTCAGGCGGTCATGAGCGATGTGATCGATGTGCAGGCCATCCGCACCTATCCGGTCTATGAAGGCGATGTATTTGATCTCGGTGGTGGTGTGAAGATTGAAGTGATCGAAGTGCCGGGTCACACCTATGGCACCATCGTCCTTTTAGATGAAAAGAACAACTGTGTCTATTCCGGAGATGCCTGCAATGTGAACACGCTGATCAACCTTCCGGGATCGACGACGATCGAGGAGTACAAGGAGAGCCTTCTGCATTTCAAGACTTACCAGGACCGTTTTGATGTGATGTGGGGCGGCCACGGCCCGGCGAGCGTACCAAAGACCACCATCGATGATGGTATTGCGCTTTGTGATAAGATCCTCGCGGGAGAGGACGATGCAATCGAGACTGTCACAACTTCCGGTGCACCGGGTTACCTTGCACTGGAGCGCGGGGACAGTTTCCTGCCGAAGGCAGGCGGTACCTGCAACATTGTCTACAGCAAAGACATGCTTAGGAGACGTCCGCACCCGGAGATCAAGGGAGAACCAAACCTGATCCGCTGATCGTGATAGCAGAATAGAATATGCCCTTGTCAGAGCAGATGAAACTCTGACAGGGGCATTTTTTTATTGAATGCGCTCTAAAACTCTGCTAAACTGAAGAGAGAATTCTGTAAGATTCGGATCATCACAGAGGGAGGGGGATTGTCATGAAGAAGAGAGTAGCAGCCGGAGCATTTTTACTTGGTTTGATACTGATCAGCTGCTGTGTGCCGGTCCACGCAGGGACTCAAGAGGAATCCTGGAATGATGAATGGCAATATGTGCCGGAAAAAGACTGGGTTCCTGAAGCAGATGATCCGGTCCTGAGACTGACGGAAAAGCTGGATCCACAGGATTTTGCAAGACCCACCTTATTGATGAAGCATAATGCAAAATACAAAGAAGCATACCCGGCAATGCAGGAGCTCACAAAAGGGTGTGACACGGAAGCGGAGAAGATCAAGGCAATCCATGACTGGATGTGCAGGGCGTACGCATACGATCATCCCGGTTACCGGAATAACGATTTTGACCTGAAGAACCAGTATCTCACCCAGATCGGGAATGATGAGAAGCCTTTTCTGGAGCGTACATTTATCGGCGTCTGCGAAAACTTTGCATTCGATTTTGCATTCTATCTGCGTTGCGTGGGAATTCCCTGTATACAAATCACAAACACAGATAGCAGAGGAAATGGTATCGGAGGTGAAGCACATGCCTGGAATATCGTGTTTTATGAAGGGCAGTGGAGATCCATCGATGTTACCTGGGATTGTATGAACAAGTTCTATGGACTGCCAGGAACATCTGAGGGTGAGAAGAATGTCTTTGGGAAGCCGCCAAAGTATCTGTACTATAATCTGAGCGGAAAAGACATGGATCGCACTGCCGGCAACAGCCACTGGCCTGCCCGTCTGGAGATCTCTGATGAGCGGAAAGAGATCACATATCCTGAGTTTCCGGATATCCGGAAAGAAGCGGACTTCCATACAGATGTAGAATCTGGATATCATATATCTCTGACGGATAATCATGCATGTCTGGCCGTGCATGCGATCGGCGATGGATTTATCTTCGACTCGGAATGGGGATACCGGGTCTATACGAAAGAATATCAGGGAAAGACCGGTTATCGGTCGGTGAAGTACAAAAAGTACGCGGACTGGAAGCCGCAGGAAAAAGATACATTATATGTAGAACCCCGGAAGAAGGGTTCTTATGTGAAACTGGCACTGAAGCCATACTGTAAGTACGAGGATCGCAGCAGCGACGATCCTTCGGAATGGAAGAAAGTCACAGCCTATGGTGATCTCGTAACGATTCCAGCAGTGAAGACGACGGATTATCATTATGCGGTTCCGAAAGAGGCTGCAACGGTCACTGCCATAGCGGGGAATGAGAAAACGGTCACAATCAAACTGAACGATGCTTCTGCAGACGGTGACATGCTGACCGGTATCCAGGTCGGTGCCACGACATGGGACAAAGAAAAACAGAAAAATGTACGTAAAGTGATCTACACGGCAAAAGCCAGTCCGACAGCGAAGGCCGGGGAATACAAAGTAAGAATTCCGGTCAGTGCACTGGAGGAAGGAAACCTCCCTGATTACAGGTATAATGTGTTTTATCTGCGGGCATATCACCAGGGAGATAAACGGAGTTACAGTGAGTGGTATTATGAGATATATTTTGATCCTTTCGAGGAGAAGTGGCAGTACCGGCTTCCTGGATGGGATCAGAAATGATGAAAGGAGAAGGATATGAAAAGAAATCTGTCAATCGTTCTTGGAATCGGGCTTGTCGGGAAAATCCCGTATCTACAGGGCGTACCGGAACTGGAAAGGCGGAGAGAGAATCCGTACGGTCAACGGAGCAATTGGCGCTAGCCTTCTTGTCGGAGATGAACTGATCTTTGAATGTTACGCAGGAGATACAGCAGTCGCATATATTTACAATCTGAGCACCGGCAAACTGAAAAAAGGGAATATTGAGCAATATTCTGAGATGATTGCATTCCAGCTGGCGAACAGAATTATCGATTGAATCATGAAAATGAGGTACGAAAGATGAACAGAATTTCCAGATATTATGCAGGCGTAGATGGTACAAAACTTGCTGTGGATGTGTATCTGCCGGAAGAAGCGGCATCCGGTAAGGACAGGGTGCCGGTTCTGATGAAAGCGGGATACTCGCCGCGCCGCCAGGCCTATCAGTTTGAGAAGGAGTCCATTGATCGTTTTGTTGCTGACGGATATGCAGTCGCCATTGTTGAGGTTCGCGGGGCAGGTGCTTCCTTTGGGGTGAGTGACGGCTTCTTCGGCCTGCATGACGGGAAAGACCTTGCCTCGGTGATCAGTCAGCTGGCAGCAGAACCGTGGTGCAACGGCAAAGCCGGGACCTATGGTGGCTCCAACTACGGCATGAGCCAGGAGATCAACCTGATCGAGCAGCCGGAAGTCCTGAAGGTGAGCTTTCCGTGTGACTGCAGCATGGATTTCTATGACCAGGATTTCCCGAACGGAGCAAGTGCACTCCCGGAGATGGCAGGCGGTCCGGATCCGAACCGCCGCGCACCGGAGAATGATTCGGTTGATGAGGATGCGGACGGATCGATGCTGCGCGAGGCCGAGAAGGCACATGAGCGGAACCTTCCGTTCCTTGCCCAGCACATCAAAAACATGTGCCGGGATGATGTGCATCCGTACCTGGGCTACCGCCCGAATCTGGATGTTCCGATGTGGGAGAAGATGGACAAGGTCCGCTTTGGCCACGTGCAGGTGACAAGCCTCGGCGCATGGTTTGATCCGGGCGTCACGAATAAGATCATCACCTGGAAATGGATCGGCGGGAAGCTGATGATCGGTCCGTGGATGCACACCGGGATCTACCGTCCCGGAGCAGAATTCCCGGAGGGAGATATTGACTGGGTTGCAGTCCATGAAAAAGAATTTGCGAAGTATCTGAAAGATGAATCTACTGCTGTAGACTGCAAGGATCAGGCGGCAGCCACAGATAGGGCAGATTCCTGCATCAGGAAAGAACCGCCTGTCCGCTACTATACGGTCGGCGAGCGGGAGTCTTCCGGACGGAACCCGTGGAAGTTTGATGATGATTTCCCGGTGAGCGGACAGACCTTTGCAAAGCTTTATCTGTCTGCCGGTGGTGCGCTGGCAGAGAGTTGTCCGGCTCAGGGTGGAAGTGTCGACTACCAGGTCCGGAATGATATTCAGTATTATACAAAGTTCGGCCGGATGAACCGGAACAACAAAGAGGATCTTCGGGCAGAGGATGCGAAGTCCATCGTCTTTACCGGAGAGGTCCTTTCCGCAGATCTGGAACTGACCGGAATTCCGGTGATGGATCTCTATGTGACATCCTCTCATCCGGACGGCAACTTCTTTGCGGTGCTGGAGGAAGTGGAAGCGGATGGGACAAGCCATTTCCTGACAGAAGGGGTGATCCGTGCGTCCCATGCGAAGACGCACATGAATCCGGCCTACATGGCACTGGGTCTCCCATATCACAGAGGATACCGGGAAGATATGGTCAGCCTTTCTGCTGAAAAGCCGATGAAGCTGTCCTTCCATCTGGAGGCGATCTCGAGAATCATCAAAAAGGGAAGCAGACTGCAGGTGTCGATTTCCTGCGGCGGTTCCGGTTACCAGCAGCCGGAGGGATTCCCGAAGGACGGCGAAGAGATGCCTTGGGTCAGACTGTATACAGGTGTAGAATGCCCGTCTGTTATCACATTACCGGTGGTCAGACCGACGGTTACGACCTTCACCCATACGCTCCTGAACGGCAAAACCGGAACAGCAATCCTTCTGCGCGGCGGCCTCTATTTCAAAGAAGGAGACTATGATCCGTTCGAGCTGACCGATTATGACTTCTATCCTGCCAGACAGGTCTATCCGGCAGGGGAAGGCATGATGATCTGGCAGCTGCAGAATGGCGCACAGATTGCGAGAATCACAGAGGGAGGTAAGGTCTGCATCCATGCTGATGCGGACAACCTGAAACTATCTGGCGGGGATATCCTTCCGGAAAGAGCGGTGATCGGAACATGTTCCGATGAGATCCCGCTGCCGGAGATGCCGTGGAACCGTGCCAGAAAGATGCGGGAGGCAGACAAAAAGAATCTCTATGTCGCGACTGTTCCGGTATCGAAAGGCGTCGAGGGAAACATGAACCCGATGATGCGGAACTTCTTCGACATCTACATCAATATTGCATATCCGACAGGCGTAGAACCGACGAAGCTCCCGTGCGTGATCAACATTCATGGCTTTGGCGGCAATCATCACCAGTTTGAGAGCAACACGGATCTGTTCCTGGAGAAGGGCTTTGCGGTAGCCTCCGTTGATTACCGGCTGACGCCGCCGGAGATCTGGGAGGCACCGTGCGTGGATGTTCATGGCTGCATCCGATACCTGAAGGCACACAGTGAAGAACTGGGCCTGGATCCGGAGCGCTTTGCGGTGATCGGCGGCTCGATGGGTGGCTATCTGACATCCATGATGGCAGCGGTCAACGGGGATCCTGCACTGGAAGGAGATATCGGCGGGAACACCGGTTATGACAGCAGAATCAAAGCGGCAGCGGCGTATTTTGCACCGACGGATATCCTTCACTTCGGGGATGACGCGGCGCTTGTGTGGCCGTCCCAGCCGGATAAAGTGGCGAATGGTGATGGCGGTTTTGCGCCGCCGGCCAGCATGACCGGCCACATCGGCTATGGAAAGGGAATGGCGGATCTGAAGGCACATCTGTTTGACCAGGATCCGAAGTATGTGGCACTCAGGGAGATCACCCGCATGGCGAGCCCGATCAGCCACGTCACAGAAAACAGCGCACCGCTCTGTCTGGTTCATGGAATCTTTGACTGCGGCATCCAGGTACCGATGGGGCAGAGCATACGGATGTTTGAGGCTTATACGAGGAAAGGCGTGAAGTCGCTGCTTCTCTGCAATAACAATGGATTTTTCGGGGAAGATCCGGAAGTAAAGCGCGCTGTGGTGGAATTTATCGCAAACAGGATCTGAATCAGATCCTGATATTCCTGAGGGAAAAGAAACGGGGTTTAAGATGCTGACATTTGAGAAGAACCAGTATGAAGTGAAGACATTGGAACTGGGCGGACAGACCATCACCTACCGTGCATGGGAAGGGATTCATCCACGCCATCACGAGAATGAAGATGGCTCCGGCCTTTGATGATCTTGCCCTTCTGAGCCCGGAGTGCGAGGAATTCGGCGATGATCAGGTCTTTGCAAGACATTTTTCAAAGACAGCTGCAGAATATACAGAAGTGGAAGCAGAGATGGCAGATGATGCCGTGATAAAGCTCCTGAACCCGACGCGCTTTATCCGCGATGAGCATGCCGTCAAAGCACCGCACTGGAGAATCCGCCACGGTGCATATGACAGAGATACGGCTCTGGCGATTCCGGTGATCCTTCAGACGATGCTGAAGAATACCGGTTATGATGTGGATTTCTTCCTGCCATGGGGACTGCCGCACAGCGGCGATTATGATATCGACGAACTGTTTGCATGGATTGACAGACTTGCAAAGTGAGATTGGATCATCAGACAAAAAAGAGGGGTTGCAGAAGCAACCCCCTTTGTCTGTGTGTGCCGGGCATGGCACAGTTCTTGTTGGTGAAAGTCCGACTATGGGTAATCTACCGCCCATATAGTTAAACGCAAGCCGAAATCG
>CACZQN010000005.1 GCA_902783375.1 uncultured Lachnospiraceae bacterium | reverse complement strand
TTTTTTATTTCATAACAGCAACTAAGAACAGGTGAATGAACCGTCGGGAGATATTTTCATGTATTACCGATTGAATGAACCCTGGGCGTTCCGAGGATGGAAGAAGCTTCCGTATGCATTGCGAGCGGAAGACGGAGAGCGGAAATACGATAAACCGAAATTTTTCGATAAAGAGATATTCCTTTTGCTGCTGAACTGCAACGGCGAAACAGACCTTGATCTTTCCGGCATCCGTGAGGCAGACCGCAAGATCCTGGAAGAGCTTACTCAGGAGGGTATCCTGCAGAAGTCTCAAACAAAGCTGCCGCCATTGCACCCCGCGCAGCGTTATCATGTATATCCCTCCCGGTGTCTGCAGAGTGTCCATTGGAGCATCACCGGGAAATGCAACTTTCAGTGCCGCCATTGCCTGGTGTCCGCACCGGAAGCAAGGCATCCACAGCTTCCGCTCGAAGACTGTCTGCACATCATTGACAGCCTTGCCGAATGCGGGGTGCTGCAGGTGGAAATAACCGGCGGAGAGCCGTTGCTGCGCGATGATTTTGAACAGATCGTTGCTGCGCTTTCCGGGTATCATATTGAGATCAGCGTGCTGTTTACGAATGCATCGCTTCTAACTCCCGCTGTACTGGATATGCTTAAGCGATATCATCAGAATCCCGTCTTTCAGCTGAGTTTTGACGGCCTGGGGCATCATGACTGGCTCCGAGGCGTACCAGGCGCGGAGAAGGAAGCGGATGCGGCATTCCGACTCCTGCGGGAGCACGGCTTTTCAGCAACCGCTGCCATGTGCATTCACAAGGAAAATCGGCATTGCCTGCGCGATACGGTACAGTATCTGTCTGATCTTAACGTTCTTTCCCTGCGTGTAAATGCGCCTCAGGTCATGGGCGTATGGAAGCAGTATGCGGATCAGTATGCGCTGAGCGAAAAAGAGGTATGGTCGACCTATCGGACATATATTCCCCGGTATTTTGCGGATGGCATGCCGATCGATCTGGAGCTGGACGGATATTTCCGGTGCAAAAAGGGTTCTGTAGAGTATTCCGTTCCGTATTACCGATCATACGAGCCGGATATGGACTGGCATAAGGCATACTACTGCGAGTCACTTCATTTTAATGCTTATATCAGTCCGGAAGCACGATTGGTTCCCTGTATGGGGTTCTCGGACCATCCGGTCTTAAGGGATAAGTTTCCGGATATCCTGCATAAGCCGCTGTCTGAGGTGACACGGAAAGGGTTTTATTACGATCTGGCAGGAACCCGGATCAGTGATCTACTGGAGCAGGATCCGGAATGCAAAGCCTGTGAACATCTGCCTCATTGCGGCGGTGGATGCATGGCGGAGAGTATCACCGATGACGGAAAGATGCTTGCCTCTGCCACCCGGTGCTGTTTCTTTCATAAGCACGTCGGAAGGGATGCCGTCAGTGCGGTGGCAGATCAGGCCATCCGTGCAATGCAGAAGAACGATAAATAGAATAGAATGATCATCATGTCATCTATAATAAGGGGGAATAATTATGAATGAAAACCTGAAGAATCTTGAGCAGATGCTGAGGGAAAATACCGACCTGAAGAAGCGATTGGATGATGAGCTATGCAGAAGGCCTGCCATTTTTGATGAGGATGCAACGGATGAGGAAATATTCGTACATGCTGTACAGGATATAACGGGAATCAAACTCAGTACAGCCGATCTGGATCAGCTGAAAGCACTTGAGCAGACATTGGATTCGGAAGAGCTGGAATCGGTGAGCGGGGGAACAAATCCCGGCACGGATGAATGGTGTTGGGCGGATTATGCGTGTCTTATTACATTAAAGCATAATACTGACAGAATCAATAAAAATGAAGTGTGTTTCTGGGATTTCAAGTGCGTAATGGCACATTACGTGGAAGAAGCTTCGCCCCACGGATTAAGATGAGGAAACCGGACGTGAAGGAGGTTTTTAAAGCACTTCTTCAACTGGGTCATTGACTCGGTACTGAAGTAACGTAGTCCTATGCAACAGGGGGAGTGGGCTGGAGACAGTCCGCTCTTTCCATTATCGTTCACTTTGAACCCCCTCTGGAATATGAACCCCCTCGGACCCGGTTGAACCCCCCTAAAGGGCAGGTGACCCCCCCTCCGGGAAATTCTATCAAAACGCAATACCTTTTCCAGAATAAGATTGCTATTTTAACCAGCTTCTTTTTCGAAGCTGGTTTTTTCTATGCAATTTTGGTTATTTACTCTACGGGCTTCTCTTTCCAATCCTTCGTTTCCAAAAGGTCACAGCCGGATCACCCGATCGACCAGTCCTTCCACAGTTTTCTCATCATCGCAGTCAAATAGGATTGCCACCCCGCTCTCCTTGATCCGAAGCAGCGCATTCCGCACTGCCTCCGAATCATTTTCATGGCATTGGTCAAATGGCCCGTCCAGAACAATCACCGCCGGTCCCTGCAGCAGCGCAGCTGCCATTCCATACCGAATGATCTCACCTGGTGAATAGGACTTCAGCGTCCGTGTCCTGTCCGCCAGGCTCTCAAAGCCCATCATTTTCACAATATCGCTGATCATTGGCAGTTCCAGATTCCTGGCCCCTCCCTGGAGATCTCGGATCCACGACAGTTCATCGTATAAATTGGATGTATCGTGGTACATCGGTTCCTCAATCATAAAGCCGAGTTTCTTCCCATCGGCGATCCGCACATCACCGTTCTCCGGCCAGACCTCCCCGTCAAGTACGCGGTAGAGTGTCCGCACCTGGTCTTTCCCCCAGTCCTGCAGAACAACACATTCTCCCTCTTCGACCTGCAGAATGAGATCAACAAGATGTCCACCAGACCTGCTGCTTGCTGTAAGCCCCTCTATTGATATGACAGATGCCATCCTGTTCACCCCTTTCTCCGTGGCAGAAGTGAAAAGCAGCCCACTGCAAGAATAAGCAGTCCAATCACTGCAAAAACTGCCATGGTGAGTCTTCCCTCCGCGACCAATGCGGCTTCATCAATTATGTCCGGCACGAACGATATCAGTTGCTCCTGTTTCGGGAAACCGGCCAGTTCATGCACAAGATAGTTTCGTGCAAAGATTCCCCAGGTAAAGGGATTCAGATACGCCAAGGGGTCGACCAGGCGAAAAGTCATCGCAGTGGCAACGGCCGCCACCAGTGCCGGCCAGATCAGAATTCTCCAGAAAAATGTCAGGACGGTCAATGCCATCGTGACACAGAACAATAACAGGTACTCAAACAAAAGGATCCGAACAATTACCAAAAATGGAACCGAGGGGAGAATACCAAAACTGTGGCTCATCGCATCAATCCAGTGCAGTGTAATTCCCCCTGCCGCGAAAGTCCAGAGCAGTACACTCTTGATCCAGTTCACAAGCGCCCTTGCAAGAAACACCTTCCACGCTGCAAAATCATATCTCTTGCTGTTGTTCTGCAGTTCCTGCGCATGCGGATCATCTCGCCACGAGAAAAAGAGCACGCCGACCGGAATCAGAAAGTTCCATCCCTGATTCGCCGGAGCCGCAAAGACCGCTTCCCAGAACAGTGGCATCACTTCCCCCAGTGCTTTCTTTCCAATGATTCGCATTGCCATGTTGTTATACTGCATCCACCAATCTGCCCCAATCCGGAACAGGTACCCGATGACCAGCAAAACACCGCAGATAACCCAGAAGCGTCGTTTTCTGAACGGACGAATCAATTCGGTTCGCATAAAGTCTGCAACTCCTTTCATTCCCTCACAATCATAGTCTCCTCAGAATTACTATAACCGATAATCTCACAAAAAATGTTATATTATCAGTAAATAAAAAGATAGTGCCAATTGTTGTGCTATCGTTCCATTTTTCTATATCCCCGCTTACCAAGTCAGATATGATGTAAAAACAGGCTTTCTGAGAGACTGACAGCGCTTCGAATCCCTCCGTCTCCATCAAAAGCAGCCGCTTCTGAAAAATTGTTTGCCATCTAACCGGGATACTGGTATACTGGAATGGAAATCTATGGGGTTTGTTTATGATCCGCCATCTGCGATCCTTCCGGCGGATCAGGACAGGAATGAATATGGGAGGTCAGTATGTATTGGAATGACATTGATACCGGGAAATATTCCGGTATGATCGCGGAAACGATCGCGATCAAGGGGGACCAGGGAGATTACATCAATGCTTATTATTCACGGCCGATCGGTGCTGTCGATGTTCCGTCGATCGTTCTGATTCCGCATATGCCGGGATGGGATGAGTGGTGCCGTGAAGCTTCGAGAAGATTTACCGAGCACGGCTACGCAGTCGTCTGCCCGGACATCTACGCAAGAGTTGCGACCGGACGTCCAGATGAAGTTGCCACGAAGTCCCGCGAGGAAGGCGGACGCGCAGACAGCCAGGTCATGGGCGATGTCAAAGGTGCGCTCGATTTCCTGAAGCTGCAGCCGAATACGAATGGCAAGGTCGGTGTCATCGGCATGTGTTCCGGTGGCCGTCATGCGTATCTCGCAGCCTGCACCGTTCCGGGCTTTGATGCAGTCGTCGACTGCTGGGGCGGCGGTGTCGTCGTGAGTGATCCGTCCCGCCTGAATGAGCGGCAGCCGGTGGCTCCGATCGATTATACAGAGCAGCTGAATATCCCGCTCCTCGGCATCTTCGGGGATGAGGACTTCTCTCCGACGAAGGACGATGTCAATGTTCTGGAAGCGAAGCTGAAAGAGCTTGGCAAGGATTATGAATTCCACCGCTATGAGGGCGCCGGCCACGGCATCTGGTACTATGATAAGCCGATGTACCGCCAGCAGCAGGCGATGGATTCGTTTGAGAAAGTTATGGAATTCTTCGAGAAGCATCTGCGCTGAGTGAGCCGGTTCAGATCGGATCCGGGATCTCGCGTCCGGGATCTCGCATCACAAAAGACAGGACTATACATGAATCAGAAAAGATTTGTCATCATGGCAAAACCGATGGGAGCACTGTGCAATATGCGGTGCTCCTATTGCTACTATCTGCCAAAAGCCGAACTGCCCGGTGGGACCGGGCGGATGAGCGATGAAGTGCTGGAGGCCTTCATCCGGAACTATATCGAGGAGAGCCCCGGTCCGGTGATCTCCTTCACCTGGCACGGCGGCGAGCCCTCGCTCGCAGGCCTTGATTTCTATCGAAAAGTCCTGCAGCTGCAGGAAAAGTATCTCGCCGAGAAGAAGCAGCATGCTGCGGCTGAACCTTCCGGTCCTGCCGGAACCTCAGACGAAACGGACGGTGCCGCCGCGCCGGAGTCCTTCGTCATCTGGAACAATCTCCAGACGAACGGCACCCTGCTCGATGACGCGTGGTGTGCTTTCCTGGCAGAGAATCATTTTGACGTCGGCCTGTCCATCGATGGCACCGAGGATATCCAGGACCGCTACCGTCCTTTCCCGGACGGCTCGAAGAGTTACCAGACCGTCGCCGCCAGCGCAAAGCGGCTGATGCAGCACGGCGTGCATCCGGATCTCCTCTGCACCGTCACCGCAGACACGGCCGCCCGCGGCCGGGAGGTCTACCGGACACTCTCTGCCTTCTCGACCGGCTGGATCCAGTTCATCCCGATCGTACGGCGGGAGGTCATCCCTTCCTCCGGCCCTGCATCTGCCCCCGTGGGACGGCCCGCAAACCCGGGTAACCTTTCTCATACGGAGACGCCGGATTCTGTCACCGCCGAAGCCTACGGCGAATTTCTGAAGGATGTCTTTGCGGAATGGTTCTTCCATGACCTCGGCCGCCTGAATGTCCAGTTCTTCGCGGAGATCGCGAAGGTGCTCGCCGGCGGCGAGGCGTCTCTGTGCACCATGGCGCCGGTCTGTGGCAATGTCCTGGTCGTGGAGCATGATGGTGGAATTTATTCCTGCGACCACTTCGTGGATGAGCCGCATCTTCTGGGAAATGTCCTGACGGATCGTTTTCAGGATGTGCTTGCAGGTCCCTTCCAGCAGTCCTTCGGCAGCAGCAAGCAGGACGCCCTGACAGCGGAATGCAGGGCATGTCCGCATCTGAAGATCTGCTCCGGCGGCTGCCTGAAGGACCGCTTCGGTCTGAGCAAAGACGGCGAGCCTGGCATGCATGTGCTCTGTCGTGGCCTGAAGTCCTTCTTTGACTATGCGGTCCCGAAACTGCAGTTTGCCATCCGGCGCAGCCAGGAAGGTGCATCCTCCGAGCAGATCATGCAGGAAGCCACGAATCTGGAGCGGCGGTTCATGAAGGGGATCGGGCGAAACGAATTCTGCCCCTGCGGAAGTGGAAAGAAGTTCAAGAACTGCTGCATGCACCGGGTTCCGTGATCAATTTGTTCTTGCGCAATATGAGGGAATACCCTATAATACAGGCAAGCGTCGCCAACCCTTCGCAAGGTCGGGGCCAAGCACCACGGTGCTTCGTTCCGTTGTCTGTGTCCAGTTCCGACTATAGATGATGCGCTGTGAACACGAGACAGTTGGAGACGCTTTTGAGAAGAAATCTGAGATAAAGGATGAATCTATGCATAGTTATCTGCGCGCTGTAGGATTTTCCCATATCCGCGATATGGACGAGCTGGATCAGCTTCTCTCTCATGTCAGGAAGGAGCCGACCCACCAGCATGACTTCCCGCACTACTACCCGAGTTCTTCCGTGATGAGTGAAGTCCTGAAGGATTTCGCGCCGGGTGTGGGAATCTGCGTACGCGGTGAATACGACGAAAACGAAAAGTTCCATCTCGAGCATTATTTCCCCTATCTGATCCCGGAACAGATCTCCGTGACCGACGACGTGATCATCAACCGCCGGATGGATTCAGATGCCTATACCGGGATGTGCGACGACTACCACCTCGGCATCTCCCTGATCTTCTACCTGCAGAATGTTGTCGATTATCATTTTGCAAGACTGCATCAGGTGAATCTTGCCGCTCCGCGCCCTGTCGCGCTTGCCGCCCTGTCCACCAACGGGCGCATTCTCCTGCCGATCGCGAAGTCCGAAAAGGAGATCAAGCAGCAGGCCCTCCGCCGCGAGCAGCACAACAAACTGCTCGATGCCGCCAAGCGCGGGAACGAGGAAGCCATCGACACCCTGACCATGGAGGACATCGACACCTACGCCATGGTCAACCGCCGCGCCAGGAATGAAGACCTCTACTCGATCGTAGAGTCCACCTTCATCCCCTACGGCTCCGAATCAGACAATTATTCCATCGTCGGCTCGATCCAGAACTTCCGCACCGCCAAGAACGAACTCACCGGCGAGGAAGTCGTCATCATGAACCTCCTCTGCAACGATCTCTTCTTCAGCGTCTGCATCAACCGCGACGACCTCTGGGGCGAACCCGCCATCGGCCGCCGCTTCAAAGGCAACATCTGGATGCAGGGGAATGTGAAGTACTAAAAAAAGATGCCAGGGCATTATGCCCTGGCATCTTTTGGCTAGCTTTTTTCATGGCAAGATGCATTGTTGGGGTTCCCGGCGGCTTCCTTGCATCTTTTGGCTAGCTTTTTTCTTGGCAAGATGCAGTCTCATGCTTCCCGTGCATCTTCCCAGCGATATCTCATCTAAAAAGATGGTTCCTCGGCCTCCTAGTCGCCTCCTTTGCATCTTTTGACAAGCTTTTTTCTTGGCAAGATGCAGCCTCAGGCTTCCCAGCGACTTTCTTGCATCTTTTGGCTAGCTTTTTTCTTGGCAAGATGCAGTCTCAGGCTTCTCGTGCATCTTCCCAGAGATATCTCATTTAAAAAGATGAATCCTCTGCCTTCCAGCCGCCTCTCATGCATCTTTTGACAAGCTTTTTTCATGGCAAGATGCAGTCTCAGGCTTCCTGGCAACTTTCGGGAGTTCCCGGCACCGCCAGCGCATCTTCCCCCCTACTTTTCTCTCATCAAGATGCATCCGCCCTCGAGAGCACCTCCAGCATGTCCTCTGGCAGTGGTGCTTCAAGAACAATTCTCTCATTGGAGAAGGGATGCAGGAATGCAAGCCGTGCGGCGTGCAGCGACGCACGGCACATCTTGCCGGAACCCGAATGCTTGCCCATCTCATCCCTTTCATAGCTTCCGTAGATCGTATCTCCCAGCAGTGGATGGCCGAGGTGTGCCATGTGGACGCGGATCTGATGGGTTCTGCCGGTTTCGAGCCATAGCCTGACAAGCGCAAACGCCTGCTCCCCTACATATTGTCTTACGACTTCATAGTGTGTCACTGCGTGCTGCCCGGTCTCTGTCACCTGCCGGCGCATGAGTTCTCCCGGCACTGCGCCGATCGGCGCATCAATTGTCCCTGACATGTCGCTGAACATGCCGGAAGCAAGTGCCAGGTATTCTTTTTCGATCCCAGTTCGGGACAGGATCGACGCTGCTGCGCGATTTCTTGCAAAGAGAATCAGGCCGGAGGTCTCTTTATCGAGTCTTCCGACGACACGCACAGGGCTCGACTCTCCCTTCTCCTGCAGGTAGGAAACTAGAAGCTCCGCGAGGGAGTCACCGTGGTGCCCGTGTGATGGATGGGTCACGATCCCGGCGGGTTTGTTCACGCAGATCAGATCTTCATCCTCATACAGGATCTGCAGATCATGATCAGAAGCATCTTCCTGACTTACTCTGGTTTCAGCCCTTCTGGTTTCCACCCTTCTGCTTTTCTTCGCCTCATACATTCTTGCGATAAGCAGATCTCCTGCCCTGACCACATCAGAAGTAAAGACGGGAAGCCCGTTTACGAGCATCCCGTCTGCAAATGTCTTCATATGCCGGATCTCTCTTGTGGATAGTCCGAGTCTTTTTTTCAGAATGAAATCAACCCGCGCGCCGTCGTCTGCAGCTGTGATCTGCAGCGAGATCTCACGGCAGGAAGGAAGATTCTCCCTGATTGTCTGCAATTCGCCACTGTCATTCCTGATTTCAGACATACCGCTCCCTATCTTTACGACCGTCTTCACGCCTCCGGGTATGACCTTCAGCATGGCCTCGATTCTTTCCTCGGCTGCTTTCTCACGCCTTCAGCATGGCCTCGATTCTTTCCTTGACGATGGCTTCCAGGCCGCGCTTTTCTTCCTTGGACATCGAAGCAACGTCGATTGGATCTCCATATTCCACGGAGATCGGCACTTTCTTAATCCATGGGGCCTGCAGTTCAAAAGCGGCGTCGGTGTTCTTCAGGGCGATCGGGACAATCTTGCAATTCGTCTTCTCCGCCATTTTCAGCGAGCCCGGCTTAAACGGAAGCAGCTCGTCCCCATGATTGCGGGTTCCTTCCGGTGCGATACACATCGACGTACCGGCCTTGATATTTTCGGCACCTTCGAGGATCGTCTTGAGCCCTTCCCGCGGATTCTCACGATCCAGGAACAGGCATTTACAGTTCACCATCCAGGCACGCAGGAACGGGATCTTCTTCCATTCCTTTTTCGAGATAAATCCCATCAGCACCGGGACTGTTGTGTAGACGACCAGGATATCAAAGATACCGCGGTGGTTCATCGCAAAAAGGACAGGCTCATCCCGCGGAATCCGGTCCAGCCCCTTCACGGTCACCGGACAGCCCGAGAGCACTATCACTCCTTTCAGAATCCAGGTAGAATACTTCTGGGACAGCCGCTGGGCAGCCACCGGATTCTTCTTTTTCATCAGCCATGCGATCGGCAGCATGATGAGACTTGAAAGCACAAAGAAAACGAGCCACAAAACAACAATGATCGTCCTCATGATTTCCTCCTTCTCACTCCCCGTAGTACCACTTGCGCACCTCTTCATAAACCGCTTCTTCATCAAAATAGTAGTCCGCGTTCGACCAGCCATAGTATTCATCGAGTGTCAGTTCCTGATCCCGCAGCAGCTCCGCAAGATCAAGACCCACATAGCGGATGTGCCACGGCTCATAACTGTAGCCGGTAACTGCTTCCTTGTCCGCCGGATAGCGGACGATGAAACCATAGCGCCATGCATTATCCGCCAGCCACTTTCCCTCACGGGTCTCACCGAAATCCTCCGTCAGGTCCGTGACTTCCGAACTCCGGCAGCTCACATCCATGACCAGGCCGGTCTGATGTTCGGACGAACCCGGGATGGCAGAGACTTCATTGGCCTCCTCCAGACCCTGCATGCTCACCGTACTGAGATAGACGAGGGTCTGACGCTCATAGGAGCGATATCCCGATACAGCCACAAAATCCATCTCCAGTTCCTTCGCATCCTCGAAAAGGATCTCCAACGCATGCGCCGCTTCTGCCCGCATCTTCTTCCGGTCCTCGTCCCCTTCAAGGGCGAACGGCACGTCCGGTTCGACGAGATCCTGCGGCACATAGTCTTCCGGCAGGCGGTACTCCCGGTTCACGAGCGCCCGGATGCTCAGCGGGTTGGTATTCACTGCCGCAGGAACATTGATCTCCAGTGGCTTTTCCTGAAAATAAATCGCAGCCCCTGTTGCATTCCACCATCTTCCCTCGTGGTATCCCTCGACGCCGGCACTGTCACGGATCACCCGGTGCTCCGCAGCATCTCCTGCACCGTCATCCGGGTTGCCATACCGGTCAGTCCTCGCTGTTCCGTTTCCGTCACCCTCTGTCAGATCCTCTTCCGTACCGACATGGATCACACCATCCTGATCAACATAGGTTCCATCCTGTTCCCGGGTCAGGTTCTCTGTATCCGCCCGGAGAATCGCATCCCGGTGCAGCACGATCACACCAAGCACCAGGACCAGGATAATAAGCACGCCCCCCTCAATGAGGAGGGCTGTTCGCATTCTTCTTTTCTTCACACGTACATCCTATCTATATATCACTCCGGTCATCGCCCGGAATGCCGGCTATCTTCCTCTTCCCGGCCATCGCCCGGGATTTCTCACATCCCCGTGTGGAAGGTATCCAGCAGCTCTGTCTTGATATCCCACAGCTTCGCCGAGAGGTCGACATGGACCTCGTGCGGGTTCACCAGACGGCGGGACTCCTCCCAGAGGGTGTTCAGTTCCTGCTGGCAGTAAGCCTTGATTTCTTTCACAGTCGGGGACTGGTAGACGCAGACGCCACCCTTGAAGACCGGCACCATCATCTCGCGCACGGTGAATTCACCCGGCTGGAGAAGGGTCTTCTTCCAGGTCTCAATCGGGTCAAACAGCAGGAGCTTGTCGTTTTCATCCACCGTCTCATCCGCCAGGGCGATCAGATCCGCCTTGATCTTATGCTGTTCATCGTAAATCCGGAAAACTGTCTTATTTCCCGGATTTGTCACCTTCCAGGTATTCTCGGAAAGCTTGATCTTCGGTTCAAATACGCCATCCTTCTCAATGGCCGCGAGTTTGTATACACCGCCGAAAGCCGGGCAGTCCGCGCTCGTGATCATCTTCGTCCCGACGCCCCAGGAACCGATCGCGGCCTTCTGGGTCTTCAGGGAATCGATCAGGTGCTCATCGAGATCGCTGGACGCGACGATCACCGCATCTGTAAAGCCTTCCGCGTCAAGCATCTTTCTGGCTTCCTTCGAGAGATACGCCAGGTCGCCCGAATCCAGGCGGATTCCGTATTTCACAGGCATCTTTCCCGCATCCCGCATCTCCTTGAACACCTGGATCGCATGCGGAACACCGGAGCGGAGGGTATCGTAGGTATCCACCAGGAGCGTCGCATTCTCCGGATACATATTCGCATAGGTGCGGAACGCCGTCAGCTCATCCGGGAAGCTCATGATCCAGCTGTGCGCATGAGTGCCGAGCGCCGGCACATCAAACATCTGCGCCGCCAGCACATTGCTGGTGCCGACGCAGCCGCCGATCACCGCTGCCCTGGCGCCGTAGGTTCCCGCATCCGGTCCCTGCGCCCGGCGAAGGCCGAACTCCATGACCGGATCTCCCTGCGCCGCATAGCAGACACGCGCAGCCTTCGTGGCGATCAGACTCTGGTGGTTGATGATATTCAGAATTGCTGTCTCGACAAGCTGCGCCTGCATGATCGGCGCAACCACCTTCACGAGCGGTTCCATCGGGAAAACAACCGATCCTTCCGGAATCGCGTAGATATCGCCGGTGAAATGGAAGCCGGACAAGTAGTCCAGGAATTCCTCGTCAAACATCTTCAGCGAACGGAGGTAGGCGATGTCATCGTATGTGAAATGCAGGTTTTTGATGTAGTCAATGACCTGTTCCAGGCCACAGGTGATGGCATAGCCATTTCCGGACGGATTGGTCCGATAAAATGCATCGAACACCACGACCGGATCGGTCTGGTTCTTGTAATAGCCCTGCATCATGGTCAGTTCATAAAAGTCGGTCAAGAGTGTGAGATTCCTGTTGTCCATCGTCTTCTCCTCCTGCAATCATTCTGCCGCAGTTATTCTGCTGCAATATATGCGTCTCTGCCCTCAGGCATCGCCAAGTGCCGTAATGCTGGTAATCACTTCACATCGTGAAATAAGCGCTCCGTCCAGAAACAGCTGATAGACCAGTCTGACATCAATCTCACCGGGCATCTCGAGAATCTGTACTTTCTCGGTGTCAAATGCGACGCGCATCTTCCCGACCGGTGTGATGTAGTCCGTCTCGTAATGTCTGCCTTCCTCGAAGACAAACTTCTGGGTGACGCCATTCACCTTTTTGGTCTGTTCATAATACCCCGGACGGATCTTGAACAGAACCTTCTCTCCATTCGCTTCATAGTGGATCACATGGGTCTCCCCCATGAAACGATACACCCCCGGCCCTGAGAACTCGGTCGCCTCTTCCTCGCCGAAGGCATCCCGGACCCCGCGGATATACACCCGGACATCCGGTTTCATCGCTGGTCCGCCATTTCCACAAGCGCACCGACCAGGCTGCGTCTGTCGCGGCCATAGGCTTCCTGCAGCATCGGATACATGCTGATGCCCGTAAATCCCGGCAGCGTGTTGATCTCGTTGAAGACAACCTCACCGGCCTGCGTATCATAGAAGAAATCGACACGCGCCAGTCCGAATCCGTCCACCGCCTCGAAGATCTTCACCGCATCCGCGCGGATCTCCTCCCGGACGCCTTCCGGAACCTCCGGATCAATCACCGTCATCGATTCCGGGTTGTTGTATTTTGCATCATAATCATAAAAATCGGCCGCTGCCAGGATCTCGCCGATCCCGCTCGCTTCCCCTTTGTAGGTCCCGAAGACCGCGCACTCAAGCTCTCTGCCGATGATCGCTTCCTCGACCAGGATCTTCCGGTCGTGACCGCCCGCAAAGCGGAGCGCTGCCGCCAGTTCCTCCCGGTTCTTCGCTTTCGAGATACCGCAGGAAGAGCCGGAATTACACGGCTTGACAAATACCGGATACGGGAGCTTTGCTTCCACGCGGTCAAGCACCGCATCCATATCCTGCTCGAATTCTTCCTTCTTCACGCCGACGTAGTCTGCCTGGCGGATGCCCAGATGATCCACGACCTGCTTGGTATACCATTTGTCCATGGAAATAGCACTCGCAATCACGCCGCAGCCGACGTACGGGATCCCGGCCAGTTCAAACAGCCCCTGGATCGTCCCGTCCTCGCCGAAACGTCCGTGCAGGGCCGGAAATGCCACGTCAATCACTTCTGTCTGATAAACACCGTCTTCTCCGTATTTGATCAGGGTACGCGCTCCGGCGTCCGGCGCCAGCAGGACCGAAACCTTCGAATCCTTCCATGCACCGCTCCTGATAGCCTCCGTATCCGGAACTGCAAGCCATCTGCCGTTCTTGGTAATCCCGATCAGTTCTACATCATAGAGCGCCGGATCCAGTGCCTCCGCAATCGTGACCGCACTGACACAGGATACCTCATGCTCTGTTGACTGTCCCCCGAAAAAGAGGGCGATTCTTTTCTTACTCAATGTTTCCATTCTCCTTTTTATCGTCACGGCTGCGGATATGCTCCCCGACCGTTACTTCCTGATTCTCAATATGCGAATTGATGGCTGCCTTCGCAGCTTCCACATTCCGCTCGCAGATATAGTGATAGATGGCCTCGTGCTCCTCGAGCAGCTTCCCGTGGGTATCCGGATTCTGGATATAGGCGACCCGGTAGCGGTACATCTGCTCGGAAAGGTGGTTGATCATCTCGATCAGCCGCCGGTTCTCACTGGCCGCAAAGATGATTTTGTGAAATTCCTCATCGATCGTCGCGATGGTCGTGACATCCCCGTCCTGGATCGCAGCGCGGAAGGTATTCAGACTGGCGTCGAGTGCCTCGATCCCTCTGGCGTTGATCCGCTCACAGGCAAGACTCACGGCCAGTTCCTCGAGCGCACGGCGCACCTCCAGCACATCCTGCAGGTCCTGCGCCGTGATCTCCGTCACGACAGCCCCTTTTCTCGGCGTGACACTGACAAGGCCTTCCATGGAAAGCATCTTGATTGCCTCCCGGATCGGCGTTCTGCTCACCCCGAGCATCTTCGTCAGCTTCACTTCCATCAGGCGCTCGCCCGGCCTGATCTCACCCAGAAGAATCTTGTGCCGCAGTGTCCGGAACACCACATCCCGGAGCGTCAGATACTCCTCGTTCTCCATCAAAATCATCTCGTCACTCATCGTCACCCTCTAAATCCTCCCAGCCGGTCACCAGAATCTGAAGCGGCTGATCCGCCGCCTCTTTCCCGGTGCCTGCAAGGCCGATCCGCTCTTCATCCCACGCCCGCAGGATGCCGGCAGCACGCTCTGCCGCTGCCCGGTTTCTGAAAATGCCGAACACGGTCGGCCCGGATCCTGTCATCATCGCCTTTTCCGCGCCGGCAGCCAGAAGCTGTTCTTCAATCGCAGGAATCACCGGCACGAGCTCCCTCGTCACCGGCTCCAGTACATTCTTCATCTCCGGGAAAAGATCCAAAAGCTTCTCTTCTGCTCCGGTCCGGAGCAGTTCCGTCACCCGGTCCAGATTCGGATGATCCACTGCCTCTTCCGGCATCCCGTCATATCCCCGGTAGATCGCCCCGGTGGAAGCTCCTTCCGACGGCTTCACCAGAACCAGCGCGCTCTCCGGCGCCATCTCCCGGATCCCCGGGACCGCCGTCAGCTTCTCGCCGATTCCTTCCGCAAGCATCGTCCCGCCATGGACACAGAACGGGACATCCGCGCCCAGCGCCAGGCCGGTCTTCATCAGTTCTTCTTCCGGGATTCCCAGGTCAAACAACCGGTTCATCCCCCGGAGCACCGCTGCCGCGTCCGTGCTGCCGCCGGCCATCCCTGCGGCAACCGGAATCCGCTTGGTAATGGTGATCTCCACGCCGTCCCGGATGGCATATGTCTCCTGCATCAACTGCGCCGCCCGGAACGCGATGTTGCGCGCGTCCGTCGGAACCCCCGCCGTCACACCGGCGGGATCCATCTGCAGCCGGACAGGCCCTGTCTGCGCCTCCGGACTTTCTGCTGGCAGCCGTCTCAGCCGCACGGTATCATACAGGCCGACATTCTCCAGGATCATCCGGACCTCATGGTACCCGTCCGCGCGGACCCCCGTGATATCCAGTGCAAGATTCACTTTACCGAACGCTTTCCGTATGATCTCTTCCATCCTGACGTCACCCTGTCCTGCCAAACAGCGCCCTTTCCGTAAGAAAAGCAGGCCACGTGCATTGTTCGCCCCGTGCCCTGCCTCATCATCAACCTTTTGCCTGACGTTTAAAGCCGGTAAACCGCTGATACCACTTTTTCTTCTCCGGCTTCTTCTCAAGACTTGCGCGAATGCCCTTGACACCGGTAATATAGATCCCGGCGACCACAGCCTTCACTTCCTTCTTGACCGGAATAGCATCAAAGATCTTCGGATCACACATCAGTGTCATCACCCGCGGCCCAACCTTGGCTTTGACAATCGGCACCTTGGAACGTCTCATATACTTCGGTGTCTGGTCAATGACCATCTGCGGCAAGCCTGAATCCTTCATCGGCAGCATCTTCTTGTCGATCACCAGCATCGACGTCGTCTGTTCCATCTGCTTCATCTGAAGCTGTGCCTCGTCCTGCCGTCTCTGCAGCTTCGTACCATAGCGGTACAGGAAATAAAGTCCTACTGCCAGCAGAACCACAACGATTAAAATGATCCAAGCCCACATACGTTCCAGTTCCTTCCTGATCTGTTATTATTCACCCTGTATGGCTGTCCCACCAGCTCCAGCACCACTGCAGGAAAGGCCATCACAGAAAAAGTCCGCAGCAACCTGCAACTCCGGTCGCAGCCGCTACGGACAACATCATACCACAAAAACCCATGTGCATCAAGCACTTTCTGCGAAAGCTTTATGCCTCGCAGAGCTTCAGCTGAACGTCTCTTGTCAGCAAATCACTGTAAGTATAGGAGACGACTCTTGCAGCCTCCTCAGCCTGATCCGTGATCTCCAGCATAAACACGTAAGGATATACTTCTTTGATAATTCCCTCATTCACATCGTAGCGCTGTCTGCCTTTGTTCGCGCGGATCTTCACCCGGCTGCCCTTATAATGGAAAAGTGTACTCCGAACCTTACTGATATCTGCCTGACTCATGGCTTTCTTCCTCCCGATTCGTAAAAGACTCAACTTGAACCCTTTGACACATTAAAGCCATTATAGCACAAATATTCCAGTTTGGCTACCCCATTTTGTGGTTTTTGGTAAAAAATAACTAGATTTAGTATTATTCAGCCATGAAATGCAGTTTATGAAGTTTCACTGTTCCCTTTTTGACCGTCAGTCTGACATGGTATTCTGTGCCAGCCGGAAGTTTCTCTTCCATGGTGCAGCTGACCGGCTCCTTGCCGTCGCCTGTTGCAGGGATTGTCATGATACCAATCACCTTCCCTTCAGCCGTCACTTCAATTTCAGCGCCATTTTCACTCAGGGCATCCACTGTCAGCTTTGCACCATTCTCTGCCTTTCTGACAAAATAGACTGCGAACTCATCCTCCGTCAATTCCAGCAGCAGTCTCGTCAGCGGATCCCGATTGCCGCGTACCGGCTCCAGACTTTCATCAAACCGATCCATCCAGCGTACCGGCTCCGGGAACCGCTTATCCCAGACCATCTTGGTATGATCTTCATTCCGGTAGTTCAGCAGATTTCCATACTCCCAGTTCCCGGCAAATGTCTCATTGTTGGCCGGACTGTGGTCGTATCCGACAGCCGGCAGATCAAACGGGACAATCCGGCGTGTACGATTGATGGATGAGAAGTCTTTGATGCACTTCTCAAACTTCATATTTTCAAGATATTCATCGAATATCTCGATTGCCTTTTTATAAGGCGGTTTCGAATATCCGCGGATATACTCCTGGATCAGGTTCCAGTCATCCGGGAGAATATGACCTACCGAACGGGTTCCCATCGGATGGGCAGCTGTCTTCCAGCACCACAGGCAGTAGCCGATACCATAATGCTGCGCGATATTAAAGAATACTGCATTTGCTTCCGGAGAAGACCCTCCTTCTCCGATCCAGACAGGGACATTGTATTCCAGCCCTTTTAACAGGTATGGCGTCAGTTCATTGATCTCCGGGAAGAATCCATAGCGATGAAGATGAATCGCCCAGTTGTGGTAGCCCGGATCATAGTCATGGTCAAAGTTGATCATATGCCTTGCAAACCCGGCTGGTTCCAGGAAAAACATGTGTTTCGTATCATGCCTGCGGATCACTTTGATACATTCATCGTAGAACTGTCCCAGCTTTGGCAGGACTTCCGAATCGATCGGCAGAGACAGCGGCTCGTTCAGCAGATCGTAACCCCCGACAATCTCACGGTCTCCAAACCGCTTTGCAAGTTCCTCCCAGAGTGCTACACCACGGTCCCAGCATTCCTGATCGTAGAACAGCCTCGGGAAAGAATCATATCCATCATCAAAAAGTCCGCCGGCCTGTCCGCCCGGTGCTGCATGCATGTCCAGGATTGCATAAATGCCATACTTCTCGCACCAGTCAATGACCTGCTCTACAACAGCAAAGCCCTCTTCATCGAATTCAAACTCCGGCTGTTCCTTGAGCAGTGTCCCGGAATTCAGAACCAGCCTGACACTGTTCAGATCCAGTTCTGCCATCATCCGGATATCATCCTCCATCAGGTGATTTGCATACCAGCGCTTCCAGAACGATTTTGCATATTTCTCACCGCAGAGTTCCTTTACTACCGCATCAACGGAACGGTGTCTGTCGAACCGGTTCGGATACATCACGCCGACACGTTCTTTCGTCCCATCGAAGCCGGTCAGCTTGTCCATCTGCTCCAGGCCAAGCCCGGAATCCCCCGGGGCTCCGATCATGAAGCCCTCCGGATTCATCCAGTTTCCAACACCATATCCCTCGAGGATAATCTCCTCATTATCTCCATTGACAATCTTTGTTCCCTGTGTATGAAGGATACCCTTCACTGCAGCTCTTCCGTATTTGCTCATCTTTTTCCTCTCCCCTTATCGTGCCAGATATCTGTCATATGCATCCTGGTAGATCTGCGTCAGCTGATCTGCACCATAGTTCTTCAGACCTTCACGGAAGGTTTCGAAGTCCTCTGTATTTCTTCCGAGGATATAGTTGACCATATATTCATCTACCATTGTACTAAGAGCAGTCTGCAGCTGTGTGATCTGGACTCCTTCATCATCTGTGAATTCAAGACTCTCCGTCATATAAATGTTTGTCTCCGGTTCTGACCAGATTTTCTGTGCCTCGAGAGAATAGTTGACTCCACCGTTACCCATCGCCTGCTTCCAGCCACACTCGATGTCATGCTTGCCCAGCCAGCACCAGCCCTGATTCAGTGCAAATTTCTGCAGATAATCCATGACCGGCAGTCCTTCCGGATTGTTGTAGACGGAATCCAGAAACTGCGGGGTTCCATCCTCTCCATATTCCCATGTCTCCCCTTCTGTGCCGTACCAGTTCAGGAAACACCCTTCATCGGAGAACTGATAGTCAAGCCACTTTGCAGCAAGTTCAGGATTCTTGCAGGAAGTTGTAATATAGATCGGGTCTTTTGCAATGATCCGTCTGAAGCACTGGATCGGCGCATCATTTTCATTCAGAACCGGCTGTCCAAGCGGCTGCAGATAGACGGAGTCCTTCGTGACCATACCATAGCCCAGCAGTCCCTTGCCGGTTGCGCCGGAGGAGATAGATGCAAATAGCAGCGCCCTGTCATTCTCTACATAGTCCGGATTCGCCATCATGTTGAAGGATGTGAAGTTCGGATCGATCAGTCCTTCTGCGTACCATTTCTGCATTTCATCCAGATATGCGCCAAACCCATCCTGCAGCGGTGCATAGACGACTTTATTGCCATCCACCTGCATATAAGCTCTCTGGGCACTGGTCGTTACACCATATGCCAGGGAAAAATAACTGCCACCATTTGCTTCCGGCTCAAAGGGGATCTCGACGCCATCTTCCTTTGCCTGCAGCAAGACTTTATGCCAGCCTTCCACCGTTGCCGGTACATCATACCCTAACTTCTCCATCATATCCTGACGGTAAGCCATGCCCGTATAGGTGCCTTCCGATTCAATGGTTGTATCCGTACCCACCATGATCTTTACGGCATTCATCTTTCCGTCATCCGTCGCGGCTTCTTTTCTTGCCTCTTCATTGGTATTGACAATTGTCATGTAGTTCGGCATATTCTCACGGATCAGCGGATCCATGTCTGCAATAACTCCATCTTCAACACCCTTACTGATTCCGCCGGGATACCCATAGGAACCCGCATACACGATATCCGGAAATGTCCCGGATGACAGCATGATTCCCAGTTTCTCCTGGACTTCCTGCAGGGTTACCGGCGTCCAGTTCACATGGACATTGGTATTCTCTTCCATCTGCTGGATTCCTTTGATCTCGTTGATATCCTTGACAGTAGAACTGTTATAGGTAAGCCAGACGGAAAGGTCTTCTTTTTCGGTTGTCAGAGGGAGCATCAGGCCGCCAACGTCTCTGCCGCCTTCTGCCGGGACCTGGACCTGTACCTCTGCCTGGCTTGCTGCTGTCCCGCTGCCGGAGATCTTGTTCTCCTGCTGTGTCGTTCCGTTTGTGCCGCCACAGCCTGCGAGTGATGTGGCAAGCATTGCCCCGGTAAGAATCAGTGTCATCATTCTCTTTTTCATTTCCTGCACTCCTTTTCCATGTTTAGTATATAAGATTTGTCAACTCTTTACCGCACCAATTGTGATTCCGGTCACAAAATATTTCTGGACGAACGGATAGACACAGAGGATGGGCAGTGTTGATACAACAATGACCGCATATTCAATAGACTTTTTATAAAGCTGAACGCTGTTCGATGGATCCGTGGAAGAAGACATATCCTGAGAAGCATCCGTCAGAATGGACCTGAGGACCATCTGCAGTGGATATAGTTCTGTCCTGGTCGGCAGATACAGAAGTGCCGACATATAGTCATTCCATTTCCCAACGATTGTGAACAGCATGATGACCGCAAAGGTTGCCTTGCAGAGCGGCAGGATAATCCTGAACATGATCTGAAAGTCATTCGCCCCGTCAATCCGCGCCGCTTCCTCGAGCGCATCTGCAATATTCTCCATAGAAGTCCGCATGATCAGAATGTTAAACACGCTCAGCGCTCCCGGTATCACCAATGCAAATACCGTATCGACCATACCAAGACTCTTGATCACCAGATAGGTTGGAATCATTCCTCCGTTCACAAGCATCGTAAAGGCGATGATCATCATGAATGCATTCCTGTAAAAAAACCGTTTTCTCGAAAACACGAATCCGGCAATGACAGTACAGACACCGGTCACGACGCACTGCGCAATGATATATAGAATCGTATTCCTGTATCCCTGCCACAGTTTCTCATACTGCATGATGATCTCGTACGCTTTCACATCCACATTGTGAAGCGGATACCAGACCAGCCCACGATGTAGTCCCAGAAAAGTCGGATTGCTGATGGATCCCATCATGACGTGGATAATCGGCGCGATGCAGACGATGGATAGCAAAGCCATCAGGCAGTATGCAAAGATCAGAAAGATTACTCTGGCTCCGGATATTTTATATTTCATCTCATCATCCTCCTTAGAACATACCCGTTCCGGATAACTTCTTGGAAATCTTGTTGGAGATCAGCAGCATGATCGTTCCGATCAGGGAGTTGAATAATCCAACCGCTGTAGACAGGCCGTAATCCTGGCTCAGCATACCCATCCGGTATACATAGGTGTTGATGACGTCGGAGTATTTATAGTTCGCCGGACTGTACAGCAGCAGGATTTTATCTGCGCCAACCGCAAAGACGCTTCCCATCCGCATGATCAGCATCATAGATACCATCGGCATGATACCCGGCAGTGTAATATGGAGCGTCTGTTTCCATCTGCCCGCCCCATCGCAGTAAGCAGCCTCGTACAGTTCCTGGTCAATCGCACTCAGTGCGGAGAGGTAGATGATCGATCCATATCCCAGCCCCTGCCACATGTTCTGGAGTACGTAGATGAGCCAGAACAGTGTTGAATGGTTCAGAAGATTCTCTGCAGCAGTGCCGGTAATATATGCTACCAGGTTTGAGATCACGCCACCTGCTTCTGTAAAGTTGATCACGATTCCACAGGCAACCACCGAGGAGATAAAATACGGCATGTAGCTGATTGTCTGGACTGTTTTCTTGATCAGCTTCTGGTGGATTTCATTGAGGATCAGAGCAAAAATAATCGGAGCAGGGAAGTTGATCACAAGATCCAGAACGCCGATAGCAACCGTGTTCCGGATCAGCCTTCCCACGAATGGTCCGCTGAAGAACGTCGTGAAGTTCTGCATTCCGATCCATTTACTACCAAAAAAGCCTTTCGCCGGTGAAAATCTCTGGAAGGCCATCAGGACGCCAATCATCGGTGCGTAGCTGAAGATTGCAAAGAAAGCCAGGATGAAGATCAGACACAGATATACCAGCTTGTTTCTTTTGATATCTACTGCAAGATTATGTGGAATCGCCTTGATTCCTCCTCCGTAGATATACCCTCCGTTTTTCAAGTTTCTTCCCTCCGTTTCCTTTAGTCTGACTGAATTATAACTGCCGGAAAAATGGATCTCCACAAATTCCACGGAATGGATTATCAACATTTACGGGCAAGAGAACGATATCATTGTAAATTACACGGACTTTTCTATAAATAAACTGCCTTCCATTGCAAAAAGGGAGACTTAAATTTATAATATGTGCGAAAAGAAAATGCCGCTGAAGGACCAGAGATCACAAGAATAATGTGCTTCGCACATTTCAACTCCCCCGCCCCTCAATCTTGAGGGGAGGGGTTTTCTATTTCCCTTCTATCCCTTAT
>CACZQN010000004.1 GCA_902783375.1 uncultured Lachnospiraceae bacterium | reverse complement strand
TTCCGGACCACCTCCCCCGATCCGTCATACGCCAGCTTGCTTGTCCGCCATGCGCAGACCCTTGAGACCCTGATGCCGTTTCTGTGTACCATATGTTCAGAGCGCTTCTGCACGTTCCGCTTACGCCATATGACAACACCTACGATATCGGCGATGACTACGTAGCTGTGAAGCGAGAAAAGTAAACTGGAATTGAACTGTTACAGTAAAAAGAAAAGCAAAACAAGCTCAGGCAACGATGGAGCGGCCGCGCAGATCGATAGATCAACGCGCGGCCGCTTTCTTTTATCATGTCATGAATGAATGAAGAGAACTTCACTTCAGCAGCCAGTGAATTCAGGAATAGATTTCCTGGCTTACGGATAATCCTTTCTATTTCTCTTATTTATCCGTAATACAACTTTTCCCAGATCACGAATTTACGGATAAGGCTACCCTATCTCAGTGATTATCCGTAGGGTAATTCCCCCAGAAACCACAGAAGTACTAAGATGACCTGCTGATTCGGTGTTTTTCACTACGGATAAACTGCTAATATCAAGTCTTTTATCCGCAATTCAAGCGATTGGAAATATCTGGTTTACGTATAAGCTTCTTCTTTCTCGCTCCTTATCCGTAAATCGACAAGCCAAATTGAATTCCCGGAGAAAAAAGTGACAAGTCAAAAAAGTATCAAGTCCACGCAAAAAGCGGCCGTGCCGATCGAAAGATCGCTGCGCGGCCGCCTTTTCAATTCTCAATAATCAATGATCAGTTCTCAATTATCAATTCAATTCATCCCGCTTACTCTGCGTGCTCGAAGGCGGCGAGTTCCGGGTGTTCTCTCTTCTCTTTGGTATAGTTCTCATACGGTGGGATCTTGTGGGTCTGGCCTGCCCAGACTTCGTCCGCAACCGGTGCCCACTCCGCAGCATATTCATCACACTTGTCGCAGAGGTGGTCGACAGACTCCTCACTCTCCTCATTGGTACCGTGTGCGCCGGTCTCCTTCACCATCTTGCGGAGCAGGTCCGGGTTCTCGAGCATCGGACACGGACGCAGGTGGTTGCGGTTGAACGGCTGGCCTTCATGATAAGCCATGAAGAGCGGGCTCTGCAGGATCTCGAGGATCGACTTGTCATGGATGTTCGAATCCGAGAAATGGATGAACACGCATGGCTCCGCATCTCCGTTGGAGTTGATGTGGAAATAGTTTCTGCCCCCGGCGATACAGCCACCGACATATTCGCCGTCATTCTGGAAATCCATCGGATAGAACTCGATGTCACATTCATTCGAACGGATCCAGCGGATCTTCCGGATCATCTCTTTTCTCTGTTCAACCGTCGGCATCAGGGCCGGTACCGCATTGTTGCCGACCGGCATATAGTGGAAATAGAAGCCGAAGCGCGCACCCTTTTCGGAGATGAACCGCAGGAACTTTTCATCGGTGACTGCCTCGATATTCTGGCTGGTATAGCAGATCGAGGTACCGAATACAATGCCGTACTTCTTTAAGAGATCCATCGCCCGGATGACTGCATCATAGTGGCCTTCCCCGCGGCGGGCATCGTTCGTCTCCGGCGTGCCCTCGATGGAAAGCATGAACGTAATATTGCCGAGCTTCACGATCTTCTGGCAGAGTTCATCGTTGATCAGGGTCGAATTCGAATACAGGCCAAAGAAGCAGTCATCATGCTTCTCGGCGAGCTTCAGGATGTCCTTCATGCGGACCGTCGGCTCACCGCCAGTCATCATGTAGAGATGCGCACCAAGCTCCTTGCCCTGGGTCACGATCTTATCCATGATCTCATAGCTGAGATTGCTCTTATTTCCATAGGTTCCGGACCAGCAGCCGGCGCAGTGCATGTTGCAGGCATTGGTCGGGTCAAACAGGATCAGCCACGGAATATTGCAGTTGTACTTTTCCCGGTTTGCACGGATCATCTTGGTACCGCGGAAAAAGGACTCGTAGCCAAGGTTCAGGAGCATCATCTTCGCATAGTGTGGGTCCGTCTCGTCCACAATCCGGTTGATGAACTTCATCCAGCGGTTGTTCGGATCCTGCACCGCGGCACGCACCTTATCCAGGGTCTCCTTCTTGGCGCCGTTTCCATAGAACTTTCCAGCAAGATCGACCAGCTGCACATAGGTTTTTGCTTTATCCTCCTGAGAATTCAGATGCTTCAGAAAGCCGTCCATCATCACACTGATTGCCTGTCTCTCTGCCGCATGCGAAAGATTTTCCATCACAGAAGCCATCTTCGTTCCTCCATACAAATAAACATGTAAGTGTATAACTACGTTCCGAAATTCCCGTGTAGTTAAAACTTACATGTTATTTTATACATCTTTTGCAGAAAATACCAGTAACACTTTTTGAATTGTGTATTCTTTATATCCTTTTACAACACTTCCATGTCATCGTCAACACAAAATAATGAGCATGCTGACCGCATGCTCTATTTCCGGATTCCATAGATCAGAACCGGTCTTCCTTTTCCGCCGTGATAGCCGAAAACCGCTTCGTAGAGACTGTCTGCCCGGCGCACGCCGTTCTCGTCGTTGTGCACCAGATACTCTTCTCCTTCCCTGGTCACACACATGGTGTGAATTCCGCGGAACGGGTTGCCCGCAACATTCCAGGCGGAGAAGATAAAGGTTCTGTTCTTGTGGGCCAGTTCTGCAAGGGTCAGCTCCGTCATCCGCCTGCCGAACAGTTCCGTGACCGTATAGCCCCGGTGCTTCAGATGCCGCTTCAGCGCCTGCGGGGCCGTTCCGAAGGAGCCTTTTGAGGAAATGCCGTGTGCCGCGAAGTGGCGCAGCATCTGCGGGAAGGTCAGCAGATCCGGATCCTCCTCCGAGACCAGTGCATTGTAGAGTGCGATGATCTCACAGGCGTTATCCGCTGCCGTCACGTCGTGGCCGGAGAAGGCATACTTCTTCATGATCTTTCCGCTGAACCCGTAGGAAAATGCCCCGAGTGCCGACTGGTGTTCGATGTAGCCGTTCCGCATCGTGTATTTCTTGTAGGTGTCCCACTGCTCTGCATTCTTCTGAAACTGCAGATCCCGCTCCGGATCCGTGAGGCCTTTTGTCAGTGATCCGATCCAGGCGATGACAATCCGGTCAAAGAGATGACCCAGGATGCCGACCCGTTTAGCCAAGCGTTTCATGGAGCACCCGCAACACGTTGCCACTCATGAATTTGTCGAGCTGCCGCTCTGTAAGCCCGGCCTTCATGAGGCCTTCAAAAAGCTTCCCCATCTCCGAGGTATTCTCGATCTCCATCCCGGGACCGATGCCGTCAAAATCCGTTCCCATCGCGATAATATCCTCACCGCCGACCTGCAGCAGGTGCATGACGTGCGCGACCAGATAGTCCACCGTCGTCGCCGGGTCGGTATCGGTCGGAGCCACGAAGGATTTCTCAAAATTCAGGCCCGCAACACCGCCGTGCTCCGCAAGGACGCGGATCATCTCATCCGTCAGATTCCGCGGGTGATCCGTGATGGCGCGGCAGTTCGAATGCGAAGCGATGAATGGCTTCTTCGCAATACCGGCAAGATCATAGAATCCGCCGTCCGACAGATGCGAGACGTCCGGGATGATATGCAGCCGCTCCATCTCTCCGATCGCTTCTTTCCCGAACGGTGTCAGGCCTAGCTTCATCGCCTCCGGATCTCTCGAATTCGGATGACCGAAGCAGTTGATCCCGTTCCAGGTCAGCGCGATCGCGACGACACCGTCATCCGCCAGTGCACGCAGGCGGTCCATGCTTCCGTTCACGATCCGTCCATCCTCGATGGTCAGCATCGCGGTCTGCTTCCCGGCAGCAAAGTTCGTCTCAAGCTCTGTCGCTGTTCTGGCCAGTGCCATGAAATCGCTGTGCTTTTCCACCTGTGCGAACAACGCATCCCGGAGCAGCGCATAATACGTCTCGTCATCCGGCATTTCCTTCATACCACGGGCTGCCATTCTGGCCCGCTCCTCTTCCGTCTTCGGACGAGGGGGAAAGAAAACCGCAAAGAACTGCATCATCTGCCCGATCTCGTGCATCATGACGAGATTCTGCATGCCCTTCCCGTCATAGAGGGAGTCCGGATTCTCCCGCAGCGTCCGCATCAAAGTGTCGCAGTGCATGTCACAGTATGGATATCTCATCTTCGCCCTCCAGTCACGCTGTTCCGTGATCCGTCTACACATCCGGGGCCGGCATCACACCAGGCCACGGATGTAGACATTGTACAGTTTCCAGTACCACTTCGGTTCAATAAACTCCGCTCTGGCGCGGATTTCGTTCATTTCCTTTTCAACAATGGCAAGCTCGTCCTCTGTGATCTCGTGATTCGAGAATTTTGCCTTCAGCCCGACTTTTTCCGTCTCCGGACTGATCGTCCCGTACCGGATGTAGCCGATCAGCTCCAGCATGTAGCGGTACATCTCGATCGCCCGCTCCGAGCGGCTGCCGGTCTGCATCTTCTTTCTTCTCTTTCCAAGCTGAATCTGCCGGTTCACACTGAAGGACACCGCCACCAGCATCACCAGGACGAAGATGGACACCCCGATGGCGAAGAACTTCTGCATTGTGGAAAGCCCGCCGAACCATGCCTTCAGATCAAAGCGCGCCTTTCCTTCTCCTGCTTCACCGGCTCCGTTCAGATCGTCCAGATTGATGTAATCCTCCGGATTGAATCCGTTGTGCAGCTGATATTCGCTCCAGTCCGGAACCATCCCGTAGAAGTCATCCTCTTCAAATTCGGATCCGCTGCCGGAACTGCTGCTCTTTCTGCCGCGCACCGACCGCACCAGCGATGTGCCGATGCTCTCGACGGTTTCCACCGGATACCAGCCGAAGCCGTCCAGATAGATCTCCGTCCAGGCATGAGACTTGTCATCCGTAATATTGATCCAGCCATTCTCATCCGCTTCCCAGCCGCTGGAAACATAGTAGCCTTCCACATATCTGGCCGGAATGCCCGCCGCACGGAGCAGCATCGTCGCCGCTGCGGCATAGTGTCTGCAGTAGCCCTGATGGCTTCTCGTCAGGAAATACAGAATGAAGTCTTCTTCTCTTGGCGTCAGGCCTGGCTGCAGGGTGTAGGTGCTCTCATAGTTCAGGGCAGAAAGCACCCAGGCTGTATAGCGAAGCGTTCTGTCATTCTGTCCTGAATGAAAGAGCTGTAACAGATAGTCATCGAAATCTGCCGGCGCATCGTTCCCTTCGATCTGGAACTGTTCCGGATTCTCGCGGAACCGTCTCTCCATATCCTCCAGTAACGCCGGGTCTTCCTGCTCTTTCCCGTCGATGGTGATCGCATGGGTCAGCTCATATTTCATGAAATCCAGCGGTGTCAGCGCACGGTCATCCAGATACTGATGGATCCCTTCCGCGATTTCTTCCGGGACATCCAGGTAGTGCCCGTAGGCAAATTTCCGATAGATCTCTTCTTCCGTCTGGCTGACAGTGTCCTCACTGCCGATGTGATTTCTCCGCCACTCCCGGTTCTGCTCCCAGGCACCTGCCGTTGCTGCCAGGGCTTCCCAGTACTGATCCAGATACGGATAGGCATTGACCGCGTAGGCATCCGTCCCGAAGATCCGGTTCGCCGAGGTAAATCCGGCATCGGCCTGGTACCGGAACAGTCCCGCAAGACTCTCCGGCGTTTCCATCAGACCATATGGCATATATCCGATATGGGTATTTCCCCAGAGATTCCGGATCTCCATCCGCTCGTAGTCGCCGGACAGTTCCGCCTGCGTCCCGTCCAGACTGAGAACCAGGATCGAGCTTTCCGGTCTGGAAAGACCACCATAATACTGCAGCATACTGTCGATGAAATACTGCGGGTAGTTCTGCACCGGAATCTCACCGATCACCTCTTTAAGCGCTTCCTCGTCCTCATAGGACAGCTTCTTCCAGACGCCATCCTCATAGACACTGCCAATAAATCCCCTCAGGTATTCCCAGTGCACCGGAAGTTTTTCTTCTGCCCTTTCAAGCGCAGCCTGTGCTCTCGCCTTAGCTGCATTTTCCTCATTCGCGCGATCTTCGTATGCAATTGTCTCCGGTTCTTTCGCCACCAGGTCCATCTTCACCTGCAGCAGGACGCCGCCCGTAAAGCTGACATTTCCACTCTCTCTGAGGCTCACCCGGTTTGCCGTGCCGGCGATCCCGCCGCCGCGGAAGATCGCACCGAACCGGGAACCGCCCTCGATGCCAAGCCGGATATCCTCACCGATCCTGGTCCGCATCGTATTGGTCGTCGGAATCTGCCACAGCATCAGTGCAAGGATGCCGGCCATCAGAACCGGTGCCGCGATACGGATCGCAACCGGCTTCCCGACAAGGTCGAAGAGCAGCATACCCCAGAAGACAATCAGGATACTGGTCCAGAGATACGGTGGAATGATGCCTGCAGAGAGCGGCAGGGACAGTGGAATTGCGGTCAGCACGATCGGAAGCATCCGCAGTGCCCGCATATGCAGAATCATGAAGACAAGAATCAGGATGATCAGCAGGACGAACAGAAAAAGGATCTGGCCTTCCCATGCCTCTGCCTGTACCATGGACACCTCGTGGTGCCGGATCTCCTCCGGGCGCAGCAGGGTCATATCCCAGCCGGAGACGCGCAGGTAATTGCCGCTGATCTCCTGCCAGATCATATAGGCGCCGATTTTGACCACTTTCCTGAAAAGAAGCCCGAGTGCGGCAAAGGCACCAAGCACGATCAGCGGGAGTTTCACTGCGCCGTGCTTCATCCTCGGTTCCATCATGTACAGGAAGATGGCAAACCCTGCCCCCATGATGACGGCCGTGAAGATGATGCGCAGGGAGAAGTCTAACTCGATCGTCGTCGCAAGCGAAAAGTACATGCCGACAAAGCCCATGACCGCAAGGATCGCGCCATAGACCGCATCTACCATCCGTTTTCTGCTCCCACTCACCCTTTTTTCTCCTCTACTTCTTCGATCACCAGGGTTATGTCCTCCATATTTTCCAGGAGGATCTCCCGCTCCGGCCCCGTGAAATCTCTTGTGAAATACACCAGTGTGGCGGCGTGCTTTTCTTCCGCCAGCGTGGTGATCAGATGCAGGCGATCGTCCGGAATCCTGGTTCCCATCGCCTCATATAATGCATGAAAATAACTTTCTTCGCCGTCGATCTTTGCCTCCATGGCAAAGTCCGTCCGCGCATCCCACCACAGCATCTCGTGGGGCAGGTTCTCCGCCACAAGTTCCTGCGACAGGGAAAATGCTGCGCCGAACAGTTCTTCCGCTGCCTTGTGGTTCGCATAGGCCGGCTTCAGGTCGACTGCAATGATAAACCGGCTGTCGATCGGGTACGAACCTTCCCGGACGATGATCTCCCCGCGGCGGCCGTAGAGCTTCCAGTGAATTCTGGAGACGCGGTCTCCCGGCTGATATTCCCGCAGATCAAACAGTTCGGTGTAGTCATCACCGGGTTTTCCTTCCGCATAGCGCTGGGCATCCGGGTCCATCCGGTCACCCAGTTCCATCCTGCTCTGGTTCTCTTCGATCTCCGGTATGACCGTGACCTCGCGGACCTTCACATCCTTCTTCACCCGCAGCGAGAACAGTTTCAGGTAGTCATAGCATCTGGCATCGACTAGCGTCATCAGGTACCGGCCGCATTCCCCGGTGGTAATCTGGATGCTCTTCGGTTCCTCATTCTTCCGCTTCTGCTCCGGCGTGAAGCGGTAATTCGACTGCTCCATCGTCTGCATCAGGACATTTTCCACCTTCACACGGATCCGGATCTCGAGACCGCCGAGAAGCGGTGCCCTGGTCGTCGTCAGCGGTATGTTGAACGTCTCCCCTGCCGCAACGAACACCTTTTCCTGCTGGCCAAGTCCCACTGCAAATGTCAGCAGCTGCAGCCCCGTCAGCAGCAGGGAAACGAGCGGTATCGCCGCAAAGAATACCAGCAGGAAGAACGAAAGGTAATCGACAAAAAAGATATAAAAGAGCAGCAGCAGAATCAGGACCGCTGCATACTCCAGTCTCCGCACCAGCATGATGCTTCCTCAGACAATCTTCGGAACGGCAACGTCAGCGGTCACCTGATGCAGCAGTTCTACCGCTGAAAGTCCCGATGCACGTGCCTTCGGCGAAAGGACAAGACGATGCGCAAGAGTATCATCCATCATGGCCTGCACATCCGTCGGCAGCACATAATCTCTTCCTTCATACCACGCATATGCGCGGCTCATGCGGGCGAGTGCGAGCGATCCACGCGGGGATACGCCCATCCGGATCAGTTCATGATGCCGGGTGGCTGCTGCGAGGCTTGCGACGAAGCGGAAAATCTCCTCGGAAGTGTAGACTGCTTCCACCTGTGCATGCATCTTCAGCAGATCCTCTGCACTGGCGACCGGGCGGACATATTTCATCGGATCCTCGCCCTGCCTTGTGCGCATGATCACCATCTCATCCGCAATCTCCGGATACCCTACCGAGAGGCGGATCAGGAAACGATCCATCTGGGATTCCGGCAGCAGCTGTGTGCCGGCGGAACCGACCGGGTTCTGCGTCGCCAGGACCGTGAACGGCTTCGGGATCTGGTATGTCTCGCCGTCGACCGTCACCTGCCCCTCTTCCATCGCCTCGAGCAGTGCGCTCTGGGTCTTGGAACTGGTCCGGTTGATCTCGTCGGCCAGGAACAGGTTTGAGAGCACCGGCCCCGGCTGGTACTCGAACTTTCCGGTCTGCTGATTGTAGACGGTAAAACCGACCACGTCGGCCGGCAGAACGTCCGGGGTGAACTGAATTCTCTTGTAGGATAACTGCAGTGCCCGCGAGAAGGCCAGGGCGATCGTTGTTTTCCCGACACCCGGAAGATCCTCGAGCAGCACATGTCCGCCGGCTGTCATCGCGAGCAGAATCCGTTCGATCTTATCCCGCTTGCCGATGACGGCCCGTTCTACCTCCGTGATTATGGTCTTAGCCAATTCCTGCATACCACTCCCAACCTTTCTTTCGTCATCCTTCACGACTGGCAACCTGCAGGCAGTCCTGCCGTTGCCGGCCGGTCAGAATCGATTTCTTTACTTATAGTCAAATCCACTCGGCGTATCGAGTGTCCAGTCGAGGATCTCCGGATGTGC
The DNA here is from genome assembly GCA_902783375.1 of uncultured Lachnospiraceae bacterium. Classification (GTDB taxonomy): domain Bacteria; phylum Bacillota; class Clostridia; order Lachnospirales; family Lachnospiraceae; genus Catonella. The sequence continues at coordinate 40,579 of CACZQN010000004.1, read as the reverse complement.
GAAGATATACCGGATCAGCTTCAGGCTTCTGACGAAATAGAAGCCGTCTCCGATTCTCTCATCCAGTGTAGCACCAATATCCACAACATCGCGGATCTTTCTGGTCCCATCCGGCTGTAGCATCTCCTCCTTGTGCAGGGTGCCAAGCGTCAGCAGGATGCTGCAGGTTCCGTAATTGGACAGATGGTGATACACCGCCGGTCCGCCGATGGAGCCCAGATTGCTGGCCGTCACCGTCGAATAGTTCGGATCTCCCTCCGTCAGGAAATCGGGGTTGATTCCCCAGAAATCCAGGTACCGGATGATCCGGACGATCAGCGCCAGCAGCGGCATCGGCAGCTTGACCAGATTGTCCATGATCTTGTCGACGCCGTCCACCGCATGTTCATGCTTTCTCTGCTCATGCACATCCCCGCGGATCTTCTTTGAAATGCTCTCCAGCGTATCGCTGTCCTTCGGTCTGAGGACGATCAATGCCTCATCTGCTCCGTCCTTAAACTGCCTCTTGGCAACGAAGCTGATGGTGATCTCATTTCTCTGATACATCCTTCTGCCCTGGATGAAACGGTTCATCTCCGGGCGTTCTTTGATGATCCTTGCGATGATTGCCACCGCGCAGTGGAAAATCGTAATCTTCTCTTCTTTCGGGCGTCCCTCGTTTTTCTTATTGAGGTATTCCATCAGTGCCGTTGCATCGATGGTGTCATGCAGATAGACCTCACAGTCTGTCCGGTTCGGCCAGAGATGGCCCATGATACCCTGCAGTCCCTTGATCTCCCGCACAAGGGTCGCATCCTTCCGGTCTCCCCACCTACGTTTACTCTTTTTGCTCATCATATTCCTCCGTAGCATATGGATGGGCTGCAGCTCATGCCTGCTCTGCCGTCTCTCCCCTGCGTCTTGCCTCTTCCTCTTCTTCTAACTTCCGGTACGCAACCTTCCCGACCAGTGTCTTCGGAAGTTCCTTCCGGAATTCGATCTCACGCGGGATGGCGTATTTCGCAACGTGCTTTGACATCGCTTCTTTCACCTTGTTCCGCACCATCTCTTCATCCGTGACACCGTCCCGCATCACGCAGAACGCCTTGACCTTCTGGCCGCGCCGTTCATCCGGGATGCCGATGACACAGGAATAAGCGATCTCCGGAACGGAATCGATGACATTCTCGATCTGGCCCGGATAGACATTGTAGCCGTTGGTGATGATCATCCGCTTGATTCTCTGCTTGAAATAGACAAAGCCTTCTTCGTCCATGTAGCCGAGGTCACCGGTATACAGCCAGGTCTTCCCGTCGGACAGCGTCCGCAGGGTCTCCTTCGTCTCTTCTTCGTTGTCAAGATACCCCAGCATCACGGAAGGTCCGGAAAGGATGATCTCCCCTTCCTCGCCCGGATGCAGGACATCGTCTGTTCCCGGCCGCACGATCGCATACTGCGTATCCGGGAACGGCAGACCGATACTGCCCTCCTTGTAGCGGTTATACGGGGTCAGACAGCTTGCCGTGACACACTCGGTCAGGCCATAGCCCTCCTGGATCGGAACGGTGGATCCGTGTTCCGCAAGGAAAGCATCGACCTTTTTCTTCAGTTCCACAGACAGGGAATCCCCGCCGCAGAAGACACCCTTCAGGTGGCTCAGATCCGCACCGTCGAGGTCCTGGATATGCAGCAGTGCCTCGAAAATTGTCGGCACGCCGGCGATAAAATTCGGTTTTTTCTTGATCAGTGCTTTTGCATAGGTCTTATGATTGAATGTCGGCATCAGGATACAGGTCGCTCCGTGGAAGAGAACCGTGTGAATATTCACCCCGAGGCCAAAGCCATGGAACATCGGCATGCAGGAAAGCATTTTCAGTCCGTTCTTGAACTCGAACGGCAAGACCTCTCTGCACTGTCTTGCCAGTGCATTCATGTTATAGTCGGACAGGCAGATGCCCTTCGGCGTTCCGCTTGTCCCGCCGGAATACAGAATCACGGAGGTCCGCTCGCGCTCAAACTGGATCTCCGGCAGTTTTTCCTGCGGATTCCCGGTCTTCAGGAAATCCTTCCAGGTCTGTGCGTGATCAGTGTTCGGGAACTGCAGGTACTTTCTTCCTGCCTTTGCAACATATACCGGGCGCATGTAGAGCGGCAGCTCATCCTGCATTCTCGCTACCAGAACGGTCACCGGATGATCCACTTCTTTCAGCGCCGCTTCCACCTTCTCGTAGAACATATCCACGGTCAGGATCATCTTGCTCTTTGAAATATTCAGATAAAAGGAAATCTCTTTTTCTGCCGAGAGCGGATGGATCATATTCGCGACAGCGCCGATCCGGTCAAGCGCATAGAAGCAGTCAATTGCCTGTGGAACATTCGGCAGGCAGATCGTCACGCGGTCGCCTTTCCCGATCCCGTTGGCTGCAAATGCTCTCGCAGCCTGTAAGATCTTCTCGCCGAATCTTTTGTACTTTGTTTTTACTCCATAGAACTCATAGGCAGTGTCCTCCGGGAACTCCTGTACCATGGCGGCAATCGCCTCATACATGGTCTTCAGAGGATACTGCAGCTGTGTCTCTGCCATCTCAAACTTTTTCCTCTCTTTATTCTCGACCGGTCATATATGCCGATCTGAAATAGTATACCATAACCGTCATCATTTTTAAAGAAAAACCATGCTTTTCAGGCTGCGGATTTCGGATAGCAGTATGCGGTTTTAAGTAAAAAACAGCCGTCCCGGCAGTGATCGCTCAGGAACCATCTGCCGGGACGGCTATATGATCTATTTCCTTTTACCGGAGGACGCCTCCCCATTCTACCATTGTAGAGGCTCCTCTCTGAATCGGCACGATCTCCGTCGGTGTTTCCACCGCATCTCCTGCTGCATCCGCAGGCAGGAAATAGAACCAGATGCGCCGGATCTCTTCCGGAATATCTCCCGAAAGGCTGACCGGCATGGCCAGATCAACCGTATCCGTATCCTGCGGGAACATCACATAATCGACACCCGGTTCCAGTTTCTCCACCCAGTAGCGGGCGAAGTCCTCGGTTTCTCTCTCATTGAATCCGTAGTTCTGAAGGATGGTCCGGAACGTCGCTTCCCTCTCTTCCGCCGGGATCAGCCAGCCCTTCTCCGTCTGCATCAGGAATTCATCACAGTCTGATTCGTAGAAGAGGTAGGATAAACCAGGCTCCTCATCAGACATGCCATTTACATAAAGACTGCCATCCGCACCGATCACCGTCCGCCAGCTCCCGCTATAATCCGGAATCACCTTCGTCAGCAGTTCCGGCCGGTCAAAGGTCACCGTGGTTTCCATCCCCGCCGGGCCATAGAGGTAGATATTCGGCTTGTAGGCATTCACACCATTCGGAACCTTGATATGAAGGGCTTCTTTCATCCGGTCAATGAAGTCGAAGTTATCGATATAGTCCTGAGCAAGCTGATCCTGTCTGTCTTTATCATACGTGAAAAAGTGTCTGATACTATACCAGGCAAATTCCTCCGTTTCACTGAAAATCACAAATGCAGGATCCAAAATCCGCAGAAGCAAGTTGTCGGTATTGTTCAGCGAGTGAACCACTTCGGGTGTGTCAATAAAGCTATATCCGTTATCAATCACGAAGGCTTCCGCATCAATAATCGGATTGTCCGATCCTGGTATAAAGTTAAAAAGATCCACTGCAAATTTAAACAACTGTGCCTTCTCATCTGCCCACCGGAAAACAGCATGTTCCTGCGGAGATTCATAGTGATACAGCGACATCGCATCATAAAAGGTATTCATCGCATTATAGAATTTCGAAAATCCCTTCCATCCCCATGCAACATCCGGATTGACCTTCTTCACTTTTTCGCCGTATTCAACTGCTTTATCAATAACAGACACTGTGGACGATGGAACGACGCTGAATGTTCCGGAGTTTGGCTGATCTTCCCAGTACGATTCCATCGCCCCGTCCCAGGACTTCTGCAGGCTGTTGAAGTCTGCTTTTACAGGTAAGGCCGGAAACAGGAGCAGACAGCAGATGACCATGAGAATCATCTCAGAGAAATAATGAACGATTCTTTTCATTTCCCACCCCCCATTTCTGTCAGGATTTCTTCGATGTCGCTTCTTGTCTCCTCTGGGATCTCTTTATTCAGCGCAAGTTCCAGAAACCGTGTGGCCATTTCCATTTCGCCGAGTTCATGATAGGCCAGCCCCATCTGCACCGCAGATTCACCATCGGTATCATCCAGAAAATATGCCAGTGAATAGTAATGAACCGCCTGTTTATAATTACCGCCATCCATTGCTGCCGCACCGGCAAGTTTCTGGAAGGCTGCATTTTCCGGGACTGCCTCTGCAGCTTCGAACACCACGCGCTTCAGTCTGTCATCATCCCCGTTGTTCTTTGCGATCCAGCAGAGGATCATCAGGTGATACCAGGTCTCTCCTCTGGAGCTGCACTGTTCCAGCAGGTTGATGGCCGAATCATATTCCTTGGCCTGCTCGTAGCAGGCTGCGAGCAGCAACCGGGAAGTATCGTTCACCCCGTAGGCTTCTTCCAGCTCCCCGATCTTTTCCTTCGCATCATCGAGCTTGCCCTTTTCGATGCGGTTCTGAATCATATCCACTTCTTTTGCATAAGCCTGGATTCCATTTTTCGAGGTACTTGTCCCGGACAGCACCAGCAGAATCAGCCCGACGCAGATGCATACTCCCGCAAGGATCTTCCCCAGATCACGCCGGATCAGCGGAAGGACAATGCCGCAGATTCCGGCCACAGCTGCGAGTATCATCAGGAGCATATTGCCGGAAAACAGCAGGATTCCTGCGACCGCAACCGCGATCAGCATCAATGAAAATATAATCATAGCTTCCTCCTCATCTCCCGATTTCCCATTCCAGTGCTTCCAGCAGGTTGCTGTTGTGGTACGAGATGCCGTAAATATCTTCTCCGTGGTCCTGTTCCGGCAGGATTGCCTTTACCTTTTTCGAATACGTATAGGCAGTCTGGTAATCCTGCTTTCCATCATAGACATTGGCCAGCGCATAGAGGACTGCAGGAATATCCGGATGATACTGATTCGCCGCGAGCAGACATTTCTCTGCTTCATCAAAGTTCTTCGCACTGAAAAGGATCGACCCCTTCAGGTAATTCGCCATGGCAAGGTCTTCATGGATCGCCAGCACCGCATCGATCTCCGCCAGCGCATCCTCATTTTTCTTCTGCATGAAATAGGCATACATCGCCTTCATGTAATGTGCCAGCAGCGGATGTCCTTCGATGTCAGCCTTCTGTTCTTCGGTCAGGCTGTCATAGACCGCATGCTGGAAATCCGTCCATCTGGCCGAGTCGGATATGGTCAGATACTGGATGACCTGGTACAGCATGGATTCCTGCTCATAGGTCGGGGCCTCCGCCGCCTCCAGTTCATCCGCCAGCCGCTCTGCTGCAAGGATGGAAGCATCGGCATCCGCTGTCTTCACTGCCGCGATCCCCATCAGATAGAGGGCCTGGCTGTGCAGTTTTGTGCCGCCTTCTTCCTGCTCTGCCAGATCAGCCGCCGCATTCGCAGTCTCGATGCATTCCGCATACTGCTCTGCATCAAGGTAGCATCTTGCCAGCTGCATCTGATCCGCAGCGGTCCCGGTTATCTCCGCGATCTGCTTGAAATACGGAATCGCCTCCTCGTAGCGGTAGCAGCCCCGGATGATCGATGCGACCATTCTCTTCTTCAGCAGTTTTCCATCATCCGAACCGCTTCCTTCTGTCAGGGCATCATAGCGCTTCGCAGCCTCCACTGTCCGGTCATAATGTGTCGCATCATCGACGCGGTAATCCGCACCAAGATTCATCGCAACATACTGGCAGTACGCATTCTCTGGGTGCGCTTCTGCTTCCTGGAGCGCCTCTTCCACGATCTCCCGGTTCGCACCACCCGCCGCGGCCGCTTTATTTTTCAGGGAAATCATCCGGATCTGCGGCTGAATGTTCTCATAGTCCTTGATTCTCTTGCTGACGGCAAGGGCATTCTTCTGGAACCAGTCTGCGTTCGGATACCAGTCTGCGTACCCCTTCGCAATACATACGGTGAGCATCTCATCCCGGAGCTTCTGCTCTTCCTCTGTCAGTGTTTCCTTCTCCGCATACCAGGACAGCAGCACCGGATAATAGGCGGTATCAAAGACACCTGTCCGGATCTTCTCGCCCATGGTATCTGCAGAGCCCCCGCTCAGCAGGTACAGATGCTCGGTCATCGGGCTGGTGTCCGCAGGCTTATAGTTCATCTGCACACCCTCTTCGCTGCTGGCAGCACGGAGTGCATCGATCAGCTGCAGTGCCTTTCGGAAGGAGGTATCTGCGGAAGCGGTCTGTCCGATCTGAAACTGCGCGGTTCCGGCATTCATCCAGGCATCGACCTCGCCAAATACCTGATCGGTGGTGCGATAGAACAGATTCCCGCTTTCCGATCCCAGGAAGACCAGCAGGAACAGGGCCAGTCCGATCACGCCCGAGATGATCGGGATCGCCGGCTCGCTCTCTTCTTCATCATTCTCCGGCTCTCTGTCCGCGACAGACCGGAGTACCCAGGCCGCAAGCAGCCACACGAGAAAGGCTGCCAGGATGCGCAGTGCGAGAAAGGAGGCGATGCTTCGTTCTCCGAGAATCCCTGCAAGCAGGCCGCAGAGAAAGAGGATCGCGACGACTCCCACACCGCCTGCCGCCAGCAGGAGGAACGACAGCGGATGCCGCACCAGACTCAGAAATGCAGCAAGGAATCCTGTCCTCTCCCCGCAGAACCATACATGGATACTCCAGTATAAGAACAGGATCAGAAACAGCGCCAGCAGGGCCGTCACCACGATCATCAGGGTGGCGATCACCGGCTGGGCTGCAAACAACAGCTGCAGGTCATAGCCCAGCAGGACCTGAATCATATGTTTCAGGAGAATCCCTGTCGTCAGTGTGAACAGAAGTGCCCGCAGCCCGGCAAACATCCGTCCCGCCGTCACGGCATTTCCCCTCTCTCCTGCCATCTGCCGGAACTGCAGCAGCACGAACACGACAGCAATCAGCTGAAACAGCAGTTCGATGAAAGCCTGCGCCCGGACAGTCAGCAGATGATGGGTCGCCATCTCAACCACGGCGATACAGACCGGTCCGGCCGAGAGCCAGCTGAGGACTGCAAGCGCCAGCCAGGGGATGCGGATCTTCCGTCTGCCCGCAGCAGCCTGCTCCTCCTGATCAGGATACATTTCCATGCGAAATACCTCCGATTTCCATTCTATGTCGATCTGTGATTTCTGATCGATTTTCACCAGCAATGATCCTTCTTATTCTGTTCTAACAAAAATCACCAGAGCCGTCAACTATCTTCAGATTAACAACCATTCTGTTGCAGTTTTCCTGCGCGACAGCTATAATAAGATCAGTTTCTGACTGCTCTATTTTCAGACTGATGAAGGGGGATTTGCGATGAAGGGGAATTATTTTCTCGGTGCGGAACACACACCGAAGTTTGAACTGCGTGAAATGAACTTTGACATGCTCGGACCGCATCAGGTCAAGGTGAAGAATATGGCCTGTGGTGTCTGCGGAACCGATGTCCATATCTACCATGGCGAGAAAGGATCCGCAGCGGTGACGCCGCCGGTCGTGCTCGGCCATGAATATGCCGGCATCGTTGTAGAAGTCGGAGAAGCAGTGACGAATGTCAAGGTCGGTGACCATGTGACCATGGACCCGAATATGTACTGTGGAATCTGCCGTCCCTGCCGGATGGGCAGAAAGCAGAACTGCGAGCATCTCTATGCACTCGGTGTCAATACCAACGGCGGCTTTGCGGAATACTCAGTCTGTCCGGATACCCAGTGCTACCTGCTCGATCCGTCTCTTTCCTTTGACGTCGGTGCGATGACCGAACCGCTTGCCTGTGCCATCCACGGTGTCGATAAAGTCGGTGTTCGCTCGGGAGATGTCGTCCTCGTCATCGGCGGCGGTGCTATCGGTCTCATGATGGTCCAGCTTGCAAAGCTTGCTGGTGCTGCCAAAGTTGTCCTCTCGGAGCCGATCGCCGTGCGCCGTGAGATCGGCCTGTCTGTCGGTGCGGACTTTGCGATCGATCCGACATCCTCCGATCTGAACCAGGAATTCCAGACCTTCACCGGTCTTGACGGTGCAGATGTTGTCATCGAGTGCGTCGGCAGACCGATCGCTGCCAAGCAGGCAATCGCCGCAGCCGGTCTCACCGGGAAGGTCCTGCTCTTCTCCGTCCCGTCACCGGACGCCACGATCGAGCTTCCGCTCTTCGATGTCTACAAGAAGGAACTGACCATCGTCGGCTCCATGATCAATCCGGATACGCATGAACGCGCTGTCGCACTGCTGAATTCCGGCCGGATGCAGATGGAACCGCTGATCACCCACCGCTTCCCGCTGGCACAGCTTGAGGATGCAATCCGCTGCCAGATGGGGACGGAATCGGTGAAGGTAATCGTGCGGCCGCAGGAATGATCCTCTTACTGACAGAAAACCCCGTTGGCATACTCTACTTGGGCGCTGGTGCGCTGACGCTTACATGCGCCTACGTAGAGTATGCCGCGGGGTTTTGCTCACTACAGTCAGTAGATTTCCATTCCCCTGGCGATCCGCAACGATCTGACCATATTCCGTTATATTGTCTTCAGGGCTCGTTACTCATGTTTGTTCACTCCGGCGGCCATGGCGGCTTCGGCTTTGGCGATGATGGTTTTCATGAATTTGTCGATGCCGGTTTCGAGGCCGGCTTCGGCGAATGCCCAGTGGGTGTTGAATCTTGCCTTCATTGCGGCGATTGATTCCGGTGTGAAGGACCAGGTATTTGCCGGTTTCTCGTCTCCGTCCTGCTTCTTCACTTCTTCTCCTGTGCGGTTTTCTGCGCTCCAGCTTCTGGCGATCGCCGGATCTGCATCGGTTCTTGTGTGCCAGGTCACGGTCGGCTTCGCGCCGGACAGCTGGACCTTGCAGAAATCAAGAAAGGTCGTCCAGTCTTCCAGATTCAAAGCATGTCCGCCTTCCCGCTCGTGGATGGCGCACTTCTCATCTGCGCCGAGGAAATGATAGACTTCCGCTGCCGCGCTCCAGGATGCAAGCGTCCCGTACGGATTTGCCCAGGTATCATCGAGTCCTTCCACGAGAATCAGCGGCCGCGGTGCGATCGCCGCGCCGATGAAGTCCGCATCAAAGCGAAGTTCGTTCTCTCGGTTGTGTCTGCTTGCTTCTTTTGCACCATATGGAACAAGGGTATCCACAAACCAGTGTGGGAACATCCCGGTGATCATGCCGCCCAGGGTTTCGACATCCCCTTTCCCTTCGCCAAATCGGCCGCCTGCGACGCGCAGACTGCCGATTCCGCCGCAGCCGGAACCGCCGGCCGCACAGACACTGACACGCTCATCGTAAACCGCACAGGCAAGGGCTGCCTTGCCGAAGCGGGAATGTCCCGCTGCCACGACATGGCTGTGGTCCACGAAATCCACGGTCTCGAGCCAGTCGATCACCCGGCTCATCAGCCAACCCCACATGGCGATCACTTTGAATCCCGCATCCGGATAGGCCTGGTAGAGGGTCCCCTTCTGATAATCCGCTTCATCCGGTGCCGCATCATCCACCAACGGCGTCGCGATACAGAAGCCCTGGGAAACAGCGTATTTTGCAATCGCCTCATCCACATAGCCGCCGCAGAGCACGATCGGAACCGGCTTTGCCGCACCGTCTCCGCCGCAGGCCCGGATCACAGCGACATCCTCGTGGACCTTGTTCTCCGGCCCGAACGAAAGATCATAGACTTCAAACACGGCCGTCCCGTCCCAGAGTTCCTTCGTAAAGCCTTTCTCTGCCTGCACATTCCCCGGTGCCGACGGCATCCTGCCGTAGAGATCCTCCGCGAGGATTTCTTTCAGATAAGCGCTCTGTTCCGGCCATTCCGCCGGCGACATCACCACGCTGCCATCTGCCTTGATAAATGGATTTGCTACTTCCCAGCTCATATCGATCTTCCCCTCCTGTGATCCACTCTGCTCTTCCGTCAGAGCGTCCTTCCGTGATGCAGAAATCTGCGCTTATTCAGCGCAGATCTCTTCCAGTTCTTTCTTCTTTGCAAGCAGTTCCGCGAGGAGCGGTGCATAGTCCTTCTCCTCCCGCACGCGCATCCCCTCACAGATTGCGGATGCCGGCTCAAAGAGCGGTGTCAGGGAAAGATTTCCCAGCACTCCCTTCAGTGCATGTGCGGTCTCAAATCCATGTTCCAGATCGCCTGCCGCCACATATTCTGCCAGCTTCTCAAAATTAGGGTCTCCCATTTCCTTCCGGATCAGGCGGAAATAAAATGCTTCATTTCCCATGCATCTTCCGAGACCTTCCTCCGTATTGCATCCGAACTCTTTCAGTGCGTCAATTGTCAGCATTGTGCTCCAGCTCCTCCCTGATAAATTGTTCAAATTCCTCCGCCGGGACCGGCTTCGAGAAATAATATCCCTGTATCATGTCACAGCCCAGTTTCTTGAGCTGATTCATCTGTTCTTCCGTTTCCACGCCTTCTGCGACCACCGGCACATGCAGATATCTGGCGATGTCGATCATCAGTTCCAGAATCCGGATATCCTTCTCCTGATTGGAGCGCATATTCCGGATAAAGCTCATGTCGAGCTTCAGGATATCAATCGGCAGGGTCGAAAGCATGTTGAGCGACGAATACCCGGAACCGAAATCATCCATCTCCACGAGGAAACCTGCGCTTCTGAGTGCACGGATCATATCCAGGAGCTGGGCTGCATCCTCCGTGTAGGCCGATTCCGTGATCTCCAGATAGTAGCTCTTCGGATCCAGTCCATTCTCCTGCATCAGATTCAGGAAGTTCTCCACGAAATCCGGTGCATAGATGTCGACTCTTGAAACATTGACCGAGACCGGAACCGTCAGGCCGTACTTCTCTTTCCAGCGTCTGACCTGCTCCGCTGCCTCTTTCCAGACATAGCGGTCCACCTTCTGGATCAGGCCCTTTTCCTCAAACAGAGGGATAAAGATCCCCGGACTGATCATGCCAAGCTCCGGATGCTTCCATCGGATGAGTGCCTCCGCACTGCCAAGCCGCGGTGTATCACCGGTGATCCCGTACTTCGGCTGATAAAAGACGATAAACTGCCGTTCTTCGATCGCTCTCTCGAGATCATTGATCAGTCTCTCGGAAAGCAATTCTTTCTCCCGCAGCTTGTCATCGTAGTATGCAATAAAGGAAGTATAGCTGTTCCGGATGTTGTCACTGGCCAGTTTCGCACGGTCAAACCGTCTCTCGATCTTGGTGGATTTATCAACCTCCGGGTAAACACCCATGCGCATCCGGATTCTGGCCTTGCTCTTGTCTTTCATCAGGCCTTTCTGAAAATCTTCCAGCAGCTGCGTATAATCATCGCTATGCGGGAAGTACAGCAGGAACATATCCGCATCCATTCTCCCGGCAACACCGCCCGCTTTTCCAACCACCTGCCGGATTCTGGCACCGATTTCCTTGAGGACACTGTCCCCATATTCCCATCCGTAGAGTTCATTGATCAGGTGGAAATGATTGATATCGACCGAGACGGCATCCATCGTCCGATCCGGGTGATGGAGATCGAGCTGCTCGGCATACTGGTAGAAATATTCCCGGTTGAACAGGCCGGTCAGGTTGTCTCGTTCTGTAATCTGAATCAGGTTGTTGTCCTCGGACAGTTCGATCGTCTTCTGGATTCTCGCGAGAATGACTTCCGGCTGGTCAAACGGCTTGGTGATGAAGTCGGCCGCACCGGCTCTTAAACTTCTCACCTCTGCTGCCTTTTCACTGGTCAGCACGATGTACGGGATCTTCTTCAGCTCCGGATCCTGCTTCATGACCTCCATCACTGCAAAACCATCCATCTCCGGCATCATCAGATCGAGCAGAACCAACGACAGCACGCCCACATGCTCCCGGATGATCTCCAGGGCTTCCTTCCCGTTCTCTGCAAATAAGACATTGTAGTTCTCAGAGAGCATGAAGCCAAGCATCTCCCGGTTGATCTCTTCATCATCAACCACCAGAACCAGTCTCTTTCCATCGACAGCAAAAAAACGATCATGACTTTTCAGCATAATATATCAGTTCCTCTCTATGCCCCCGCAAGTCTTTAGTAAAATGCACATCCGTTTCTTCCGGCATCCTTTACCCTGTACAATGCAGCATCTGCATCTTTGTAGAGATCCCCGGTTGGGTTCTCTCTGTCCGGGAAGGCTACACCGACGCTGATGGTCACTCCCACGATTCCATCAGAATCATCTCCCAGCTGGTCTCTGATCCGTTCATATTTTCCACGGACAAGACCGGTCAGTTCTTTTCCTGCATTGCGCATGAATACGACAAATTCATCACCGCCGATCCTGCAGATGCAGTCTTCGGAACGGAATGCTGCTGTCAGCACACGTGCCATCTTCTTCAGCACCCGGTCGCCCATCTCATGACCGTAGGTATCGTTCACCGATTTGAAGTAATCGACATCCACGATGATCAGGGCTGTGCCGTCTGCATCGTTCTCCTCTCTGATCTTATCGAACATGCTGCGGTTGTACAGACCTGTCAGCGGATCATGAGCGGCTTCATAGGACAGCTGCTCGTGGCTCCTCTGGCTCTCCTCAAACGCATGATTGTATGCTTCCGCCAGGTACCGGATCTCTTCTGCACCGGTTACCGGGAAAGTCTCCTTGTTCCGGATCGCCCGGATTCCGGCACGCAGCGGCCAGATGGCCAGGAAGATCGTCAGCAGAATCGCCGCAATTTCACAGACCAGCAGGAGCAGGATGAAGATCCGCTGCCGTCTTAACAGCTGCAGCAGGTTCTTCGATGTCAGGACCTGCTCGCCCTGCGTGGTCTCAATCAGTTCCACGGTACACTTTGAAACATTCTCACGAATCCGGTTTTTATAGTCCTGATAGACTTCGTCAAACAGCAGGGAAATACTGTTCTCGCGCAGTTCTTCCGCATCCATTCCTCTGTACTGCTCCGGCAGTTTCACTGTCCGGATTGCTTCCGGGAATGCGGCGAGGTCGAGGCCATAGGCTTCTGCACCGAGACGCATGGAAAGATACTCACGCTCAATCAGTTCGTTCGACAGCCGCAGCGCTTCCCGCAGGTATTCATAGGTGTCCGTCCCCGCGAGAAATGCTTCGAGGTTCTCGATCGCACGGTCACGCCGCTTGGTCACATTGACTTCTTCGTCGAACTTTCTGACATATTCGAGATCGCCGGTTACCGCAAAGGAACGAACCTTGTCCGTCAGATAATCCGACCCCTCCTGCATGTCCGAAGCATCCTGCCGGCAGGCGATATATTTCTCGGTGGCCGTCGCAAGATCCGAGTATGCCGTCATCGTCCGCGCCGTCGCGAGGAACAGGAGAACCGCCAGCAGGCACGCCACCACCATCATCACGATATGCAGCTTGTTCAGTGACACGCCCCTGACTCTCTCATCTGTATGCTTATCCAATTCTCTTCACCATATTTTCGTAGTTGACACAGGCCATCAATGCCGTATCTTTCGTAATTCTCCCTTCACGGTACAGCTTCAGGAGACTGCCGTCCATCGTGCACATTCCATCTGCTGCGCCGGCCTGCATCGCGGATTCGAGCTGATGCAGCTTATCCTCACGGATCATATTCTGGATCGCCGTGGTGGATTTCATGATTTCAAATACAGCGATCTGGCTTCCGTCTGTTCCCGGGACCAGCTGCTGGCAGACAATTCCCTTTAAGAGCTGGGCCAGCTGAATCTTCACCTGCTGCTGCTGATTGGCCGGGAAGACATCCAGGATCCGGTTGATCGTATTGGCCGCACTGCTGGTGTGCAGGGTCGACAGGAGCAGGACACCGGTCTCTGCCGCCGTGATGGCGGAGGAAATCGTATCATAGTCGCGCATCTCGCCGAGCAGGATCACGTCCGGGCTCTCTCTCAGCGCAGACCGGAGGGAATCGGTATACCCCGGCGTATCGATCGAGATCTCCCGCTGGGTGACGATGGACTTCCCGTGTGCATGAATGTACTCGATCGGATCCTCCATCGTGATGATGTGCGCATCCCTCGACTGGTTGATGCGGTTGATCATGCAGGCAAGCGTTGTGGATTTCCCCGTGCCGGCAGATCCCGTGATCAGGACGAGTCCCTTCTTGTTATCTGCCAGCGACAGCACGGATTCCGGGATTCCCAGCTTCACCGGATCCGGAAGTCCGAAGCGGATCACGCGAAGAACCGCCGCAAGCGAACCGCGCTGCCGGAATACATTGACACGGAAGCGGCCGAGCTGTGAGATTGAGAACGAGAAATCGTCATCCAGTCCTTTCTCCAGGTTGGTGCGGTCTCTCCTTGAGAGCTCATAAATCACATTCACAACCTCTTCGATGCTGGCTGGCTTCATGATATCCCCGGGAAGCCTTACCTGGTGCCCGTTGATTTTCAAAGTCACCGGAAGCCCTGCAATCAGAAAGATATCCTGTGCTTCCTGATCAATTGCCTGCTGTAACAGATCTCTAAGTTCCAGAGCCATGTTTTCTTCTTCCTCCATGCCATGCCGCATTAACAGCAGCCGGCTTTATTCCCCGAGCCAGACCCCGAGTGTATCATCATCTTCTTCCCACAGCTTCTCCTGTTTCCAGGAAACCACGTCGATACCACCCTCATCATTCTCTCTTAAGGTGATGGTAAGTGTGGCATCTCCCTGCCGGAGCACCTTGACGGCATCTCCGTTTTCCGTGAAATCCAGATCATCGATCAGGTACAGATCCATTGGATCAGACACCGTCTCCCGGATCTCTGCCAGGAATTCCTGTCCCTCTTTTTCGAGTGCATATCTTTCTTTTACTGTCCCTGCATACCGCTCTGCCAGCCGCATATCCGCCCCGGCCGTCGTAAACGTGAGGATCGCAAGCGTTGTCAGGCAGATGCTGATCACCGCCAGAATCAGTGCCAGCGGTCCAAGCTTTACCGGTACCTGATTCATTCCTCTCCTCCTTCTGTAAATATAGCTGTCTCAAGCGTATAGATGACCGGTGTCCCGATCTCCCACGAAAATGGATCTCCGAAGGAAATCTCTGTCCGCGGATTCTTTCCATAGTGGACACTGATGGTCACCCGGTTCAGCACACCGGCTTCTGTCTCTTCCGGAACCCAGTCAATCTGAACCTGATAGCTGCCGAGCGATGTCGGCTGCAGGTCATCATCATACCCGAGATAGAGTCGCTTGATATTGCTTCCACGCTCCGGCTCACTCTCCCACATGAACCCGCCGTCTCCGCCGCGTCCATCCGGAAGATAGACCATGTAGATGTCCTCAAAGAAATCCATATAATTCCCGGAAGCAGCGGCCATCTCGGCTGTATTCTCCGCCAGCCGGACCGCTCCGGTCAGATGCTTCGCGTCAAGACTCTCTTTCTTCCCCATGCCGAAGACGCTGGTCAGCACCAGAATCATGGCGACAAAAATCGCAACCAGCAGCAGCGTCTCCAGATAAAATGCGGTGATGTGCCTTCCTTTATTCTTCATCCTGCACACCTCCGTCACTCCGGATGGTCACCACGGATCTGCCGGCATCGGTCGTGACCACCAGCACCCCGTTCTCATCCACGGTTACATCAAAGGCTTCGGTCTCCCCGATGATCTCAGCGGATTCCGGATCCAGTTCCGCATCCGTCTCCGCAAAGTCTTCCACCAGCGTCCCATCGTGCTGGTAAATCCGGAACGCATATCCCGTATTCGGATCTGCGATCACCAGGATCGGCTGCTCCCCGTAGGTCCGGATGGAGACCGCACCGCTCTGGTCATTTGCCCGGATCAGCGTACCGATGTAGGACTGCAGGATTCTTCTGTCATTGTTTGCATTCTGGGAGCCGACGGCATCGCGGTAGCTGCCTGCGCCGAAGATCATCAGCAGCAGAAATCCCGCAAGAAACAGCGCTGCGATCCCGATGGTATACAGACCCGGTCCGGATCTCTCTCTTCCATTCATCGCATGCACCTCATTTCTCCAGAACATGAATCGTCGGCGGAATGTTCGAGGCAAATGCCTCATACACCACGTAGTAATCGTCTGTATTGACCTGCAGGCCGTAGTTTTCCTGCAGATATTCGAAATCCGGCGGATAGACGCCTTCGACGACATAGCACTGCACTGCAGACCGCCTCAGGGCCGCTTCAATCGCAGCGGCACCTTCCGCACGCATCTCTTCCCCGGAACGGTTTCCGAGAAGCACGAACGCGGATACACAGATGACGGCAGCAAGCAGGATGACCGGAAGGATCCACCATCTTCTCTTTCTCTTATCCTGATACATGTATCTCTCCTCTGGTCAGCCGGTCATTATCCAATCGAATTCATCATCCCGATCAGCGGCAGCATGACACTGATCAGGGACAGTCCTACGGTCAGCATCAGGACACCGGACAGCAGCGGGTCCACCACGCCGACCAGGCGGTCCACCAGGTTCCCGCAGTTCTCTTCGAGCAGCCCGGTCAGTCTCTCGAGGACATCTTCCATATTGCCGCTCCGCTCACCGGCCAGAAGCATTCTTCCATAGGTCGGTTCAAAGAGTTCTTCATCATACGCTGCCTGGGCGATGCTGTGTCCTTCTTCCATCCGGCGGGACATGCTCACAAGCTTCTCTTCCACCGGTGCGTAATCCGTCATCGGGATGCTGTTCAGCACGGCTTCATCCTGCATCTCCCCGCTGGCGATGAATGTCGCAAGCGCGGATGTAAAGCGGAACATCCCCATATTTTCAAGGATCTGGCGGGTAACCGGCACACGGTTCAGCATTTTTTCAACCGCTGCGCGCTTTCCGCTCTTCCACATGAGATAGCCGGCGATCAGGATGCCGGCAATGACAACCAGCAGGATCAGTGCCACGAAGCAGAATACATATGCCCAGCGCACATAGCCGTAGGCGGAAGAAGCAAGGCTTCCCGTGAGTCTCTCGTAAACATCAGAAAAAGCCGGCAGCACCATGACGATCATGACTGCCAGCAGCGCAATGATCAGAACCAGCATCGCAGCCGGATAGGTAACCGCATTCTTCAGTTTCTCCGAGATGGTTTTCTGGTCCGCATAGTATCTCGAGAGGCGGAACAGGATATCTTCCAGCCGTCCCGCATTCTCACCGGCCTTTACCATCTGCAGAGCATAGTCCGGGAAGATGCCGCTCTCTTTCATTGCGTCGGCCAGCCCCTGCCCTTCTTCGGTCTTTTCCTTCATGACAGCCAGCCCCTCTTCCAGCACACCGCCTGTCTTTGTCTTGCTGTCCGCAAGCAGCGCGATGGCTTCATCCACCTGGATACCGGAACGGACCATCATGCCCATGCTCTCGCAAAATGCGGAGACGCCCATATGGTCAAGCTTTGCCTTGCTCATACACCATTTCCTCTCTTCTGTCTGAATTTTCTTGTATCAGCGTGTACATCAGTACACATAAAGGTCTGCATAGTTGCCGCCATCGCCGATAAAGGTATCGTCAGCGCCGTTGGCGGAGAAGGTCAGGTCGATGCGGTTCCAGCTCTTCTTGCTGACCTTGTAGCTGACGGTCACCCATCCGCTCTGTTCCGTATAGAACATGTTCCATGCGTGGTAGACACCATCCGGAGAAACATAACCGGTGATCAGCTTGGTCGGGATTCCCTGGGACCGGAGCATCGCCGCCGCGAGGGATGCGTAGTCAAAACAGATGCCCTTGCCGCTCTTTAACGTATCATCCGGATACGGCAGATATCCGCTCTGCACCGTCTGTGCTTTCTTCTTATCGTAGGTAATGCTCTCACAGATAAAATCATAAACCGCATTCACGACACCCAGTGCGTCGTCCTGCTTCTTCGCCAGCTCCTGCGCTTTCGCCACACAATTTGACTTCGCATCATAGCTGACATAATCACTTGGATGCAGGTAAGGCTGGAAGCTGTCCTCCATCTTCACATCCACCGACACCTGGTGCATCTCTGCGTACTTATTCCCGGAGATATTCTTCAGAATCCGGATCTTGTAGGTGCCGTCCCCGCTCTGCAGCGGAAGGATGGAAACCGTTCCATCCGATTCTGTATTGTAATTGTAAACGGTCTTCTCCTTGACAACCTGAACCTTCAGGCGAACCTTCGCGTTCGCTTTCACGGCCACATAGCCTTCATTCGCAGCGGATGTATCGATCCATGCATCACCGGCCGCATTGACCTGTGCCAGATCTTCATGAAAAGCGGACAGTGCCAGTTCCGGTGCCTTATACTTCCCGCTGCCGCTCTTTTTCTTCGTCGTTGTCTTCTTGGTCGTGGAACCCGTCTTCGTCGCGAGCGGCGTATCCTCATCTTCGATCTCGTCAACGCCCTCCGTCCCGTAATGGGTTACTTCACTTTCATTGATCTGTACGGTATTCCCGCAGGCGCCGAAACTCAGCACCGCAATCAGGAATAAGCAGATCCATAATCGTTTCTTCATGTCAGCCCCCTTCTGTCCTGTCATTCAAAGCTGCCAGGAAGCGCATCTATGTACAATTGCTTCTTTCACCATGTTCATTACAATCATTATACCGCCCGGGAAAGTTTTTGTATAGAGCTTTTTGCCTTCATCTGGGAAATTCGGGCGTCATTCACGCAGAAAAAGCTGTATGCCGGGCCTCTTGGCTTCCCTTGGGAATTCCAGAAAGGCTTCCAGCATACAGCTCCTATCGCTTCAGACCGTCATGACAATGTTCTTGTCTGATGGTCCCTCATGATTTCGTCAGAATCGTCTCAGTCCTTCTTCACCAGCAGGGAGACACCGGTCATCTCCTTCGGCTGCGGGAGATTCATGATCTCAAGCAGGGTCGGTGCGATATCGCACAGGCGGCCGCCCTCACGGAGGGTATATGCCGGATCATAATTGTACAGAATGAACGGAACCGGATTGGTGGTATGTGCCGTGTGCGGCTCGCCGGTCTCATAGTTGATCATCTGCTCGCAGTTTCCGTGGTCAGCACAGATGAAGAGAACGCCGTCCATCTGCTTCACTGCTTCGACAGCAGCACCGACACACTGGTCGATCCGCTCGACAGCTGCGATTGCAGCGGACAGGACGCCGGTGTGGCCGACCATATCCGGATTTGCAAAGTTGATGATGATGACATCATACTCACCGGAAGTGATGGCTGCATCCAGTTTCTCGGAGACCTCCGGAGCGCTCATCTCCGGCTGCAGGTCATAGGTTGCAACTGCAGGAGAGTTGACCAGGATCCGGACCTCATCCTTGTTCGGCTCTTCAATACCGCCGTTGAAGAAGAAGGTGACATGCGCATACTTCTCGGTCTCCGCAATTCTCAGCTGCTTCAGGTTATTGGCAGCGAGGTACTCGCCGAGGGTATTGACGATCTCTTCCTTCTTGAACGCGACATACTTGTTCGGGATGGTCTCATCATAGTCCTTGAAGCAGACATAGGTCAGCGGCATGAAGCCGTTCGCTCTCTTCAGGAACTTGATGCACTTGGTATCAGCAGCATCTCCCGGCTGTGCAGCGATGTCCGCATCGCTGAAGCAGAATGCCTTGGTGATCTCACGGGCACGGTCCGGGCGGAAGTTGAAGAAGATAACGGAATCGTTCGGCTTCACCAGGGAGAGCGGCTTGCCTTCCGCATCGGTAATGACGGTCGGGATCACGAACTCATCGGTGACACCGTTGTCGTAGGATTCCTGCATGGCAGCGACCGGGTCGGTTGCAAGGATGCCCTCGCCCAGCACCAGACTGTCATAAGCCTTCTGGATACGATCCCAGTTGTTATCACGATCCATCGCATAGTAGCGGCCGCTCATGGAAGCAACTTTGCCGACACCGATCTCAGCCATCTTGTCCACCAGTTCCTGCAGATATTCCTTGCCGGATGCCGGCGGTGTATCTCTGCCGTCAAAGAACGGATGCACATAGACATCTTCGAAGTTCTGCTTTTTGCAGAGCTCCAGGATGGCATACAGATGGGTGTTGTGGCTGTGAACGCCGCCGTCGGAGAGCAGTCCCCAGACATGCAGATCCGAATGATTCTTCTTGCAGTTCTCGATCGCAAGGAGCAGCTCTTCATTCTCAAAGAAGACGCCATCTTCGATGTACTTGGTGATCAGGGTCAGATCCTGGTAGATGATCCGGCCGGAACCGATGTTCATGTGTCCGACTTCGGAATTGCCCATCTGGCCATCCGGAAGACCGACTGCAAGGCCCGATGCATATCCCTTCTGAAACGGGCACTCTGCCATCAGCTTATCCATCACCGGCGTATTTGCCATGTAGACTGCATTTGCCTCATGGTGGTCCGAAAGGCCGTAGCCGTCGAGCACCATGAGTACGACTGGTTTCTGTCTCATATATCCCTCTCATTCCGGAGCACGAAGCTCCAACTCACTTAAGAACGAATTTATTCGTATCCCGCTCATAAACATACCCTACCTGCGACAGTTTTGCAAGGATTTCTTCTTCGGAAATGCCCTGTGCCGCACAGAATTCCGCGAGGGACGGGTAATTGTCCCGCAGCTGGGTGTTCAGATAGCTCATCAGCATGAGCGGATCTTTCGGAAGATTCATCGCATTCCTCCTGATCAGGGTTCCCGCAGGAACCGTCTGTCTTCTCTTATTTCAGTGGCTCAAAATCCGCCGCGCCATGCTTGCAGAGCGGGCAGATAAAGTCGTCAGGAAGTGTCTCGCCTTCATAGACATAGCCGCAGACCTTGCAGACCCAGCCCTTCTTCTCGGTGGATTCCGGCTTCGGCTTCACGTTGTCCTGATAATAGGTGTAGGTCATCGTCTCTGCAGAGGAGATCACTCTGGCCTCTGATACCGTACAGATGAACATCCCGTGGGTATCGAGATCCACGTAGTTTTCCACGTCAAGCGACATGAACGCATTGATGTAGTGCGGCAGGAAGGCAAGCCCGTTATCGGAGCGGAGAACTTCTTCACCGGCAAATTTGTCGACGTTTCTTCCGCTCTGGAAGCCATAGTGCTGGAAAACGGAGAACGGTGCCTCGACAGACAGGCAGTTCACGTTCATCTTCCCGGTCTTCTTGACGACTTCGTGGGTATAGTTTGCCTTGTTGATGCAGACAGCGATCCGGTTCGGTGTGTTCGTCACCTGGGTTACCGTATTCACGATACAGCCATTGTCGCGGCTGCCGTCGTTCGATGTGACGACATACAGGCCGTAGCCGATCTTGAAGAGCGCGGTCATGTCATTCTTGTTGGCCGTCTCATCGCTCTGCGCGAGGTAATCCTGGCAGAGCTCCTCTGCGAGTGCTTCGAGTTCTGCTTCGCTCTTCTCATTCAGTGCAGACTTGATGTGCACATTGTTCTCGGTGTAGGTCAGGTTCTTCGATGCTTCGAGCATCTTCCGCATGACCTTCTCGGCCGTCGGTGCCCAGGAACCATTCTCCATAAAGGCGATGGTTCTGTTCTGGAAATTCCGCTCAGTCAGATGTTCGATGAATTCGCGCATGAACGGATAGATGTCCGCATTGTATGTCGTGGTTGCCAGCACGATTCTGCCGTAGCGGAATGCGTCTGCCACCGCCAGAGACATGTCGTCACGTGCAAGGTCGCGGACGACTACCTTCGGGCAGCCCTTCTTCTTCAGGCTTGCCGCGAGCTTTTCTACAGCTGTCTTCGTATTCCCGTAGACGGAAGTATAGGCGATCAGGATGCCGTCGCTCTCCACCTGATAGGAGGACCAGGTATTGTAGAGATCCAGATAATGGCTGAGATCCCCGTCCAGAACCGGGCCATGCAGCGGTGCAATCACCTTGATCTCGAGCCCTGCAGCCTTCTTCAGAACCGCCTGCACCTGGCCGCCGTATTTCCCGACAATGCCGATATAATAGCGGCGTGCCTCGTCATCCCAGTTCGCATCCGGTGTATCATTCGCGCCGAATTTACCGAAGCCGTCTGCCGTGAACAGCACCTTCTCCGTGCTCTCATAGGTCATCAGGACTTCCGGCCAGTGCACCATCGGTGCCCCGACGAAGTTCAGGGTATGTGCACCGAGCGGCAGCTGATAGCCTTCCTTCACCTCAATTCTTCTCTCCGGATATGCATTCCCATAGAAATTCTCCATCATCGTGAATGCCTTTGCGGAAGAAACCAGCGTCGCCTCCGGATACTTCGCCATAAAGGCGGTGATGCTCGCGGAGTGATCCGGCTCCATGTGCTGAACCATCAGGTAGTTCGGCTTCCGGAATCCCAGAACCTTCTCGATATTCGCCAGCCACTCATCCGTAAAATGTCTGTCGACTGTGTCCATGACACAGATCTCCGAATCCATGATCACATAGGAGTTGTACGCCATGCCCTTCGGCACCACATACTGTCCTTCGAACAGATCCACCTGGTGATCATTCACTCCAACATAGAGAATCGAATCTGTAACTCTCATAAGAATCCTCCAGTCCTTGTCTTTCTATCTTCTCAGCCCGGCTGAAATCTCTGCCGGCATTTTTCAACATGTTTACTATACAGGATTCCCGGAAAAATAACAATCCTGTTTGATAAAAAGTATTTCTTTCCGGTTGATTGTCTGATTCCAAATATGGTATTTTTGCAGTATCATATTTGGACTTATCGATCAATAAAGGATGTGAGCAAAAAAAATTCAGGGCCGATACGATGATCGGTCCTGAATATTGAAAATACATCGGTAAGACAGTTTTTTCCATCATTTCATGCGCAGTTCGATGGTAACAGCATTTTTATCAAGCATGTTTTTGATCTCGTCCTTCTGATATCCAGTCAGTTTTCCGAGTCTTGTATAGCTCCAGGAATTGCTGCCGAAGAAAACCACTATCTGATTCCCCTGGTACAGGACGATATCCCCCGGCGCTGTTGTTGTCTGTGCGTCTGCCCTGGTGATACTCGTTCCGAGGCTTCCGACCTGCTCAAAGCCACCGTACCTGGTCGCCTTGACCGTGATCGGATTCTTAGCCACCGTGTCCATGAGTGCCTGCACTGCATCATTCTTCTCCCAGGCAACCTGCACTTCTTTTCCGTCAATTGTCATCGTCATCTGAGTGTCCTTCTTTCCGTATAGACCGATCTCTGTGAGCCAGGCCTTCAGGTTCTCTTCGCCGGCACCTGCAGGGAACCTGCGGCTCGCAAGCCACACTGCATCCGGCTCCAGCTTCTGCAAATTCGCCGCGCTTGTCCCAAGCGGGCTGCTGGCGGACGTACAGAAGGTCGTCACCGTCTTGCCGGAGAGATCAACCTGATCTAAAAATGTATAGAGGATCTTCGGTGCCTGCCCATACCAGATCGGGTGAGCAAGCACAACCGTATCATAGCCGGAAACATCCGGCAGTGTGCCCGCGATGGCCGGCCTTGCATCAGGATCTTCATTCTCCTTGTCAGCCCGTGAGTTCGTATAATAGGCAATATCTGCATCGGTATACGGATCTTCCGGAACCAGCTCATAGAGATCCGCATCAAGCAATTTCGCCACATTCTCCGCAAGCGGCTTCGTATTGCCCGTTACAGAGAAATAGACCACCAGTGTTTTACTGCCTGATTTCTCCTGGATCGCTCTTCCTCTGCCGACCTTCACGCCATTTTTGACCGTGTACTCTTTTCCTTTGTATTCCACGGTACCATTGTACCTGAAATTCACCTTTCCGTTCTCGACATAGTACCACTTCTTCCCGTACTTGCAGAGGGTCGTCGCCTGAAAGTTCACTTTGCCGTTCTCGACGTAGTACCAGCGGCGGTTGTACTTGACAAGTCCGGTATAATCCGTCTGTCTGCCGGCATCATCGTAGTAGAGCCACGCACCATTTCTCTTGGAAAGTGTTGCCGCCTGAACCGGCTGCACCTGCTGCAGCGGGATGACCATCTGGGCCACGAACAGCAGCATCAGAAATACATACTTCATCCGTACACGCATGATCCTTCTTCCTTTCTCCTGATCATCTGAAGGCTGTCTGTCGGGCTTATCTTACAGAATCTGTTCCATCCCGACTTTATAGGGTACGAGCCCCATCTTTTCATAAAACTTCATGGCACCCGGATTGCAGCTCCAGACATTTAAGGTCACGTTATAGCAGCCGATCTCCCTGGCGTAATTCAGCACATGTTGATACAGGCGCTCCCCGACATGCTGCCCTCTTGCCGCCTCGTCGACGCAGATATCATCGATATACAGTGTCCGCATATCGGTTCTGGCCGTGTCTCCCTCGATCACCTCTAGGATGCAGAAGGCATAGCCCTTCACCGCGCCATCCTCCTCCAGCACAAAGATCGGCCGCTCATCATCGGCATACATCTCCATGAGCTGCTCCGGCACATACTTGGTCCCTCCATGCGGCCGGAACAGGTCCGGTCTGCCGTTGTGATGCACCTCACAGACCTGCACCAGAAGGTCCATGATTTTCTCAGTATCTTTGCTCTCTGCTCTGCGAATCATCCTGTTCTTTCCTCCACCCGGTAAAATATGTTCATGATCCCTCTGTCCGTAACATGATTCCGTCTGAATCTTTCAGGCAAAAAAGGCCCCGAATCCAGTTAGAAAGTATAAACCAGATCCGGGGTCTTGTAAAGAACCGTTTCATTCCCTGTTTACAAAATTGCGCTGATCATATTCACGTGGTACGGTATCGCAGGTCTCCTGGTACCAGGAAAGCATTGCCAGTTTCATCTCCAGGATCTTCTCCTGATAATCCGGATTGCCAATCTCGTTGATGCGCTCTCCCGGATCCTTCACCAGATCGTAGAACTCGTCTTTTCCGGAGAGCCGAAGGACGTACTTGAACCGACCGTCGCAGATCATCGTACCCTTCTCATGGGCATCATCATCCTTCTCAGCCATCATCTTCGCCCAGTATGGATTTGCCTTCGGAGGGCCATCCGGTCCTGCCTGATGGAACTCGTCACACTGCTCTTCGGAGGCTCTTCTGCCACCCTCGGAGAAGGCATACTTCCGGTTCGGTGTCTCTCGGTTCTCGACGACCGGGCGGAGACTCCTGCCGAACTGATCATGCAGCGGCTTTACGCCTGCATAATCCATGACACTTGCATAGAAGTCAATCAGCTCCGTAATGGAATCTGTCACGCCAGGATCCACCGGGCAGTCCTTCGGCGGCTTGATGAGAAGCGGCACTCTGACCAGACAATCCTCGAAGGTGTTCTGGGTCTTCTCCGGCAGGTTGTAGTCACCTGCAAAATCACCATGGTCAGACAGCACGAAGATCGCAGAATCATCATACATGCCCGCTTCCTTCAGTGCATCGCAGACCATGCCGAACATATCATCAATCAGGGCAGTCTGCGCCAGGTAGACGCGGCCCATGTCATCCCACAGCTCATCCGGGAATTCGTCCAGCCCTTCGTATTCACGCAGCTTGTCAAGCATCAGGGATTTTCCGCTACACTCCTCCGCGCGGATTCTCGGCACCATCTTTGCCGGATCAATCCGGTTGTAGTGATCCTGATCCGTCATATAGGTCGGATGTGGATTCACCCAGCCGACAAACAGGCAGAGCGGCTTATCCTCCGGAACCGGTGTCAGAATCCGTCTGCAGGCTGCTTCTGTTGAAGTAAGGTCCATCCGTTCCATCGGATTCGGATCCACGACGCCAAGGTAATGTGCATAGGGATATCTTGCCATCATGGACAGAACCTTCTTCTCTGCCTCTGTCATCTCCTCCGGCTTTTTCATCTGATGCCGATAGGAAATATCCTGTCGGAAGATCTCATCTGCATGCATGTCCTGCAGTTCCGGGATCTGCCCTGCCAGGAAATCATTCCGGTCGTTCATCCAGACATAATAACCAGCCTTCTTCAGTTCAGAGAAGAGAGACTCTTCTCTTCCGCGGAGCATATGATACATGGTCCGATGTCCCATCACATGCGGATAGAGCCCAGTGAAGAAACTGCAGCGGCTCGGCACACAGACCGGATTCTGGCAGTAGGCCTGACTGAAGGACACTGCTTCATTCGCTGCAAAAGCATCGAGATTCGGTGTGCTCGCCGCCTCACAGCCAAGATGATGGACTGCAGAAGCACGCAGTTCATCCGGATTCAGGATAATAATATGTGGACGTTTCGGCATCGTCTTCATCCTTTCTATTGTGTTCAGGCACACCGATCCAGTGGATGCGCCAACATCATATGTTCTTACTTCCATCATACCAAATGCCGTCAGGCAGACGCAAGATGTGCGTTCCGCCTGACGACATACTTATGTCAACTTTTTTGACACTACATCTTCCTCTGATTGAGGATGCAGATTTTCCCTCTGTTTCTGACTGATAAAACAGGGGGGCAGCCTCACCGGCTGCCCCCCGCTATCTATCCGATACCGTTTTGTTATAAACATTATAATCATAACACGACACATCCAGCTTTCCATTATTCGTGTAATGCATATAGCTGAAAGTCTTGCACTGTCTTACCCCAGCAGCCAGTCATACATCTCCTGATACTTCTTTGCGGAGGCGCCCCAGGAGAAGTCTGCCTTCATGCCGCGGGTGACCATGCGGTTCCAGGCATCGCGGTCATTGTAGTAGACCCACTTCGCGTAGCGGATGGTATTCAGCATCTCGTGCGCATTGTAGTTTGCGAAGGAGAAGCCCGTACCGGTATCTTCATACTCGTTGTACGGCTGTACCGTATCCTTCAGACCGCCGGTCTCACGGACGATCGGCACGGTGCCATAGCGGAGCGCGATCAGCTGGGAAAGGCCACACGGCTCAAAGAGCGACGGCATCAGGTAAGCATCGCAGGCCGCATAGAGCTGATGGCTGACTTCATTCGAATAATAAATCTGTGCAGAAACCTGACCGCGTCTCCAGTTCGAATAGTTGCGGAACAGCTCCTCATACTTGTAATCGCCTGTTCCGAGGACCACAAACTGCAGATCATCCGTGCAGATATCATTCATCACGCACTCAATCAGGTCAAGACCCTTCTGGTCGGTCAGTCTGGAGCAGATACCGATCAGGAACTTATCCGGATTGACCTCGAGGCCCCATCTTGCCTGCATCTCTGCCTTGATCTTTGCCTTTCTGGTCTTGAAGCTTCTGACGGTGTAGTTCATCGGCAGGAAGGAATCGGTCTGCGGATTCCACTCATCATAGTCGATACCATTGACGATACCGCGCAGATCATGCTCTCTTGCACGCATCAGTCCATCCAGTCCCTCGCCATAATAAGGGATCTTGATCTCTTCTGCATAGGTATTGGAAACGGTTGTGATCGCATCCGCATAGACGAGGCCGCCCTTTAACAGGTTGCCGTCCTTGTTGCACTCCAGCTTATCCGGTGTGAAATAATAATCCGACAGCTGTGTGAACCGCTTGATCACCGGGACACTCCAGACACCCTGGAACTTCAGGTTGTGGATGGTCATGACGGACTTGATGCCGCGGAAGAACTCGCCACCTGCAAAACGATCTTTCAGCAGGACCGGAACGATACCGGTCTGCCAGTCATGGCAGTGGATGAGGTCCGGGCGGAAGCCGATCACCGGCAGCGCCGAAAGGGAGGCATAGCAGAAGAAGCAGAACTTCTCCAGATCCCAGTACCAGTCACCGTACGGTCTGTCCCCTGCGAAGTAATACTCGTTATCAATAAAGTAATAGGTAATCCCATCCACGACCTGTGTCAGGATACCGACATAACGGCTCTGGCCGAGATAATCCATGTAGAAATGGTTCACATACTGAAGCTGTGCTCTCTTTGCCTCCGGAATGCACAGATACTTCGGCAGCATCACGCGGCAGTCGAAATACTCTTTGTCGAATGCCTTCGGCAGTGACCCGGCGACGTCTGCAAGACCGCCGGTCTTGATAAATGGAACAGCTTCTGATGCAAGAAATAAAATGTTTTTCATAGTCCTTCTCCGCTTCTGCAGGAACTCTCTCAGTCCCCTTCTCCAGTCCCTGCGAAAATCTTATAGTCTGTCATATATAGTATAAATCAAGAAGGATCAGGATGCAAGATGTCAGAACATGGAATCCATAATTTCCCCGAATCTGATATGGAAAACTGCAGGAAGATATGCTACAATACACGTGCTGTCCGGGAACCGGTCAAGGGCACCATCATCCCCGGACGGCAAATGATCTCAGAGCAGAAAGAAGGCAAAATCTATGCCACAATTGATCACTGACTTTATCAAGGCAGGAAAAGAACGAATTCTCTTCGTCCTGCTTGGGAATATCCTGTTAGGCTTCGGTGTTGCCGTATTTAAGCTGGCAGGGCTCGGGAATGACCCATTTGACGGCATGAACATGGCACTTGCGGATTTCTTTGGGATGTACTATCCTCTCCTGCAGGTTCTGGTAAACATCGGTTTCTTCGTGATCCAGATCATCTGGGGCAGACGGCTGATCGGCTTCGGTACCATCGTGAATGCGTTCGGTCTCGGATACATCGTGGCTTTCTGGATCCAGGTGCTTGGTTCCTTCATGTCGACACCGTCTCTTCTCATCCTGCAGCTGATCATGGTGGTGATCGGCGTGCTCTTCTGCAGTCTCGGTCTTTCGATGTACCAGCAGGCGGATATGGGCGTCGCACCCTATGATGCACTTTCGATCATCATGAACGAGAAGATCAGAAAGCTTCCCTACTTCTGGGCGAGAATGATCACAGATGCCGGCTGTGCGCTGGTCTGTTTCCTGGCTGGCGGCCTGGTTGGTCTCGGTACGATCATCAGTGCATTCTGTCTCGGACCGGTGATTCATTTCTTTGACCTGCATGTTTCAAAGCCCATTCTTGGAAGGAAGTGATCAGGATGGCTGATGCTTTTTATACTTTTTTTCACAACGAAGTGCTGATCACCGCTGTGATCGCCTGGTGTGTCGCCCAGGTAACAAAGACGATCATTCATGCGATCATCAATCACGGCATTGATTTCAGACGGCTCATCGGAGACGGTGGCATGCCGTCCGCACACTCTGCGACCATGACCGCTGCAGCCCTGACAACAGGCCTCAAATGCGGCTTTGACTCCCCTGTCTTTGCTGTTATGTTCCTGCTTGCGGCTGTCGTGATGCACGATGCACACGGCGTCCGGCTCGAAACCGGCAAGCAGGCCAAGATCATCAACGAGATGATGGACACCCTTGAGATGTTCAACAAGCTCGATGATGGTTCCCTCACACCGGAGCAGAAACTGAAGGAATTCGTCGGCCACACACCGGTCCAGGTCTTCGGCGGATTCTGCGTCGGAATCCTCGTCGCACTGCTGCGGTTCTTTCTTCGGTAAATCACAAAAGGTGCAGACAAGTTATTTGTCCGCACCTTTCTCTTTTCTCTTCATGTATGCTTCATAGAGATCCGGTCTCGTCTCTCTTGTCAACATCAATGACTGCTCTTCCCGCCATTTTCTGATCTCTTCATGGTTCCCCGAGAGCAGCACATCCGGCACTCTCTTTCCTTCAAACTCCGCAGGCCTGGTATACTGAAGATATTCCAGCAGGCCATGTTCAAAGGACTCATCCTCTGTGCTTTCTTTCCTCAGATTCCCCGGCAGAAGACGAATGATCGAATCCATCAGAATCATCGATGCCAGTTCCCCGCCGGACAGAATATAATCCCCAAGAGAGATCACTTCATCTGCATAGTCATAGACTCTGGCATCCATTCCTTCATAGTGCCCGCACAGGAGAATCAGGTGTTCTTCTTCTGCCAGTCTTCTGGCATCTGCCTGGGTATACTGCTTCCCTGTCGGTGCAAAAAGGATGATATGCGGTTTCTTCGCATCTTTCCCACTTGCATGATCTGTCACTGATCGCAGCGCCTTCACCACAGGCTCTACACGCATAATCATTCCTGCCCCACCGCCGTATGGCGAATCATCGATATGACGGAAACTTCCACCTGCAAACTCCCGGATATCCACGATCTGAATCTCAGCATTTCCACTTTTCTCTGCTCTCGCCGGGATCGGGAAAGTTCTGAAATCATGAAAGTGATCCGGAAACATCGTTAAAACTGAGAACTTCATAGAATCTCTTTTCCCGTAGAAGACAACGTTACTTTTCGATAGGCATTCGATTTATCATCTGGGTGTGGTTCCAGACCTATAATCGTGATATCTCCTTGGTTCGGGCCATAACACCAGAAAATACGTCCGGCTTTTGGTGTATCATTCTCAAGATAAGACTCCCACACTCTCTGTCCATAACGCGCAGTAAGTGCTGTTATTTCATGAGAATGCAAACCGGGATAACGCGGGTTCTCTGCCAGATGTCGCATTGCCTTTCCCATTTTGCTCCGGAGTTTTTCCTCGTCTTTATTTGCAGATCCATCCTTATGCTTCGCGCAAAGTCTGTTCCACAATTCTTCCATCTCTGGTATTCCAAGATGTATCTGATACATTGTCACTCCTCAAATTCGCTAAGATCCAGTGATTGTGATACAATTCCCTGCTTCATATGATCAATAGATCTGTCCATCATCTCCAATGTCTTTCCGGAAACTTCAAATGGTACTGTCAGGATTCTTGGCTCCAGCAGAATTCTCTGGTCAGGCAGCACAGATACATGATAGTAATCATATGCTGCATCTCGTAATGTCAGTCTCTTTTTAGAATCAAGTTTTGCATCATACTCGCGAATGATCTCTTCCATGTCAGCCTCCATGTTCTATGGTGGGATATCCCACCTAAAGAATATAGCGGATTCCGCGAAATGTCAAGACAAAAGAAAAACGCCCCGGGATTTGCATCCCGGGGCGGAAATTCTGGCTTTAACCTATCAGCGAGATAAAATTACTCGATGATGGTAACAACTCTGCCGGAACCTACAGTACGGCCACCTTCACGGATAGCGAAGGAAAGACCCTGCTCCATAGCGATCGGATGGATGAGCTCGATGGTCATCTCAACGTTATCGCCAGGCATGCACATCTCTGTGCCAGCCGGAAGAGTAACAACACCAGTCACGTCAGTTGTTCTGAAATAGAACTGCGGACGATAGTTGTTGAAGAACGGTGTATGACGGCCACCCTCGTCCTTGGTAAGAACGTAAACCTGAGCGGTATACTTCTTATGGCAGGTAACGGTGCCCGGCTTGCAGAGGACCTGTCCTCTTTCGATCTCGTCACGGTTTACACCACGAAGCAGGCAGCCGATGTTATCACCAGCCTCAGCCTCATCGAGGAGCTTACGGAACATCTCGATACCGGTTGTAACGGTTGTACGGTTCTCTTCACGACCACCTACGATCTCAAGAGGATCGTTCAGATGCAGAGTACCTCTCTCAACACGGCCGGTAGCAACGGTACCACGACCAGTGATGGTGAAGACGTCCTCGACAGGCATCAGGAACGGCTTATCTGTGTCACGAACCGGATCCGGAATATAGCTGTCAACTGTATCCATAAGCTCCATGATCTTGTCGCCCCACTCGCCGTCCGGATCCTCAAGAGCCTTCAGAGCAGAACCCTTAACGATCGGGCAGCCTTCGAAGCCGTACTCTTCAAGCTGCTCGGTGACTTCCATCTCGACGAGCTCGATGAGCTCCGGATCGTCAACCATGTCGCACTTGTTCAGGAATACAACGATGTAAGGAACGCCTACCTGACGGGACAGAAGGATGTGCTCCTTTGTCTGAGCCATAACACCATCAGTAGCTGCAACAACCAGGATAGCACCATCCATCTGAGCAGCACCGGTGATCATGTTCTTGACATAGTCAGCATGGCCCGGGCAGTACACGTGAGCGTAGTGACGATGCTCGGTCTCATACTCAACGTGAGCGGTGGAAATGGTGATACCTCTTTCTCTCTCTTCCGGAGCCTTGTCGATCTGATCGAATGCGACAGCCTGGCCACCGAGTCTCTTGGAGAGAACGAGGGTGATAGCAGCAGTCAGAGTGGTCTTACCATGGTCAACGTGACCGATGGTGCCGATATTGCAATGTGGTTTTGTTCTTTCGAACTTTGCTTTTGCCATTGGATTATTCCTCCTTATTAAGCTTATGAAGACCCTTCGTCTCCAGTAAATGCAATTATACTACAAATGGTCTCATTTGTAAACGCAAAATTATATTCGCGGAATGAAGATTACTTTCCGGTCTTTGCGGAAAGAACCTTATCCTGGACATTCTTCGGAACCTGCTCATAGTGATCGAAGAACATGGAGTAGTTACCACGGCCCTGGGTACGGCTTCTGAGGTCGGTTGCATAACCGAACATCTCAGCCAGCGGAACGAAGCCCTTGACCATCTTACCACCGCCGATGTCTTCCATACCTTCGATACGGCCACGACGGGAGTTGATATCACCGATAACGTCGCCCATGTACTCTTCCGGCATGGTAACTTCGACCTTCATGATCGGCTCAACGAGAACAGAAGCACCCTTCTGCATCGCTTCCTTCATTGCCATAGAACCGGCAACATGGAAAGCCATCTCGGAGGAGTCGACCTCATGGTAGGAACCATCATAGACGTTCGCATGCACACCGATGACCGGGAATCCGCCAAGGATACCTGCCTTGGTTGCTTCCTCGATACCATCGAAGATCGGCTGGATGTATTCCTTCGGAATCGCACCACCGACGACGGTGGACTCGCAGGTAAAGGTTTCTGCGGAGTTGACATCGAGCGGCTCGAACTTGACTTTACAATGTCCATACTGACCACGTCCACCGGACTGTCTGACATACTTTGCTTCGACGTCGCAGGCTTTGGTGATCGCTTCTTTGTAGGCAACCTGCGGTGCGCCGACGTTTGCTTCAACGTTGAACTCACGCAGCAGACGGTCTACGATGATATCCAGATGCAGCTCGCCCATTCCGGCAATGATGGTCTGGCCAGTCTCCTGGTCGGTATGTGCGCGGAAGGTCGGATCTTCTTCTGCAAGCTTTGCAAGCGCTTCGCCAAGCTTGCCCTGGCCGGCTTTGGTCTTCGGCTCGATTGCGAGCTCGATAACCGGCTCCGGGAACTCCATGGACTCGAGGATAACCGGATGCTGCTCATCGCAGATCGTATCACCGGTACCGGTCTCCTTGAGACCGACAGCAGCAGCGATATCACCGGAGAAGACCTCTTCCAGCTCAGTTCTCTTATTTGCATGCATCTGAAGGATACGGCCGACACGCTCTTTTCTGCCCTTGGTTGCATTCAGAACGTAGGAACCGGACTTCAGGACACCGGAATACACACGGAAGAATGCAAGCTTACCGACAAACGGGTCAGTCATAATCTTGAATGCAAGTGCGGAGAAAGGCTCGGAATCAGAACTGTGTCTGACAACTTCGTTGCCATTCATATCCACACCCTGGATGTCCGGGATATCGGTCGGTGCAGGCATGTACTCAAGCACTGCATCGAGGAGCTTCTGAACACCCTTGTTTCTGTATGCGGAACCACAGCAGACCGGAATTGCGGTACCGGCGATGGTACCCTTTCTCAGTGCTGCCTTCATATCAGCAACAGACGGTTCCTCACCTTCGAGGTACTGCATCATGAGATCGTCGTCGAGCTCGCAGCACTTCTCAATGAGTTCCTGACGGTACAGCTCGCAGTCATCAACCATATCTTCCGGAATGTCACCGACGATGATGTTTTCGCCCTTATCGCCTTCGAAGACATAGGCCTTCATCTCAAACAGGTCGACAACACCCTTGAAAGTATCCTCTTTGCCGATCGGCAGCTGCAGAACTACCGGGTTCTTGCCGAGCTTGGTCTTGATCTGCTCGACAGCGCCATAGAAGTTTGCGCCAAGGATATCCATCTTGTTGATAAATGCCATACGAGGTACGTTGTACTGGTCAGCCTGACGCCATACGTTCTCAGACTGTGGCTCAACGCCGCCCTTTGCGCAGAAGACACCGACTGCACCATCAAGGACTCTGAGGGAACGCTCAACTTCGACGGTGAAGTCAACGTGTCCCGGTGTATCGATGATGTTGATTCTGTGCTCCAGCGCACCTGGCATCGGCTTGCCCTCTTTCTCGAGGGTCCAATGACAGGTGGTCGCCGCAGATGTAATCGTGATACCTCTCTCCTGCTCCTGGGCCATCCAGTCCATGGTAGCAGTACCTTCATGGGTATCACCGATCTTATAGTTAACACCAGTGTAGAATAAGATACGCTCTGTCAGCGTGGTCTTACCTGCATCGATATGAGCCATAATACCGATGTTTCTGGTTCTTTCCAAAGGATATTCTCTCTGGGCCAAGTAATTCCCTCCTATCTCGTTCATTCATGTCAGGGAGCAACGACAAACATATACTCAATGACTGAATTACCAGCGATAGTGAGCAAATGCCTTGTTTGCTTCTGCCATCTTGTGCATATCCTCTTTCCGCTTTACAGCAGAACCGGTATTGTTGATGGCATCCATGATCTCGTTCGCAAGGCGCTCCTCCATAGTCTTCTCACCTCTCGCACGGGAGTAGGTGGTCAGCCATCTGAGCGCAAGAGCCTGTCTTCTCTCCGGTCTGACCTCGACAGGTACCTGATAAGTAGCACCGCCGATACGTCTTGCCTTGACTTCCAGAACAGGCATGATGTTGTTCATAGCTTCCTCGAAAGCTTCTACAGCGCCCTTGCCGGTCTTCTCTTCAACTCTTGCAAATGCACCGTAGACGATCTTCTGTGCAACACCCTTCTTACCATCCAGCATGATCTGGTTGATCAGTTTGGTCACCAGCTTGCTGCCGTAGATCGGGTCTGCCAGAACATCTCTTTTTACAATATGTCCTTTACGTGGCACGTTTCTTCCCTCCTTAAACAGAATTCTGATCACAGATTCTCAGGTACTCACGAGCCGCGGGAATCTCCCGCAGGTTTTTCGTGTTCGTGCCAGGACTATTTACAAACAGTAAAATCAATCCGGCACTTTTAATCCTTAAATCCTGATCCACATCACTTCGCGATCATCCGAAATTATTTCGCATCTTTCGGTCTCTTCGCACCATACTTACTGCGGGCCTGGCGTCTCTTCGCCACACCAGCGGTATCAAGGGTACCACGAATGATGTGATATCTGGTACCAGGAAGGTCCTTAACTCTGCCGCCACGGATGAGAACGACGCTATGCTCCTGAAGGTTGTGGCCTTCACCCGGAATATAACTCGTAACCTCGATACCGTTGGAAAGACGTACTCTGGCGATCTTACGAAGCGCGGAGTTCGGCTTCTTCGGTGTTGCTGTTCTGACTGCTGTGCAGACACCTCTCTTCTGCGGAGAAGAGTGCTCGATCGTCGTCTTTCTCAGAGAGTTCACGCCTCTCTGCAGAGCAGGAGCAGTAGACTTCTTAGCGATGGTCTGTCTTCCTTTTCTGACGAGCTGATTAAAAGTTGGCATTGATTTCACCTCCTTCTTCAAATATTTTATGCCGCAACCCTTCCGGGTGTTTCTGATGT
This sequence comes from uncultured Lachnospiraceae bacterium, assembly GCA_902783375.1. Classification (GTDB taxonomy): domain Bacteria; phylum Bacillota; class Clostridia; order Lachnospirales; family Lachnospiraceae; genus Catonella. The sequence continues at coordinate 5,220 of CACZQN010000004.1, read as the reverse complement.
CTTACCCACACCAAAAAACATCTACGAGGTCGCAGACCAGATCAGTATATATGAAAAATCCGAGTCTGTCAAGTATACCTTGAAAAATATATCCCGGACAAAACCTTCCGTCCAAAACATCTCTTGAAAAAAGGATACCCGCGGAATACAATAGAAATCAGTTTCGATCAAGACAGCATTTTCAGAGGGATACAGATATGAACACAGAACAGTTTGTCAGCTTAAAGAAGAAGATCACAGAGAACTGCGCGAAGATCATCATCGGCAAGGACGATGTAATCGAGCAGGCGGTGATCTGCCTGATCGCCGGCGGCCACATCCTGCTGGAGGACCTGCCGGGCACCGGCAAAACGATGCTTCTCCGGGCATTTGCCAAGAGCATCGGCGGTGATTTCAGGCGCATCCAGTTCACACCGGATCTGCTCCCGTCGGATCTGACCGGAATCCACTTCTATAATCAGAAGACCGGCGAATTCGAGTTCCGGCCCGGACCGCTTTTCGCGCAGGTCGTACTTGCGGATGAGATCAACCGCGCCACGCCCCGGAGCCAGTCGGCTCTGCTGGAAGTCATGGAAGAAAAACAGATCTCCGTCGACGGCAAAACCTTCCCGATGGAAGAACCGTATCTCGTCATGGCGACGCAGAACCCGATCGAATCCTTCGGGACATTTCCATTGCCGGAAGCACAGCTTGACCGCTTCTTCATGCGCCTGTCGCTCGGATACATGACAAGAGGACAGGAAATCTCGGTCCTCAGAAGGCCTGACAGCAAAGATCTTCTTGCCGATCTGGCGCAGGTTGCAGGGCCGGATGAGATTCTGGCTGCGCGAAAGGCTTTCCCGGAAGTACAGGTTTCGGATGAACTTGCAGAATATCTGATGAATATTATTGAAGAAACCAGAAAGAATTCCCTGGTTCAGACCGGGGTCTCCACGAGAGGCGCCCTGGCCCTTTACCGCGCAAGCCAGATCCGGGCAGCCATCTCCGGGCGTGACTACGTCATTCCTGAGGATATCAAGGCGGAAGCTGAAGCAACACTCGCGCACAGAATCATCCTGCAGGAGAATTCCCACCTCGATTCCCGCCGCTATATCCGGAATGTTCTGGATGAGATTCCGGTTCCGCTTGAAAAGATCTGATACAGACGGAGGAACCATGATTGCTTTTATCCTGACATGCTCGATTCTGATCCTGATCGTCCTCGAATGGATCAGTCTGAACAGCCGTTTCAGGCGGATGCGTGTACAGCTCGATGCAGACATGACCCTGGTCGAACCGGAAGAGATCATCACTCTCCGCTATACCGTTCAGAATGTGAGCAGCCTGCCCATTCTCTCCGCCGGCTTCAGCCTTCAGTTTACGGACGCGGTCAAACTGGCAGAGTCTCCCGAATGGGAGAAGCGCTATGCCACCCGTGACGTGGCCGGTCTTCGGATCCATCACCGGATGTATCTGCTCCCGCACAGACAATTTCGCGGAAAGGTGCATCTGAAGCTGAACGACCGGGGCATGCACGAACTGGGCAGATACTATCTCGAAATGGGTGATCTGCTCGGTCTCCGGCAGATCGTTCACTCAGACGATATCGGTATCAGCATCGTATGCACCGCTGCTGCCGCCCCTGCTGAACTCACCCGCACACTGGGCGGTTTTCTGGGCGACGTCTCTGTCAGACGCTTTCTGCATGAAGACCCCGGCATGATCTCGGGGTACCGGGACTACACCGGCAGAGAGCCCATGAAACAGATCTCCTGGATGGCCACGGCAAAAGCCGGCCACCTCATGGTGCGGCAGCAGGATCACACGACAGATCAGACCGCCATGATTCTGGTCAATATGGACCGGACCGGAAAGGGACAGATGGAAAAGCTGATGCAGCTCGTACGCGGGACCTGCGAACTTCTGGAATCACGCAAGATTCCCTATGCACTTCGCTCCAACGGCGACCTTTTCAGCCTGCCGGAAGGGCTTGGACGCACGCATCTGCACACGCTTCTCCGCAGAATCGGTCTCTCCCGTCTGGTCGGATATCATAGCTTTGAATCCCTGTTACAGAGCTGCACCGAGGAACGGATCACCGACACCAGCCTGATCATCCTGACCCCGGATCCTTTCGATGAAACTGTTGAAACTTCCTATCAGTCACTTCTGGATGAACTCCGGATTCATTCCGGCCATCCGGTCCTGACACTGGACGCAGACATATGAAATCAACCACCGCAAGCCGCCTGACCGGCGATATCTGCCTCTTCTTCTGCTTTGTCAGCCTCCTGCCTCCTGTCCATCTGGACCAGAGGCTGGCGGTTCTGTTTGCGTTGCTTGCTTTTCTTGTTTCCCTGTTCGTTGCGACCGCTCCGGTACAGGCACAGATCGGGATCTTCCGGTTCATCTTTTCCCTGGTTCCAGAGCTCGCTGTATTCTCGGCTATTGTTCTCTTTCCTGCACTGTTCGGGGAAGCGGCCTCCGTACCTTCCCTGATCTCGTTCGCAGCGGTATCTGCCTATGTTATCTTATTCTTAACTTCCGGTCGCTTTTACCTGACGGCTGATGAGTATAAGAGCCGCATCCGGATTCCACTGCTTGCCTGCTTATTGATCTACCTTGCCAATATGGCTAACAGCGTGATGAACCCGGGACTTTTCTTCTCCCTTGCGGCCATGTACTGGCTGATCGGTTTCCTGTTCTGTGCCATCTATTCGCTCCGCATCATGCGGATGGTCGTTGACATGGACCGGCACTGGAAACTGCTGAACCTGGGAACAACCTTTTTATTTCCTACCTTTGCTGCCATCGCATCTTTTCTCGTGTTCTCTATCCTGAAGGGTTCGCTGCCACTGATCCGACTAATCCTGACACCGGTTGCATGGCTGCTGCTGAAGATCGGACGATTCCTGGTCGGTCTCTTTGACCGGGAAGGTCCGGCAGAAGAACCGGTTTTTGAATATGATTCATCTGAATCCGAGATCTTCATACCAGAGTTTCAGGAAGAAACCGGTGAGGCAGCCGCCCCTGCCCCTGCCCCTGCATATTCCGGCATCGATCTTCCGGAAGGCTGGCAGATGATCCTGCTCTATGTCCTGGCCGCCATCGTTGTCATTCTGCTTCTGTGGTTTGTCATTCACCTGATTCGAAAAGGCAGGAAGCAAGAGAATGAAAGCTTGTCAGATTACGAAGAAACTGAGGAATTCGCTGCGGAAAACTCTCTCCCTGATCCCAGGAACCTTTTCCGTCGCAGAAAACAGGCCACTCCAAAGCGCTCTCCTGCCTCTGAGATCCGTCACATCTACCGCAAGTATCTCCGTCTCCTGACCAGCAAAGGCATGAAGCTTGCACCTGCCATGACTTCAGCAGATATTCAGCATGCCGAACCAGCGGATCTCAAGGACACCGCCTCTTCTGATCTTCGTGCACTCTATATACGCGCGAGATATGGTTCAGGCAACAGCATCACCTCTGAAGACATCGAAAGCGCACGCAATTGTTATGCACAAATTGCAAAAGCATTTGAAAATCGGAACAGCTGATAGGTATAAGAACACCAATCCGCAGACAAAAGGTCGAAACAAACAGAGAAACAGAGGCTGCCGCCTTTGCTGTGATATCTGAGATATCACCTGCAAATGCGGCAGCCTCTGTTATTCTTATACTTCCATTTGCGAACGTTCTACAGCTTCTCAGCCCTCTTCGTTCTCATCATCTGTACCAAGTACATCTTCTTCGAACGCATCGTCCTCTTCTGCTGCACCCTGATCTTTGAAGTCGCCCTCTACAGTATCCGGTGCATCAGCAAAGTCCTCTGTAAAACCTTCTGCATCATCCTGGGCGTCAGCGCTCATATCTTCATAGCCGCCCTCGAATGCATTGTGGTCATCATAACTGTCTGTGAGATCATAGTCGCTGTAGTATTCAGCATTCTCATCAGAGTCGAGTTTGACGGAACGGTAATACTTCATACCGGTTCCGGCCGGAATCAGCTTACCGAGAATGACGTTCTCCTTCAGACCGATCAGCGGATCGATCTTACCCTTGATGGCAGCTTCCGTCAGAACCTTGGTGGTCTCCTGGAAGGAAGCAGCGGACAGGAAGGAGTTGGTTGCAAGAGATGCCTTGGTGATACCAAGCATGATCTGCTTGCCTTCTGCCTTCTCGAAGCCCTCTTCCTCGAGCTGTGCGTTCAGATCTTCATATTCCAGAATATCGACCATGGAACCCGGCAGATACTCGGTATCGCCCTGTGTCTCAATCCGGACTTTCTTCAGCATCTGGCGCACGATCATCTCGATGTGCTTATCGTTGATTTCCACGCCCTGCAGACGATATACACGCTGCACTTCGCGGAGCATATAATCCTGAACGGCACGGACACCCTTGATCTTCAGGATATCGTGCGGGTTGACACTACCTTCTGTCAGCTCATCACCGGCTTCGATGACCTGGTCATCATATACCTTGATTCTGGATCCGTACGGGATCAGGTAGGTCTTGGATTCACCGGTCTCATCGTTGGTAACGACAACCTCTCTCTTCTTCTTCGTATCGCGGAGCATGATTTTTCCGGCAATATCCGAGATGATCGCAAGACCCTTCGGCTTTCTTGCCTCAAAAAGTTCCTCGACACGCGGAAGACCCTGTGTGATATCGCCACCGGCGACACCACCGGTATGGAAGGTTCTCATGGTCAGCTGTGTACCCGGCTCACCGATGGACTGTGCAGCGATGATACCGACAGCCTCACCAACCTGCACCGGCTGACCGGTTGCCATGTTGGAACCGTAGCACTTTGCACAGACACCGATGTGGGAACGGCAGGTCAGGACGGTACGGATCTTCACCTTCGCATTGACACCTGCTTCGATGATCTCCTTCTTCGCACAGATTCTTGCTGCTCTCTTCGGGGTAATCATGTGATTGCGCTTGACAATCATCTCCCCGTTATCATCATAGATGGTCTCGCAGGATACACGACCGGTGATTCTCTCCTCGAGAGATTCGATCAGTTCCTTTCCATCCATGAATGCGGTTACCCACATGCCCGGAAGTTCCTCTTTGCCGACGGAGCAGTCCGGCTCACGGATGATCAGATCCTGAGAGACATCGACGAGACGTCTTGTCAGGTAACCGGAGTCTGCTGTACGAAGAGCAGTATCGGAAAGACCTTTTCTGGCACCATGTGCGGAAACGAAATACTCCAGAACGTCCAGACCTTCACGGAAATTGGAC
>CACZQN010000003.1 GCA_902783375.1 uncultured Lachnospiraceae bacterium | reverse complement strand
GGACGGCACAATCCGGGTGCTCGATGACGACGAGCTTCCGCTGGTACTGCCGGAGCTTGATGATTACAAGGGCAAGAACGGCAAGGCTCCGCTTGAGAATGCGACCGAGTGGAAGCACTACGAGCATAACGGCCTCGTAGGTACCCGTGAGACTTCCACGATGCCGGGTTCTGCAGGATCCAGCTGGTATTATTTCCGTTATATTGATCCGAACAATGACAACGAATTTGCAAATAAAGAGCTGCTCGAGCACTGGCTGCCGGTTGACCTCTATATCGGCGGGCCAGAGCATGCAGTCGGTCACCTGATATATTCGAGAATCTGGAACCGCTTCCTTTACAACGAAGGCTATTCACCGGTCAAGGAGCCATTCCAGAAGCTGGTTCACCAGGGCATGATCCTCGGTGAGAACGGCATCAAGATGGGCAAGCGCTATCCGGAATTTGCCGTGAATCCGTCCGATATTGTGCGTGATTACGGTGCGGATACGCTGCGTCTCTATGAGATGTTCATGGGACCGCTCGAGGCAAGCAAGCCGTGGAGCAAGCAGGGCGTCGAGGGGGCAAGAAGATTCCTTGCCCGCGTCTGGAACTATTTCACGGATCCGGCCAATATCACGAAAGAAAATGATGGTAAGCTCACCAAGATCTACCACCAGACCGTCAAGAAGGTCACAAATGACTTTGAGGAGCTTGGTTTCAATACCGCCATCTCGCAGATGATGATCTTCCTGAATACCGCACAGAAGGAGAAGTGCCCGCTTGAATATGCGGAAGGCTACATCAAGATGCTTTCCTGCATCGCACCGCACATCGGTGAGGAGATCTGGGCAATCCTGCACGGCAGCACGGTAGAAGAAGGCGTTGCGGCAGCGGAAAGCACACTGGCATTTGAATCCTGGCCGACATACGATGAGGAACTGACTAAGGAAGATACCATCGAGATCGGCGTACAGGTGAACGGCAAGGTGAAGGGAACCGTCGAACTGACACCGGATGAGGAACAGGAGAGCGCTGTTGCGAAAGCACTTGAGGTTCCGAACATTGCCAAGAACGTGGAAGGCAAGAACATCGTCAAGGTCATCTACGTGAAGGGAAAGATCCTGAACCTGATCGCGAAGTAATGACAGGAACCTGCACAGAGATAAAGAACGTGAGCATTTATCACACATAGAAAGCACAGGAGGATACGCATGCAGACATATGCACCGATTGCGGAAGGAAAAGTCCGCGAAATCTATGATACCGGCGATGCGCTGATTCTGGTTGTCACAGACCGGATCTCCGCTTATGACCACATCCTGAAGAACCTGGTTCCGGACAAGGGCAAGGTTCTGACCCAGATGTCGAAGTTCTGGTTTGACATGACCACGGACATCGTACCGAATCACGTCATTTCCACCGATGTGAACGACATGCCGGAGTTCTTCCGGAATGAAAACTTTGCCGGCCGCAGCACCATGGCAAAGAAGCTGACCATGCTGCCGGTCGAGTGCATCGTCCGTGGCTATATCACCGGATCCGGCTGGAAGAGCTATCAGGAGAATGGAACCGTGTGCGGCATCACGCTGCCGGAGGGCCTGGTGGAGTCCGACAAGCTGCCGGAACCGATCTACACACCGTCTACAAAGGCAGAATATGGCGAGCACGACGAGAACATCTCCTACGAGAAGAGCATCGAAGTGCTTGAAAAGAAGTTCCCGGGCAAGGGTGAGGAGTATGCTGCGAAGCTTCGTGATTACACGATCACACTGTACAAGAAGTGTGCTGATTATGCGCTGACCCGCGGTATCATCATCGCAGATACCAAGTTCGAATTCGGTCTTGACGAGGAGGGCAACGTGGTTCTGGGTGATGAGATGCTGACACCGGATTCTTCCCGCTTCTGGCCGCTCGAAGGCTACAAGCCGGGACAGGGCCAGCCGTCCTTCGACAAGCAGTATGTCCGCGACTGGCTTACAGCCAACCCGGATTCTGACTACCTGCTCCCACAGGAAGTCATTGACAAGACCGTTGAAAAGTACAAAGAAGCATATAAACTTCTTGCAGGGAAAGATATCGACGAATAATCTGTAAGACAATTGAAACACAGGCCTCTCAGACGGGTGATAACTCTGTTTGAGAGGCCCTTTTTCGTTGACGAATAATCTCTGCAGGAATATAATATTGTATAATCCCTGAACGAGTACGGGATCATGCCATGGGCAAGTGTATTGTTGTTTCATTTCGTAATAGAAGGTGATTGATATGAGACTTTTGTTTGAAATATCGGTAGCTGTAGATACGCCGATCGTGATCGGCCAGGATGAGGTGAATGGCAGAAGACAGCTGATTCCGATTACCTCCGGGACGGTAAAGGGGGAAGATCTTTTTGGTGAAGCTTTTAACGGCATTGTTCTGCCGGGCGGGGTGGATTCTCAGGTGATCCGGCCGAATGGCACATGCGAACTGTCAGCGCGTTATGGCGTGAAGCTTGACGATGACAGAAGTTTTTATATCGAGAACAACGGAATCCGCACCGTGCCGGATGAATATGCTGAAATCGTGAAGAATGGAGGGTTTGTGGATCCTTCCCTGTATTATTTTGCGACAAAGCCAACTTTTGAGGTGTTCGACCGGAGTCTTGAATGGATGGAGAAGCATATCTTCATCTGTAAAGCGACCAGAAAGCCGGATGCGGTGATCCTGTCTTATTACGTGATCGAGTAAGGTGTTCATATATCTGACAGTGCCAGGAAAGGAGCATAACATGAAGAAAATGGTTCGCCACCTGTCCCTCGTTCTTGCATTGATTCTGGCTGTTTGTTTCTGCATGGCGGATACAGCCGAAGCTGCCGTGAATTACGTGAATTATCACAATGCCCGTTTTGGTTTCGATGTCCTCTATCCGAAGCCGTTCAAGAATCTGACGGAGTCTGAAAACGGCGACGGCGTGACGATGACATATGCAGGGAGAGATCTGAAGATCGCCATCTGGGGTGGTTTCAACGTGCTGGAGTACACAGGCTTCACCTACGGCGAGATGATCGGAGCGGATACGAAGACGATCAAGCACACGGATGGGAAGACATACTGCAGTTATTTCTCGAAAAATGGCAAGAAATACGATTACACCTATGTCTATTTCTACGGCGATTATGAGCTGGGCTTCACCATCACCTATCCGAAGGCACAGCTGTCCTATGTGAAAACCATCGCGAAGCAGATGAAGACATCTCTCCGCCAGAACGGGACGGATTATGCTGCTGCAAAGAAGAACGTCAGGTCTGCCTACCAGAATGCAACACATGTTGCGGACTGGTTCTGGATGAGTTCTCTGAACTTCGATCATTCTGAGAAGCTGGAAAACTATGATGATGAATACGGCAGAGAATTCTACAGGGTGGAGGATTTCGCTTCCGTCGATGAACTGAAAGCGAAGATGCGCGAATATTTCTCCGAGGATATGTGCGAACAGCTGATCAACATGGGAGAGATGTACCACATCACAGATGACGGAAAGATCTATGTGTCCCCGGCTGATGGCGGACTCGACATCTACAAAGGGAAAGAGACGTACAGGGTCGTGCCGGTGAATCTCTCGGAGATCATCCTGGTCGTCACCATTGAGACACTCGATGATGATTTCAATGTCAATGGCAATGAGGAATATAATTTCTATTATGTGAAAGAAGCACCGGGGAAATGGGTATTTATGAACTTCCCGAAGATCCGGTAAAGCAGGAATCTTCAGTTCTCTTAGGAACTGAAAAATATAGAAGGAGAAGGTTAAGCATGAAGTATGAAAAACTGTTTACCCCGATCAAGATCGGGAATGTGACCATCAAGAACCGCTATGTGATGGCACCGATGGGACCGCTGGGACTGTCCGATGAGAACGGCGGCTGGAACCAGAGAGGTATTGACTACTATACCGAGCGTGCAAAGGGCGGTACAGGCCTGATCGTGACCGGCGTGACATTTTCCGACCTCAAGGTCGAGAAACCGAGTATGCCGAACGTCCCGAACTCGGTGTTCAACCCGGTACATTTCATCCGGACATCGAAAGAGATGACAGAGCGTGTCCATGCGTATGGCGCAAAGATGTTCCTGATGATGTCCGCAGGCTTCGGCCGTGTGACCATTCCGACAAACCTGGGTGATTTCCCGCCGGTCGCGCCGAGCCCGATTCCGCACAGATGGCTGGACCGCACCTGTCGTCCGCTGACCGTCGATGAGATTCACTACCTGGTGAAGTCCTTCGGTGATGGCGCTTATAATGCAAAGAGAGCAGGCTTTGACGGCGTGCATATCCATGCAGTTCATGAGGGATATCTGCTCGACCAGTTTGCGATCTCCCTGTTCAACCAGAGAGATGATGAGTACGGCGGATCCCTTGAGAATCGTCTCCGTTTTGCAAAGGAGATCGTCGAGGAGATCAAGAGCCGCTGCGGCAAGGACTTCCCGGTGATTCTGCGTTTCAGCGTGAAGAGCATGATCAAGGACTGGAGAGTCGGCGCGCTGCCGGGCGAAGAATTTGAAGAGAAAGGCCGCGATATCGAGGAAGGTCTTGAGGCTGCGAAGCTTCTGGTGAGCTACGGCTATGATGCGCTCGATACGGACGTTGGCACTTACGATGCATGGTGGTGGAATCACCCGCCAATGTACCAGGAGAAGGGCCTGTACCGCAAATACTGCAAGATGGTCAAGGATGTCGTGGATGTCCCGGTCATCTGTGCAGGTCGTATGGACAATCCGGATATGGCGCTTGCATCTCTTGAAAATGGCGATTGTGATATGATCGGTCTCGGCAGACCGCTGCTGGCAGATCCGGATATCGTCAACAAGATCAGAAGTGGGAGACTGTCGGAGATCCGTCCGTGTATCTCCTGTCAGGAAGGCTGCATGGGCCGGATCCAGGAATACTCCATGATCAACTGTGCGGTCAATCCGCAGGCAGCCCGTGAAAGAGCATATGCCTACAACCCGATCATCAAGCCGAAGAAGGTCCTGATCATCGGCGGTGGTGTGGCAGGCTGCGAGGCAGCGAGAGTCCTCGCGATCCGCGGCCACAAGCCGGAACTCTTCGAGAAGGGCAGCGCCCTTGGCGGCAACCTGCTTCCTGGTGGTGCTCCGGAGTTCAAGGAGGACGATCTGGCACTTGCGAAGTGGTATGAGAATGAGCTGGTCCGCCTGAACGTACCGGTACATCTGAACACCGAAGTGACCGAGGAGATGGCGAAATCAGATGCCTATGATACGGTGATCGTTGCAACCGGTTCCGCGCCGAAGGTATTCTCCCTCGGAGATGACGCGCACACCTACACGGCTGCACAGGTTCTCCTGAAGGAGAAGGATCCAGGCGAGACGACAGTTGTCGTCGGCGGCGGCCTGGTCGGCTGCGAGACTGCCCTGTGGCTCGCACAGCACGGCAAGAAGGTGACAATTGTAGAAGCACTCGACAAGATCATGGCGGTCAATGGCCCGATCTGCCATGCGAATAAGGATATGCTGGAAGCACTGCTTCCGTACAGCGGCGTCGACATTGTCTGCGGTGCCCGCGTGACCGGATTTGCAGATGGCTGCCTGTCCTATACAGACGCTGAGGGTGAGAAGAAGCTTGCTGCAGATTCCGTCATCCTGGCCGTCGGCTACAAGGAAGAGAACAAGCTGTACAATGCACTGCAGTTTGAGATCCCGGATATCTACCTTCTTGGTGATGCGAAGATGGTATCCAATATCATGTACGCAATCTGGGATGCTTTTGAAGTTGCAAATCATATCTGATCAGTAACAAGTGGGACCGGGGAGCCTGCGGCTTTCCGGTCCTGTTTTCACGGGATTAGGAGAGATAACATGCTGAAACAGAAATTTAACCAGGGATGGATGTTCAATATCGGGGATGGAAGTGCACTGGCAGCCCTGTTCGGAAAGCCGGAGCCGCCGAAGGCGGTGACGCTTCCGCATGATGCAGAGATCGAGGCACCGCGAAGTGCGGATGAACCGACGAACAGCGGGAACGGATTCTTCCATGCAGATAATTATTTTTACACGAAGAAGTTTACACCGGAAGATCCGGACAAGATCTATACACTTGAGTTCGAGGGCGTCTATCAGAATGCATATATCTTTGTGAACGGCGTCTTTGTCACGAAGCATCCATACGGTTACGGAAACTTCTATGTCGATATCACAAACTATCTTCATTTTCAGGCTGAAAATGAAATCAAAGTTGCTGTCCGCAATCATCTGCCGAGCGGTCGCTGGTATACGGGCGGCGGTATTTACCGGGATGTCAACCTGATGGTTGCAGACCGGCTGCATATCGCACCGGACGGCGTACGGCTGGCAACGACGGATCTGGATGCCGACTATGCGACAGTCCGCGTGGATACGGATCTTGTGTACCGCGGCACAGGTGTGAAAGATACCTGGCTGACGATCGAACTGCTGGATGCAGATGGACATGTCGCTGCTTCAGACACCATGCAGGTGACCATGATCGAGGGGAAGAGCGGCACTTACCGGCAGTGGATGACGGTGGAGAAGCCGCACGCCTGGGATGCAGAGGATCCGTATCTCTACACCTATCACGCAACGCTGAAAGATGGTGAGACAGTTGTAGACGAGGAATGCGGAACCTTCGGTATCCGGACGATCCGCGTCGATGCAAAGAGAGGTTTTCGGATCAACGGGAAGGTCGTCAAGCTTGCCGGCGGCTGTGTCCACCATGACTGCGGGATCACTGGTGCGGCGGACTATGCGCATGCACAGGAGATGCGTGTCCGGAAGCTGAAAGAAGCGGGCTTCAATGCAATCCGGAGTTCCCATTATCCGATGGGACGCCGGATGATCGAAGCCTGTGATAAACTTGGCATGTACATCATGGATGAATTCGCAGATGTCTGGACGACTACAAAAGTAGAAGGAGATTTCGGCCTGCAGATGACCGACTGGTGGCAGTTCGAGGTCGACCACATGGTCCAGAAGGATTTCAATCATCCGAGTGTGATTCTGTACTCGATCGGAAATGAGATTCCGGAGATCGGGAATCCGCTCTCCAATCAGTGGGGGAAACTGCTCTCAGACCGTCTGCGGGAACAGGATGATACCCGTTTCACCGTGAACAGCATGAACACCATGCTTGCCGTGATGGACCGCATGCCGCAGATCATCAGGGAGATCCTTGCCGCGCAGGGCATCGATGTCTCTGCGATGCAGCAGAATGCAGGGGAAGGCGGCGAAGAGCAGGCGATGGAGATCAACAGCATGATGTCACAGCTTGGTGATGTGATGTCCCTCGTCGGCAACGGAGAGGCCTCCGGAAAAGCAGTCAACGAAGCTTCCGGCCAGGTGGATATTACGGGATATAACTACACCGCTCCACGCTATCAGACGGATCACGAGAAATACCCGAACCGGGTGTTCATGGGATCAGAGACGTATCCGGGCGATCTTGATTTCAACTGGCCGCTGGTGGAAGAACTGCCGTATGTGATCGGTGATTTTGACTGGACCGGATATGATTATCTTGGTGAAGCAGGAATCGGAAAAATCACGTATGGCGAGGATGTGCAGCAGAGTTTCTACGGCTCCTATCCGCTGAAGGCTGCCTACTGTGGTGATCTGGATCTTCTGGGTGATGCACAGCCGATTGCTTACTGGAGACAGATCATCTGGGGCGGCAGAACGGCTCCGTACATCGCTGTTCAGCATCCGGAACATTTCGGACAGAAGGTGAATATGACGAAATGGCGTTCGACTGACAGCATCAGAAGCTGGACCTTTACCGGGTGCGAAGGCAAGCCGGTGAAGATTGAAGTGTATGCCGATGCAGATGAGGTGGAACTGTTCATTAACGGTATTTCTCAGGGAACGGCAGCGGTCGGAACCCGCAAGGAATATATTGCTGATTTTGAGACAGTTTACCATGCCGGGAAAATCGAAGCTGTTGCGAAGAAGGATGGCGTCGAGGTTGGAAGAGATGTGCTCGAAACCGCAGATGCTGCATGTAAGATCGTCGCTGCAGCTGATGTGAACTGCATCCCGGCAGATGGTACCGATATCGGATATGTCGAGATCTGCATGCAGGATGCAGCCGGCAGAATGAATCCGGAGTGCACGACGCCGATCAGCATCTCTGTAGCCGGAGCCGGCGAACTGGCAGGCTTTGGCAGTGCCGATCCGGAATCGGAAGAGAATTACTATGATACGACGGCGCGTCCGTTCTTCGGCAGACTGCGTGCAGCCATCCGCGGAACCGGTGAAGCCGGTGAGATCACAGTGACTCTTTCCGGTGAAGGATTCGAGGATGTGAAAGTGACGCTGGAAGCAAAGTGATCTGCTGATGAAGGAGCAGAGAACCAGGCCTTCGTATGGACAGAACCGTGCGGAGGCCTGTACCATCCTGAGAGAAGGAGTTTTTGCATGAAGGACTCTTATCATTATCTGTTATTTGACCTGGACGGCACCCTCACGGAGTCTGCCCCGGGAATCTTGAATTCCGTGCGGTACACGCTGGCTCATTACCAGATCCCGGAGGAGAGCGTGCTGCCGCTGGAGCGATTCATCGGCCCGCCGCTGATGGAGAGCTTCATGAATTTCCTGGGACTCCCGGAGGAAGAGGCAAAGCGAGCTGTATATATCTACCGTGAGTACTTTGCAGAGAAGGGAATCTTTGAGAATGCACCTTACGAGGGGATCTCGGAAGTTCTGCAGAGACTGGTTTCTGCAGGCCTCACACTGGGAGTCGCAACCTCAAAGCCGGAGCACTTTGCGCGGAGGATCCTGGAGCATTATGATCTCGAACAATATTTTCAGGTGATCTGCGGAGCACTCGATGAAGGCCCGAACGGCACCAAGCCGGCTGTGATGCGCCGGGCCATCTGGGAGATGGAAGAGAAGTTCAGCGCTTCGAAAGACAAGATGATCATGATCGGAGACCGGGAACACGATATCTTCGGGGCAAAAGAGACCGGCATCGCCTCGATGGGTGTCCTATATGGTTATGGAGACCGCGAGGAACTCGAAAAGGCTGGAGCAGACTTGATTTGTGAGACTGTTTGGGATATGTGTGGGAATTTACTGGGTGACAATTCGTGAGGCAATGCGTGAGACAATGTGCCCGAGATGTAAAGAAGTTGCCGATTTACGGATAAGGAGTGAGAAACAAGATCTTTATACGTAATCCGGATATTTCCAATTGCCTGAATTACGGTTAAAAAGCTTTGTAAAAGCAATTTATCCGTATCGAAAATCATCGAATCAGCAGGCTGTCAAGTACGCCTGCAGTTCTGGCGGAATTTCGCTACGGATAAACAACGGAGATGGGATAGTCTTATCCGTAAATCCTTGGATTGAAAAAAGATGTGTTACGGATAAAGAGAGAGAATTGAAGTGTTTTATCCGTAATCCGGGAATTCAAGTACTTCTGTCCGGAAGATTCTGGTATATCTATGTCTGGTTAATACTTGTTTTATGCGTAATCTGCGGTTTTTCCCTGACATTCATGAAAACATAAGAAAGCATAAGAAAAAAGCAGGTAATGGGAATCGAACCCACCTCTCAACCTTGGGAAGGTCGCATTCTACCGATGAACTATACCTGCTTAACGGTGTTCATTATACCATTTTTTTGGAATTTGTAAAGGGGGCAGCAAAACTTTTTGCTTCCAGGAGTTCCGATTCACGGCCGAACAGAATTGGCGACCAGACCTTAATTCAGAATTCGTGAAAAAAGTGGCTGCCAGACCGTTCCAGAAAAGATGGTTGCCTTTTTTCGTGAACTGCGTTATGATAGCGTGAGGGTTGGTGGGACACATGAAACGAAGTAACACATCATGTGACCAGTCAATGGTCAGAAAGTAACGAGGAAGAAAACATGAGCAAAAAAGAAGAGCTGCAGGTTGAGGATGACGGGAGATTGTTACTGGATAACCAGTTATGCTTCGCCCTGTATGTCTGTTCAAAAGAGATTATCCGGAAGTATAAGCCGTTTCTGGATCCGCTCGGACTGACTTACACAAGCTACATCACGATGATGGCGCTGTGGGAGCAGGACAACGTGAATGTCAAGGAGCTTGGCAGCCACCTGTATCTGGACTCCGGGACGCTGACGCCGATCCTGAAGAAGCTTGAGAAGCAGGGGTATATCAAGAGACAGCGTTCCAAGGAAGATGAGCGGAACGTAGTGATTCACCTGACAAAGGAAGGTCGGGAACTGAAGCAGAAGTGTATGGAAGTTCCGGTATCTCTTGTGTGCTCCATGTATTCCCAGGAAGAACTTGAAAAAGGGAAAGCAGAGGGAATGGCAAGCCTCGTACCGGCCCTGCACGAACTGATGCAGCAGCTTGCCGGGATCGAAGAGGACGAAGAGTAAAGAAGGAAAGGATATCGCTGAAAGGATTTTCAGCGGGCGTGGAGGTTAACCATGGCTTACGAGAAAGAGATAGAGGCGTATCTGACCGCTCATCAGGAGGAGATGTTTGAAGATCTGTTCTCCCTGATGCGGATCAATTCCGAAAGAATGCAGGCGGAGCCTGGCAAGCCTTACGGAGAAGGACCATATCAGGCCCTGCAGCAGGGCCTGAAGCTTCTTAAGAAGTACGGATTCGGAGAAACCAATTATGATAACTACGTGATCACCGGGGACCTGAACGACGGCGAGCACTACCTGGACATCCTGGCACATCTGGATGTCGTGCCGGTCAGCGATGACTGGACCGTGACGGAACCGTTCGAACCGAAGATTGTCGATGGCAGAATCTATGGCCGCGGTTCTTCGGATGACAAGGGACCGGCGATCGCAGCACTTTATGCGATGCGTGCCGTCAAGGATCTCGGGCTTCCGATCTCGAAGAATGTCCGGATCATCCTGGGTTCGGACGAGGAATGCGGGAGCAGTGACATCGCCTATTACTACCAGAAGGAGAAGGCAGCAGCCTGCTCGTTCTCACCGGATGCGGATTTCCCGTTGATCAACCTGGAAAAGGGTGGTGTCAACAACACGTTCACCAAGATCTTCCCGGAAAGTGACCTGATCCCGAGAGTCACTGCATTTGCAGGCGGCCAGAAGGTCAATGTTGTCCCGGGAAAGGCTTATGCCAGGGTGAAGGGCTTGGATCAGACGATCATCCGGGATGCTGCCGACGAGATGAGCGCGAAGACCGGCGTGTCGTTTGTGCTCACGGAAGAGGATGACGAGGTCCGGATCGACGCCATCGGCGTGACGGCGCATGCCGCTTCTCCGGAAGAGGGGAAGAATGCAGTCCAGGCACTGCTTGCACTGCTGGCGGTCCTGCCGCTCGCAGAGGAGGCGCCGACCAATCAGGCGGTGAAAGAGATCTCCGGACTGTTCCCGTACGGGGATGTACACGGGAAGACCATCGGCGTTGCGATGGAAGATGCGGTGTCCGGCAAGACGACGCTGTCCTTTGATATCTGCGAAATCACGGAGACGAAAGCCTCCGGAACATTTGACTGCAGAGCAAGCATCGCGGCGAATGAAGAAAATACCGGTTCTGTGATCCGGAAGCGGGTGGAGGCACTGGGCTATTCGATGCCGGAGCGTGCGATGTTCGCACCGCACTATGTCCCGGCGGATTCGCCATTTGTCCAGACACTGCTTGCATCTTACTCGAAGATTACAGGCGTGGAGGATCCGAGACCGATCGCGATCGGCGGCGGAACCTATGTGCATCATATTGAAAATGGGGTGGCTTTTGGCTGTGCGGTTTCTGATGTGGACAACCACATGCATGGAGCCGATGAGTTCATGGTAATCGACCAGCTGATGATCTCTGCCAGGATTTTCGCGGATGTCATCCTGGAGCTCTGCCGTTGAACTGAAGGAGTAAATCTGTCAGTATGGTTCGTAAGTTCGTAAGTTTACTGGCGGCCTGCCGGATCGGAGAAGATCCGAAAGGACTCGCCTGGTATCTGAGACATCATTTCGGAGAAATGCTGGCGGCACTGCTGTTATCTGTGGTGCCGTCAGTTTGTCTTGTCTCGGAAGCATTTCTGCACCTGTATGAGGAGCATGAACACGATCTGAAAGCGGTCTATTATACAGACGAATGCACAGATCTGGTCACGTGCTTCTTTTTTGTGACGATGCCGATTGCACTGCTGATCTACCTGATCTTCCGCTTTGGCGGGGAGGCGCATCCCGGGGGAAAGGGAATGGCGACGCTCTACCGGGTGGAGAGTAGAAAGGAAGCTGCAGAAAAGCGCAGGGACGGATTCTGGTACGGTTTCCGGATTCTCGTGGCCGCGGCACTGGCCTTTGTCCTGGTGTCCTGGCGGCATGACTGGTCGATGTTCGGTGCTGTTACAACGTACATCGAGGATGCGAAAACCATCCCGTATCTCGAATTCATCGGCGCACTGCTGATTCTTGCCATTGCAGCAGCGGGAGCAAGAATCTTCACCTTTATCCGGAGCGGGGAAGCGAGAACATACCGCTGGTTCATCTGTCTCGTGCTGATGACCATCAGCTCGGTGATTTCCTATGTCAGCATGGAGCTCTACATCGGGAGTAAAACGAATGTCCTTGGACGGATGCAGCCCTACAATCTGATGTACTGGTTTCTGCTCTGGCTCTTTCTCTACGCGATTCTCCGGATGCCGCGGATCACATCGCTGCTGTCTTTCGCAGCTGCCATCGTGATCGGTGTCGGCAACTACTGTACCCTGCAGTTCCGCGGCAACTATGTCATGAGCGGTGACCTGCGGGCATTCCGGACGGCGCTGTCGGTGCTCGATCACTACAAACTCAAGGTGGATCATTATTTCATCGGGGCATCCGCACTGCTTGCGGCGGGGATTCTGCTGGTCCTGATCATCCGGCCGGCGAAGAAGGAGAGAACGACGAAGCGGCGCTTCCTGCCGAGGCTTGCGACTACCTTCCTGGCGGTGACCCTGATCGGCGTCTTTACCGTGGTGGCCTTTGATGACGGCTTCCTGTACGGAGACATCTTCGGACTGGCCTGGGATTATAATAAAAATGTCACGAAGAACGGCTACATTCCGTATTTCTTAAGCAACATGCATGCGACCGTGAGGATCGACATGAGTGACTACACGCCGGAGCAGGCAGAACAGGCGATGCGGAACATCCTGGATGATCCGGAGCTTGCAGAAAGTCCTGCGGGGAAGGATGCGGCAGGATCGGATGCGCAGTATCCGACCATCCTGGTGATCCAGAACGAGGCCTTTGCCGATCTGTCGGTGGTGGCGGATATCGAGACCAACAAGGACCCGATGCCGTTCATCCACCATCTGACGGAAGATACCATCAAGGGGTATGTGGATATGTCGGTGACCGGCGGGCCGACGGCGAATACGGAATTCGAATTCCTCTCGCGGACGACACTGCATTTCCTGCCGACCGGCTGTGTGCCCTACACGCAGTACCTGAAGCAGGAGATCCCGTCCATCTGCATGGCGCTGAAAAGCCAGAAGGTCCCGTATCGGACCATCGCCTTTCATCCGTATTATGCGTCCGGCTACAACCGGAACAGCGTGTATGATTTCCTGGACTTTGACGAGAAGGTATTCTACGAGAACTGGGATGACAAGAAGAAGCTCCGCGGACTGGAGACAGACCGGAATGACTACGAGGACGTGATTGCGATGTATGAGCAGCACAAGGCGGAGCATCCGGACCAGCCGCTGTTCCTGTTCAATGTGACCATCCAGAATCACGGCGGCTACTCGAACAATGCCATCAAGTTTGCAGACCCGGTGAAGGTGACCTCGTATGAGGTCCCGCGGGCACTGGACAATTATCTGTCGCTGGTGCGGGCTTCCGATACGGCATTTGAATTCCTGCTGGACTACTTCGCGAAGGTCGACGAGAAGGTGATCATCCTGTTCTACGGCGATCACCAGCCGTCGCTCTCCGATGAGGTCAAGAAAGTCCTGACCGAGCACACGATCTATCCGGATGACAAGGCGCTGCAGAAGCGGAGCCGCTACATCGTTCCGTATGTGATCTGGGCCAATTATGATATCCCGGAGGCGGACGGGATGCACGAGGGCGGCCTGAGCGGCGACTATCACACGATGTCCATGAATTATCTGGCATCGACGCTGCTGCAGCATGCGGGGGTCGAGCTGTCCGATTATGACCGGTATCTGCTGGGACTGCATGAAGAACTGCCGTCCATCTCGGCACTCGGGCTCTGGGGGCCGGACGGGACGTATTATGAAAAAGATCCGGAGGGAGCGCTCGGCGATCTGTCCGCAGGTCTCCGCCAGGTGCAGCTGAATCTGCTGTTTGACCGGGAAGAGAAGCTCTGGGAGTCCTTTTTGCCCTGAGCTTGCCCCTTTGCAAAGTGCGGAAAATGTGCTATGATATAGTATCTGGGCAGTTTCTGCCCGTGGACTGAGTATAAAAGGAGGTTATCCTCATGGCTGAAGAATATTTCGAGAATGCAGCAGCTGCTGCAGAGACGGAGAAGGAAGAAGCGGGATTCATCGGTGAAGTCCAGATTGCGGACGAAGTTGTACAGACCATCGCAGCACTGGCGACCAGTGAGGTAGATGGGGTCATCATCCCGGCCGGCATGTTCGGCGGCAAGAATCTCAGCAAGGCTGTCCGGGTGATTGTCAAGGATGAAATGGTCACCGTGGATGTGGTCTTCGAGGCAAAGTACGGGTACAGCATCCCGAAAATCACGAAGGATGTCCAGGATAAGGTTGTCCAGGCAATCGAGAGCATGACCGGACTGCATGTATCGGAAGTGAATGTCCGGATCACCGGCGTCAAGCTGCCGAATACAGGAAGCGCAGACTGAACCGGTCCCGTCAGGAAACTCAGAAACACGGTTTTCGGAAGGATGAATATGGCACATATGACAAGAAGGGAATTCCGGGAGCATATCGTCAGACTGCTTTATCTGGCGGAATTCCATGAAAAAGAGGAACTGGAGGAACAGTTCCGGTTTTACTGCGATCTGTTTGAGATCCCGGGAGAAGAGGTTGAACCGATCCACACACGTTTCTTTACGGTGAGGGACCGGCTTCCGGAAGTGGACAGGATCCTCCAGATTGCGAGCACCGGATGGACGCTGCAGCGGATGTGCAAGACGGACCTGGCCGTACTGCGGCTTGCCGTCTATGAGATGCGCTTTGATCCGTCGATTCCGGAGAAGGTTTCCATCAATGAGGCTGTCGACATTGCCAGAAAGTTTGGCGGACAGACATCGTTCTCCTTTGTGAACGGCGTCCTTGCCAAGATTGTCACGAAGGAGCCTGAGAAGGAAAGCGAAAATGGCTGAGCGGATTTATTCCGTATCACAGGTCAATTTTTATATCAAAGACCTGTTCCAGACCGATCCGATGCTGAGAAGCATCGTGGTCCGGGGAGAACTCTCGAATGTAAAGTACCATACGTCCGGGCATATCTATTTCACCCTGAAGGATGAGAAGGGACAGATCGCCGGCGTCATGTTCGCCGGGAGCCGATCCACAGGACTGCGGTTCCGGATGGAAGAGGGCCAGCGTGTCCTCGTGACCGGCCAGGTGAGCGTCTATGAGCGGGACGGACGGTACCAGATCTATGCAAGAAAGATCGAACTGGATGGCATCGGAAGACTCTATGAGCAGTTTGAGCAGCTGAAGGCGAAGTTATCCGAAGAAGGACTCTTTGCGCAGGAACGGAAGAAACCGATTCCGCGCTTCCCGGAGCGGGTCGGCATCGTGACGGCTGCGACGGGGGCGGCGATCCATGACATCATGACGGTCGCGGCCAGAAGAGATCCGTTCGTGCAGCTGATCCTCAGTCCTGCGCAGGTGCAGGGAGAAGGTGCTGCGGCGTCCATCGTCCGCGGGATCAGAAGACTTGCCGCCATGCAGGTGGATGTCATCATTGTCGGCAGAGGAGGAGGCTCGATCGAGGACCTCTGGGCATTTAACGAAGAAATCGTGGCGAGAGCCATTGCGGCCTGTCCGGTTCCCGTCATCTCTGCGGTCGGCCACGAGACCGACTTTACCATTGCGGACTTTGTCAGTGACTTTCGGGCACCGACACCGTCGGCTGCGGCGGAGATTGCCGTACCGGATGTCCGGGCAGTTCTCGGGGAACTGGAGACAAGAACCGATACCATCGGCAGGATCTTTCACGGGAAACTGCGGCTGGCGAAGCAGCAGATGCGTCAGCTGGAGCTGCGGATCCTGCATGCGAGTCCGTCCTACAGACTGCGCGGTTCGCTGCAGCGGCTCGATGAATATCCGGAGCGCTATCACCGGCTGATGCAGGAACTGATCCGGAAGAACCGCCAGGAACTGGCTGAGAGAGAGAAAGAGATCAGGCGGCAGATGCAGCAGGAGCTGCAGGAGAACCTGCACCACCTGCATGTGCTGGAAGCGAAACTTGCAGGACTGGATCCCATGAAGCGGCTGGCGAAGGGCTATGCCTATGTGGAACATGCGGACGGCAGGCCGGTGAAGGGTATCTCGGAACTGCATCCGGGGGATCATCTTGCCGTGACCTTCCGCGATGGAACCGCCGATACCGTCGTCGGGGACATCCGGCCGGCTGATGAATTGGAAGATGGATATGGAAGACGATAAGATCAGAGAAGAAGAACCGTTCCGCGTGGAAGATGCCTTCCGGCGGATGGACGAGATCGCCGAGCAGATGAGCGATGAGGATCTTCCGTTAGAAGAAGGCGTCAGGCTGTACCGGGAGGCGATGAAACTGTTCCGGGAGACGGCAGGAAAGCTGACGGAGATTGAACGGGAGATTCAGATCCTGGAGGAAGAGGATCCCGGGATGGAGGAATAACTGTTGGAACAGTTTAAGGATATACTGGAACAGAAAGTGAAGGCGGTCGAAGACGTGCTTTCTGAGATGCTTCCGGAGAGCCTTCCGGGTGTTCCGGATGCGGTGACGGAGGCGATGCGCTACAGCCTGATGGCGGGCGGCAAACGTCTGCGTCCGGTCATGATGGCAGAGAGCTTTTATGTATTTGGCGGAACAAACGAGAGAATGCTCCGCTATTTTCAGTCTGCCATCGAGATGATTCACACATATTCGCTGATCCATGATGACCTTCCGGCCATGGACAACGATGATTATCGCCGCGGGCGGCTGACCAACCACAAGGTCTATGGCGAGGCCATGGCGATCCTTGCAGGAGACGGCCTGCTGAACACGGCATTTGAACGTGCGGCTGCAGGCTGTGCCGCGGCAGACACGCCGGAAGAGATGCAGCGCTGCATAAAGGCGCTTGCGCTCCTTGCGGAGGATGCGGGAATCCGCGGGATGATCGGCGGACAGGTGCTCGATATGGACGGCCCTTCCGATCTCGACCAGGTTCTTTCGATGTACCGGAAAAAGACAGCGACCCTGATTGATGCGTCGCTTGCCTGCGGTGCGATTCTTGCCGGGGCGCCGGAAGAGGATCTGGCACTGGTGCGGCAGATGGCGGACGATGTCGGCCTGGCTTTTCAGATCCGGGATGATATCCTTGATGAGACCGGGGATGAGAAGAAACTCGGAAAACCGCTGCACAGTGATGAAAAGAACGAAAAACATACGTATGTCCGCTATGCGGGGCTGGAAGCCGCAGAGGCTGAGGTGCAGAGGCTGTCGGAGCGGGCGGTCAGAACCGCCGGTGCGCTCTCTGCAAAATACGAAAACAGAGGATTCTTTCTCACCGAACTGATCGAATCACTCGTCAGTCGGGAGATGTGAAGATAGATAGGATGTGACTGCTCTATGAGGTTTTTGGATGAGATCAGGCAGCCGAATGATGTGAAGAAAGTGCCGGAGGATTCACTGAAGGCACTGGCCCGTGAGATCCGCGAGGAACTGCTCCGTGTGACGGGGACGAACGGCGGGCATCTGGCGTCGAATCTCGGCGCGGTGGAGCTGACGATCGCGCTGCACAGGGTCCTGACGTTCCCGGAAGACAAACTGATCTGGGATGTGGGACACCAGGCCTATGTGCACAAGATGCTGACAGGAAGAAGGAATGCCTTCTCAGGCCTGCGGCAGGAGAACGGCATCAGCGGGTTCCCGAAGAGACGGGAGAGCCCGGCGGATGCATTTGATACAGGACACAGTTCGACGGCGATCTCTGCTGCACTCGGAATGGTGGCGGCAAGGGATCTGCGCGGAACGAAAGAGACCATTGTGGCGGTCGTCGGGGATGGCTCCATCACCGGCGGTCTTGCCATGGAAGCGATGAACAACGCTTCCGGGCTGAAGTCCAACCTGATCGTCGTGCTCAATGACAACGAGCGCTCCATTGCGGAGAATGTCGGCGGGATGGCGAATTATCTGGCCCACATCCGGACCAGCAACAATTACCTGAAACTGAAGAAAGATGTGGAGAATTCCGTCAGGAAGATCCCTGCGGTCGGCAACCAGATCTTTGACCGCATGAAGGTCTCAAAGGATTCGCTGAAGCGCTTCTTCGTGCCGGGGATGTTTTTTGAAGATCTGGGCTTCACCTATCTGGGACCGGTGGATGGACATGATATCGGCCAGATGATAGATGTCTTTGAAGATGCAAAGCGGATGGAAGGCGCTGTTCTGGTCCATGTGATCACCCGGAAGGGGAAGGGATACCGGCCGGCGGAAGACCATCCGGCGAAATATCACGGCGTCCCGCCGTTTTCGGTGAAGACCGGGGAGATCAAAGAGTGCACGGACACGATGACCTATACGGAGGTCTTTTCCGAGGCACTGGTGCGGATGGCCGATCTGGATGGCAGAGTGACGGGAATCACGGCAGCGATGCCGTTCGGCAGCGGCCTGTATGATTTCTCCAGAAGATTTCCGGAGCGGTTCTTTGATGTGGGCATTGCGGAAGAACACGCCGTAACCTTTGCGGCAGGCATGGCAGCCAGCGGGATGCGCCCGGTGGTCGCCATCTATTCCTCCTTCCTGCAGCGCGCCTATGACCAGATTCTGCACGATGTTGCGATGCAGAACCTGCCGGTGATCTTTGCGATCGACCGGGCAGGACTGGTCGGTCAGGACGGAGAGACCCACCAGGGCATCTATGATGTCGGCTTCCTGTCGACGATTCCGGGACTTGTCATTATGAGCCCGCGGAACGGACAGGAACTGGTGCATATGCTGCGGATCGCCATGACGATGGACGGCCCTGTCGCCATCCGTTACCCGAAAGGAGCAGTGCCGGATACCCTCGCTGTCAGGAATCTGCTGACCGCGCCGGATACCTTCCGGAAACCGCTCAGCGCACCGGCACATTTCCCATTCCTGCCGGGACAGAATGAAATCCTTGCAAGAGGGAGCGGGATCCTGATGATGGCAACCGGCGCCATGGTCGAGACGGCGCGGAAGACGGCAGAGATCCTTGAAAAGGAGGGGATGAGGCCGACCCTTGTCAACATCCGCTTCCTGGAGAAGGCGGATCTCGGACTGCTTCGTTACATGCAGCAGGACCACAGGGTCCTCGTCATGATCGAAGAGGTCGTGGAGGCCGGCAGCTACGGAGAGCGGCTTGCGGCAGCGGCGCTCGAAGAGAAACTGCCCTATACGGTCGTGCGCTGTGCACTGCCGGACGGCTTTGTGGAACAGGGAACGGTCAGCGAACAGCGGAAGCGGTACGGGCTGACACCGGAAATGATTGCGGACAGAATCAGAGAGGTTTATGGAAAAGATTAAGAAAGAACGGCTGGATGTCCTGATGGTCGAGCAGGGGCTTGCACCGTCGAGAGAACGGGCGAAGGCCCTGATCATGGCAGGTGAAGTCCTGGTCAACGAGCAGCGGGAAGATAAGGCCGGTACACAGATCCCGGTGGATGCGGTGATCCGCGTGAAGGGGAATACCCTCCGCTATGTGAGCCGCGGGGGACTGAAACTGGAGAAAGCGCTCGCGATATTCCCCATCGATCTGGCGGGAAAGGTCTGTATGGACATCGGCTCGTCCACCGGCGGTTTCACGGACTGCATGCTGCAGAACGGCGCCGCGAAGGTCTATGCGATCGATGTCGGCACCAACCAGCTTGCCTACAGCCTCCGGCAGGATCCGAGGGTCATCTCCATGGAGAAGACCAACATCCGCTATGTGACCCCGGATATGATCGGGGAGCCGGTGGATTTTGCATCGGTGGACGTCTCCTTTATCTCCCTTTCCAAGGTTTTTCCGGCAGCGAAGCAGCTGCTCGCGGAAGGGGCGACGATGGTCTGCCTGATCAAACCGCAGTTTGAAGCGGGCAGAGAGAAGGTCGGGAAGAAAGGCGTGGTCCGCGACCGGAAGATCCACGAAGAGGTGATCCGTTCGGTGCTCGACTATACCGCGGAGAACGGGCTGACACCGCTGGCACTCACCTATTCGCCGGTCAAGGGACCGGAGGGGAATATCGAATATCTTCTGTATCTGGTGAACAGGGAAATGGCCGCGGAAGATGAGAATCTTTCGGCGGCAGTGATACCGGTTGTGCAGCAGGCACACGAGGAACTGGACATATGAAGCATTTCTGTATGATTGCAAATACCCGGACGAACGCCACAGAAGAGGACGTCGCCGAGATCCGCAGGCTGATCGAGAAGCGGGGCGGTACCCTGGTGGTGCTTCCAGGACGGGATCCTGCCACGCTCGGTGCGGCAAGGGAAGGATTCACGGATCTGGCGTTCCTGCCGGAGGATGCGGAGGCCTGCCTGGTCCTCGGCGGAGACGGGACGGTTCTGCAGGCGGCGAGGGAGCTCGACGGCGCACTGCCGATCCTCGGCATCAATCTCGGGACGCTCGGCTTCCTGGCCGAAGTGGAGCGGGAGAATCTCGAAGAAGCCATCGATGCACTGTTCGACGGGGATTATCTCGAAGAAAAGCGGCTGATGCTGCACGGGAAAGTCTTCCGTGAGGGTACCTGCATCTATGAAGGAAATGCCCTGAATGATATCGTGGTAACCAGAAGCGGCTTCTCGCGTATCATTCTGACAGAAGTTTTGATTGACGGATCGCGTCTTGGCGGGTATAGTGGGGATGGCATGATTTTGTCTACGCCGACAGGATCGACCGGATACAATCTGGCAGCAGGGGGGCCAGTGATGCTGCCGGACAGCAAAGTATTTGCGGTGACACCCATCTGTCCGCATTCGCTGAATGCAAAAGGGATCGTCATTCCGTCGGGTTCGAGGGTGGAACTTCGGGTGGAGCAGAGCAAAAAGACACAAAAAGATGAAGCCATCGTGACATTTGACGGGAATCAGGGAATTCCGGTAACGGTCGGCGATCGGATCGAGGCGGAGAAGGCAGAGACCGTAACCACGTTTCTGAAACTTCCGGGGAGCCGGTTTCTCGATACACTTCGGAACAAGATGATGTGAGGACAACATGAAAATCAAGAGGCAGTCAAAAATCGTGGAACTCGTACAGACACACGATATCAGCACGCAGGAGGAACTCTCTGAACTGTTGATGGAAAACGGCTACAATGTGACACAGGCGACCATCTCCAGAGATATCCGGGAGCTGAAACTGACCAAAGTCACGGTGGGCGACAAACAGAAATACGCAATCCTGCAGAATACGGAAACCGGGATGAATGACCGGTTTGTCCGCGTCCTGAAGGGCGGTCTGGTTTCGATGGATATGGCGCAGAACATCCTGGTCATCAACACGATGTCCGGAATGGCCATGGCGGTCTGTGCCGCACTCGATGCCATGCAGATGCCGGAGATCGTCGGGACTATCGGTGGGGATGACACGATTATGTGCGTGTGCAGAACCACAGAGCAGACTGCAGATGTGATGAATAAGATTCACCAGCTGGTGAAAGACTGAAAGGAGAACGAAGATCTATGTCAGGACATTCGAAATTTGCAAACATCAAACATAAGAAAGAAAAGAATGATGCTGCAAAAGGAAAGATTTTTACCGTGATCGGACGTGAGATTGCTGTCGCGGTGAAAGAAGGCGGCGCAGATCCTGCGAACAACAGCAGACTGCGTGATGCCATCGCCAAGGCAAAGGCAAACAACATGCCGAACGACACCATCGACCGCGGAATCAAGAAGGCGGCCGGTGAAGCCGGGACAGTCAACTACGAATATGTAACCTATGAAGGTTACGGACCGAGCGGAATCGCCATCATCGTCGATGCTCTGACGGACAACAAGAACCGGACCGCAGCCAACGTCCGCAACGCATTTACCAAGGGCGGCGGCAATGTCGGTACCCAGGGCTGTGTCTCCTATATGTTCGACCAGAAGGGCCAGATCCTTGTCGACAAGGAAGAGTATGAAGTGGATCCGGACGAGTTCATGATGGTCGCACTGGATGCAGGTGCGGAAGACTTCTCCGACGAAGGAGATTCCTACGAGATCCTGACCGATCCGGCGAACTTCAGTGAGGTCCGTGAGAATCTGGAGAAGGCAGGCGTGCCGATCGCAGATGCAGACATCCGGATGATCCCGCAGAACTATGTGGCACTGACCGATGAGGCGGCGATCAACCAGCTGCAGAGAACACTCGACCTGCTGGATGAGGACGATGACGTGCAGGCTGTGTACCACAACTGGGATGATTCCGAGGAGTAAGAACAGATTTGATGCCGGCTGCTGCCGGGTGATGATACCGAAAGAAAAGGAGGGAATTCAATTCCCTCCTTTTTTGAAGATATAATCGAAATATGCGAGACGGATGCGCGTAAACTCTTTCTTGCTGATCGGGACGTTCTCTCCGCTTTTCATCCTGAAGAAATACCGGTCAGGCCGGTCAATGTAGTCCATATTCACCATGTACCCGCGATGGCACCTTAAGAATGGTGGAGATGGAAGTCTCTCCGCAATCTCGGACAGAGGCATGTAGGTCTGAATGCTGGAACCATCCGTAAGGGAAATACTGCAGACGGAATTGGTTACGTGGATGCTGATGATGGATTCATACTGCAGTCGTAACTGCAGACGGTCGCTCATGACAGTAATCGTATTAACCACTCCTGCAGAATTAAACGGGGAGGAGATGAGCTCCGCCCGGATCTTATCATAGGACAACGGACGTACCAGATGGATGAGACGGCCTTCTTCCGGGTAAGGATTATCCTCTGTATCGGAAAGATACAGGAGGAGCGCCTGCGGATAATTCTTCAGGACTTCACCCGCGAGCGCCTTCGGAGAGATGTCTGTCAGCATCGAATTGATGACGATCAGTGCATAACCCTCCGGTGTTCTGGAATCGATGAAACTCTTGCCGTCTGCAAAAGGGATGATCTCTGTCTGGATTGAACACTCTGTAAAGTATCTTGCCATCATCGAACACAGGATTGTGCGTTCGAACGAAGAGTTATCTATGATAGCTACCTTCATATCAACACCTCCTGTGGATGTGTGGTAATTATTTGCAGGGCAACAATCACCTGTGTTTTTATTTTGGTACATTCTAACATGAACGCCGAAAAATTTCAAGAATATTCGTTTTATTTTTAGAAAAAACCTCTGATTTGTATACTGTTTTAGTACAATAAGCCAGAAAACCCCAATTATTTGGGAATTAAATGCCACTCAAGCAAGAGATGTGTAAATGCCTGAATGACAACGGAAAGAGGCTCCTTTTTCGCCTTGTATAATTCCGGGAAAATATGGTATGATATGTTCGGCCTGATATCTGAGTATGCAAAAATGACCATATCCCGGAATATGCTATTGACATGGGAGGAACTATGCTGCAGAGTCTGCATGTAAAAAACTTTGTTCTGATTGATGAGGCGGAGCTGATGTTCGGCCCCCATCTGAACGTGCTCACCGGAGAGACCGGAGCGGGAAAATCGATTCTGATCGATTCCGTCAATCTGGCACTCGGCGGAAAAGGATCGAAGAGCCTGATCCGGGAAGGTGCGCCCTATGCACTGGTGGAACTGACCTTCTCGGTGGATGACCGGACCGCCGCAAAGCTGGCGGCGTTTGAGATCTTTCCGGAAGACGGACTGGTGACGATCTCAAGGCGGATCGGCGCGGACCGGAGCATCTCCCGGATCAACGGGGAGACGGTACCGGTAAAAGATGTCGGACGTGCCGCCGGGATTCTGCTGGATATCCATGGGCAGACCGAGAGCTACACGCTGCTCCAGAAGAAGAATCATCTGGAGATCCTCGACCGCTACGGAGATGTGGAGATCGCGCCGGTCCGAAATGAGGTTGCGGCCATGGTCCGCCGGTACCGGGAGAAGAAGAAGGAGTACGAAGCGCTGGTCGGCGATGCCGAGAAGCGGCAGCGGGAACTGGATTTCCTGCAGTACGAGCTGCGGGAGGCAGAAGAGATCGCACCCCGGAAGGGCGAAGAGGAAGAACTGGAGAAGAAGCACCGGAAGATGGCTTCCGCAAGAAATATCACGGCGGATGTGGCGGAGATGCGGGAACTGTTCGGCGGCGACGGCGGCCTGATGGACGGGATCGGACAGGCAGCGAGGGCAGCCATGCACCTGGCGGGGCTTGACCCGGATGCGGCAGGTCTCTCGGAGCAGATCCAGGAACTCGAAGCGCTGGTGCAGGATGCGGAGCGGGCGGTGGCCGACTACGCGGAGGAAACAGAATTCGATCCGCAGGAGATGGAAGAGACAGAAGAGCGGCTCGACCGGATCCGGGGCCTCTATGCGAAGCACGGCGGGAACTATGAGGCCTTTATCCGTTTTCAGGAAGAGGCGGAAGAGCAGCTCGACCGGCTGGTGAACTTTGAGCGGTATGAGGAAGAACTGCGGAATGAGATCCGGCAGACGGAGGAGAAGATTCTGGAACGCTGCCGTGTACTTGGCGGGCTGCGGCGCAGATACGGGGAACAGTTTGCAGAAGAAGTATGCCGGGAACTGGTGGATCTGAATTTCCTGCAGGTGCAGTTCCGGGTCGAGGTTCAGGAAGAGGAGAACTTCAGCGAGAGAGGAAAGGACCGGGTGTTCTTCAGGATCTCTCTGAATCCGGGCGAACCGCTGCGACCACTCTCGGAAATCGCTTCCGGCGGTGAGCTTTCCAGAATCATGCTCGGGATCCAGTCGGTCATGGCGGATTCCGATGAGATCGATACGCTGATCTTCGATGAGATCGATGCCGGCATCAGCGGAAGGACGGCGGAACATGTTGCAGAGAAACTGGCGGACCTCGCCAGAGAACGGCAACTGATCGCCATCACGCACCTGGCCCAGATCGCTGCAATGGGAGATACGCATTTCCTGATCGAGAAGACCATGGACGAGGGGAAAACCCACACGGAGATCACGGAACTGGATGAAGAAGGGAAGATCACGGAACTTGCCAGAATTCTCGGCGGTGTCAGCGTGACCCAGAATGTTCTCGAAAGCGCAAGAGAGATGAAGGCGCTTGCTGAGAAGCAAAAAAATCTGAAAACCACTTGATATTTACAGCCGTTCACGGTACAATAGGAGGGACGGTTTGGTAAAAGTTTATCAAACAACATTTAATATTTTTAGCAGGAGGACTTGACCAATGGCAGTTAAAGTTGCAATCAATGGTTTTGGTCGTATCGGACGTCTTGCATTCAGACAGATGTTCGGTCACGAGGGTTCTGAGATCGTCGCTATCAACGATCTGACAGATCCGAAGATGCTGGCTCACCTTTTGAAGTATGATTCTTCTCAGGGCAAGTATGAGCTGTGCGATAAGGTCACCGCAGGTGAGGATTCCATCACTGTAGACGGCAAGACCATCAAGATCTACAAAGAGGCAGACGCTTCCAAGCTTCCTTGGGGTGAGCTGGGTGTCGATGTTGTTCTGGAGTGTACCGGTTTCTATACCTCCAAGGCAAAGGCTCAGGCACACATCACCGCAGGTGCTAAGAAGGTTGTTATCTCCGCTCCGGCTGGCAACGATCTTCCGACCATCGTTTACAACGTAAACCATGATCAGCTGACAGCTGAAGATGATATCATCTCCGCTGCATCCTGCACCACCAACTGCCTTGCTCCGATGGCAAAGGCTCTGAATGATTTCGCACCGATCCAGTCCGGTATCATGAGCACCATCCATGCTTACACCGGCGATCAGATGCTGCTTGACGGCCCGCACAGAAAGGGCGATCTGAGAAGAGCAAGAGCAGCTGCTGTGAACATCGTTCCGAACTCCACCGGCGCTGCAAAGGCTATCGGCCTTGTTATTCCGGAGCTGAACGGCAAGCTCATCGGTTCTGCACAGAGAGTACCGGTTCCGACAGGTTCCACCACCCTTCTGTTCGCAGTTATCAAGACTGACAAGGAAGTTACCAAGGAGACCATCAACGCAGCGATGAAGGCTGCTTCTGATCCGGAGACCTACGGCTACAACGAGGATCCGATCGTTTCCTCCGATATCGTAGGCATGACCTATGGTTCCCTGTTCGACGCTACACAGACCATGGTCAGCAAGATCGGTGATGATCTGTATCAGGTAGAAGTTGTTGCTTGGTATGACAACGAGAACTCCTACACCTCTCAGATGGTCAGAACTATTAAGTATTTTGAGAGATTCGTAAAGTAATCTGAGACCAACGAATTAAGTTGCGGGTAAGGCCGCCGGGGGCGTAGCCTCCGGCGGTCATTTTGATCTGCGGAGTATTTTCCAAAGATCCATATAGGAAAGGAGATCCCCTCCAATGGCTGGATTAAACAAGAAGAGCGTTGATGATATCAACGTAAAGGGCCAGAGAGTACTGGTCCGCTGTGATTTTAATGTTCCTTTAAAGGACGGCAAGATTACGGATGAGAACCGTCTGGTTGCTGCACTGCCGACCATCAAGAAGCTGGTCGCTGACGGCGGCAAGATTATCCTCTGCTCCCATCTGGGCAAGGTTAAGACCGATGAGGATAAGCTGACCAAGACACTTGCACCGGTTGCTGTCCGTCTTTCCGAGCTGCTTGGCCAGGAAGTCAAGTTTGTTCCGAATCCGGATGTCATCGGCGACAATGTCCGTGAAGCTGTTGCTGCTATGAAGGACGGCGACATCATCCTGCTTGAGAACACCCGTTTCCGCAAGGAAGAGACCAAGAACGGTGAGGAGTTCTCCAAGGATCTTGCTTCCATCTGTGATGTATTTGTCAATGACGCTTTCGGTACCGCACACAGAGCACATTGCTCCAACGTCGGTGTTACCAAGTATGTTGATACCGCTGTTGTCGGCTATCTGATGCAGAAAGAGATCGAGTTCCTTGGCAACGCTGTCAATGATCCGGTCAGACCGTTTGTTGCTATCCTCGGCGGTGCAAAGGTTGCTGATAAGCTTTCCGTTATCGAGAACCTGCTCGACAAGTGCGACACCCTCATCATCGGCGGTGGTATGGCTTATACCTTCCTTGCTGCAAAGGGTTATGAGATTGGTAAGTCCCTGTTTGACGAGACCAAGGTTGACTACTGCAAGGAGATGATGGAGAAGGCTGCAAAGCTTGGCAAGCAGCTCCTTCTGCCGGTTGATACCGTTACCACACTGGAGTTCCCGGAGCCGATCGATGCTGAGATCGCTACCGAGATCTATGATGCTGATAAGATCCCTGCTGACCGCATGGGTATGGATATCGGCCCGAAGACCCAGGCTCTGTACGCAGATGCTGTCAAGAACGCAAAGACAGTTGTCTGGAACGGACCGATGGGTGTCTTCGAGAACCCGATCCTTGCTGAAGGCACCAAGGCTGTTGCCAGAGCACTTGCAGAGACAGATGCTACCACCATCATCGGCGGCGGCGATTCTGCAGCAGCTGTCAACCAGCTTGGTTTTGGCTCGAAGATGACACACATCTCCACCGGTGGTGGTGCTTCCCTTGAGTTCCTTGAGGGCAAGGATCTTCCGGGTGTTGTCGCAGCCAACGACAAATAATAGTATATTCAGGAACGGAAAGAATCCGGAAGAAAGCAACTGAAAGCTTGCTTTCAAAGCTGCTTTCTTTCGGATTCTTGTCGGTATGAAAGAGGTTCTGAGCATAGAAAGGAACTTAAAATCATGAGAAAGAAAATCATCGCAGGCAACTGGAAGATGAACATGACTCCGTCTGAGGCTGTGAAGCTGGTCGAGACACTGGCTCCGCTGGTCAAGAATGACGCGGTTGATGTTGTCTACTGTGTACCGGCTATCGATATCATTCCTGTCGTTGAGGCAGTGAAGGGTTCGAACGTCAAAGTCGGTGCTGAGAATATGTATTTTGAAGAGAAGGGTGCTTACACCGGTGAGATTTCTGCAGCAATGCTGAAGGATGCCGGTGTTGAGTATGTCATCATCGGCCATTCCGAGAGAAGAGATTACTTCAAGGAAGACGATGCGCTTCTCAACAAGAAAGTCAAGAAGGCTTTTGAAGCAGGCATGACCCCGATCCTCTGCTGCGGCGAGACTCTCGAGCAGAGAGAGATGGGCATCACCCTTGACTGGATCCGCATGCAGATCAAGTCTGACCTTGTCGGCGTTACCGCTGAGCAGGTTGCTTCCATGGTCATCGCTTACGAGCCGATCTGGGCAATCGGAACCGGCAAGACCGCTACCAGCGATCAGGCTGAAGAGGTCTGTGCTGCAATCCGTGCATGCATCTGCGAAATCTATGATGAGCAGACTGCAGAAGCTGTCCGCATCCAGTACGGCGGTTCTGTCAATGCAGGCAACGCAGCTGAGCTGTTCGGCAAGCCGGACATCGACGGCGGCCTGGTTGGCGGCGCTTCTCTGAAGGCTGATTTCGGCAGCATCGTAAATTATTGATCTTCCGACAGGCAGATGACCATCTGTCATCTGCCTGTTTTTCTGGAGAGAAAACATACCAGAAAGGTCGGAATTGCGCAAGTTAATTGTGCACGTTAGAAAGAGGGCTGGGTTATGATTGAAACAGGGATCCTTTCGATCCTGCCACCGCTGATTGCCATTGCGCTGGCGCTGATTACGAAAGAAGTGTATTCTTCTTTGTTCCTGGGCGTGCTTTCCGGCATGATCATCTATGTCGGTGCATCCGGTGAACCGTTTCTGCAGGTATTCACACATACCTTTGATATGATGAGTTCGAAAATATCGGACAACTCCTACATGATTATCTTCCTGGCACTGCTGTGGGCTGTTGTCACGCTGGTCTCCAGGTCCGGCGGTTCGGAAGCCTACGGAAGATGGGCCGAGACGAAGCTGAAAAGCAAGGCGGCAACACGGCTTGCGACAGCACTGCTTGGCGTCCTGATCTTCATCGATGACGGCTTCAACTGCCTGACCATCGGGACCGTCATGCGTCCGGTCTACGACCGGGAGAAGATTTCCCGTGAGAAACTGGCCTACATCATCGATGCAACCGCTGCGCCGGTCTGTATCATCGCGCCGGTTTCCAGCTGGGCAGTCGCGGTAGCCAGCGAGATCAGTGAAACCAATGGATTCCATGCTTTCCTTTCAACGGTCCCGTATAACTTCTATGCACTTCTGACCATCATGATGGTCATCTTCATCTGCGTCACCGGCAGAGATTTCGGTCCGATGAAGAGAGCGGAAGAGCGGGCTGCGAAGGAAGGCAATCCGGTTGCGGAAGCGGAGAAGGGACCGGTCAATACGAAAGGAACAGTCTGGGATCTGGTGCTTCCGATCCTTGCCCTGATCATCGTCGCTATCCTCGGCATGGGCTATGTCGGCGGCTTCTTTGACGGCGTTCCGTTCTCCCAGGCCATCGGCGAGAACCCGGTTGCAGGCCTGTCACTCGGTGCATTTGCCGGCATCGTGACCGCCATGATTCTGTATATCCCGAGAAAGATCATGTCGGCGAAGGAGTTTATCGAGTCGATCGTCGGCGGCATCAGCAGTATTGTTGCACCGATGCTGATCCTGGTCCTTTCCTGGAGCCTCGGCGGTGTCTGCCGTGAAATGATCGGAACCGGCGAATTCATCTCCGGTTTCGTACAGAGCAGCAACCTGCCGTTCGCCCTTCTGCCATTTATCATCTTCGTCATTGCCGCACTGATGTCCTTCTCGATGGGCACTTCCTGGGGCACGTTCGGTATCCTGATTCCGATCGTTTCCATGATCTGTGCGGGAGAGAGCGGAAGCTACATGCTGATTCCGGCACTGGGCGCGACACTGGCCGGCTCGATCTATGGAGATCACTGTTCCCCGATTTCGGATACGACGATCCTGTCCTCTACCGGCGCACAGTGCCAGCACATCCGCCACGTGGAGACGCAGATCCCGTATGCGACCCTTGTTGCGGTGATCTGCGCGATCGGCTACCTGATCGTCGGCTTTACCAACACGCCGTGGATCGGCCTTGCGGTCAGCGTGATCATCATGGTCGCTGCGATGATGGTCCTCAGCAACATGAAAGGGGCCATGCCGTGGGAGAAAACGGCAAAATAAGTGTTTCCAAAAATCAACTTGCATTTCCTGAGTGAATGTGGTATAGTATCTCGCAGATGCGTTTAGGAGGATGAGATACAATGGCAGCTTTAAGAGTGATTGTTACAATCGTTTATTGTCTGGTCTGCGTAGGCCTTACTGTTGTCGTTCTGATGCAGGAAGGTAAGAGCGCAGGACTGTCCGGAGCAATCAGTGGTGTTGCAGATACGTACTGGGGAAAGAACCGTGGCCGTTCGATGGAAGGACTGCTGAACAAGGTTACAACCGGTCTTACAATCGGATTTGTGATTCTTTCCGTTCTGCTGAACCTGAACTGGTAATCCACATTCATAAGACTTTACTGAACCGGGTATCATCCTCTTAAGACTTCTGGTCTCGTGATGATACCCGGTTTTTACGTGGAGGTCCCTATGACGAAAGAACATTATAAAGTTGTTGCCCAGAACAAGAAGGCAAGTTTTGAATATTTCATTGAAGAGCGCTTTGAGTGCGGGATTGAGCTGGTCGGAACAGAAGTGAAGTCGATCCGCATGGGCAAGTGCTCCATCAATGAATCCTACATCCAGATCGACAAGCACGGCGAAGTGATCATCCTCGGCATGCACGTCTCACCGTATGAGAAGGGGAATATCTTCAACCGGGACCCGCTCCGGGTACGGAAACTGCTGCTGCACCGGCAGGAGATCAACCGGCTGGCCGGGAAGGTGAAGACCGCCGGGTATACGATCATTCCGATCCGGGTCTATCTGAAGGGGAGTCTTGTCAAGCTCGAGATCGGGCTGGCAAGAGGTAAGAAGCTCTATGATAAGCGGCAGGATATCGCGAAGAAGGACCAGCGGAGAGAAGCGGAAAAGGAGTTCAAGGTGCGGATGCGATAGAATATGGGCGCAGACAATTGCGTGTGATTTCCCATAGCATGCGGTTATTTATTTAACAATTGACATTTATTGTGAATTGTGTTAGGATTACTTCTGTATTTCAAATCGTTCAATGCAAGCACGAAGCTATACTGTCCAGGTACATGCATTACGGCTCCTTGGATCTTTGGATACACATCATTTTTTAAGGAGGGTGCCTAGGATGAACACAGGTATTGTTAAGTGGTTCAATTCGGAGAAAGGCTACGGCTTTATCACGAATGACAACGGCGGTGATGATGTATTCGTACATTTTTCCGCTATCAATGCTGAAGGCTTCAAGACTCTGAACGAAGGTCAGAAGGTTACTTTTGATACCGAGCAGGATCCGAAGAACGCTGCTAAGCTGAGAGCTGTCAATGTTACAGTAGTTGAGTAATCTCATCTGACGAACAAAAGACGGACAATCACTGCCGCGGGAGAGATCCTGCGGCAGTTTTCTGGGGTTGTACTGGTTTCGACGGGGATTTTGAACTTGGAGAAGCAAGCCGCAGGTATGCGTTAAATCCAAAATTAAAAATAAACGCTGAAGATAATTTAGCATACGCTGCCTGAGGGCAGCTGTCCTGCTCCTGACACCTACATCAGGAGGCCAGGGCATCGATGATGTAGGAAACGACATGTGTGACGGCCCTGGCACATGGGCGTATAAGGGTCTACTGAAACCTGGAACGTGCTGTTTCGTGCCCGGCGGAGGGAATGTCAGATAAGCAGCTAAGCTTGTAGAAGGACAATGGATGGGTCTTCGGACAGGGGTTCGATTCCCCTCAGCTCCATATTTTATGGTAAAGGAAAACCACGGCTGGCATGCCGTGGTTTTTTTCGTGATGAAAAGATTTGACTTTGGTCCGGTTATGCGGTACAACTACAAGAAGGTTGTATCATGACCGGCAAAGAAAATTGAGAGGATGGTGACGATGAAAATTGCAGTAACATATGAAAACGGAGAGATCTTCCAGCACTTTGGACACACGGAAACGTTCAAGGTCTACACGGTAGAAGACGGAAAGATCCTTTCTTCTGAGGTCATTGGTTCGAACGGTGCCGGCCACGGCGCACTGGCAGCACTTCTTGGCGATCAGAAGATTGATGTTCTGATCTGCGGCGGTATCGGCGGCGGTGCACAGGCAGCGCTCGCGGAGCATGGAATTGAACTCTGTGCAGGTGCATCGGGAGATGCCGATGCAGCGGTCGAAGCCTACCTGCGCGGGGAACTGGTGAATACCGGTGCAAACTGTGATCACCACGGTGAGGGACACTCCTGTGGAGATCACGAGGGTGGACACTGCGGAGAGCATGACTGTGGCGGTCATGAGGGCGGCTGTGAAGGCTGCCATGAGGAAAAGGCCATCGAGGGCCCGAATGTCGGCAAGCGCTGCAGAACACATTACCGCGGAACCTTTAATGACGGAACCCAGTTTGATTCTTCCTATGACCGCGGCGAACCGCTGGAATTTATCTGCGGTGCCGGGATGATGATCCGTGGCTTTGATGCTGCGGTCGCCAATATGAAGGTCGGTGAGATTGTGAATGTGCATCTCATGCCGGAAGAGGCCTATGGCGAAGCAGATCCTTCTGCGATTTTCACCATGGAGATTGCACAGCTTCCAGGAGCAGAAGAGGTCTCGGTCGGGCAGCGGGTATACCTGCAGAACCAGTTCGGGCAGCCTGTCCCGGTTCTGGTCGCTGACAAGACGGAGACGACAATCACCTTTGATGCCAACCATGAGATGGCAGGAAAAGAACTGAATTTCCAGATCGAACTGGTCGAAGTACTCGGATGAAGGGATCCCAGGCTTGTGGATGAATAAAATTGCGCTTCGGAAGGAGTAATTGGAAATGAAGATGCAAAGAATCAGAGCAGGCGTTGCCATGCTGCTGGCGATGGTGATGATCCTATCGCTCGGTGCCTGCGGGAATACGGCAGAACAGAAAAGCGGAACAAGTACATCCCAGACGACAGCAAGCGCTCAGACAGCGGAAAACGCGCAGAAGAGCGCTGCTGAAAGCACTGCCGCATCGGAGGAGAACAGCTCCGCAGCAACAGACCCAGAGGCAGAGACGGAGCAGCCGGAGAACGCCGGTACAGAAGAAGCACAGCCGGCTGATGTGGCAGAAGAGACTGCAGAGGCAAAAGAGACTACAGAAGAACCTGCGGTTGAGAAGAACGGAGATATCGTTATTCTCTTTACCAGCGATGTCCACTGTGGTGTGAATCAGGGTTTTGGCTATGCGGGACTTGCGCAGGTCAGAGACTATCTGCTGTCCCAGGGGAATGAGGTCATTCTGGTCGATGACGGGGACAACATCCAGGGAGAACCACTGGGGACCATGACCAAGGGAGCGGCCCTGGTCGATCTGATGAATAAGATGGGCTATTCCGTCGCAATCCCGGGAAACCATGAGTTTGACTACGGCATGGATACATTCCTTGCCCTCGCGGAAACTGCGGAATATGACTATATCAGCTGCAATTTCAACAAGAGCGGTGAGCTGGTCTTCAAACCATACGTGATCCGGGAACTGGCCGGAAAGAAGGTGGCTTTTGTCGGAATGACGACACCGAAGACACTGACCTCCTCGACACCACGGTATTTTCAGGATGAAGCGGGCAATTTCGTCTATGGTTTCATGCAGGATGAGACCGGAGAAGCCCTTTACGGCGCCGTGCAGGGCGCCGTGGACGCTGCCAGAGCTGAAGGCGCGGAGTATGTCGTGGCGATGGGCCATCTGGGAAATGAGGAAAACTGCCGTCCCTGGACCTATGAGGATGTCATTGCGAATACCAGCGGAATTGATGTCTTACTCGACGGGCACAGCCATGACACGGATCAGGTGGTCATGAAGAACAAAAATGGTGAGGAAGTGCTGCGATCGGCCTGCGGGACAAAGATGGCCTGCATCGGCTGGTGCAGGATTGCGGCGGACGGAACAATCACGACCGGACTGTTCACCTGGAACAATCCGGTGGCCGCGCCGCAGCTGCTGGGGATCGACAATGATATGGCGAAGGCGGTCGCAGAGGCGTCAGATGAACTCTATCAGAAACTGGATGAGGTCGTCGCGAAGTCTGAGGTCGAGCTGACCATCTTTGATCCGGTGGAAAAGAGTGAGGAAGGTACACCGATCCGCATGGTGCGCCGTGCGGAGACAAACCTCGGTGATTTCTGTGCGGATGCATTCCGGGCACAGTCCGGTGCAGAAATCGCATTTTCAAGCGGCGGCGGCATCCGGGTGAATCTTCCGGCCGGGGATATCCGCCTGAAGGACATCCTGAGTGTCCATCCGTTCGGAAATTCGCTCTGCGTGGTCAAGGTGACCGGACAGCAGATCCTTGACGCACTGGAGTGGGGATCCCGTGCGATCCCGGGTGAGACCGGCGGTTTCCTGCAGGTATCCGGGCTGACCTATGAGATCGATGCCAGCATCGAGAGCCCGTGTATCAAAGACGAAAATACCATGTTTGCAGGGATTGAGGGCGAGCGCCGCGTAAAGAATGTCATGGTCGGAGACGAACCGATTGATCCGGAGAAAATGTATACGCTCGCCAGCCACAACTATATGCTGTTGGATCAAGGCGATGGCTATACGATGTTCGACGGTGCCGAACTACTGCAGGACAGCGTCAAGATCGACAACCAGGTGCTGATCGACTACATCACGGAAGATCTCGGTGGTGTGATCGGGGCAGAGTACGAAGATCCGTACGGACAGGGAAGAATCGTGATTACCGAATGATCGCAGATTACTGCGGAGCATTTTCTGAAAAAAGGATACTGACAAGGTATCCTTTTTTTATCGCCACCAGGTCGTGCCACTGGGTCTGCCACCTGCAGAAAAAGGACAGAAAGTGGTAGAAAATGAAGAATCACTGCCTAAATTCTTGCACGACGGGGCCAAGAATGGTATAGTATTCCTGTTAAGCTTTTACAGTTACTTTTATAACAAGGAATTAAAACCAATGGATGGAACGAAGATATTAGTTGTAGATGATGAGAGCCGGATGCGGAAACTGGTGAAAGACTTTCTGACACACCAGCATTACGAGGTTCTCGAGGCAGCGGACGGTGAGCAGGCAGTGGATACGTTCTTCGCAGAGAAGAATATCGCCCTGATTATCCTGGACGTGATGATGCCGAAGATGGATGGCTGGCAGGTGGTCCGGGAGATCCGGCAGTACTCGAAGGTGCCGATCATCATGCTGACCGCGAAGTCAGAGGAGAAGGACGAACTGCTCGGGTTTGAACTCGGCGTGGATGAGTATATCTCAAAACCGTTTTCCCCGAAGATCCTGGTGGCC
Organism: uncultured Lachnospiraceae bacterium; assembly: GCA_902783375.1. Lineage (GTDB taxonomy): Bacteria > Bacillota > Clostridia > Lachnospirales > Lachnospiraceae > Catonella. The sequence goes on along the minus strand of CACZQN010000003.1, from coordinate 125,325 downwards.
CGTGTGGAGGCGATTCTTCGCCGTTCCGGCGGGGATACGCCGGATGTGGTCGAAGTCGGCGGTATCCGGATGGATAAGAGCGCGCATGCTGTCACAATCGACGGGCAGAGCATCGATCTGTCCTTCAAGGAATTCGAACTGCTGGATTATTTCATCCAGAACCAGGGCGTTGCCCTTTCCAGAGAACGGATCCTGAACAATGTCTGGAATTATGATTATTACGGGGATGCCAGAACGATCGACACCCATGTCAAGAAGCTCCGTAGTAAGATGGGGGACAAGGGAGAGTACATCAAGACCATCTGGGGCATGGGGTACAAGTTTGAAGTGTAATATGCGGGAGTTTTACAAACTGTTAAAATGAACATGGTTGACGTTGCAGCCGGATCATGATAGGGTTTTCTGTCAGGATCATTGTTGCAGCTGTCTGCACGGGTATATCAGTGGGCTTACCAGGAAGAGAGGAGGAGGTTATGAATTTCTTTAACAATTTCGGAAAGACGATCAGTGAGTTCGGCCAGACAACCATTCAGAAGGGGAAGGATATGGCGGAGATCGCCAGACTGAATTCTTCCATCGCCGAGGAGGAGAGAAATATCGATTCCCTCTATCAGGAAATGGGAAGAATGTATGAAGTGCGGTTTGGCATTGAGCGGCCGGACCCTGATTTCGCAGAGGTTCTCGACAGAATCAAAGAGGCGAAGGAAAAAATCAAAGGATACGAGCAGAAGATCAAGGTCGTCAAGGGAATCGGACAGTGTCCGCACTGCGGCGCGGATGTGCCTTCTACATCGGCGTTCTGCCCGTCATGCGGCCAGAAGATTGAATTCGTGCCGGAACCGGCAGAAGAGCCGGCCTGGGAAGCACCGACTCCGGAGAATAAGCCAGAGGAGAAGCGCTGCCAGTACTGCGGCGAGGTCCTGACCCCGTTCTATAAATTCTGTACTTCCTGTGGAAAGCCTGTCCCGGAAGAAGTGGAGCCGGCGGTGGAAGAAGAGAAGACCGGTGCAGAGGAGGCAGAACCCGCACAGAGCGGATTCACATTCGGGGAAGTACCGGTTTCGGAAACACCCGATGTTAATACAGAGATGAACGAAATCGATTGAAAGGCATGAGACGCAGACGATGGCTGCGGTAGTATTGAGGCGTGGAAGATTTTCTAATAAACAGCAGGACGTATCGGATTGAGAAGGAACTCGGCTCCGGAGGAGGCGGGACGGTTTTTCTCGCCTATCATACAAGACTGCAGAAATATGTAGTCATTAAGAAGATGAAGAGCGAGGCCAAGTCTGTCCTTGAAGGGCGGGCAGAGGCGGATATCCTCAAAAATCTCCATCATCCGAACCTTCCGCAGGTCTTCGACTATGTAGAAGAACAGACGGAGAAGGGGGAAAGCCTGATCTATACGGTCATGGATTTCATCCCGGGAGACACGCTGAATGCTGCATTCAAAAGCGGAAGAAGATTTACACAGACCGAGGTTGTGCATTATCTTTCGCAGCTGCTCGATGCGGTCGGGTATCTGCACCAGCAGAAACCGCCGATCATACACGGAGATATCAAACCCAGCAATATTATGCTGACTCCGGATGATGATATCGTTCTGATTGATTTCAATATTTCAAGTTTTTCAGATACACAGGAATTCCTTGCCTGCACCAAAGAATACGCAGCGCCGGAACAGCGGCGGGCGGTTCAGGAGAACTGGGCAAGACGGAAGATGCAGCATGGAGTCCGCCTGGAGGCGGAGAAGAAAATGGCCGCTCCGCCGTTTGCATCTGCAGGGACCGGCGGTAGAAATAATAGTTTCTATGGGCATGCGGCGCAGGATGAGGACAGCACTTCGACACTCGCCATGTCCGATGACAGTACCCTGATGATGGATGCCACGGAGACCGCTGAAGGGGATGATTTCAGCCTGCTGAACAGCAATATACCGGCGATCACTCATATCGATGAACGATCGGACATCTTCAGCATCGGCGCATCAATGTATGCGCTGCTGACAGGGAGAAGGCCGAATATTGATTATGGAAACCGACGGAAACTGGCAGATGAGGACTTTCCGATTTCGGAGGGTCTGGCCTACGTGATCGATAAAGCGATGGAACTGAATCCGGATGACCGGTTTCAGAGCGTCGATGAGATGAAGCAGGCCCTGCGGGATATCGGGAAGAAAGACAAGCGCTATAAAAGATTATTCGTCGGACAGATTCTGTTCAGCCTGCTGCTTGTCCTGCTCGGCGCGTTTTCTGCCGTGACGGCATATCGAGGCTATCGCCTGATGCAGAGTGACCGGGCACAGGAAATGTACAGCCGCGCCCTTGAACTGTATCAGGAGCAGGCGTATGAAGAGGATTTGAATTATATCCTGATGGATGCGTTGGATGATCCGTCCATCTATGATGAGAATACACGCGGAAATCTTTATTATCTGGCAGCGAATTGCTTCTTTGAGATCGAGGAGTATGATGCTGCATCGCAGTATTATGAGCAGGCTGTTCTCTGTAATGATGAGAATGCAGAATATTATGTAAACTATGCGATTTCTCTGGTGAAACAGGGGAAGACGGTTGAAGCGGAGCAGGTGATTCAGATGGCTGAATCCCAGGGCTTTCATGATGCGGAGATTTTTCTGATGAAGGCTGAACTGGCTGCTTCGACCGGGAATACAGAAGAAGCGGAAGTGAATTTCCGCTCCTCTATCGATGCACTTTCGGAACGGGATGATGCGTATCTGACAGCCAGGGCATATCTGCTGTACAGTGATCTCTTTATGGATCAGGACGAGTATGAGGATTCTCCGGAACTGATCAATCGGAGCATTCAGGTACTCGATGAGAGCGAATCGGTTGTAGCTGCGTCTTATCTTCCGCTGGTGGTAGAGAGAAGAATGCGTGCTTACCGGCTGCGAGCGAATCTGCTGGGGCATGTGGAAGATTATGAGACTGCATGTGAAGCAGGGCAGAAACTGATCGACGGGGGGTGGGCGTCTTTTGATATGTATCTGAATCTGGCATCCATCCGCGAGGAAATGGGTGATCTTGCGGCGGCTGAGAAGGTTCTTGATGAAGCACTCAGTCAATACGGTGAAAACTATATTATTTTTAAGAGAAAAGCTTTTCTGGAACTGCTGAAGCAGGATGCAGCGGAACTGGAGAACCGGGATTACAAACAGTTCGCTGATGATTATCACCATGCAGTGACGCTGATGAAGAACGCCGGTGTCAGGGATGACGCGGATCTGGAAATGAGTCAGCTGGAGGAGTATTATCGATCCCTTGTTGAAACAGGATGGCTTTCGGAGGAGGCTGGTGAATGATGACGACGGCACAACTCATGTTTTTCGGAGGAATCGGCGGCGTTGTGATTTCTGTAATCGGGCTTGTGATATCGCTTTCGGTCTTCAGCTGCAGCCGTAAAAAGAAGCTGGAATCGATTATGAAATCGTTGTGATTGGAGAAATAGACGGCTATGAAAAAGATACTTTTGTCAGGCCTTACAGCAGTGGCGTTGTCGCTGCTGTTTCTCTTTGCCTACGTGAAGACTGCAGGACTTGCAATCTACCGGATTTCCTATCTGCTGGGAAGAATCCTTCAGATCGTCTGGCCGATTGCCCTGCTTCTCGGTATCATCTGCTGGATTCTGTTTGCTGTGATTCTGAAGAAGACGATCTCTGCCGCGAAAGCAGCAAAGAAACCGGAGGCAGAGCAGAAACAGCCGGTACAGACTCCGCCAGAGCAGCAGTCGGCAGAGAAGATGCCGCAGGATACCGTACAGGAGAAAACCTGCAGAAAGTGCGGCAGAATTCTGACACCGGGACAAAAGTTCTGTCCTATGTGCGGGACACCCGTTGACATGGAGGTGGAATGATGTCTTCAGGAAGACGTTGGATCTTGATCATATGCCTCGTTGTTCTGCTTGCCGCCGGCGTAGGTATCGGAGTTGCTGTGATTTCCGGCAACCATGAGGCGGAAAAGAATGCCTACATCGGTATTTCCCATCTTGAGAACGGGAGAGGTGCGCTTGCAGAAGATTATCTGAACCGGATCGGGAAATGGCATGGGAAGAAGATCCAATTTGTGAAAGATGCTGCTGCCGCCTTGAAAGAGAAGATGGATGGGAACAATGTTCTTGCTTCCATTCAGTCAAAACAGATCCAGGAAGCCTACTCGCTGAATGAAAAACAACAGGATGTCGTTGAAGAACTGCAGAAGTATACCGCAACGGAAGCAGAGATGACGGAGACGGCCGGTAAGATCAAACAGCTGCTGAAGATTCCTGAAAAACGCAGTAAAAAGTATGATGCCCAGTATCTGCTGGAGTATCAGGCGATGGAATCCGGACGGATGAGGCGCACTGACAGAGCTGCTTATGCGGAGATTGTCAGTGAAGAAGCTGCGGCTTCGCTCGCCATGAGTGCGGCGCTCTCGGGCGGAAACTACCGGGAGGCATTTCAGGAAGCAGTACAGATCGTGGACAAGAAACCTTCCGCAAAGAATCAGCTCCTGCTTGCGGATATCATAGCGGAGGGCGCTCATGCAGGCATTTACTTCACAGAAGTGGACCTGCAGCAGGCTTTGGGGGAAGATACCTCCGGTTCCTCCTCCGGGCAGAATCAGCCCGGGGAAGAGGGAGAGATCCCAAAAGACGCACTTGCTTATCGTGCAGTGAATGCAGTCGGAGGAATTCCAACCGTAGAGAAACAGATTGTCAAAGCAAAGCTGCAGTACGCTGTCGGAGAAGATCAGAAGGCGGTTAAAACACTGGTAAAAGCATCCGGATCGGTGATGCGTGCTTTTTCAGATAACAAGGCCGTAGATACCGGTCTGAACCTGATTCAGGAGATCTACAAGGAAGGAAATATCAGCGCAGCTACCGGCAAAGGGCCGCAGAAGATTCTGACCAATATGATGGATTCTGTCCATGATGGCCTGATCATCGACAGGGGGACACAGCAACAGTCCAACCGCCGGCAGAACCAGTCGATTTCGGAAGATCTCAGTCTCGAAGCGCTTGGCGAGTACCGTTTTTCAACGGGGAATGTCTATATTTCCCGTATTGATGACTCGGCATTTCCGGAAGTTTCTGTTACACTCTATGGCCGGGACAGCATGATCCAGGATATCCGCGAGAACCGCGGGATTGAGATGAAGGATACGCACTATCCTGTGCAGTTCCGGGTAGACGAATCGCACGAGGTGAAAAGTGCACCGATCTGCTTCGTCGTGGATGTCAGCGGCAGCATGGGCGGGCAGCCGATCGATGATGCGAAAAATGCGCTGATTCAGTTTGCGAAGAGATATATGGATGGAAATCTGGAAGTGGCTCTGGTTTCGTTTGAGAGTGAGGCAGAGATTGTGACACCGGTGACCACTTCCGCGTCAGAAATCATCGAAGGAGCAGAATCGCTCTATGACCGTGGCGGAACCGATCTGACAGCCGGTATTTCAGAAGGTCTGAAGGCATTGATGGACGGCGCGGGGATCGGGAACATCATCATGATGACGGATGGACAGAGCAGCTTTGATTACGGTGTCCTGGACCAGGCCAATCAGATGGGAACGATGATTTTTACGGTCGGTTTCGGTTCGGTCGATGAGGAAGTGCTCGCAGAAATCGCAGAGAACACCGGTGGGACATTTACCATGGCTGACAGTTCCGGTGACCTCAGCAGCGTCTATGCATCTCTTGGTACCATCATTGGAAATCAGCTGACAATCATGTATACCGTGACGGAAAATCCGGAAGAAACACCGCGCTATTTCTTTATCCGCTCGGAGAATCTCCATGATTCGGATAAGATGGCTTACCGTGAGGTGTCTGCTCCGAAGACCTATGCAGAAACATTCAGCGTGCAGAACAGCCTTGTGCATACGGTCAATGAAATGGAAGAGACCAGAGATGGGGGCCTGGTCGAGGACATTGTCCGCGTATCAGGGGCATATAAGGAACTGAATTCGATCCGGATCCACGATCAGGAGATTCGTTTTGAACGCAGCGAAGACTGGGAACAGCTCACCGTGTTCTTTGAATCGCCGATCCCGGCAGGTCTTTATCCGGCAGAATTCGGATTTACAGACGGGTCTGTCTGTACAGTGCCCGATTTCCTTCTGGTTTATGATTCTGAAGCGTCGGATGTCCTGAATTATGAATACCTGAGAATCGGAGCAGTCGTGATCTATGCTGAGCACGTTGTACCACTTCCGGACGGGACGTACGCCATTGCCAGACCGAGAATTCTGGACCGTACTTATGCGACAGACAGAACGACGACACTGGATGCCAGTTCGGAGAATATCCTGATTCTGTCGGATGTAACACCGAAGGATGAGCGGCCGGATGATGTTGATGTCTCCTGCTACGACTGGGGAGACACGGGAAAATTCCGCCTGAACGGTGTGATTTATCTGAACACGGAAGATGCTCAGAATGCAACTGCTGGAAATGAAATCTGTTCGGCGGGAAATCTCCAGGGAGACATCAGCCCGGAGCAGCTGACGATTACTGAAGTCAATGAGTGAGGAGGGTGAGACATGAAAAAGAAAACCAGAACCCTTATCATCATTGTTGTCACAGCGATCGTCATCGCCGCTCTGGTTGTGGCGTTTCTCATCTGGCGGATGTCCCGAAGAGAGTCTGTAAGAGAGACACTGAACCTGGGAAATAAATATCTTTCGAGTCTTGATTTTGATGGTGCGGCAGAGCAGTACAGCAAGGCGCTCACCATCGACCCATATAACCAGGAAGCGCTGCAGGGTCTGGGAATCAGCTACGCCGGCAGCGGGAATCTTGAGATGAGCAGGCAGATCATGACAGATGACATGATCGCGGTGACAGATCCGGGAATGCTCAGAACCTACGTGGACATTCTCTCCGATGCAGGGGACTATCAGGAGGCTGTCCATGTCATGGAATATGTTCTGGACGCAGAAGACCGGGACGAAGATTTCACGAAATATGACGAGATCGTGCATAAGGCACTCGAAGAGCCTCTGGGAAGAAGCTATCCATATGCGGAAAGCCAGACCGTTACTGTCGATATATCCGGCGGCAGCGTGAGAACGGGCGGAACAAATGTCCTCGGAGCCCTTGGAACCGCAAGCAACCTTGGCGATGCCGGAGCAAATACCGGCATGACAGCTGCTGCATTCCCGGGAACAGCAAAGAGTGTCTTTACGACCGGATCGCAGAGTATCGTTGTTGATTCTGGCGGACACCTCTGGAGCGCAGGAAGCAACCGGAGCGGACAGAAGGCGAACCAGCTGGCGACCCTGATTCCGGAGGAAGGCTGGACGGAAGAAACCGCGATCGGATCGGTTGCGAAGGTTGCAGGGACCGGAAGTACGGTCTTTGTACTGACAACAGCTGGAGACCTGTATGTGGCGGGGCAGAACCATGGCTATGTGTTCGGATCGTCCTGGCTGAATCACTGGACACCGGTTGCGGCATTCGGAAAAATCGCAGATATTCAATATGACGGTAGTTCCGGAATCTATGTCCAGACCCTGTCCGGGAGGATCTACAGGGCGGACACCTATAATTTCAGCACCAACAGCTATGTTTCCTCGACGATCTGGAGTCCGGTGACGAAAGGGGCAGCAGCTTTTTCTGTCGGAACGAACGCCTTTGCAGTGATCGACAATTCCGGGCTGATTCCTTCTGAACAGTTCGGGAACACCCTGTACCCGGACGAGTGGGTCGAAAATGATCTCGATGGGAATGTGATCGGAACCAGGCCACCTTTTGCGGTCAGGCAGATGGCCTGTCTGGAATACTGTGTTTACCTTCTCGATTCGGAGGGAAAGGTGCACTTTATCAAGGATCGGAAAGAGACGCAGGTGGATATTCCGGAGAGTGCGGCAGGCATCTATACATCTGCCGGAAGCTGTGTGGTTCGTTTCGAGGATGGAAGCTACCGGCTGTATGATGAGAACGGAAATGAAAAAAGCTGAAACAGGGCGTTTGTCCGGTGCGCGGGGTGCTATTCCCCTTGTTTTCGGGGATGGGCTATTGTAAAATATGCTTATCTGTACAGTATGCTGAGGTGTGTGAATACATGAAACATTCCGTGAAGATCCGTTTGATCGTAACGATGGCACTGCTGCTCGGCGGTGTCATCTTGTTTTGCCTGTTCATCAACAGGACATTTCTCGGCCAGTATTACCAGCGCTTTAAGGTCGGGAATCTGCGGGAGATCTATACCCAGATCGACGAGCGCTACGGCGTGGTGATGGCAGGTCTGGAAGCAGATGAAGATGCTGATGAGGACGAGAAAGAAGAGGCGTACGAAGCGCTGTCTCTGTATCTGACACAGGCCGGCGGTCGGCAGTCCATCACGGCCTATGTGTTCAATGAGTACCTGTATTCGGGCGGGGTCTTTCTGCAGATCCGCTACCCGGAGACGATGAATGAGATGCAGTCACAGATGCTCCGTTCCCAGCTCTTCATGTATCTGATGCCGGAGGGGAACGACCGCTATTTCAACTTTGAAGAGGAAGAAGAATCCGGAAAGAAGACCGGACTGGAGCGGGAGACGGTGGTCATTGACCAGAATGATCTCTATACCATCAGTCGCCGCTATGATGCCCGGATGGAGGCGAACTACATCGAACTGTATGGGAAACTGTCGAATGGAGAGATGGTTTTTCTACGGACCAATTTTGATAACATCGGGGAGAATGTCGGCATTGCGAACCGCTTCTTCATCTACGTCGGACTGATCGCGATCCTGATCGGTATCGTGGTCACGTACTTCCTCGGAGATCATTTTGTAAAGCCGCTGAAGCAACTCTCCGGGATGGCAACCGAGATGCGCAACCTGAATTTCAACGTGCGGTATGAGGGAAAGCGTGAGGACGAAGTCGGGGAACTCGGAAAGAGTATCAATGCACTCTCGGAAAAGCTCGAATCCACGATCTCGGAACTGAAGAAGGCGAACAACGAACTGCAGTCGGATATTCAGCAGAAAGAAGAACTGGAACAGATGCGGACCGAGTTTATTTCGAATGTCACGCATGAGCTGAAGACACCGATTGCACTGATCCAGGGATATGCGGAAGGCCTGAAGGACAACATCAGCGACGACCCGGAGAGCAGAGCATTCTACTGTGATGTCATCATGGATGAGTCAGCCAAGATGAACGACATGGTGAAGAAGCTGCTGACACTGTCGCAGCTCGAATCCGGTGCAAACCAGATGGAATTCAGCCGGTTTGATATCGTGGAACTGACAAAGTCTGTGGTCCAGTCCATGGAGATGATGGTCCGGCAGTCGGATGCGGTCCTTGATTTCCCGAACTATGACCCGATCTATGTCTGGGCGGATGAGTACCGCGTGGAGGAAGTGATCACGAATTATGTGAGCAACGCCATCCACTATGTGCACTCGATCACCGATGGTGTTCCCGGGACGGTGCGGATCCGGATCCTCGAGCAGGACGGGAAGGTGCGTGTGTCGGTCTACAACGATGGGACACCGATTCCGGAGGATGATGTGGACAAGATCTGGGATAAGTTCTACAAGGTGGATAAGGCCAGAACGAGAGAGTATGGTGGATCCGGAATCGGGCTGTCCATCGTAAAGGCCATCATGAATTCCCTGAATGAGCGGTTCGGTGTGACCAATGAGCCGCACGGGGTGACGTTCTGGTTTGAACTGGATCAGAACGCGTGATTTTACAATTGGTTGTAACGGATAGTAGTCTGGAGGGTATAACTTGATAGCAATACTGGATTATGATGCGGGAAATACAGCAAGTGTCGTACAGGCGTTTCGTTTCCTTGGTGAAGAATGTGTTCTGACCAGGGACGAAGCGGTCATCCTGGCAGCGGACGGCGTCGTCCTGCCGGGTGTCGGGGCTTTTGCAGATGCGATGGAGCGGATCCGGGAATATGGGTTCGACCGGATGATCCCGAAGATCGTCGGGAGCGGGAAGCCATTTCTCGGGATCTGCCTCGGACTGCAGCTGCTCTTTGATGCGAGTGAAGAGGTGGCGCAGGGATCCGGCATGGAGACCGTCCCGGGACTTGGAATTCTCCCCGGTACGATCAGGAGATTCCCGTCCGGCATGCAGGCGGGAGAGGATCTGCTGAAGATTCCGCACATGGGATGGAACCAGATTCAGATCCGGGAGGACAGCCGGCTGTTCCGGGGAATCCCATCCGGCAGTTTCGTCTATTTCGTGCATTCCTATTACCTGGACGCTGTGCGGAAGGAGGATGTGGCGGCAACTTCAGACTATGGAATCGTCTTTGATGCCGCGGCAGAGCATGAGAATGTCTTTGCCTGCCAGTTCCACCCAGAAAAGAGCGGAGAGGTCGGATTAAAGATCCTCCGGAATTTCGTTGCACTGACAAAAGAATGAGCATCGGTACGTGATCCGTCCATGAGGAATGACTATGCATACAAAACGTGTAATTCCCTGCCTTGATGTCAAGAACGGTAGGGTGGTAAAAGGAATCAATTTTGTAAACCTGATCGATGCGGGAGATCCGGTGGAGGCTGCGAAGGTCTATAACCGGGAAGGCGCGGACGAACTGGTTTTCCTTGATATCACGGCATCCTCGGATGCCAGGAAGACGGTCGTCGATATGGTGCGCGCTGTGGCATCCCAGGTATTTATCCCGTTCACCGTCGGCGGAGGGATCCGGACGGTGGATGACTTCCGGGAGATCCTGCGGGCCGGGGCGGACAAGGTGGCGGTCAATTCCGCTGCGATCATGAATCCGCAGCTGGTGCGGGATGCGGCTGAGAAATTCGGCAGGCAGTGTGTGGTGGTCGCGATCGATGCGAAGCGGCGGCCGGACGGCGGCTGGAACATCTTTAGGAACGGCGGCCGTGTGGACATGGGGATCGATGCCGTGGAATGGGCCAGACAGGTGGATGCACTGGGGGCAGGAGAAATCCTGCTAACCAGCATGGACTGCGACGGAACAAAGGCCGGCTATGATCTGGAACTGACCCGGACGATCGCGGAGAATGTCGGAATTCCGGTGATTGCATCCGGCGGTGCCGGCACGAAAGAACATTTCGTAGAGGCAATCAAAGAGGGAAAGGCAGATGCGGTTCTCGCAGCTTCCTTGTTCCATTTCCATGAGCTGTCGATCCGGGAAGTAAAGGAAGCCATGCGTGAAGCCGGTGTGCCGGTCCGGACGGTATGAACATGAATCGAGGTGACTGCAATGCCGATGATTACAAATGACTGGCTCCCGACCGTGACGGCCGAGACGAAGAAGCCATACTACCGGGAACTGTTCCAGTTTGTCCGGTCAGAATATGCCAGGGAGACGATCTATCCGCCTGCGGATGACATCTTCAACGCGCTGCATCTGACACCGCTGCACAACGTGAAGGTGGTGATCCTGGGTCAGGATCCGTACCATGAGGTGAATCAGGCACACGGCCTTTGTTTCTCGGTACTCCCGGGGAACGAGATTCCGCCGTCGCTGGTCAACATCTACCAGGAACTGCACGATGACCTCGGCTGCAGGATCCCGAATAATGGCTATCTGAAGAAGTGGGCGGATCAGGGTGTCCTGATGCTCAACACGGTCCTGACGGTCCGTGCGCATATGGCAAATTCCCACAAAGGGCATGGATGGGAGCAGTTCACGGATGCGATTCTGTCCGCGGTGAACGCCGAGGACCGGCCGATCGTCTACCTGCTCTGGGGGAGACCGGCGCAGGCGAAGATCCCGATGCTGACGAATCCGAAGCACCTGATCCTGACTGCGGCACATCCCAGTCCGCTGTCTGCCTACCGCGGCTTTTTCGGCTGCAGGCATTTTTCAAAGGCAAATGAATTCCTGAGACGGAACGGTGTTCCGGAGATTGACTGGCAGATCGAAGACCTGTGACGTCAGACGTCATAAAAAATGGAATCTGCGGGAAAAAACCAGTGAATTTGGAGGCTATGCTTGACGGAATCATAGAGATTGGGTACAATGAATAATTGGTAAATTGCAGTAAATGGATCAGCTTTCCAAATACATGGAAATATATGGGAGGAAGTACTGTGAATAAGTACGCAAAATTCTGGGGATTATTATGCAGCCTGGCAATCATTTTCCTGGGTGGATTTTTCTTTGAAGAAGCACCTGTCTATGCTGCGAATGGATTCTCAGCGAGCGATGGGATCGAAGCGCCTCTCGGAGAAGCAACGCAGACAGAGGTGAAGGTCGGAACTGTACGGACCAGATATTTTAATGTCAAGGTCAATCAGATCGGCTATCTGAAACTGACCTTTAATTCCGCCTATCTGACACCGGGTGCAACGGTAACCATCTATTATACCGATGGTTCCATGGGAATTCTGTCCCTGAATGATACGACTGTGAAGACTTTCAATTATTCGTCCTCTTCGAAGGCTGCAAAAGGGACCATGCAGACAGAACATGTGCTGGTTCCGGGCACTTACACGGTGGAAGTCAAGATCAACGGCGAACTGACAAAGGACAGAAAGATTGCCATCAAGCCGACCATCGTTCCGGTTGAACTTGAGGATAACGACTATACATTCGGAACCAATAACAACAACTACGATAAGGCAGATGTCATCAAACTGAATTCGACGGTACATCAGTATATGCTTTCCGGTATCAACAACCAGAAAGATGTCGTCGATGTGATCAAGTTCCCGGTCACAAAAAAGCAGAAGGTGAACATCACGGTCAAACCGGTGACGAAGGTGCCGGGTGCGACTGTGAAGATCGTTCTGGCGAAGAACGACGCAGATCATACGACTGTCAAGGAATATGAGATGACCAGTGCTACAATCAACAAGACCGTGACGCTGGCAAAGGGGTATTACTATCTCAGAGTTTATTGCCTGGATTCCGAACTGGACAATGAACAGATCATCTACAAGGTGCGGACGATGCCGGCACAACTGGTGACCGGTGTGAAGCTGTCAAGGTCAAAGGCCACGCTTGCCTCTGCCGGTGACGAAAATTCCATCACACTGAAGACAACGGTCACACCGTCCGATGCGGCAGATCCTTCCATGAAGTGGACAAGCAGCGATACCTCTGTCGCAAAGGTCAGCCAGAAGGGCTATGTTGTTGCGGTTGCACCAGGAACGGCAACGATCACCGCGGCAGCGAAGGACGGATCGGGCAAGAAAGCATCCTGCACGATTACGGTCAAGAAGAGAACGATGACGCTCAGTCCGACATCGATTACACTTTCTGTCGGTGAGAAGGCGACGATCGAATCCAAGGTATCTCCGGCAGCGGACATTACCTGGGTTTCCTCGAACAAAAATGTCGTCGCAGTCAGCCAGAAGGGTACCATCAAGGGCGTGAAGGCCGGTACTGCGAAGATTTATATCAAGACCGATAAAGACGGTCAGAAGTCCAAGGCTGTGACCGTGAAAGTTATCAATGAGACTGTATCCATCAGCAGGACGACACTCGGTCTCTATGCCGGAAACGGAGCAGCACTCTCTGCGACGGTCAATCCGTCCGCTTCTGTCACCTGGCACAGTTCCAATACAAGTGTGGCGAAGGTGAATGCGAACGGCTATGTGACCGCAGTTGCACCAGGAACCGCGAATGTCTATGCACAGACGGCCAATGGGACCAGATCTGTGAACTGCGTGGTGACTGTATATAACGCAAGCGTTTCGATCTCCCAGACATCTGCGTCGATCTTCGACGGGACGAGCATCACGCTGAGTGCTTCCTCGACATCCGGAGAGTCGATCTCCTGGTCGAGCTCGAATACCGCTGTTGCGACAGTAAGCGGAGGAAAGGTCACCGGTGTTGCGGCAGGAACCGCGACGATCTATGCGAGAACATCCAGCGGAGCATCCGCTTCCTGTACGGTTACGGTCTCCACAGCTAATACGCCTGTTCTCAAGGCGAGCGGCGGCATGGTCAAGATCGGCGGACAGGTCACGATCACGGCAGATGTCAGCGGTGGATCATGGAGTGTGAACGGAAACCTGAAAATGGTTTCGAGCAATGGAACAACCTGTACAGTCGAAGGCGTCTCAGCAGGAACCGGTACGGTTACCTACAAGGCAAATGGCAAGAGTGCTTCCGTAAATGTCACGGTTACACCGTAATGCATAAGGAATAAGAGAAATGTTTGACTGGTTAAAGAGATTGGTTGGAGGCAAGGAACAGGCTGTGGAAGAACAGCCTGTTCCGCCTGCTATGAACCCTCTGGCTGTCGGAGACGGCGTTATCTTTACCGCGATGACTTCCAAGGGAAATGTCCGGAAGATTAACCAGGATAATCTGTATATCGGCAAAGAAATTGAGACTGCGCAGAACCTGGTTGAATATCGCAGCGAAGGCTATCAGCCGTTTCCGGTGCTGTTTGCCGTCTGTGACGGCATGGGCGGAGAGCGGGACGGTGAGAAAGCTTCTGAGATGGCGGCCGCGGAAATCAAGGCATTTGCGGAAGGATCTGCATTCCACAGGATGTCCGGCATGGACACAGATGCCATTGAGAAGCTTCTGACAGAAGCCCTCCGGGGAATCAGCAAGAAACTATACGAGGCGCTTGGCAGCAGCAGAAATGGTGTATCCGGATGTACAGTAACCATGCTTTATCTGGAACGGGAGCGATATGTGATTGCAAATATCGGCGACAGCCCCGGATTCCTGGTGCGTGATGGGAGAATTTCACTTCTGACACTCCCGGATAACCGCGCGCAGCAGCTCTATCAGCTGGGCGTCCTGTCCGAAGAGGAGCGGTGGTCGCATCATACCAAGAGCCAGCTGACCCAGTTCCTGGGTATGAACCCGGACGACGCAGATCTGTCGCCGCATTTTCAGAACGGGGAATGCAGGAAGAAGGATCTCTTTGTCATCGGTTCTGACGGCATGACGGACGGACTGAATCCGGATGCAATCCTTGCGATCTCGGAGGAACCGGAAGTGATGGAGAGCAGGCCGGAGGATGAGGCCGCGATGAATCTGGCGGATGAGAGCACCGTCGAGCTGATGGATGAGAGTACGGTGGATCTCACGAATGAACCATCCCCGATGTTCCAGCCGGACGAGCAGCTGCCGGAGCATCTGGCGGAACCGAAGGAAGAGGTGCCTGTCAGAAAACCGCAGATGCTTGCGGCCAGAATTGTGGAGGGGAGCCTCGCGCAGGGAAGCAGGGACAATACGACGACGATTACGGTAAGAATAGAGGAATAAACACTTTATGACCTACGAGGAATTGAAACAGCGGGAACCGTTTTTCGGGTACTGGTATCTGGGTGAGTGCATCGGCAGCGGCAGCTTCGGCGATGTCTATGAGATCACCCGGACTGAGGTAAACGGAGAGGTCTACCATGCAGCTCTGAAAATCATTTCATTCCCGAGAAACAGCAGAGAACTGGAGGAAGTTTCGTTCTCCCAGGGGACTGTGGAAAATACGTTCGCATACTACGATGATATGCGAAACAATTTCCTTTCCGAAATCAGCCTGATGGAGAGCTTCAAGGGCCGTACCAATATTGTCAGTTATGAAGATCATATCATAATCCCGAGAAAGGGAGGCAATGAACCCGGATATGATATCTTTATCCGGATGGAACTTCTGACAGACCTGAAGACCATGATTCTCAGAAATCACAGCCTCTGCCAGAACGAGCGGGAAGTTGCCAAGATCGGGATGGACATCTGTGAAGCACTGAAGCTCTGCCATGGGCAGAACCCGGCGATTATTCACAGAGATATCAAACCGGGCAATATTTTCTGCACGCAGGACGGTGCATACAAGCTTGGGGATTTCGGAATCGCAAGAAAAATGGATGATTCCGGTCTGCAGATGTCTGTCAAGGGTACCTATGAATATATGGCACCTGAAGTTTACCTACGGACGAATTACGACCACCGCGCAGATATCTATTCCCTGGGCATGGTTCTGTACAGGATCATGAATGGGACCAGAGAACCGTTCCTTGCTACCGGGCAGAAGATCACTGCGATGGCGAAGGAACAGGCACTGATCCGCAGAATGCAGGGTGAAGAACTGGAGAATCCGATCTATGCTTCAGACAGATTCTCACGCATCCTGAAGAAAGCCTGTGCCTTCCAGAAGGAAGATCGTTATCAGAGTGCTTCCGAATTCCAGGATGCCTTAAGAGCGATTTATGAGGGAAGAGAAGATGAAGAACCGGACACGATTCCCTATGTTCCCCCAGTGGTTCCGGATGGGAAAAAGAAGAAAAAACCTGTAAAGGTCACCCCGCCGGCTCCCCCGGTAGACGATCTTGAAGGGGATTCGACAATTTATCTGCCGCCCGATGGGAACGATCTGAATACCCTGGTCGGTAAAAAGGAGAAAGACAAGAAGAAAAGCAAGTTATGGATTGCCCTGATCCCGCTGGTACTTGTCGCAGGTGTGATCGGCATGCTCTTCCTGAAACAGGACAAGGATCCTCAGAAGCAGAATACAACACAGAAGCCTCCTGTTACAACCGTTGCAAATACAGATTCGGAGTCTGAGAAATCTTCTGTCACAGCAGCGCCATCGGTCACAGAAGAGACCAATGCCATGGAGGCATCTGCCGGTTCTTCAGCAGAAGAAGGGAAAGTGGAAGAAGAACCGGAGCCGGTTGAGCCAGCTGCCGGTGAAGAGATCATGGTCTATGGCCCTTACGAAGAAGATGAAATGGCTGCGGATTGTTTCATCGGAGACAGTGCGCAGGACCTGGTGCTGGAAGGAACATTCCTGGCACAGGATGAGAACGGAGATACGGTTGAAGTAGATGGAACCCTGGCTTTTGACGGTGTAGAGACCATCGATGAATCAGGAGAGTATCCGTGGATCTTCACGCCGGAGGATACCGAACGGTATCTGCCGGTCAGAGGGACGGTTTATATCACTGCGGCTCTGCCACAGTCAGAACCATATATGTCTGAGAAAGTACGCGTCTACGGGAAACGCCGGGAAGGCGTATCCAACCGCCTGATTTTCCAGGGAGACAGCGCAGAAGAACTGGTATTTACCGGAGCGTTCCAGGTCTCCGAAGAAGATAGTACAGAAGTCACGGGAACTTATGCAATTCTGGACGAGGAAGTGATCAATGCATCCGGAACATATACCTGGGTCTTTACGCCGGATGACGAAGAAACCTATCTGCCTGTAACCGGAACCGTGAATATTACAGCGATGATCCCGGATACCGTAACAGGGGTT
The DNA here is from genome assembly GCA_902783375.1 of uncultured Lachnospiraceae bacterium. GTDB lineage: Bacteria > Bacillota > Clostridia > Lachnospirales > Lachnospiraceae > Catonella. The sequence continues at coordinate 108,176 of CACZQN010000003.1, read as the reverse complement.
GATGCCGTGAAAGCGGTTGCCAATCCGAAGGAACTCTATGCCGTCGATATCTCCGGTCAGAAACTGAAGACTCTGAATATTCTGAAGGATGCGACGAACCTGAGGGTTCTCGATGCCGGAAATAATAATCTCACGGATATCACCGGGATTGACGGCTGCACGAGACTGGAATATCTCTCCCTGTACGGGAATGAGAAGCTGAAGAATGTGGATGTTCTCCTGAATAAATGGTACCTGATCGGTGTCAGCCTTTCGGATACCCAGGTCTCCCAGAAGGTGCAGAACCAGATTCAGGAGATCTGTGAGATGACAACCAAAGAGAGAAACGCAAAAGCAAATGGAGAGTGACGAAAACTACCATGAAGATCAAACTTGCTGTATATGAGACTGACAGAGATTATCTGCAGAAGTTGAACATGTCCTTCGCAAATAAGTATGCGGATCAGGTGGAGATCTATGCTTTCTCCAATGAAGCCTACGCACTGCAGGCCCTGACGGATGAGAGAATTGACGTTTTCCTGGCATGTGAAGATTTTGAGATGGAGAGCGGGAGGATTCCGGATCGGTGCGCTTTTGCCTACCTGACCGATGGATTCGGCGTCGGACTGAAGCGCGTCGGGGAAGGTATCCGGTCCATGGAATATCGGGCGATCGGAAAATACCAGAAGACGGACCTGATCTATAAAGAGATTCTCGGCCTTTATGCCGAGAAGGGAGGAATCTCCCAGAGTGCTTCCGGAGAGGGAATGGTGCGGACAATCATGTTTACCTCTCCCTGCGGTGGCTGCGGCGTATCGACGGCAGCGGCGGCTTTTGCAATCCATAAGGCGAACCAGGGGAAGAGAGTACTCTATCTGGATATGGAGACACTGGAATCGACAGACTGTCTCTTTACGGCAGATGGTGCCTTCTCCATGACCGATATCATCTATTCTCTGAAGAAGAATCAGAATCTGTCTCTGGATCTGAAACTGGACAGCTGTCTCAGAAAAGATGGCCATGGAGTCAACTTCCTTGCGGCAACAGATGTTGCGCTCCGGATGATGGAGCTGACCATCGAAGAAAAAAACGATATTGTGAATGCTGCCGTGAAGCTTGGCAGTTTTGACTATATCATTGTGGATATACCGTTCTCCTTTGATGAAGGAACCAGAAAGATGCTTCTGATAGCCGATACGGTGATCTGGCTCGGGGACGGAACGGAAATCAGCAATGAAAAGATTCTCCGTGCATATCGTGCGCTCCAGATCATGGAGGAAGGGCAGAATGTCCGGACGATCGACCGCACGATGTTGCTGTACAACCGGTTTGGCAGCAGGAAGACACAGGTGAATCTTCCGGAGCTGGCGGTTGTCGACGGCTCGATCCCGCGTCTTGATAAGGCGACGAGCAAAGAGACGCTGATGTGGATGAGCGAAAAGGATGTCTTTGATAAGATCGGTTGATAAACAGATAGGGGATCTGGCATGACATTTGAAGAAGAACAGAAGATCATAGCCGAGAGCAAGAATTATATCGCGGTCAACTATCAGCTGAACCAGATGAGTGATGAACTGCTGGAACAGAAGGTGGAAGAGGTTGTCAGACAGATGCTCGGCGGGCAGTATGTCAGCATGGAGCAGACGGCGAAGATCGTCAACCAGGTTTTCAGTTCGATCCGAGGCCTGGGACTGCTCGATACGATTATCCGGGACGATACCATCACCGAGGTCATGATCAACGGCCCGAAGAATATCTTCATCGAGAAAAACGGACGTCTGCAGCGGATGGATGCACAGTTCGAGAGCGAAGAACGTCTCGAAGATATCATCCAGCGTATCGTCGGCACGGCCGGACGAGAAGTCAACGAAGCAAACCCGATTGTCGACACCCGTCTGACGGACGGCTCGCGAGTCAACGTGGTGCTTCCGCCGATTGCCCTGTCGGGTGCGGTGGTCACCATCCGTAAGTTCTCGAAGAACCCGATGACGATCGAGCGGCTGATCCAGTACGGTTCGATTACACCGGAGATTGCAGAAGTTCTGCATCTGCTGGTGCGTGCAAAATACAATATCTTCATCAGTGGAGGTACCGGTTCCGGTAAGACAACCTTCCTGAATGCGCTCTCCAACTACATCCCGAAGGATGAGCGTATCATCACGATCGAGGACTCCGCGGAGCTTCAGATTGAGGGGATTGAGAACCTGGTCAGTCTTGAGACAAGAAATGCAAACTCTGCAGGTATCGGTGAAATTACGATCCGAGACCTGATCAAATCTTCCCTTCGTATGAGACCGGACCGTGTCGTCGTCGGTGAGGTCCGTGGCGCAGAGGCACTCGACATGCTGCAGGCCATGAATACCGGTCACGATGGTTCCCTGTCCACTGGTCACGCGAACTCGGCGCACGACATGCTCTCCCGTCTGGAGACGATGGTCCTGCAGGGAGCGGAGGGACTGCCGCTTGAGGCAGTCAAACAGCAGATTGCATCGGCTGTTGATATCATTATCCACCTCTCAAGACTTCGTGATAAGAGCAGAAAGGTCATGGAGATCACCGAGGTAACAAAGTATGATATCGAGACGAAGGAGATCGTCCTGACGCCGATCTATCAGTTCATTGAAGATGAGAAAAGTACCCTGGAACACGTGAGCGGCACGCTGACGCGCACAAAGAATCCGATGACCAATATGGATAAGCTCCGGCTGATGGGGTACAGAGGAGAGATCTGACGCAGAAGCTGCTTCGCAGGCGCGTTCCAAAGAGAACTTTTCGTGTATAGCAAGAGGAAATCGTTATGGGTTTGTTTGGTAAGAAGAAAACGGAAGAGGAAGGACCGAAGAAAACCGGTATATTCGGGGACTCGGTTGACTATACCGTCTATGAAATGTCAACGCTCGAGAAGATTACCGGCTACCTGATCGGGTTCGGCCTGGTCTTTCTGGTGATCTGGGTGTTCTTCCAGTCGCCGCTTGTCGCTGCGGTCATGGGAGCAATTCTCGGATTCAAGGCAATCGGCATCTACAGGAATCACCTGTTGGATAAGCGGAACAAGGAATTGATCACACAGTTCCGGGATCTGCTGGAATCGCTTTCGATCTCTTACTCAGCCGGTAAGAATACGAATGATGCATTCAGTGATGCCTACAATGATCTGATTCAGATCTACGGCGAAGATGAGTATATTGTCAAAGAACTGAAGACGATCCTCGATGGCCTGTCCTCTAACATGAATATTGAGGTCATGCTGAAGGACTTTGCGGACAGAAGTGGTCTGGAGGATGTCGAGACCTTTGCGGATGTCTTTGAAGTCAGTCTCCGCCAGGGTGCGAACATCAAAAACATCATCGGAACAACCCGGGATGTCATCTGTGATAAGATCGACGCCCAGATGGATATCAGGACGATTCTTTCCGGTAATCAGAACGAGCTGAATATTATGCTGGTAATGCCAGTCATTATCTGTTTCATGCTGAATATGAACGGAACACTGGGCGGAGGTGTGACTGTGATTGGCATCGCAACGAAAATCATTGCAATCGGTATCTTTGTCGCAGCCTATGCGCTCGGCAGAAAGATCACCAAGATCAGTCTGTAAGGGAAGGAGAGGAAGATGAGTACAACGTTAAAACTTGTTGTTCTGGTAATTGCGACTATTCTCTCCCTGATCTGGATCATTCTGTGTCTGAAGTACGAGTCGACGTTTGAGCAGATCACAGCAACACTGGATCCGGATGAATACCAGCTTGCACCGGTCATGCATGTGGGCTTTGCGATCCTTCAGCTGGTGCATTTCAATGTAAAATCAGAGCAGAACCGTGAGAGTGTCAAGGAAATGGCTGAGGTTTATGGAGCCAGGTATGCAGAATACTATCTCTATGTGCTCCGCGGTGCGCAGGTAACTTTCTTTGCGACCTTGTTCCCGATGGCCTTGATGCTTGGCGTCATCATGAATTCACTGATGAACCTGTTCCTGTTCGTAATCCTTGCAGTCGCTTCGGCACTGTACCTCAGTGAGCAGTTTAAAAATAAGCTGACACAGAGAAGAGATGCGCTGGTGAATGAATTCCCGCAGGTCCTGACGAAGATGACACTTCTTGTAAACTCCGGCATGATGCTGCGTGATGCCTGGAAGAAGATCTGCGAGAATAAAGAGGGTGTCCTCTATGACGAAATGCGTCTGACAACAGATGAGTTGAATAACGGTGTCACAGAGATCAATTGTTATTTTAATTTTGCTGAGCGCTGCGGGCTGAAGCAGATGAGAAAGTTCGCATCGCTGGTAACGCAGAGTCTGGCAAAAGGCGGCTCGGATCTGTCGGTCTTTTTAAGAGATATGTCGGATGAGATGTGGGCTGAGAAACAGGCAGATGTCCGTGTCAGGGCCGAAAAGGCCGGAGCACGTCTGATGATTCCTACAGTGATGATTTTCCTTGGAATCATGATGCTGGTCATTGTACCTGCACTTGCAGGAATGTGATATAACTTAAAAACCCATAAAGGAGGGGAAAAGGATGTTTAACAAACTTGCTGCAAAACTGTACGTTGCTAAGCAGAGACCGTTCGAGGCACTTGCTGAGCTGCAGAATGACGAGAATGGTGATACCAACTTTGTTGCAATCATCGTCCTGATTGTCATCATTGTTGCAATCGCTGGCATTTTCCAGAGTCAGCTTACTGGTGCTGTTACAAACGCATTCAAAAAGCTTACAGACTTCATCGGATGATCATGAAAAAACAAGACGGCGCTGTTATGGTAGAGGCTACGATCTATTTTCCGATCGTACTGCTGACTGTGCTTGCACTGCTTTACCTGGGGCTTTTTAAGCTCCAGGAAGCAGTGATTGTTTACGATGTCCAAAAAGTGGCGACACAGAGTGCGTTTCTGATCGCAAACCCCGGAAACAACAAACTTGGCAATTATATGACCAAGAATCCGGATATGACAAGTCTTCCGAGCCAGGAACAGGTGAAGGCGTACTATGAAGCTTTTCATAGTCAGACTACGGTTCTGTACCGTGAGATCGGAGGTCCTTCCAGTTATCTGTCCGGGGGAGGAAGCAGTTTTGCAATTACAAATGATCTGCTGGAAAAAACATTGCAGCAAACTTCGTTCTTGGTCGGTTTTACACCAAGCGTAAAGAGCTGCACGTACAATCGAGGTCTGTTGGGGTCCACGGTTGATGTGAAAGTGGCTTATCGGTCAGTTCCTATCCGTGTATTGACGTTCTTCGAATTACCAGACAGTATCGTGATTGAACAATCAGCCACAGCGGATGTGCGCTATCCGGGTGATTTTGTCAGAACGATTGATCTTGGCGGCGACCTTATTCGGGGGATTGCCAAGATTTTCGGTGTGGACAATGCGCTGGATAAGTTTATTGAGAATTTTGGAAAAGTAAGAGACTGGATCTTTTAATGTAGGCAGAAGGAGAAAATGCATGTTGAAATTCTGTAAAAAGCATGATGGTGCAATTGCTGTATTTCTGACTCTGATTCTTCTGCCTACATTCGTTTTTCAGGGTCTGATGATCGACGGAGTTCGAATTTATGGCTCGAAGTTTTTCGTTTCAGAGGCAGGAAAACTGGCTATGAACGCTGCGCTCTCCGACTATGATCAGATGTTGAAAGATACTTATGGTTTGATCGCTATGGCGCATTCAGCAGAGGAACTTGAAGAAGAGGTAACAACATACTTCAAGAACACTTTGGATGCACGGGGAATATCAACCGATTATGTTGACCAGACAGTCGGGTATGTAAGGTCCGTGTTAAGGGGTTCTGATGCTGGATTTGATTCTCCACTGATCACGTTCTCTAATGTGGAGGTTGATATCAGTAATCCGGCGAATACGGAAATCTGGCGTGCTGATGTTATGCGTCAGCAGGTGCTGGAATATATGAAATTCCGTGGGCCTGTCATGCTGGCAGACAGGGCTATTTTCGGACATCTCAGAGATGATATGTTCAAAAATCTTGCCAAAGAAGAAAAGGCTGTAAAAGCGCAGGCAAGATTTGAAAATAAAATGGATAAGCTGCAGGGCGTATTCGATGCGCTTAAAGAGGATCTCGACATTGTCAATAACAGTAATGGGAAGGTCATCAAGCAAGACGTCAACAATACGATCACCTCAGTGATGAATCGGTTCAAAGACGAGGTTTCGCCTCTTGCGGTAGGGAATGCCTATCTTGATTTAGGACGGGATGAAGCGAAGTATGAATCCGAAGATAAAGATGAACTGATGCAGAAAGTTGTCGATATGATTGATACGATCAATCATCGTACGAACAATCTGAAGGGCAGTAATATCAAAATAACGGTCGGTGAACTGATCGAAATTGAGCAGATGCGCATGGCGATTGCCAGGAAAGGAACAAGTTACACCTCTCTGGAACTGATGACGCTTCCGGGAATGGAGTCGGCGACGCTGTCCGGGAAATACTTTAACGCTTTAAAAACACTGTTCAATTTTTCTGAAAAACAGATTCCCGGAAGGCTGAAGAATATCGTCAAAGAGTGTGCAGATGAATTAAAAGAGATCTACGATGCGGCGAAAGCAGGAGAGAAAGCTGCCCAGGAAGCACTTGACGACCTGGATCAGGTAGAGATTTTTCTTGAGAATCTGAAGAATGATTATGATGATTGGGGGGATACAATAGACGACTTGCCGGACGGCAGTCAGAATGCAGACGGAGAGTCGACGAAAGAGAATATGTCAAAGTACAGAACCGATAATTATGAAGATATTTTCGGTGATGATTTTGATAAAGGTGTACCGGCCTTGAGAGAGAAGCTCCAGAAAGATCTGGCTTATCATAAAGGTGTCAGGGAAACCATGGAACAGATTAAGTTCTTTGGCTACACAATCAAAGACTTAGATATTTATGGAGAGGTTTTTGCAAGAAGAGTGAAAGAGACACATGATCATGTAGATCGTATGTCTGTGTTTAATAATGCAAGAAATGTCTGGGAGACCTTTTTTGAGGATGGTTGGTGTTCTGATCGTTTCAATTTTCAGTCAAATACGTTTGAAAAGATCACAAAACTTCCGGATGATATTGAATGTGTCTCGATTGCAGATGACGACTTTTATATGAAAGTGAAGGCAATCTGCGATAAGGATACCAGTGTAAGTGATGCGGATAAAGAAGAGGGAGAGAAAGGTAAAGGAGAAGTTTCGAATATTATTACTGAGTTGATGGATTTATTCGCATCCACAGATATAGAGGCCGGAGATATTTCAGGAGAGATCCCGTCTGTCTGGCTGAATCAGACAGATTCCAATTCCGGAGATAGTGTTGATATTGATTCGGGCAGTACAGATATCAGCAATGAAGATGACCGTGAGAAGATGACAGATGCTTATACAAAAGATAACAGCACCATTTCGGGTCTTGCTTCCCTGGGTGAAAAAATAAACTCCGGCAGCGCAGAGATACTGGAACGGCTCTATATTGTCGAGTATGCATTGGATATGTTCTCCTGTTATACATCAGATAAAACGGTCGACAAAAACAATAAGTTTGACACGATCGATGAGCCGGTTTCAAGGCTGACAGAGGCACCTTTGAAAGAAAGACCTTTTTACCGGGCAGAGGCGGAATATATTCTTTGGGGCAATAAGAACGCGAAAGTGAATGTGGAATTGACGAAAGCATCTATTTTTGGCGTTCAGTTGATCGGAAATAGTGTCTCGGGGTTGACGAATAGTTCATTAAAGGGCGAGTGCAGGACGATATCCAGAATGTTCCCGGTTCCATATCTTGTGAAAAAGGCGATTATGGCAGCTTTGATGATAGCCTGTATTATGATCGAGACATTGAGAGATATTGATTGCCTGTGTAAAGGTGGAAAAGTTTGTCTGTATAAGAAGAAGACTGACTGGGGAACCATGCCGTTGACAGGGATATTCCAGGGTGGATTTTCTCAGTTGGCAAGCACTTCGTCGGAAAGTAATCTGGCTTTTTATTACACGGATTATATCTGGCTCTTCATGATTCTGAATGCAATCAGTACAGAAAAAGAAGATGCTATGCTTGTTCGAATGGCTGACTGCATAGAGCTGAACAAAGATGTAGATGGATATGACAGTATCAAGGAAATGGCAACAATGGTGCAGGTAAAGGCTTCTGCAGAACCAAGGACGGACTTTATGCAGAAGATTCCGGAATTTTCGGATGGAGCTGTGTCATTCAGTCCTTTCAAGATACAGTACTATGGTGCACAGGGGGAATAAAGGATGAAGAAAAATAATTCTGAAAATGGTTCCCTCACCGTAGAGGCTACAGTATTTTTGACAATCTTTATCTTGTTTGTTCTGGTGGTCTATGATTTTCTGCAGATTGCCAGGGCGCAGGTGATTCTCCAGTACGCAGCAAATCAGGCGGCGATGGAGATCTCAGAATACAGCTATGTGCTGACCAAAGCTGGCATTACCAGCAAATATCAGCAGACCATGAGCCAGAGCAGGGCTTTTCAGGATGATACGGCAAATGCTGTTCAGAATGGCCTTTCTGTTTACAATGAGATAACCGGCGTTGCTGAAGGAAGAATGCCGGATATTAACACTGTGAGTACAGACATTTCTTCTCTGGAAGATTATTTCTCAGATCCCAAGAAATTGGGACAGGGCGTCGTAGCAGTTCTGAAATCTGCCGCCGGTGGTATTATTTCAGAAGCGGTGACCAGTGCTGTCTGTAAGGGTATTCTGAAGAGGGAACTGGAAGGGCTTTCAGGTGGAATGGATGCAGATGCCTATCTGCAGAAGCTTGGCGTTGAGAATGGCCTTGCGGGTCTGAGTTTTGAAGGTTCAAACTGGGCTGGAGGCAGAGACAGTACGACCTTGCCGGAGATCCGAGTCGTGATTTCCTGGTACATGGATTATAAGCTGTTTGATTATTTTGAAATCAGGAAACTACATTTCCGGATCTGCGCGGAGACTGCATTATGGTGAAGAAAGAAGGGACGGAGTTCCTGAAAACAAAGAAGTTCTGGATCATCCTGGCCATTCTGGAAATCGTGGGAGTCTGGCTGTTCTATCATTACGGTTATACTGTTCCGGTTATCCTGGAACAGGCATTCCTGCTGGCGGTCCTGCTGTATGTAGCCTTTCTTGACCAGAGAACTATGACAATTCCAAACAGAGTGGTGCTTCTGACATTGGGTGTTCGTGTCATCTTTCTGATCATAGAGTGCTTCATGAATCCTGGAAATGCAGTCTCACTGTTGATCAAAATGTTGGTTGGCATGGCGGTGTTGTTTATCACATTTTTTGCAGTCTATTTCTTCTCAAGAGGAGGGATCGGCGGCGGAGATGTAAAACTGGTGGCAGTGATCGGTTTTTATATGGGACTCAGGGCCGGATATATGGCGATGGTTGTTTCTTTGCTGATCGCAATGGTTTTCAGCCTGATCGGACTTGCAAGGAAGAAACTGACGATGAAAGATAAGATTGCATTCGGGCCTTTTCTTGCGATCGGAACCATCATTACTTTACTGTTAGGGGCTTAAGGGAAAATGAAAAAGTTATTTATTGTTGCATTCTGTCTGTTGATTGTGGTTTCCTGGTATAGCTTTTACAGTTCTACCGTCGGGAAGACCAGAGATGTGGAGAATTATTTCGAACAGGCACGTCAGATGGAAGAACGAGAGCTCTATGTGAATGCGATCGAACTGTACGAGAAGGCACTCGCTGAAGGCGCTGACCGTGAGGCGGTATTGGTTGCAGAAGCAGCAGATTACCGGCTGATGGGGGATGAGAAAAACTATATCAGCACACTGCAGTCGATCGTCAGCCTGAATGTCAATAACGAAGCAGCATTGCGTGAACTGGCGGAAGTCCTGAAGAAGGGATCGGAGATTACCTATGTCTCTTATATGAAAGGCTTACACGATCAATATCCGGAGCAGCCTGTCGTAGCGGAACTGTTTCAGGAGGTAGAAGGTTTTTATACAGAGTCCTATTATGAATATGAGGGGCTGTCTACCATCTTTGATAACATGTCGAGATCCTTTCAGGATGGAAAGTATGGTCTGGTGACAGATGATCTTTCACCGGTTCTCCGTGCACAGTATGAACAGGTTGAGATTCCATTCGAAGAATCGCCAATGATCGCAGTACAGCAGGATGGACGATACATCTATGTTTCTGCAGAAGGCTATAAGCTTGCGGATCCGATTGAAGGGTATGAAAAGCTCGGGACAATCTCGGATGGCCGTGCCTATGCACAGTTTGCCGGTCTCTATGGCTACCTTGATGAAAAACAGGTTCCGGTGACAGATTTTATCTGGGACGAAGCAGGAACGTTCATGAATGGTGTGGCTGCCGTGAGGAAAGGTGACAAATGGGCCATCATCGATAAGAAGGGGAAAGAGATTACGGATTACATTTTTGATGCAGTTGCCATGGATGAGATGGGATGCTGTGCGACCGCAAAAGTCATCTGGGTAAAGCAGAATGGCAGCTATTCACTGATCAATCTCAAGGGTGAGACAGTTGGAGATGCTGCATATGAAGATGTCAAGCCGTTCTATACGACAGAACCTGCTGCTGTGAAGTCCGGCGGAGCCTGGGGATTTGCAGATGTATCCGGCAATCTGGTGATTGCCTGTGAATTTGAAGATGCCCAGTCCTTTGGCGGCGGATTTGGGGCAGTTCAATTAGATGGACTCTGGGGTTATGTGGACCGTGATGATTATCTTTGCATCAAACCGCAGTTTGAGGATGCAAAATCCATGAGTCCGGACGGAGTCGCTCCAGTTAAGATAGGTGATTACTGGAAAGTCATCAAACTGAGAATTTTCAACTGATCAGATGATCGAATCAGCAAAAACTCGATAATGAAGTATGAGAGGTATCAGCCATGAATGGATTTACGCTGGAAAACCAGACGGCAAACAGTTATCTGACATATGAGATGAGACCGGATGAGCGAGAGGATAAGACCGTTCTCGGAATGCTGACAAATCAGGATATCCCGGGGGTTGCCAAGACCAGTTTCATGCGAATGGACTTGGATCGTTATCTTCGCTTTGATGTGACAGGACGGATCCGCCTGCGGGAATATCTGGAGCGCTGCTCGGAGGTTTCCGGTGTCGAGAAGAAGAAGCTTCTGAAGATGCTGAGCTGCATCACGGAGGCTTACAATGCCTGCCCGGAGGATTATATGATTCCCACCAACAATCTCCTCCTGGATCAGGATCATGTCTATGTCAATGTTGCCGATGGGGATGCAGTGGTCATCTGCATGCCGCTTGATATGTCACATGTACCGGCGCCGGATCTGCGTGCTTTTGTACAGGAGATCGTAACAGGAACAAAGCACTATGCGGAAGACGGATCCGAGAATTATCTTGCCCGGATCATCAATATGGCGAACAGCATCAATACCTTCTCCGGACCGGCGTTTGCAGAACTCCTGAAGACGCTCAGCACAGATTCCGGCAGAGTTGGTACCGGCGGTGTGAGACCGGGAACTTCCGGTGTGGGTGCAGGGAGTCAGATTGGTGGTCAGTTTGGCGGCGGTCAGTTTGGCGGAAGCCAGCAGAGTTCAGGGAACGGCCAGTTTGGCGGTCAGCAGAATATGAGCGGCGGCATCTCCTTTGGAAACGGCGGCAGCCAGCAGGGCGGCGGCATCTCTTTCGGAAATGGCGGTTCTCAGCAGGGCGGCGGCATCTCTTTCGGGAATGGCGGTAGCCAGCAGGGCGACGGTATTTCCTTCGGTAACGGTAGCAGCCAGCAGGGTGGTGGTATTTCCTTTGGAAACGGTGGTGCCGCGTCGGGCGGACAGAGTGGTGCCGGCGGGCGTGGAAATATTGGTGGAATCAACATCCCCGGTCAGAAGAAAGAGACAGGAACAGGTTCCGGCAGTTCAGACGAGAAACCGATGAGTCTGTTCTATCTGCTGCAGCATTACAACAGCAAGAATGCTAAGATTTATAAAGAACAGAAGGCAGCAGCTGCTGCGGAAAAAGAGGCCACTAAGGGAAATAAGCCAGAGAAAGCCAAGAAAGAGAAACCTGCGAAGGAGAATAAGAAGACAAAGACCGGTGCTGCGCCGATCGGCGGCATGAATTTCAGAATTCCGGGACAGGAGGCGTCCGGACCGGCTGCATATAACCAGAACAATGTGGCAGGCGAGCAGCGTACGCCTGTGAATCATTTTTCGTTTGGCGGTGGAAACAATCAGGCAGAAGCAGCCGGTGCCGGCGGTGGAATGCAGCAGGGCGGCGGTATGGGCAGACAACAGGTTCCGATGGGCGGCCTGCAGACAAAACCGGTCGGCGGTGCGTCAGGTGGATACAAGTCCCTTGAAGAAGGTCCGACAGAGGTTTTCGGTGATCTTGATGATTCCGGGACAATGCTTCTTGATGACATGCCTGCAAATGCAAGACTCGGTATTCCATACCTGATTCGCAGAAAGAATCAGGAGAGAATTCCGATTAATGTTGCACTGTTCCGTATCGGAAGAGATAAGGACTTCAATCACTATTATATTCCTGAGAACCGTTATATCGGTCATGCGCATTGTCACCTGCTGACCAAAGGAAACACCGTCTATGTCATTGATGATCAGTCAAAGAACCATACTTTCGTAGATGGCGTGATGATCAATCCAGGTGAAGAAGTGATGCTGACAGATGGCTGTGTACTGAAACTTGGGGATGAGGAATTTGACTTCCGCTTCATGTGATTGGAATAGAAAATATGGATATCTATGTAACATCTGCCACAGATATAGGCATTAAAAGGAAAGTAAATCAGGACAGTTATTTTGTCCGGCGCATCCTCCTTGGTGGGGAAACACTTGCCTTTGCGGTGCTCTGCGATGGCATGGGCGGTCTGACCCAGGGAGAAGTGGCAAGTCAGAAAGTTGTCGAGGCTTACAGCGACTGGATGTACAGCAAAGAAGGACTGCAGGCACTGATCCGGCAGGGACTCAGCGATTTTGCAGTCAGGGACCAGTGGACACGAATCCTGGACCGGGTTAACCAGGAACTGGTTCAGTATGGACATGAGACGAACAGCTCACTCGGGACCACCATCACCATGATGCTGCTCACAAAATCCCGCTTCTATGCGATGAATGTCGGGGATTCCAGGATCTATCAGCTCGGAACGGAAAGCAGGCAGCTCACATTGGATCACTCGTACGTCAGTGAGCAGGTGCGGGAAGGGCTGATGACCGAAGAGGAGGCAGAAAGCTCGCCAAAGCGTAATTATCTGACACGCTGTGTCGGTGTCAGAGAAGAAGTATCTCCGGATTTCTACTTTGGAAATCCGATGCAGGATACCACCTATCTGCTTTGCTCCGACGGATTCCGTCACGTTGTGACAAAGGATGAAATGCGGGATGCCTTGTGGACGAGGACCAGAGAAAATCTTGCTGAAAGACAGCAGTACCTGGATGAACTTGTCCGCCTGAATATGGACAGAGGAGAAACAGATAATATTACAGCTATTGCGCTGTATGTCCTGTAACGAATAAGTAACATGCAATTAACAAATGATGAAAGGCGGGCTTTTCAAAAACTCGCAAGGCGCTATCTGAACGATCTGACGGTGCAGAAGATGGAGCAGTACATTCAGCATGGAGATGTGGACACGCTGACACATGTGAAGCATGTGGCGGAGACCAGCTTCCTGCTGAACCGGCGGCTCCATCTTGGGGCACACGAACAAGCCCTCGTTTCAGGGGCGCTGCTGCATGATTTCTATCTCTATGACTGGCATGCGGAGGATGGCGGAAGCCATAAATGGCATGGCTTCACGCATCCAAAGAAGGCCTGTGAAAATGCGAAGCGCTATTTTCAGGTCGGGGAACGGGAGCAGAAGGTGATCCGGTCACACATGTGGCCGCTGACGCTGCGTGCGGTTCCGACTTCCAGGGAAGCATGGCTGGTCTGCCTGGTCGACAAATACGTCTCCCTCCGGGAGACCCTGCACCTCGAGAATGGAGGGAAAAAGAAATGATGCTTCATAAGAATGGAAACAGATCCAGACGCAGATACCGGTCCATACCGGTGCTGGGTCTGGTCTTTGCTTTAATCCTTTCTGCAGTGTTTACAGGCTGCGGGAAACGCAGCGCGGAGGGGAGTAAAGAGAATACCGTGGCTTCTGCCTCCGGTGCAGAACAGGCTGCCTCCGAAGAAAGCAGTACTGCCTCTGAGTCCGCAGACATTGCGCAGTCTGTAATTGACAGTTCAGAGGATGCTGAAAAGAGCAGCGAAGTAGCTGATTCTGCTTCCAGCACGACATCAGCAGAAGAAAACACAGATTCTTCCGAGGATGACGGTGAGCAGACCGATTCTACATCCAGTGCAGCTTCAGCTGCGCAGAGCACAGAGGAGGGGGCTGGAGAAGAAATCCCGGAAGAAGCGCTGCAGTCGCTCGATGATCTCCAGATGATTCTCTGTGATGAGAATATGTATGCTGCGATTGCCTATATCGGCTGGGATTACACAATCTATGAGGCCGGTGATCTTTCTGTTGAAGAACGGGTCTCCATGTCGCCTCTGGCGATCTACCAGCCATTTGTGACCTATGTGAATACCATCGTGGATCTCGACGGGGATGATGTTTATCTGATCGTGCCGGCCCATGATGGAATCCGTGCACAGGTTCACGAATATTGCATTGACTTCGAGGCGGAGACTGAAGACGGGTATGAAGAAGTGATCGGAAAGACAGTGTATGACCGCACGGATGGAGAGCCATTCCTCCTGGTGGCCAATGTGTCGGATATCGTTCCGAACGCACTGCTGACACTGTCCGATGAAGAAGGCGGGGAAGTGTCCTTTTCCCCAATGATTTCGCTGGCAGACGGATCGATTACATTGACAAATACAGAGACAGCATACGTGAGGGATATCACGGTGCCGATCGAGGTTGGCTTTGAGGACTACGGTGATGCACAGTGGAACGACCATCCGGCAGAGAGAGATGATCTCACCGGCACATGGACCAGTTCTTATGCAGCCGATGCCGAAGGAAATTATAAGGAGATCTATCTGGAGTTTACGGAAGATGGAAACTTTGATCTGACAGTTACGGACCAGGAGCATACTTATTTTGAACGGTACCGAGGTGGATATTCCTTCTCGACAGAAGAGGAGGGCCTGATCTCTCTGTATGGAGATCTGTATGAAGGCCCGGAGTATGCGGAAGGGGATGATCCGGTGTCCTTTGACGCCATCTATTCTGTCAGAGTAGATGACTATGGCTATATCTGGCTGTTCTGGCGTGAAGGGGATCTGATGTCCGGGACACCGAACGAGGTGGTTTATTTCATCCGTTCGTTTGGATAACATGATAAGATAAAAAACCAAGACCTCCACTGCAGAAGCATATTGTTATCTGCAGTGGGGGCCTTTTAGCGTACAATTTGCTGAATCAGCTCGTCATCCCCAGTTTCAAGGATCTTTAAAAGCCTGCAGGCTGGCCCTGTGGGATGGTTTTTACCGCTTTCCCAGGCTTCAACAGTTTTCTGAGATACTCCCAGGTAATAGGCGAAAAGTCGCTGTGACATCTGTGCTTTTATTCTGATATCACGGATATCTTCTTTGCTGTAATCTGGAATAGGGGAGATTGATAATTTGGTGACACGTGCCTTGCCGGTCCCTTTTTCAAAGTCGATGGCCTGTTCCAGCCCCAGTTTCAGTTCTTCAAATAATTCACTCATGGTGATGCCTCCTTGCGGTTTCATCGCACAGTGATTTTACTAGTTTTTTTAATATGGCCTTTTCTTCGGAAGTGAGATTCTCCTGTTCAGATTTTGCAAAAGCCGTGATCAAATGGATGACTTCATATTCCTCAAAGTCGACATAACATATACGGATTCCGCCGCTTTTCCCTGTGCTGCCAAGAGCAAAGCGCAGCTTTCGAATGCCCCCAGTGCCTTGCATGATCTTTCCGGCGTCTGGATTTAACAATAGAAAATCCTGAAGTTGAAATAAATCCTCATCTGTTAATCCAAGTTGCTTCCACTTGCTGGTGAATAAAGGGACTTCGATAAATGTTCTCTCCATAAATAATGCCTCCATGAATCATGGAGACATTATACCCTATAAAATAGGGTGCGTCAAGAATAATCACAACAGAATAATCCCGTCGGCTTCTGCTTTCATCATCGTCTCTTCTGTCCAGATTGATGCCTGGACTTCGCCGATGTGTGCTTTCCGCAGGAAGAACATGCAGATGCGGGACTGGCCGATACCGCCGCCGACCGTATATGGAAGTTTCTTCTCCAGGATTGCTTTCTGGAATGGCAGTTCGGCGCGTTCTGTACAGCCAGCTTTCTCAAGCTGGGCCTTCAGGCTTTCTTCATCGACTCGGATGCCCATCGAGGATAATTCCAGTGCGATGTCAAGAAGAGGATAGTAGACGATGATATCGCCATTCAGAGCCCAGTCATCGTAGTCCGGAGCACGGCCGTCATGCGGTTCGCCGTTCGAAAGGACGCCGCCGATCTGGGAGATGAAGACAGCGCCACAACGGCGGGCAGCCTTATATTCTCTTTCCTTCGGTGTAAGATCCGGATATTCATCCAGCAGTTCCTGGGATGTCACAAACGCAATCTGATCCGGAAGAATCGGCTTGATATAGTTGTACTTGGATGCAATATGGTATTCCGTCGACTTCAGCGCCTCATAGACAGAACGGACTGCGTTGCGGAGCGTGTGCATGTTGCGCTCCTCGTGGTTGATGATCTTCTCCCAGTCCCACTGATCGACATAGATCGAGTGCAGGTTGTCGGTCTCTTCGTCACGGCGGATCGCACTCATATCGGTGTAAAGGCCTTCACCGGAATGGAAACCGTAGCGGGAGAGTGCAAGACGCTTCCACTTTGCGAGGGACTGGACAATCTCCACGTTGGCACCCTGTTCTTTGATATCGAAGGCAACTGGACGCTCGATACCGTTCAGGTTGTCATTCAGACCGGTTTCCGGCCGCACAAAGAGCGGAGCAGAGACACGGGTCAGATTGAGTTCCTTCGCAAGTGCGCGCTCAAAGAAGTCCTTGACCGACTTGATGCCGATCTCTGTTTCACGGATATCCATGACCGGATGGTAGCCCTCCGGGAAAATCTCGTTTTTCATCTCATTTGATCCTTTCGAAGGTCAGATTTCATGCGATACACTCTTGTTGTATACAATAATACAATTATTATACGTATATCGGGAAGAAATGCAAGTCTTTTTTGTCATCCCAGCACGCCCTCTGCTGTTGCAAGCATAAGCTTGATGCGGTTCAGCTGGTTGACTTCGCTGGCGCCTGGGTCGTAGTCGACGGCCATGATGTTGGCTCCGGGGTAGGCCAGACGCAGCTGCTTGATGACACCCTTGCCGACCACATGGTTCGGCAGGCAGCCGAATGGCTGTGTACAGAGGATGTTCTTCGCACCGTTGTGGATCAGCTCGATCATCTCACCGGTGAGGAACCAGCCTTCCCCGGTCTGGTTGCCGAGCGAGACGATTGGCGCAGCATACTCTGCCAGCTTGTCGATTCTCGCCATCGGATCGAAGTGCTTACTCTTCTCCAGTGCCTTTCTGGCAGGAGAGCGGAAGTACTCGATTGCGTCGATGACTCTGTTGCTGATAAAGGCTGTTTTCTTACTCTTCCCGAGATACTCTGCCTTAAAGTTCGGATTATAAGCGCAGTAGAGGAAGAAGTCAAGAAGATCTGGTACAACTGCTTCGGCACCTTCCCGTTCCAGCAGGTCGACAGCGTAATTGTTTGCCGACGGCAGGAACTTGACGAGGATCTCGCCGACGATGCCGACACGGGTCTTGGTGAGTCCTTCGACACGCGGCAGTTCGTCAAATGCATGGACGATCGCCTGGCAGTTCTTCCGGTATTCGCGCATGCTTCCGTTCTGCAGCGAAGCGATGCAGCGCTCCTTCCATTCCTGATGCAGTGCGTTGGCTGAACCCGGGACCAGTTCGTATGGTCTTGTCGCATACAGGCAGCGCATGAAGAGGTCTCCGTAGACCAGTGCCTGCCCGGCACGGATCAGCATTCCCGGTTTGATGGTAAAGCCCGGATTCTTCTCGATTCCCTGTGCGGAGACCGAGATCACCGGGATCTGGGTCAGCCCCTCTTTCCGGAGAGCACGGCGGATGAAGCCGATATAGTTCGAGGCACGGCAGCCGCCCCCGGTCTGGGTGATAAAGACAGCCAGCTTATTCGTATCATATTTCCCGGACTTGATGGCATCCATGATCTGGCCGACGACCAGCATGGACGGATAGCAGGCATCGTTGTTGACATATTTCAGGCCGGTATCCTGCGCTTCATGATGATCCTGCAGCAGTTCGAGATGCAGGCCGAAATTCTTCAGGGCCGGTGCAAGCAGTTCGAAATGGATCGGCGACATGTTCGGTACGAGGATGGTATAGTCCTCTTTCATCTCCTCCGTAAAGACCGTGCGCTCATAGGCCGAGGAAACTTCCTTCGCCTTGATGCCCTTCTCATCGCGGTCACGGACAGCGGAGAGAAGAGAGCGGATCCGGATTCTGGCGGCACCGAGGTTGTTGACTTCATCGATCTTCAGGACGGTGTAGATCTTCCCGGCAGCCGTGAGGATATCATTGACCTGATCGGTGGTCACGGCATCGAGGCCGCAGCCGAAGGAATTCAGCTGGATCAGTTCCAGGTTCGGCTGTGTCTTGACGAAGCAGGCAGCCTTGTAGAGGCGGCTGTGGTACATCCACTGGTCCATGACGATCAGCGGCCGTTCCACATGCCCGAGATGTGCGACGGAGTCCTCGGTCAGGACGGCCACGCCGAAGCTGGTGATCAGTTCCGGAATACCGTGGTTGATCTCCGGATCGATATGATACGGACGGCCTGCGAGGACGATGCCCTTGCGGCCGGTCATCTCAAGATAGGAGAGAACTTCCTCGCCCTTCTTCTCTGTATCACGCTTTGCCTGCAGGAGTTCTGCCCAGGCCGCACTGGCTGCTGCACGGATTTCCCGTACAGAAAAGCGATTTTCAAAGATTTTCACGAGGCGGTTCGAAACGATCTCTTCATTCTCAAGGGAGAGAAACGGATTCTCGAAAGTGATATCCGGATTCTGCAGCTCCTCCATATTGTTCTTGATATTTTCCCCATAGGACGTGACGATCGGGCAGTTGAAGTGATTGTTCGATTCCGGTGTCTCATTCCGCTCAAATGGGATGCAGGGATAGAAGATGTAGCGGATTCCCTGCTTCAGCAGCCACATGACATGGCCGTGGGCGATCTTCGCCGGGTAGCACTCCGATTCGCTCGGGATCGATTCGATGCCGAGTTCGTAGATGCTGCGGTCAGAGACCGGGGAGACGACCACGCGGTAGCCGAGTTTGGTGAAGAAGGTGAACCAGAACGGATAATCTTCATACATGTTCAGCACGCGCGGGATCCCGACGGTTCCGCGCGGCGCCTCTCCTTCGGCGAGCGGTTCATAGCCGAAGATCCGGTTCATCTTATATTCAAACAGATTCGGGATCTGTTCTTTATTCTTTGTCAGGCCCAGGCCGCGCTCACAGCGGTTGCCGGAGATGAATCTGCGGCCGCCGGAGAACAGGTTGATGGTCAGGACACAGTGGTTGTTGCAGCCCTGGCAGCGCGTCATCCGCGTGTCATAGGTGAGGGCTTCGATCTCATCGAAGGAGAGCGTTGTGGTCTCGGCACCGGCATCCTGTCCTTCCTGATAATGCTTTCTGGCGATCAGGGCTGCGCCGAAGGCACCCATGATGCCGGCGATGTCCGGTCGGATGGCCGTCGTGCCGGAGATCCGCTCGAAACTTCTGAGGACAGCATCATTGTAAAATGTTCCGCCCTGTACGACGATGTGAGAGCCGAGCTCTCTCGGATCGGTCAGCTTGATGACCTTCAGCAGGGCATTTTTAATGACAGAGTAAGCAAGGCCGGCAGAAATATCGGCGACGGTGGCGCCTTCCTTCTGTGCCTGCTTGACCTTCGAATTCATGAAGACGGTGCAGCGGGAACCCAGATCAATCGGGTTCTCGGCGAAGAGTGCGATCTTTGCAAAATCAGCAACCTCGTAGTTCAGAGATTTTGCAAATGTCTCGATGAAGGAGCCGCAGCCGGAGGAGCAGGCCTCGTTCAGCTGCACGCGGTCTACGGTCTGGTCCTTGATCTTGATGCACTTCATGTCCTGGCCGCCGATATCGAGGATGCAGTCCACTTCCGGATCAAAGAAGGCTGCGGCCGTGTAGTGCGCGACCGTCTCCACCTCGCCCTCATCGAGCATCAGGGCGGATTTCAGCAGCGCTTCCCCGTAGCCGGTAGAGCAGCTTCTGGCGATCCGGACACCCTCCGGCAGGAGAGAGCGGATCTCGCTCATGGCACGGATCGAGGTCTTCAGCGGACTTCCGTTGTTGTTGCTGTAAAAGGAATAGAGCAGGGAGCCGTCCTCTGCAACCAGGGCAACTTTGGTGGTTGTGGAGCCGGCATCGATGCCGAGGAAGCAGTCCCCGCGGTAGGATGCAAGATCTGCCTTTTTGACGGATTTTTCAGCGTGCTCCTTCAGGAAGGTATCATATTCTGCCTGATCCCGGAAGAGCGGCTCGAGTCTGGTGACCTCAAACTGCAGATCAACATGATGATCGAGTGTCTCGTAGAGTTCTTTCAGGGTCGTGACCTGTTCACCCTTGCTGTTCATGGCTGCACCGATGGCAGCAAACAGGTGCGAATTGTCCGGGTGAATGACTTCTTCATCCGAGAGGTTCAGGGTGCGGATAAATGCCGCACGGAGCTCGGAGAGATAGTGCAGCGGACCGCCAAGGAATGCGACGTGGCCGCGGATCGGCTTGCCGCAGGCAAGACCGGAGATGGTCTGGTTGACGACTGCCTGGAAGATGGATGCGGAAAGGTCCGGCTTGGTGGCACCTTCGTTGATCAGCGGCTGGATATCGGACTTTGCAAAGACACCGCATCTTGCGGCGATCGGATAGATCGAGGAATAGGTCTTTGCGTATTCATTCAGTCCGGCTGCGTCGGTCTTCAGAAGACTGGCCATCTGGTCGATAAATGAGCCGGTACCGCCGGCGCAGATGCCGTTCATCCGCTGTTCAATTCCGCCGGTGAAGTAGATGATCTTCGCATCCTCACCGCCGAGCTCGATCGCCACATCGGTCTGCGGCGCGAAGAACTTCAGGGCGGCGCCGACCGCGATGACCTCCTGGACAAAGGGAATGCCCAGATGCCCGGCGATGGTCAGTCCGCCGGAACCGGTCATGGAAGGACTGACTTCCATCGGACCCAGTGCAGCCTCCGCTTCGCGCAGAAGATCGGCAAGCGTTTCCTGGATATTTGCATAATGACGTCTGTATTCCGAAAATAGCGTCGTATGATTATCATCGATGATGGCAACCTTAACGGTCGTCGAACCGATATCAATTCCCAAACGATAATTCAAGAGTATGACCTCCTTTAACTTGCGTACAACCATCAAATATAGCACATTTGCAGAAAGAATGACAGATACAAATTTTCGGTTTTGCTACATTGTAATGGGTTTGGCGGTTTACATCTGATGTAAAAATGTGGTATGATAAAAGTTGGTTTAGACTGAACGAATTGGATGGAGCAATGCATGGGAAAATTTTTGAATAAACTGGAACGGAAATTCGGCCGGTATGCAATCCGGAATCTGATGATCTATGTCATCGGCGCCTACGTTCTCGGCGCGGTGATCTCCATCATCAATCCGTATTTCTATTACTACTACCTCAGCCTGAACGTGGAGGAGATCCTGCACGGGCAGATCTGGCGGCTGATCACCTTTATCCTGGAGCCGATGGGAAGCACCGGAAGTCCGATGGGCGGCCTGTTCTTCTTCATCAATCTGATGTTCTACTGGTTTATCGGAAGGAATCTGGAGAATGCCTGGGGCGCGTTCCGCTTTAACCTGTACTACCTGTCGGGAATTCTTCTGAACATCGTGGCTGCATTTCTGATGTACGCCATTACGAAGGATCCGATGAGCGGGATGGCGCTGGGACTGACCTACATCAATGAGTCCCTGATTCTGGCGTTCTGCGTTCTGTACCCGAATGTGCAGATCCTGCTGTTCTTCTTCCTGCCGGTGAAGATCAAGTGGCTGGGTATCGTCTACATGGCGATGATCCTGTTCAATGTCGTCCAGACGGTTGCGGCAGGGCAGTGGTACTACGCGGTGGCCATTCTCGTCGCGCTGCTGAACTTCTTCGTCTTTTTCTTCTCGACGAGGAATTATGCGCGGGTGAGCCCGAAGGAGATTCACAGGCGGAGGGTCTACCAGCAGGAAGTCAGAAGAAGTGAGCGGGGATCCTACCAGACACTGCACGGGACGGCAAGGCACCGCTGCGCGATCTGCGGGCGGACAGAACTGGATGATCCGAATCTGGAATTCCGTTTCTGCTCGAAGTGCGACGGGAACTATGAGTACTGCCAGGATCATCTGTTCACCCATACCCATGTGAAACATACAGGAGGAACACAGAATACATGAGTCGTTTGAAAGAACTGATCCGCGAACTGAAGCGCGGAAGATATACAGAAGAGAATCTCGGGGCATTTTACCAGGAACTGGCGGACCTCTATGATGAGGACAGCGCGTTCACCATGTCCCTTTATGATGTCATGCTTTTTGAAATGACGTCCGGGTCGCTGACCTATGCCCAGATGCCGATTACCCTGAAGACGCAGATTCTCGAGATGAATCACATCATCCGGGACGTGGTCCTGACGGAGGCTTCCAAAGAGAAGCTTGAAGCGGCAGTGGAGAAGGTCGGCACGATCCGTGCATCACTGATCGCCCGGATGGACCAGCTGACATCCTATAACAGTTATCTGACGGCACTCGAATATGTATGGAACCGCTCGTCCCTGAACCCGGAGGCGCGGAATGCGGCGGCCAGAATGGAATCCGTCGATATCGATGCGGAGACCAGAAGAGTGCTTGAGAAGATTTTCTCCTCGGGGGATAATACCCAGATCAACTACCAGGTGCAGGCAGTGGTCAGTGAACTGCCGGTACGGATGACCAGAAAGAAATTCGCGGACTACATTACGGCCGGGCTTTCCGTCTACAGGGAGGCCGATCAGGCAGCCCTTGCTGGTGCCGAGGATATGATCCGTTCCGCAGGATGCATCGGCGTGGATGCGTGGGATGAGATCTACTATCCGGAACTGTCCGAAAAGCTGCATGCCCTTGACGGAGAAGAGATGGCGGGAGAAGCGACCGCCGAGAAGCTGGAAGAATTATCGAAAGAGCTGCAGGAGGCGGGCGATCTGGTCCAGATGATGACGCAGATGCTGAATCCGCTCTATGTGCAGCTGCTCGTAAGACCATATACGAAGGCGGAGCGGAATCCGGCTGCAGATCTGCTGCTCGCCATGACGAGTGAGGCATTTCTCGATGCGGATTCGCCATATGCCGATTATGCGGTGTTTGAAGAGGGAATCGAAGAGCATCTGAAGGTCATGGAAGGTCGGGCGGAAGAGCTGAAGGAGATGCTTGCCCAGGCGGAGATGGCATTTGCCGATGCGAGAGAGACCGAGCGGCCGCTGGCCGGCCCGCAGATGCTTGGAAATGAGGAGCGGGTTCTGGTCAGATGCAGCAGACTCTCTTCCGGTTCGACCTTTGCAGATCTGGAGGAGACGGTTTCCGGCCCGGTGAGCGAGAAGATGCTTGACGAGACCGGAGAACGGCTTGAAGAAGCGTTCCGGGAAGCCTTCAAGGGCATGAGCCGGCCGATGCGGCGCGCCGTGATGGCCAGTGTGCTCGGATTCCTTCCGGTCTTCTTCGGGAACCGGACCGAGGTCATGGAATTCGTGCGCGGAGCACTTCTTGACTGCGGATCGAAAGAGGAACTGGCAGGCAGCCTGGCACAGATCGTCGGAGCGGTGTTCTACGACGAGAACTAAGGGGCAGAGCGGAGGATATAAGGGAAATGGTGCATGTTGTAAAGCCGCTGCTGACAGATGACTATTATGCAGATGCCGGCAGACAGCAGACGGTGATCGAGGAGCTCGAAGGGTATGGCTTCGTCACGGAGACGAGGCGTCATACGTTCGGCCTTTTTTCGCCTGCAAATGCACAGAATCTCTGTGATATCATAGAACTGAAGGAACTGGAGACTCCCCTCTATAAAAAGCGGGAGCTGACCCTGATGGGGCTTGCCGAAACCCTGGATGGCGCGAAGGAACTGGTCGCAGGGGCCGTCATCGCGGCGGATGGAGAAGTATCTGTGCTGCGGGCTCTTTTCCGTGAACAGAGCGGAAAGGGGGCAGGCGGATGAGTATATTCCTGAAAGTGCTCTCGGTCCTCGGCATCATCCTGCTGGTGATCCTGGCGATTGCCCTCATCATCCTGCTGATCGTCCTGTTTGTGCCGATCCGGTACCGGGCGCATGTGCTGTATGACGCAGAACACCTGGAAGCCGAGGGCGGAGGATCCTGGATTCTGAAACTGATCCGGGTACTCGCCTCCTATAAAAAGGGAGAGGGATTGTCCTACAGCGTGAAGGTGGCGTTCCTGCAGATCCTTCCGAAGAAGGAGAAGAAAAAAGAAGAGGAGTACGAACCGGCGCATGTGATCGAGATCGGTGAGGATGAGGACGAGGAACCGGAAGAAGCGGAAGCGGAGGCGGAAACCCGGCCGGAACCTGCACCGGAGGCGGAATCCGGGCCATCGGAGGAACCGGTAACAGAGCCGGAGAAAGAAGAGCAGAAACCCGAACCGGCAGAAGAACCCGCGCCGGAGCCGCCGAGGGAATCCAGAACCGGATCTGACGAGCCGTCGGAAGAAGACGAGCTCGGTCTGGTGCTCCGGCTGATCCGGGATGTGTCCATGAAGGCGATGGACATCGAGGATGCGGTCGATGCCTTCTTTGACAAGATCGAGGAGAAGTACAGCGAGACATCGAAGAAAGTCCGGGTTCTGCTGGTCAAGAAAGATCTGATCGTCGAGTTCCTCACGGCAGAGGGCACCATGAGCGGGATCGAGCTGACGCTGAAGCGGCTGTTCAGAATCCTCGGCCGCTACCTGCCGGAATTGTCCGGCAAGGTCCGCTACGGGACGGGAGATCCGTACTCGCTCGGCGGTCAGCTGATGTATGTTTCGTTATTTTACAGTATCTATTCCGATGCGGTGGAAATCACCCCGGAATGGGACGAGAAGGTCCTGGAGGCGGATGTCGGAGCGGATGGAAAGATCCGGCTCTGTCATGTCGCGGGACTGGCACTGGCGGTCCTTTTCGGACCGAAATGCAGAAAGCTTAGGAAGAATTTCAAACGTCTTCGCAAGCGCCTGAAGGCGGTGGATACGAAGGTGAATCACAAAAAGAATAGAAAGGATCAAGACAATGGCTGAGAATCATTTTGAAAGTACAATGGCGGCACTTTTTAAGGGGATGGATGGATTTATCAGTTCCAAAACCGTCGTCGGGGAACCGATTTCCTTTCCGGATGGGACAACCATCGTTCCGCTCGTAGACGTTTCATTCGGCGCCGGTGCAGGTGCATTTGCCAGCGACCAGAAGAAGAAGGATAATGGCGTCGGTGCCATGAACGGAAAGATTTCCCCGAGCTCCGTTCTGGTTCTGAAGGATGGGTCGGTCCGGCTTGTGAATCTGAAGAATCAGGATTCCATCACCAGAGTCATGGATCTGATTCCGGAGGTGACGAGCCGTGTCCAGGCGATGCTCGGCAGTGCGAAGGGCGTAAAGGCCGGTCCGGATGACCAGACGATCGCAAAGGCTGCGGCGAAGGGTGCCGGTAAGGCAAAGAAGGCGGAGAAAGCCGAAGAAGAGAGCACAGACGATCTCCAGGAATTTGAGAACACCTGAGAAAAAGTGCTTGCATTTCCTGCGGCTATCTGCTATGATATCTGTTGTGTGTGCGAACAAGGCAATAATCTGTGGAATTCGGAGCTCCATAGGTTTGATCATCAAGATTATTTCGGGAGGTGTCGATATGGCAAAGTGTTCAGTATGCGGTAAGGGCGTATCATTCGGTATCGCTGTCAGCCATTCCCACAGAAGAAGCAACAAGATGTGGAAGCCGAACGTCAAGTCGGTCAGAGTGAAGACTGCCGGCGGGACGAAGCGCCAGTATGTATGTACTTCCTGCCTGCGCTCCGGTGCAGTCGAGAGAGCATAAATTACTGCTGTTTGATCAAGGTGTGGTTCTCGGAAACCACACCTTTTTCTTTTCTTTACATTTGCATACAAGTAGGATATAATAGTCTGTGATTGTTCTGAAAAGGAGGATGATTCGATGAAAGGAGTCGTCAACACCGGAATCGGTGAAGTTACAATCGATCATGATGTTCTGGCGAACTATGCCGGCTCGGCAGCTGTTGAGTGCTTCGGCGTCGTCGGAATGGCTTCCGTCAGCATGAAGGAAGGATTTGCAAGGCTGCTGAAGCGGGAATCGCTCTCGAACGGCGTGGACCTGAAGGTCGAAGGAGACCGGATCAAAGTCAGCCTGCATGTGATCGTGGCGTATGGAGTCAGTATTTCTGCAGTGGCAGATAATCTGATCAGCAATGTGAAGTATAAGTTGGAAGAGTATACAGGGATGAAAGTAGAAGCGGTCAGAGTCTTTGTTGAAGGCGTCCGCGAACTGGATTAAGGAGGCATCTGCAAGATGGAGAAAATGGATGCCCTTCTCTTGAAGAAGGCTTTTCTGGCAGGTGCTGCAAGAATCAGTGCGGAGAAGGAAAAGATCAACCTGCTGAATGTATTTCCGGTACCGGATGGCGATACCGGAACGAATATGACCCTGACGATCCTCTCTGCGGCCAAAGAAGTGGACGCACTGGAGGATGTGACCGTGAACAGTCTGGCGAAGGCGATTTCTTCCGGTTCTCTGCGCGGCGCGCGCGGCAACTCGGGCGTTATCCTGTCACAGCTGTTCCGTGGCTTCTGCAGGGTTGTCCGGGATGCGGAGGTGATTGATGTCGACCTTCTTGCTGCGGGCTTTGCAAAGGCGACAGAGACAGCATACAAGGCTGTCATGAAGCCGAAGGAAGGAACGATTCTCACCGTTGCCAGAGCAGGCAGTGACCGCGCGGCGGAACTGGCACTGGAGACAGATGATATCATCGTGTTCTGCGAGGGTGTTCTGAAGACGATGGAGAAGGCCCTTGAGGAGACACCGGAACTGCTTCCGGTTCTGAAGGAAGCTGGCGTTGTGGACTCCGGCGGCTGCGGTCTGCTGACAGTCCTGCAGGGTGCTTTTGATGCGATCTGCGGAAAGGAAGTACCGACCACTTCGGATTTCCTGGATGGAGCAGGCAAGAGTGCTGCGGCACCGGCGGAAGCAGGAGGTACCGGCAGAAAGGTCGGAATCTCTGCAGATATCGAGACGGCCAATATCGAATTCGGCTACTGTACCGAATTCCTGATCATGGCAGAGAAGGAGTTCACCGAAGACGACGAGATGGAATTCAAGGGATTCCTGACCGAGATCGGTGACTGCATTGTTGTCGTTGCTGACGATGAGATCGTGAAGGTGCATGTGCATACCAATCATCCGGGCCAGGCCATCGAGAAGGCACTGACCTACGGACAGCTTTCCAAACTGAAGATCGACAACATGCGCGAGGAGCACCATGAGCGTCTGATCGAGAACGCTTCTCAGATTGCAAAGGAAGAAGCGGAGAAGGAGAAGCAGAAAGCAGAAGAAGAGAAGAAGACACAGATTACCAAGAAGAATGGCTTCATTGCCGTTTCGGCCGGAGAAGGCCTTTCCGGCGTATTCAAGGAGCTTGGTGTCGATGTCGTGATCGAAGGTGGACAGACCATGAACCCGAGTACGGATGACATGCTGAATGCCATCGCAGACGTACCGGCGGAGAATGTCTTTATCTTCCCGAATAATAAGAATATCATTCTGGCAGCCAATCAGGCACAGAGCCTCACCAAGGATAAGAACGTGATTGTCGTTCCGTCCACGACCATTCCACAGGGCATCACCGCACTGGTCGGTTTTGTCGAGGAGAATACACCGGAAGAGAATCTCGCCCGGATGCAGGAAGAGATGCAGTTCGTCAAGACCGGCGAGGTAACCTATTCGGTCAGAGATACGTCCATCGAGGGCCGCACGATCCACGAGGGCGATATCATGGGCATCGGCGACGACGGCATCCTTTCCGTCGGACAGAATGTCAACGATACCGTCGTGGAGATGCTGACGGAACTGGTCGATGAAGAATCCGGCGTGATCAGCCTCTATTATGGAGAGTCTGTTTCCGAAGAAGAGGCAGAAAAACTCGACAAGAAGGTCAGAGAACTTTACCCGGACCTGGATGTCGAGATGGTTTCCGGCGGTCAGCCAGTCTATTATTATATTGTTTCCGTCGAGTGACGGGAAAGAATCTGCATCAGCAGCCGGACACCGGACTGGATTTTCTCGCCGGGCAGGCTGCCATAGCCGAGCAGGATGGTCGGACCATAGGCGTCCGAACCGCCGGCCCGCATGCAGTACTCATGCAGTGTATCCACAAGAATGCCTTCTGAACGGAGGCATTCTTTTATTTTGTCCTCCTTTTCGGCAATGCTCTCGCCGGGGAGTGTTCCCCGCAGGGAGATGGCCAGGTGCATGCCGGCATTCTGGCCGCGGAGAATGATCTCGCTGCCGTAATCCTGCAGGACCTGCAGCAGGGCATCGTGACGGGAGCGGTAGATCTTCCGGCAGCGGTTCACATGCCGCTCGTACGAACCGTCCGCCAGAAACCTTGCCAGGATGGTCTGGTCGATGCGGGAGACGGTCGAGGCATAGTGGCCGAGTCTGCTCCGGTAGACGGCGTGCAGGCGCTCCGGAAGGACCATAAACCCGATCCGGATGGCCGGGGCAATGCTCCTGGAAAATGTTCCGATATAGACGACCTGGTCGTTCAGATCGAGGCCTTTCAGGGCCGGAATCGGCTTTCCTGCGTAGCGGAATTCGCTGTCGTGGTCATCCTCGATGATGATGCGGGAAGGATCTTCCTTTGCCCAGTTCAGAAGGGCCTGTTTCCGTCCGATCGGCATGATCATCCCGAGCGGGTACTGGTGGGACGGTGTCAGGTAGATAACGGAAGCCGCTGTTTTCCGGAGGAGAGCCGGGTTCATCCCGGACTGATCCATGGAGATCGGACAGACCGTCCGCCCGAGGCCGACGAAGATCCGGCAGGCCTTCAGGTAGGAGGGTTCCTCAATGGCGACAGAAGCCGTCTGTGACAGGCACTGGGAGAGAAGCTGCAGGAGATAATCCGCGCCGGCACCGATGATCATATGGTCCGGGTCGCAGACGAAGCCCCGGTGTGCGGCCAGATGGGCAGCGATGGCTTCCCGGAGGGCCGGTTCACCGCGCCGGTCGCCGAGGGAGAAGAGGGATAGGCCTGCGTCCCGCATGACTTCTGTCTGCAGACGGTTCCAGTGCTTATATGGAAAGAGCTCCGGATCGAGCTGATTCGGCCGGAAATCATACCGGACGGGTACCGCCGCAGTGCCTGCAGCGGGAGGATCCGCTGCCTCGGAGGCGGCTGTGGCTGTGCCGGAGAGAGCTGCCGGCTGCTGGTCGATCAGTCCGGGGATCGGGCTCACATAATACCCGCTTTTTTCGCGGGCGGTCAGATACCCCTCGGAGAGAAGCTGGTCATAGGCACCGGCAACGGTATTCCGGCTGACCGCAAGATGATCTGCGAGCGCACGGGTAGAGGGGAGCTTCTGTGACTCCCGAAGCTCCCCTCTGGTGATCGCATCCCGGATGTAGAGATAGATCTGTTCATAGATTGGTCTGTGGTCATTTGGATTGATCGGTACTGTCAGCATCGTGAACTTCTTTCTGAGACGGTGCCGTCTCTTCCTCTTTGCTGTCTGCCGGCGAAGGGTCTGCCTCGATCGCGGCAACCTCTGCGCGAAGGCGCTCCGCCTCCATTTCCTGAATGAACTCCGCTGCATCATCCGGTGCATCTTCGAGATCGTCTCCGGTGTCGACCGACAGCGGCATCCGCTTGAAGAAGAGATCGTACATGACCGGGATGATATAGAGGGTCATCAATGTTGCATAGATCAGACCGCCTGCGATGACAAGGGCCATGCCTTTGCCCATCTGAGAACCCATGCCGTCGCCGAAGATCATCGAGCCCATGGCGAGAATGGTGGTCAGGGCGGTCATCAGGATCGGGCGCATACGTGTCTTGCCGGTTGCAACCAGCGCATCCTGCCGTTCCATGCCGCCGATCCGCAGCTGGTTCGCATAATCAACGAAGACGATACCGTTGTTGACGACGGTTCCCATCAGGATCAGGAAGCCCATCAGGGAGAGCATGGAGAGCTGTTCGCGGGCGATGATCAGGGCGATCATGCCGCCGGAGAAGGCCAGCGGGATGGTGAACAGGACGATGAACGGAGACAGAAGGCTCTGGAACATCGCGACCATGACGAGGTAGATGAACAGCAGTGCAAGGAGGATCATCTGGCTCATCTGCGAGACCATTTCATTGACTTCTGTTGTTTCACCGGCAAGTTCGACGGTGTAGCCATCCGGCGCCTGGTAAAGATCCAGCTTGGTCTTCAGTTCACGGGAGAGCAGGGTGGTGTTGTATCCCTCTTTTGTCGAAGCACTGATCCGGATATAGCGGGTCAGATTTTCACGGGTGATCGAAGATGGAGCCGTGATTTCCACCAGTTTTGCAAATTCGCTGAGCTTGTGGGTTTCTGCCTTTGCTTCTTCTGTCTCAGCATTCTCTTCGGAACCTTCTTCCGCTTCTGCTTCTGCCTCATCGGTAGTTTCATCCGCTGCAGCTTCGTCTTCCGAACCGGTGTCACCGAGGGAGATGCCGAAGGATTCCGCCAGTGCGGCGAGATCGGTGCTGCCTGCACCGTCGCTGCCGCCGCCGAAGGCTTCCAGCATCGAGCTGTCCATGGAGCCCATCATGGAGCTCATGGAACCGCCCATCGCGCCCATCATGGAACTCATGGAGCCACCCATCGCACCCATCATGGAACTCATCGAGCCACCCATCATGGAAGAGCCGGAGCCGCCCATGGAGCTCATCAGGGAACTCATGGAGGAGCCGGAACCGGACATGGATCCCAGGCTGTTCCCGGTGAATTCCATATCCATCAGTTCTTCGATCTTCAGAAGATTCGCATCGTCCTCGATGACGACGTCCATGGTCATCTCATCCATCGTGATGGACGTGGAGGTGACGCTGGTCGTCAGGCGGGCGGCGATCTCTGCGTAGATCTGGGCGACCGTCAGGCCGTATTTCATGGCTTCATTCTTGTCGATGACCAGCTGCAGCGCAGGCGTGCTGTCATCGAAACCGCCGTGAATCTCTGTGAATCCTTCGACTTCCGAGATGATGGCAACCAGGTCGTCGGAGATTGCTTTCAGCTTTCGCTCGTCCCGGCCGTATACATTGATGGTGAGGCCGGAGGACATGAGCGCGGACATATCGGACATGCCGCCCGTGGATACGGAGACCTCCATATCGAGATCTTTTGTGGCTGCTTCCACATTGTCGCGGAGCGTCTGGACATCGTCGGAGAATCCTTCACCGTCCAGTGTGATGTAGCAGAT
Source organism: uncultured Lachnospiraceae bacterium (assembly GCA_902783375.1). Classification (GTDB taxonomy): domain Bacteria; phylum Bacillota; class Clostridia; order Lachnospirales; family Lachnospiraceae; genus Catonella. The sequence goes on along the minus strand of CACZQN010000003.1, from coordinate 76,629 downwards.
GTAGCTGCCGTAGGAATCCGAACTGCCGCCGAAGGAACCAAGCAGGCTCAGGGTGCTTCCGGCATCCATAATGCCGACGTCGGAGATGCCCGGTATGCTGAGAATGCGCTCAAGCGCTTCATCCACCTTGCGGTAGGATTCTTCTCTGGTATCGTCTTCCGGTGTCTGGATGGATACCTGGATCGAATCACCGGACATCTTCGGCAGGATAACGATGCCCATCGTCACCAGCCGCCAGGTACAGATTGTAAGGACACCCACCGCAAAGATGATCGCGATGGCTTTGTATTTCAGGAAGAAACGAAGGGATCTGCCATAGGCATTCAGGATCGATTCAAAGAGCCGGTTCTGCTTTGGCTTGCTGCTCTTCAGCACGGTACTCGCTGCCGCCGGAACGACGGTCATCGCGACGATGAGGGAGGCGACGAGACAGTAGGAGACGGAGAGCGCCAGCGGGATCAGCAGTTCCCTGACGGTGCCGGTCGCGAAGACCATCGGCAGGAAGACGCAGATGGTGGTGAGCGTCGATGCGATGATGGAGCCGGCAACCTGCTTTGTGCCCTGAACAGCGGCTCTCGGGCCTGCAAATTCCCGCCCGCGCAGACGGAAGATGTTCTCCATGACCACCACGGAGTTATCCACCAGCATGCCGATACCGATCGACAGTCCGGACAGGGTCATGATGTTCAGCGAAAGATCGGAGAAATACATCAGGACCAGGGCGAACAGGACGGAGAGCGGGATGCTGGTCGCGACAAGGAATGTCGGCCGGAAATCGCGGAGGAAGATGGCAAGGATGATGATCGCGAGCAGGGCACCGAGCAGCATGCTCTTGACGATATCTTCGACAATCAGGGCGATGTATTCACCCTGATCCACCAGTGTGACGATGTGCAGTTCCGGATCCTCGGCCATGAGGGCCTTGATTGCCTTGCCGATGGTCCTCGAAACATCGTTTGTTCCGGCGGTCGAACCTTTGTAAATGCTCAGCAGGACGGCGTCCTCGCCGTTCAGCCGGGCGTAGGATTTTCCTGCATTATCGATGACAGTCACTTCGGCGATATCGGAAATCCGAATGGTTCCGATGCCGTCGATTTCCGCGAGAAGGGCGTTGCTGATATCATCTGCGGTTTCGTATTCTTCGCCGACCTTCAGCAGCATGCTGTCGCCGGAATTGCCGCTGATGTAGCCGGCCGGCATCGAGAAGTTCTGTGCGAAGATCAGCTGGGAGAGGACAGAAGTGGAGAGCAGGGTATCAAGATTGGCCTGCTTCAGGGCGGTTGCCCGGGCATCCTGGAGCTGTGCCTCTGCGGCGTAGAGCTGTGCCTGCGCACTGGTCAGCTGATTTGCAGCAGCAGAGAAGCCGAGTGCAGCGGAGAGCTGCGCCTGTGTCAGGCCGCCGAAGGCGGTTTCAAGCTGACTGAATACCACCGGAAGCTGGTCCATCATGTCTGCTGCCTGGCTCAGTCCGTCGTAGATGTTCTGATAGGTCTCATCGATGGCGCCGGATTCTTCCAGTTCCTGCAGCTGCTGCATGATGGATTCGATCTGCGGGCGGACCTCCTGCATCACACTGATGAGCGCCATGAGATCCGAGAAGGAAGAACCGGCATCGGTTCCGCCCTCTGTGCCGTCAGCAGCACCGGTTCCGGTGCGGTTCGCAGCCTGCGTCAGACGGTCAATCACGGAAGAGAGCTGCTCCTGCAGGGCAGCACGGATCTGTTCCTCCGATGGCGGCTGTGCGGGATCTTCATTGGAAGATGCTGCCGCATCGTCTGCACTGCCTTCTTCCGATGCAGGAGCCTCAGCGGTTTTTTCAGAGGAATTGTCAGCGGTCACATTGCCTCTTGCGACACCGTTTTCTTCCGATACAGGATCGGTCGTATCCGGCAGGTTGAGATTCAGGTTCCCGTTCGAACGGAAGAGATCCACAAGATCCTGCAGGACCGGTGGAAGTGTGATGGCAGCACCGGAGGCGGTTTCTGTGGCCTCCTCATCGTCGCCGGAGATCGGCGCTTCACCCGCATCCGTTGTTTCCGGGGTGTCTGAAGTTGCCGCCTCACCGGCCGGCTCTGTTTCGACAGCAGGTTCGGTTTCCTCGGTGGTTTCAGTCTCACCCGCGGTTTCGTCGGCTGCAGTTTCGTCTGAAGCTTCTTCCGGTGCGATCTGGTCTGCGAGATCCTGCAGGCTGTTGCGGAGGTCCAGAATTCCGGACTTCAGGTTCTTCGAGAGATCATCGACACTGCCGCGGAACCCGCCGAAGAGTCCGGAAGCCAGAACGCTGCCGAACTGGTTTTCCTGTTCGGTGAGTGCATCCTGACCGGCATTTAACTGTTCCTTTGCATCGGAAAGAGCCTGCTCGGCTTCCGTGAGTGCATCGGAAGTCATGGCAAGCAATTTTTCATTCAGTTCATCAATTTTGGTGTGATCCAGTTTCAGATAGACGGTCTTCTCCACCAGACCGATGTCGGAGATCTCCGCGACGCCCTGCTGGCGCTCGAGATTCGGGACAACGGTATCGGTCACGTAATCCGAAAGCTGATAGATGTCATAACCGTCCCGCTCCACGGCGACGTACATCGTGGCGATCATATTCATGCTGATCTCCATGATGATCGGAGTGGTGACCATATCGGGGAGAGAGCCGGAGAGCTGGTCGATGGCCGAAGAGACCTTGACCATGGCACTGTCCATGTTGGTGCCGTCCTCGAATTCAAGCTGGACCATGCTGAAGTTTTCGGAACTGGTGGAAGTAACGTTCGCGACACCGGTGATGGTACCGAGCGCTGCTTCAAGTGGAGCAGAGACCTCAGCCTCGACACGTTCCGGCGGTGCACCGGGGTAGGGCGTCACGACCACCAGGTAGGGGAGGGAGAGCTGCGGCAGAAGATCGAGCGAGATCTTTGTCACGGAAACGATCCCCAGCACGATGACGGCGATGACCGCCACCAGCACGGTGAACGGCTTTTTTACACTGTATTTAATCATAGGAAGCCATACCCTCAGAATTCAATTTTGCAAAATGCATTTTTACTATACCCCCATCCACGGATAAACGCAAAGGAATTTTTTATAAACTATGAAAGAATCGAACCACAGGACCGGTTCTGCACCTCTATATCTGCTGCAAAAAAAGTCCTTTACATCCGTCCCGTTTCGTGTTATAAATGATGTGTATGCAGAGGCATACGCTTCGTTTCGTTGCTCCGAACTTCGAAAAGAAGCACTTTACCATCTTCCCAGGCTGCGGACACTCCGACCCGGTCTTAGGAGATGGCGGATTTATCAACAGAAAGGAGAATGAGAACCATGATTTCTAAGGAAAGAAAGGCTGAGATCATCAAGGAATATGGCAGAACGCCTGAAGACACCGGTTCGCCGGAAGTTCAGATCGCACTGCTTACCGAGAGAATCAACGAGCTGAATGAGCATCTTCGTGACAACAAGAAAGATCATCACAGCAGACGTGGTCTGCTGAAGATGGTTGGTCAGAGAAGAAGACTTCTGGCTTATTATCAGTCTGCGGATCTGGAAGGATACCGTGCGCTGATCGCTCGTCTTGGTCTGAGAAAGTAATTTCCAGGCTGAGGAATTTGTTCGACACACAACCAGAGAGGCAGCCTTTTCGGCTGCCTTCTTTGAAATGGAGGAGCTGATGAGAAAAATCAGGATGCAGCTGGCGGCTCTGCTGCTGGCAGTAATGGCAGTGACTGCGATCGGCGGTTCTGCATATCTGACCCCTGTCTATGCTGCAGAGAAGACGACGGGCGCTTCGACGACCGGTGAGAATGCACTCTCGGAAGAGAAGAAAGAAAGCTACCGGCCGACGCTGGCGTATTTTGCAGAGGTCATCGATACCTATTATCTGTATGAAGTCGATCCGGACCTGCTGGTTCAGAAGACGCTCGATTCTCTGGAAAAGAATGATTCGGTCGAGACCGCTGTCAAGAAGATGGTGGATCTGCTGGAGGATAAGTATTCGCAGTACTACACACCGGAAGAGTTCAAGGCTGTGATGGACTCGACGCTCGGCAATTATGTCGGGATCGGCGTGGCGGTCTCCAAGGATGAGAAGACCGGATGGCTTCTCGTGAACGAAGTCTTTGAGAATGGCCCGGCTGCCAAGTGTGGAGTCCGTGCCGGAGATTACATCTTCAAAGTGGATAAGAAGTATGTCAAGCGTCTGACGCTGGACGAGGCAACTTCCCGGATCAAGGGAGAGGCCGGAACGAAAGTGGTTCTCCGGGTGCTCCGCGGGAAGAAGAAACTGTCGCTGACGGCGAAGCGCGCCGCGGTGACGGTCACGACCATCAGCCAGAGATCCTACGGGGACGGCATCGGATACATCCGGATCAGCCAGTTTGAGGATGCGACCGCAAAGCAGTTTGCAGAAGCGCTGAAGACCCTGCGGGATAACGGCATGGAAAAGCTGATCCTGGACCTCAGAGGGAATCCGGGCGGCCTGGTTTCGAGCGCTGTGACCATTGCGGACAGTTTCCTCGCGAAGAATGCGCTGGTAACCTATACCGAAGAGAAAGACGGAACCAGAGATGAGTACAAGGCTTCCGATGCTGACACGCTGGATATCCCGGTCGTGATTCTCGGCAACGGCGGCACAGCCAGTGCCTCTGAGCTGCTGATCGGTGCGCTTCGTTATTATCTCAGTGATGTGACGCTCGTCGGCGAGCAGACCTTCGGAAAGGGAATCGTACAGACCTTCCTGCAGTTCACCGACGGTTCTGCGCTGAAGCTGACGACGGCGAGATACTATGCACCGGACGATGTCTGCATCCAGGGTGAGGGCTTTACACCGGATGTAGCGGTAGATCCGGAAGCAGAAGATGCAGAAGATCCACAGCTGGATCAGGCAATCGCGATTCTAAAAGAGAAGTAATTTTCAGGACCGAAAAGAATATAGCGCCCGCACCGGAATGGACAACCGGTGCGGGCTTTTATTGTCCGGTTGAGATGGCCTTGCACCTTTTCCAGTCTTTTTTTGTGAAGGGTGTAGACGAACGGAAGGGAATGTGCTATAGTTTACTTTGTATGCGCATGACCGCGTGTGCAAAGTAACTGCGTTGGCGGAGATGTCCCCGAGACTTCTGAAAAGGGTACGAGCAGATCGTGCATTTTTCAGATGTTTCGGAATCTCCGCCGGTAACAAGGATTGGATGCCTGCTAAGGGCAGGGATCCGGATAGGAGATTTGAATGTACAAGAGTTTCAGTATGGAACTGGCCGGGAGAACGCTGACCGTCGATATCGGCAGAGTTGCAGCCCAGGCGAATGGTGCAGCTTTCATGCACTACGGTGATACCACCGTTCTTTCCACCTGTACCGCTTCCGAGAAGCCGAGAGACGGGATCGATTTCTTCCCGCTTTCCGTCGACTATGAAGAGAAGCAGTACGCTGTCGGCAAGATCCCGGGAGGTTTTAACAAGAGAGAGGGACGTGCTTCTGAGAATGCCATCCTGACCGCCCGCGTCATCGACCGCCCGATGCGTCCGCTGTTCCCGAAGGATTTCCGGAACGATGTCACCCTCAGCAACCTCGTGATGAGCGTGGATCCGGAGTGCTCTCCGGAGCTGACTGCGATGCTCGGTTCTGCCATCGCAACTGCAATTTCGGATGTTCCGTTTGACGGTCCGTGTGCGATGACCCAGATCGGCCTGATCGATGGCGAGTTCATTGTCAATCCGTCGGATGCACAGGATGTTGTCTCGGATCTGAAGCTGACCGTTGCATCGACCCGTGAGAAGGTCATCATGATCGAAGCTGGCGCCAATGAGGTACCGGAAGCAAAGATGATCGAGGCGATCTACCTTGCGCATGAAGTGAACCTGACCCTGATCGCTTTCATTGATCAGATCATCGCGGAGTGTGCGAAGGAGAAGATGAGCTACGAGAGCTATGCTGTTCCGGAAGAGCTGTTTGCGGCTGTTAAGGAGATCGTTCCGCCGGAAGCAATGGAAGAAGCCGTCTTCACTGATGACAAGCAGACCAGAGAAGCGAATATTTCGAGAATTACCGATCAGGTGAAGGAAGCACTTGCTGAGCATGAAGAGTGGGCTCCGTTCATCGGCGATGCCATCTATCAGTATCAGAAGAAGACCGTCCGGAAGATGATCCTCGTGGATCACAAGAGACCGGATGGAAGAGCGATCAACCAGATCCGTCCGCTGGCAGCAGAAGTTGATCTGATCCCGCGTGTACACGGTTCTGCAATGTTCACCCGTGGACAGACCCAGATCTGCAACGTCACCACACTGGCTCCGCTGTCTGAGGTTCAGAGAGTAGAAGGCCTTGATTCCGAGGTGACCTACAAGAGATATCTGCATCAGTACAATTTCCCGGCTTACTCCGTCGGTGAGACGAAGCCGTCGAGAGGCCCGGGACGTCGTGAGATCGGCCATGGTGCACTTGCAGAGCGCGCGCTGATCCCGGTTCTTCCGAGCGAGGAAGAGTTCCCGTATGCAATCCGTTCCGTATCGGAGACCTTCGAGTCGAACGGTTCCACTTCCATGGCTTCCACCTGTGCTTCCTGCATGTCCCTGATGGCAGCAGGCGTACCGATCAAGAAGATGGTAGCCGGCATTTCCTGCGGTCTGGTAACCGGCGAGACAGATGACGACTATGTCGTCCTGACCGATATCCAGGGCCTGGAAGATTTCTTCGGCGATATGGACTTCAAGGTAACCGGTACCCATGATGGTATCACTGCCATCCAGATGGATATCAAGATTCATGGCCTGACCCGTCAGATCGTGGAAGAGGCAATTGCGAGAACACGTGAAGCAAGAATCTACATCATGGACGAAGTCATGAAGCCGTGCATCTCCGAGCCGCGTCCGGAAGTCGGACAGTATGCACCGAAGATCGAGCAGATCCACATCGATCCGGCGAAGATCGGTGATGTGGTCGGTTCCAAGGGCAAGACCATCAATGAGATCATCGCACGTACCGGTGTGCAGATCGATATCAGCGATGATGGTGCCGTATCGGTTGCAGGTACCGACAAGGAGAAGATTGCAGAAGCAATCCGCCTGATTCAGATTATCGTTGAGGAGTTTGAAGAAGGTAAGATCTACGTCGGTAAGGTCGTCTCCATCAAGGAGTTCGGCGCATTCCTTGAGTTTGCACCTGGCAAAGAGGGCATGGTGCACATCTCGAAGATTGCGAAGGAGCGGATCAACCATGTTGAGGATGTCCTGACTCTGGGCGACGTTGTAAGAACGGTCTGCCTCGGCAAGGACCGCATGGGCAGAGTCAGCTTCAGCATCAAGGACTGCCCGAAGGCGTGAGATATTAGGAATTGTTCAGGGCTGATTTCTTGTCGGTCCTGAATAATAAATGGGAAATGAAAAGGACCGCCCGATGGGCGGTCCTTAGGACTTAAAAAGCTCAGTGCGTCTGACAGGATTCGAACCTGCGACACCCAGCTTCGGAAGCTGGTGCTCTATCCAGCTGAGCTACAAACGCGAACACTTTACGTAGTATAGTACATTTTTCCGGGTTCGTCAAGAAGGGAAAGTTGAAAGTTGTGAAATCGATGAAATATGATGTAATCATAATCGGGGCGGGGGTTACCGGCTCTGCAGTGGCCAGGGAAGTGTCCAGGCAGAACAGAAGTGTATTGGTACTGGAAAAGAATGCGGATGTCTGTGAAGGGTCCTCAAAGGCAAACAGCGGCATCGTCCACGGCGGCTATGATGCAAAGCCGGGAACGATGAAGGCAAAGATGAATGTCCGCGGGAACGAGCTGATGGAAGAGACCTGCAGAACGCTCGACGTACCATTTAAGAGAAACGAATCACTGGTCCTTGCTTTTTCACAGGAAGATGTCGACGGGCTGAGAGAACTGCTTGCAAGAGGCGAGGAGAACGGGGTTCCGGGGCTGTCCATCATCTACCGGGATGAACTGCTCGAACTGGAGCCGAACCTGTCGGACAAGGCGTATGCGGCACTCCGGGTGCCGACCGGCGGAATTGTGTGCCCATTTGAACTGACCATGGGCTTCGCTGAGAATGCTGCCATGAACGGTGTGGAATTTCACCTTGCAGAGCCGGTCACGGCGATCGCACCAGCGGCGGACGGACAGGAAGGCTATCAGGTAACGACGACAAAGGATACATATGAAGCGAAGATCGTGATCAACGCTGCCGGCGTGTATGCGGACAAGATCCATGCGATGGTTTCGAAGGTTCCGATGTCGATCACGGCGCGCCGCGGCGAGTACTGCCTGTGCGATAAGAGCGTCGGGAATCTGGTTTCCAGAACGATCTTCCAGCTCCCGGGCAAACTCGGAAAGGGTGTTCTTGTCACCCCGACGGCCCATGGAAATATCCTGATCGGACCGAACGCGGAAGATATTGAAGATAAAGAAGGGACCTGCACAACCGCAGAGGGTCTTGCGGAAATTCTCGCAAAGGCTGCGGATTCGGTGAAGACGGTGCCTTCGAGACAGGTCATCACTTCCTTTGCCGGACTGCGTGCCCATGAGGCGGGCGGCGACTTTATCATCCGGGAAGCAGAGGATGCGAAGAATTTCATCGATGTTGCCGGCATCGAATCGCCGGGACTGACCAGTGCACCGGCAATCGGCGAATATGTGGCCGGCCTGCTCCAGGAGATGGATCCGGTTTCCCTGAAGGAGAACTTCATTGCGGAGAGAAAGCGTGTGCTGCAGATATCCGGCATGAGCGCAGAGGAAAAGGCAGCCATGATCCGGGAGAATCCGGCATTTGCCAATGTGATCTGCCGCTGCGAGACCGTGACGGAGGGAGAGATCCTGGCAGCGATCCACAGACCGCTCGGCGCGACGACGCTCGATGGCGTCAAGAGAAGAACCAGAGCCGGTATGGGACGGTGCGGCGCCGGTTTCTGTTCCACCAGAGTCGTGGCAATCCTTGCGAGAGAACTCGGAATCTCGCCGGAGGAAGTCACAAAGTTTGGCGGAGACTCAAAGATCCTTGTTTCTGAAGGAGAGGAGGTCAGCGCAGAATGAAAACCGATATTGTCATCATCGGAGGTGGTCCGGCCGGACTTGCAGCAGCGCTTTCGGCCAGAGAGAACGGCATCGAGGATGTCCTGATTCTGGAAAGAGATATCCGTCTCGGCGGAATCCTGAACCAGTGTATCCACAACGGATTCGGCCTGCATACCTTTAAAGAAGAACTGACCGGGCCGGAGTATGCGAACCGCTACATCGAGCGGGTCGTGGAGCAGAAGATTCCATATCTCCTCGAGACCATGGTTGTGGATATCCGGAGAGAGAATGATCAGAATATCGTCACGGCGATGAACCGCCATGACGGTCTGTTTGAAGTAGAAGCGAAGGCGGTCATTCTGGCCATGGGCTGCAGAGAGCGCCCGCGCGGTGCCCTGAACATCCCAGGCTACCGCCCTGCCGGTATTTTCACCGCCGGCACAGCACAGTATTTCGTGAACCTGGAAGGCAGGATGCCGGGAAAAGAGATCGTGATTCTCGGATCCGGCGATATCGGGCTGATCATGGCGAGACGTCTGACGCTCGAGGGCGCAAAGGTCAAGTGCGTGGCCGAGCTGATGCCGTATTCGGGCGGCCTGAAGCGAAATATCGTCCAGTGCCTGAACGACTACGGAATCCCGCTCCTTCTTTCCCATACGGTTGTCGATATCAAAGGGAAAGAGCGTGTGGAAGCGGTTGTCATTGCGGAAGTGGATGAACACAGCAAGCCGATTCCGGGGACGGAAGTGGAGTACAAGTGTGATACCCTGCTGCTTTCCTGCGGCCTGATTCCGGAGAATGAACTGACCAGAGGCATGGGTGTTCCGATTCATCCGGTGACCGGCGGACCGGTTGTCGATGAGAGCCTGTGTTCGGATACGCCGGGGGTCTTTGCCTGCGGAAATGTCCTGCATGTGCATGACCTGGTGGACTACGTCTCGGAGGAGGCGGTCACAGCAGGCCGGAATGCAGCTGCTTATGTGCAGTCCGTCAAAGAGAACGGAGCGGCTCCGGAGGAAGAACCGGCAGTTCCGGTCGTGACGAAGGGCGGCGTGCGCTACAGCGTCCCGGCGAAGATTCACCTGAACCGGATGACGGACCGGCTGACCGTGCGGTTCCGTGTCAACAACGTCTACCAGAACCGCGAGATCGCGGTGTATGCCGGTGACAGGGAGCTGATGCGGCTGAAGAAGCGTGTCGTGGCACCGGGTGAGATGGAGCAGGTGATCCTGACCAAGAAGATGTTTGCGGACCAGCCAAGACCGGAAGAAATCGTGATTGCGCTGGAGAATCCGGCTGAGAAAGAAGGGAGATGAGAGGGATGCGTGAAGATGTAAGCCTGACCTGTATCAACTGCCCGCTCGGCTGCGAAGTGACCGTGCATTTCCTGGAGAATGGGGAGATGCAGGTGAGCGGGAATTCCTGCCCGCGCGGAGAGATCTACGCGAAGAAAGAAGTCACGGCGCCGGAGCGGATCGTCACTTCTTCCGTCCGGGTTTCGGGCGGTGAGCGGCCTGTGGTCTCTGTGAAAACGAAAGAGACGATTCCGAAGGGAAAGATTTTTGATGTGATGGAGGAGATCCGGAAGGTACATGTTGCCGCACCGGTCAGAATCGGGGATGTCATGATTTCTGACGTCTGCGGAACCGGCGTGGATATTGTTGCGACAGCCAATGATCTGACGGCCTGAGGTTTTTCATTTCATAGACGTACGGTGCTGCCGTGCGCGGTTGGAGGTATTTTATGGGGAAGTATGTGATGGCGCTCGACCAGGGAACGACAAGTTCCCGCTGTATCCTGTTTGACCATGAAGGCAAGATCTGCTCCATGGCGCAGAAGGAGTTTACCCAGTATTATCCGAATCCGGGCTGGGTGGAACACAATCCGATGGAAATCTGGTCTTCCCAGCTTTCTGTGGCGACAGAAGCGATGGCTCTGATTGGGGCGGGGCCGGAAGATATTGCAGGCATCGGAATCACGAATCAGCGTGAGACCACCATCGTCTGGGACAAGAAGACCGGACAGCCGGTGTACCCGGCCATCGTCTGGCAGTGCAGAAGAACAGCGGATAAGATCGATGAGATTGTCGCGGCTGGCTGGGGTGAGAAGATTCACCAGAAGACAGGCCTGGTGCCGGATGCGTATTTCTCCGCAAGTAAGATCGACTGGATCCTGAGCAATGTGCCGGGTGCGCGGGCGAGAGCGGAGGCCGGAGAGCTGCTGTTCGGAACCGTGGATACCTGGCTGATCTGGAACCTGACCGGCGGGACGGTACATGTGACCGATTATACCAATGCGGCGAGAACCATGCTCTATGACATCTATCAGATGCAGTGGGATGATGAGATCCTCGGACTGTTCCGGATCCCGAAGTCCATGCCGCCGGATGTGAAGCCGTCCAGCTGTATCTATGGCCTGACGTCTACGGAGATCTTCGGAACACAGATTCCGATTGCCGGGGCAGCGGGAGACCAGCAGGCAGCGCTGTTCGGTCAGTGCTGTTTTACACCGGGAGATGTCAAGAACACCTACGGAACCGGATCCTTTATCCTGATGCAGACCGGCAAGGAGCCGATCGTTTCCGAGAACGGCCTGCTGACCACCATCGCTGCCGGTGCAGATGAGAAGCCGGATTATGCGCTGGAAGGCAGTGTCTTCGTGGCAGGTGCTTCCGTGCAGTGGCTGCGGGATGCGATGCGGATGGTCCAGAGTGCCGGACAGACAGAGGACTACGCGGTCCGTGTTCCGGATACCAACGGCGTGTATATCGTCCCGGCCTTCACCGGTCTCGGGGCTCCGTACTGGAATCCGTATGCAAGAGGAACCATCTTCGGCATCACCAGAGGCTGTGAGAAAGAGCATTTCATCCGTGCGACCCTGGAGTCGATCGCGTACCAGTCTTCGGATGTCTTCCATGCAATGGAGGCAGAATCCGGTATCCGGATCAACGAGCTGAAGGTCGACGGCGGTGCTTCTGCGAATGATTTCCTGATGCAGTTCCAGACCGATATTGAAAATACACCGGTCGTCCGGCCGCAGTGTATCGAGACCACGGCGCTCGGTGCAGCGTATCTGGCAGGTCTTGCAGTCGGTTACTGGAAGAGCAAGGAAGAAATTCAGGCGAACTGGAAGCTTGGAAAGACCTTTGTTCCGCAGATGGCGGATGAGAAGAGAGAGGAACTGCTCCGTGGATGGAAGCGCGCCGTGAAGGCGACGCTCTTCTGGGCAGATGATGAAGCATGAATACAATGATCAATATCGGCTACGGCAACATCGCGAATGCAGATAAGATTGTCGCGATCATCTCGCCGGATGCCGCGCCGGTGAAGCGGCTGGTCCAGCATGCGAAAGATGCGGATACAGCGGTCGATGCGACCTGTGGGAGAAAGACAAGGGCAGTGATCGTCATGGATGACGGACACCTGATCCTGTCGGCCATCCTGCCGGAAACCATTGCCGCCAGGGCTTCGGCCCCTGCCGGACAGCAGGTACCGAAGATCGTCGTCTGATCACCAGGATGATAGAAAGGAACAAAATGGCAAAAGGTGTGCTTTGTGTGCTTTCCGGTTTCTCAGGATCCGGGAAGGGAACCATCATGAAGGAAGTCGTGAACCGCTATGACTATGCACTCTCTGTCTCCGCGACGACAAGGAAGCCGCGGGAGGGAGAACAGGAAGGCGTTTCGTATTTCTTTTTGACAACCGATGAATTTAAGAGTATGATAGCGGAGAACGGATTCATTGAGTGGGCCCAGTACGTGGGGAACTACTATGGAACACCGCGTGCCTATGTGGAGGAAAAGCTTTCCGCAGGGAAGGATGTGATCCTGGAGATCGAACCGCAGGGCGCCATGCAGGTGAAGGAGCAGTATCCGGACGCCGTCCTGATTTTTGTCCTGCCGCCGAGCGGAGAAGAACTCTACCGCCGGCTGACCGGGCGGGGAACGGAGACGGAAGAGGTGATCCGCAGCCGGATGAAGCGGGCTTCGGAGGAAGCGGCCTACATCGACCAGTACGACTATGTGGTCATCAATGATGATCTCGGGGAGAGTGTGGAAGCCGTCCATGCGATCATCCGGAGTGCAAGAGAACGCAGAAGTGCGCATGCAGAAGCAACCGAACGCATCTGCAGCGAGATTAAGATAATGGTACCGTGAAAGGACAGGGAAAACGACTATGATGTTACATCCATCTTATTCGGATCTGATGAAAGTGGCAAATGAAGACGTGGAAGCGGGCGGCGAGAAGCTTGTCAACAGCCGTTATTCCATCGTGCTTGCGACTGCGAAGCGTGCAAGACAGATTATCGACGGGGCTGTGCCGCTTGTCGAAGCTGACGCGACGGCAAAACCGCTTTCGATTGCCGTAGAAGAGCTTTATGACCGCAAGGTCAAGATCGTCTCCGGCGAGGATGACGAAGAGGAATGAGGTATTTGCCTGCGTGCTGCGGAAAGGTTCGTGCAGCATTGTGGTAAGGAAAAGAGAGGCGCGTCCTGGTGCAGATTCCGGGGGATCTGGGGGACGGGCCTCCTTTGCGTCTCTTAAGACCAGGGAGGAGGAAGTGTATGTATGCGGATGTGATTGTCGATCTCTCGCTTGAGAAGCTTGACCGTATTTTCCAGTACCGCTTTCCGGACGACTGGCCGCTCCTTCCGGAGGAGACGATCGGGAAAGAGGTGGAGGTCCCCTTTGGCGCGGGCGACCGGGTTCGCAGCGGCTTCGTCACCGGCATCTCGGAAGAGACGGATTATGATCCGGAGAAGATCAAGCCGCTGCTGCGGCTGGTCCCGAAGGCGGTCTCGGTTGAATCGAAGCAGATCCGGATGGCTGCCTTTCTGCGGCGGACCTATGGCGGAACCATGCATGAGGCGCTGAAGACGGTTCTGCCGGTCTCACGGGAAACCACGAGGCTGGTGAAGAAGAGCATCTCGCTGAAGCTGGAAGTGCGGGACGTGCTGGAGCTTCTGGAACGCTATGAGAGAAGGCATGCGTCTGTCCGTATCGGGATCCTGAAGGCAGTTCTCGCAGAAGAGACCGTCGACAAAGAGCAGCTTACGAGAACACTCGGCAGCAGCGCATCTGCGGCCATACGGGAGATGGTCCGGGAGAATATTCTGACGGAGACGACGAGTGTAGAATACAGAAAAGCCTTCAATGAAAGCGAACTACAGGCGTCGAATGCTGCAATCAGGCTGAATCCGGATCAGGATGCTGCCGTGCAGACCTTCTGTGAGAACTGGAAAACACCCGGGAAGAATGGCTTCCTGCTCTACGGGATCACCGGAAGCGGAAAGACCGAAGTCTATATGGCTATGATGGAAGCAGTGATCCGGGAAGGGAAGCAGGTGATCTTCCTGATTCCGGAGATCGCCCTGACGCTCCAGATGGTTGCCCGGCTCGGGAGCCGGTTCGGCAGCCGCCTGTCCATCCTGAATTCCAGAATGAGCGATGCGGAGCGATATGACCAGTACCTCCGGGCAAAGGAGGGGGATATCGACATCATCGTCGGACCGCGTTCCTGCCTGTTCACGCCATTTCAGAATCTCGGACTGATCATCGTGGATGAAGAACATGAGACCAGCTATAAAAGCGGCAAGACCCCGCGCTACCATGCGAGAGAAACGGCGATCTTCCGTGCAGAGGAGGAACAGGCGGCGATCGTCCTGGGCTCTGCGACGCCGAGCCTTGAAGCCATGAAGCTGGTTCAGGAGGGGAGACTCAGAGAACTCCGTCTCGATAAAAGGGCATCCGGCGCGGCACTGCCGGAGATCGCCGTCGTGGATCTGCGGGAAGAGATGGAACGGGGCAACCGCTCCATTCTCAGTGAGAAGCTGTCTGCTGCCATGCGGGATACCCTCGCGAGAGGGGAGCAGATCATGTTGTTCCTGAACCGGAGAGGATATGCGGGCTTTGTGTCCTGCAGGAGCTGCGGGGAAGTGATCCGCTGCCCGCACTGCGATGTTTCTCTGACCTACCACAAGCCGGGACGGCTCATCTGCCACTACTGCGGCCATGAAGAGCAGATGCCGGCGAAGTGCCCGAAGTGCGGATCGCCCTACATCGCCCGCTTTGGTCTCGGAACCGAGAAGGTGGAAGAGATGGTGAAGGACGCATTCCCGGCTGCCAGAGTTCTGAGGATGGATGCGGACACGACGGCCAGGAAGGGCAGTCACGAACAGATTCTGAAGGCTTTTCGGGACGGGAAAGCGGACATCCTGATCGGGACGCAGATGATCGTCAAGGGACATGACTTTGAAAAGGTCTCCCTGGTCGGCATCCTCGCGGCGGATCTCTCGCTGTTCGCGAATGATTTCCGGGCAGGGGAGAGAACCTATGACCTCCTGGTGCAGGCTTCTGGCCGCGCAGGCAGAGGCCGCTACCCGGGAACGGTGGTGATTCAGACCTACCATCCCGAACACTACAGTGTGCAGGCGGCTGCGTCTGGTGATGCCGATGGGTTCTATGCGAAGGAACAGCGCTACAGAAGGATGCTTGGCTATCCGCCGGAAGGACATCTGCTGGCAGTGATTTTCCTCGGGGAAGATGCGGAAGCGGTCATGCAGGCTGCGAAAGCGATCCGGGGACTTCTGCCGGACCAGGAAGCGGTCACGGGACCGGTCTGGGCAACCATTCCGAAGGTAAAGGATATTTACCGTGCCCTTCTCTACGCAAAGGACGCAGACTATGAGAAGCTGATTGCCGTTAGGGAGCGCGTATCGGATGCGGTCAAGGCGGGGAAAATACCGGGGAGCGTGCAGGTCCAGTTTGACTTCGATCCCCAGGGAACATACTGAAAAAACGGCCTGGTTTACAATCAGGAGAAGATGTTGTATAATAAATTGTTGACCAAAGGACAGACAGAGAGGAAAGAACGAAGAGATGGCACTGAGAACAATTCGGGAATTTGGCGATGACATTCTGAATAAGCGGGCAAAGGAAGTCAAGGGCAACAGCGAGCGGATTCAGACACTGATTGATGATATGCTGGAAACGATGTACCAGGCGGATGGTGTCGGCCTTGCGGCACCGCAGGTCGGGATCCTGAAGCGGGTGGTCGTGATTGATATTTCCGAGGACCAGTCGCATCCGATGGTCCTGATCAATCCGGTTGTCGTGGAGACATCCGGGGAGCAGTGCGGGAGTGAAGGCTGCCTTTCCTATCCGGGGATGAGCGGCATTGTCACCAGACCGAATTATGTCCGCGTGAAAGCGCTCGACAGAGACTTCAACGAGATTGAGGTGGAAGGAACGGAACTGCTGGCAAGAGCCCTGATGCATGAGACCGACCATCTGGACGGTCATCTCTATACGGAGATCATGATCGGAGATGCCTTCGACGCATCGGATGCAGAAGCAACCAAAGCAGCTTACGAAGCTGCCGGACTGGAATATGAGGAGCCGAAAGAAGCGTGAGAATCGTATTTATGGGAACACCCGACTTTGCTGCCAGTGCCCTGGAAGCCCTGGTGCAGAGCCGGCATGAAATTCTTGCAGTTGTGACACAGCCGGATAAGCCGAAGGGCAGAAAAGGTATTATGACCCCTTCCCCGGTGAAGGAGATCGCCCTCCGGGAGGGGATCCCGGTGCTGCAGCCGAAGCGGGTGCGGGAAGAAGGCTTTGATGAGATCCTTGCCGGATATCAGGCGGACGCTTTTGTCGTCGTGGCATTTGGCCAGATCATCCCGCAGCGGATCCTGGATCTGCCAAAGTACGGCTGCCTGAATGTCCACGGATCCCTGCTGCCAAGTTACCGCGGGGCTGCGCCGATCCAGTGGGCGGTGCTCGACGGACGGAAGAAGAGCGGCGTGACGGTCATGCAGATGGATGCGGGAATCGATACCGGTGACATCCTGCTGCAGAAAGAGATCGTACTTGCGGAGGACGAGACGGCAGGTTCTTTGTTTGACCGGCTGTCGGCGCTCGGCGCGGAGGCGCTGCTGGAGGTCCTTGACGGACTGGAGGCGGGAACGGTGACGCCGGTTCCGCAGGGAGAGAGCGACACCCCTTATGCAAAGATGCTGACGAAGGAGATGGGGGAGATCGATTTCTCACGCAGCGGTGCAGCACTGGATGCCTTTGTCCGCGGAATGGACCCGTGGCCGGGAGCCTATACGTTCCTCGGGGAGAAGATGCTGAAGGTCTGGAAACTGAAACCGGCCGGAGCAGACCGGTTCCAGGGTGCGCAGGCGAGACCGGTTCCGGGCCAGGTGGCAGAAGGTCCCGGCTTCCTTGTCGGCTGCGGGGATGGTGCAGTGGAACTTCTCGAGGTGCAGATCGAAGGCAAAAAGCGGATGGCTGCGGCAGATTTCCTGCGGGGAAACGTGATCCCTGCCGGAACCATGCTCGGACATCCTGAACATAAAGGAGAGCCGGATGGCGGCAAATGAACGGGAAATCACAGCGGATATGCTGGTAGAACTGGAGAACGGGGGACAGTCGAACCGGATTCTCGAGGAACACCTGGCAGCGCTGCTCTATCTGCCGAAGCATGCGAGAGCATTCATCAGCAGAGTCTTCCTGGGAACCACGGAGCGGCAGATCACGATTGATGCTGTACTCGCTTCGTTCAGCAAAACTCCGGTGAGGAAGATGAAACCGCTGGTGCGGGCGATTCTCCGGATGTCCGTCTACCAGATCCTGTATCTGGACCGGGTGCCGGATTCTGCAGTGACCAATGAAGCGGTCAAGCTGATGCGGAAGCGCGGCCTCGCTGGATTGTCCGGTTTTGTGAACGGTGTCCTGCGGTCTGTCTGCAGGAAGAAGGCGGAAGGCGGGATGGAAAGTTTCCTTCCGGATCCGGCGGACGACGGAACCCGTGCACTGTCCATCCGGTATTCCATGCCGGAATGGCTGGTGGGTTATTTTCAGCGGGAATACGGAAAAAAGGATGCGATCCGGCTGATGGAAGCATTTCTCAGGCCGCGGCCGGTCATCGCAGCGGTGAACACCGCCATGCAGTCCACAGAGGAACTGATCGGGATTCTTACAGAAGAGGGGATCGAAGCACATCCGCATCCATACCTTGATACCGCGCTGGTTCTCGATTCGCTCGATGCGCTTGAGTTTTCAGACGCCTTTGCGGAAGGCAGATTCTATATCCAGGATATCGCCTCGCAGATCGCGGTTCATGCGGCAGGAATCCGGCCGGGAGAGAAGATCCTCGATACGTGCGCGGCACCGGGCGGCAAGACCGTGATGGCTGCCATGCTGACCGGCCCGGACGGCCATGTGACGTCGGGCGACCTGACAGAGCGGAAAGTGGCCTATATTCAGGAAAATGTTGACAGGCTCTGCCTTAAAAATGTCACAGCCCGGGTGTATGATGCCGCTGTGACCGATCCGGAGCATCTGGAGACATATGATCTGCTGATCTGTGACGTGCCCTGTTCCGGACTTGGCAGTATCGGCCGGAAACCGGAGATCCGGTACCGGATCTCGGAAGAGGGATTCCGGGAACTGGCAAAGGCCGGCAGGCAGATCCTTGCGGCGTCTCTGCCGATGTTAAAGCCCGGCGGGAAGCTGCTGTTTACAACCTGCACGCTGACGACGGAAGAGAACGAGGAGACAGCAGCCTGGCTGCGGGAGGAGATGAAGATGGAACCGGTTCCGTTCGCGGACCGGATCAGCGAAAAGCTCCTTCTTGAGACCGGGGAGGAAGCTGAAAAAGGCTATCTCCGGCTGATTCCCGGACGGAGCGATGCGGACGGATTCTTTATTTCACTTTTTCAGAAAGCGGGTCAGGAGACCTGAACCGTCATAAAAAAGATCCCGGCAAGGATACCGGGGCGATGGCATGGAGGATGGAATGGATATCGGCAGTATGTATGAATATGAACTCGAAAGCCTGGTCAGGGATGCAGGGCTTCCGAAGTTTCGCGCCGCCCAGATCTATTCCTGGATTCATGAAAAAGGGGTTTCCGGCTATGAGGAGATGACGAATCTGCCGAAGACCATGCGGGAGATGTTAGCGGAAGCGTGGCCGCTTCCGGAGCTCACACCGGTGAGAACCCTCTCGTCAAAAGACGGTGATACGACGAAGTATCTCTTCCGTCTTGCGGACGGGAATGTGATCGAATGTGTCCGGATGGAATATCATCACGGGACGTCGGTCTGTATCTCTTCCCAGGTCGGCTGCCGGATGGGCTGCCGGTTCTGCGCATCGACGCTGCTGGGGCTTTCCAGGAATCTGACGGCCTCCGAGATGCTCGGCCAGGTCTATCAGATCAACCGGATGATCCAGGCGGAGGATCCGGAGAAGAGAGTATCGAATGTTGTCGTGATGGGGACGGGGGAACCGCTCGACAACTATGACAACCTGGTCCGCTTTGTGCGGATCCTGTCATCGGAGAAGGGACTGAATATTTCCCAGAGAAATATCACCGTTTCCACCTGCGGGCTGGTTCCGCAGATCGCAAGACTGCGGGATGAGAACCTGCAGATCACACTGGCCATCTCGCTGCATGCGGCGGATGATGAGACCAGAAGGAGAATCATGCCGGTTGCGAACCGGTATACCATTGCAGAGATTCTGGACGCCTGCGACAGCTATTTCGCTGTAACCGGGCGGCGGATTTCCTTTGAATACAGTCTGATTGAGGGAGAGAATGACAGTCCGGAGACGGCGGAAAAGCTGGCCGGCCTGCTTGCAGGAAAGAACTGTCATGTGAATCTGATCCCGGTCAATCCCGTGAAAGAGCGTGGCTACCGCCACACGGGGGAAGCCGGCGTCAGAGCTTTTCAGAAGAGATTGATGGACCACGGGGTGACCTGTACCATCAGGCGGCAGATGGGGGCTGATATTGATGCAGCCTGCGGCCAGTTAAGAAAGGACTATATCGACGAAGTGTCAGAAGGGGTTAACACATGAGGAACGCATATTCTGTCTCGCGGATGGGCGTAGGGAGAGAAGTAAACCAGGACAGCGTCCTGTGCGAACCGGAGCAGGTGGGATATTTTCCGAATCTGTATATCGTTGCCGACGGCATGGGCGGATACAGGGGCGGAGATGTTGCATCCCGGTTCTGTGTGAGCCACGTGAAGGAACGGCTTGCTGCGATGCCGGAGGGGGCATCTCCTGTGACTGCCATCCGCGATGCAATCGGTGAGACCAACCGGATGATCCGGCAGATGGCTGCGGAAGATGAGACCAGAACCGGCATGGGCACGACGATCGTGCTTGCAACGCGGTTCGGGGATGTTCTGTATGTTGCCAATGTCGGAGATTCGCGCCTGTATCTGAAGCATCAGGGCAGGATCCGGCAGATTACGGAGGATCACTCCCTCGTGGAAGCAATGGTGCAGAACGGAGAACTCTCCAGAGAGAATGCGAGATTTCATCCGAATAAGAATATCATCACCCGTGCCCTCGGCGCGACACCGGAAGTGGAGATCGATTTCTTCGAAGTTCCCGTGACGGAAGGTGATTTTGTCCTGATGTGTTCCGATGGCCTGTCCAATATGCTCGATGACCAGACGCTCGAAGCGCAGATCGGTTCCGGAGAGGAACTCGAAGCCATCTGCGAGAGACTGGCGGACATGGCAAAGGACGCAGGCGGGAAGGATGATATTTCGCTGGTACTTGTGCACATCGGCGCATAAAGCAGAAACGGAATCATACGAGAGGTTGAAAATATGTTGAATGAAGGAAAGATGATCAGCGGGCGGTATGAGATAATCAGCCGTGTCGGCTCCGGCGGAATGGCAGATGTCTACCGCGCCAAAGATCACAGACTGAATCGTTTTGTCGCGATCAAGGTCCTGAAGCAGGAGTATGCCGGGGACCGGAATTTTGTCCAGAAGTTCCGGGCTGAGGCACAGTCCGTAGCGGGCCTGTCCCATCCGAATATTGTCAATGTCTACGATGTCGGTGAGGAAGACGGTCTCTACTATATTGTCATGGAACTGGTGGAGGGCATCACCCTGAAGCGCTTCATCGAGCGCAAGGGGAAGCTGGATGTCAGAGAGGCCATCGGCATCTCGATCCAGATTGCCCAGGGCATGGAAGCCGCACACCAGAAGCATATCGTACACCGGGATATCAAGCCGCAGAATATCATCATTTCGAAGGAAGGCAAGGTCAAGGTGACGGACTTCGGCATCGCGAAGGCTGCGACGTCGACTACCATCACCAGCGGCCAGCCGGTGGGCTCTGTCCACTATATCTCGCCGGAGCAGGCGAGAGGCGGCTATTCGGATGAGAAGAGTGATATCTACTCCCTCGGCGTGACGATGTATGAGATGCTTTCCGGCCGCATGCCGTTTGCCGCGGACAACACGGTATCGGTTGCGCTGCTGCACATCCAGGAGGAAGCCACGCCGCTCAGAGAGCTGGATCCGGACATCCCGGTTTCCGTGGAAAAGATCGTCCAGAAGTGTATGCAGAAGAAGCCGGAGAGACGGTACCTGACCGCAACGGCACTGATCCGTGATCTGAAGCAGTCCATCGTGGATCCGGATGGTGATTTTGTCGAGCTGACCGGCGGTGGGGCGACGGATTCCCCGACGATCAATATCTCCAGCAAGGAACTGGCGGATATCAAGAAGAAGCGGTTCGCGACTGGCGTATCGTCCGCAGCGGTGTCAAAAGGCGCGGAGGAGACGAGAACCACCCAGAAGACCACGTCTTCGACCACGACCCGGCACGAGGAAGTGCTGGATCCGGAGGACGATGATGACGGGATGAACCCGATCCTCGAGCGGCTGATGCTGGTCGGCGGTATTCTTGCGATCCTGGCACTGGCCGGCGTGATCATCTGGCTGGTGGTGCGCGGCTTTAACCTGATCGGTTCCATGGATCCGCTCGGCGGGAATTCCCAGGTGACATCCACCATGACACCGGGATCGGAAGAGAATGGCAGCGGGGCAGGACAGACCTCCACATCCGGTGAGACGACACCTGCAGCAAGCCAGTCTGCAGCGTCCCAGACCGGAAATCAGGATAGCCAGAGCGGCGAGACGGCTGCTCCTTCCGATGAAGGAGATGAAACGACGCCTGTAGAAGAGGCGCTGAAGGTTCCGGAAGTGACCGGCACCAAGGTCAACGATGCCATCGCAGAACTGAAAGCACAGGGAATCTCGTACCGTTTTGAATATGAGAGTTCAGAGACGGTTGAAGAAGATTATATTATTTCCGTTGAGCCGAAGGACGGGACGGAGATTGAAAAGGCCGATATCGTGATCCTGACGATCTCGAGCGGCCAGGCGCCGGTTCAGGTTCAGGATGTATCGAACCAGTCGGCAGAAGCGGCGAGAGCAGCACTCGAAGGCCAGGGCTTTGAGGTTGATGAGAACGAGGATTACAGCGACAGCGTCGAGAAGGGCAATGTCATCAGCACCAGCCCGGATGCAGGCGCTACCCTGAAGAAGGGTGACCGCGTCACGATGACCATCAGTCTCGGGCCGGAAAAGAAGACCGTTCCGAACCTCAAAGGCATGACACAGGATGCGGCCATTTCCGCACTGACGGCGGAATCGCTCCGCTATACGGTTTCCGAGGAGAACAGCACAGACGTCGAAAAGGGCAGAGTCATCTCCCAGAGCATCGCTGCAGGTTCTCCAGTGGATCCGCTGACGACCGTTGCCTTTGTCGTGAGTCTTGGTGAGCCGGAACCGGAATATATCTATGTGACATCCCTGACAATCCCTGCGGCGGACTGCCCGTTCTCGGAAGAGGATGAAGGTGCGAACGTCGTGATCGATATGGATCAGGACGGCGCAGAGACGAAGGAACTGTTCCGCGGAACACTTTCCTACAGTGATTTCCCGCTGACCCTGAACAATATTGAAGGCGCGAATATGAACCGTGGCGTTGTCTACATGTATGTGGACGGCGAACTGTACACGGAAGCGACCTGGCGTGTTGACTTTGAACAGGTTGAGAAATGATCGTAACCGGAAGAATTATTAAGGGCATCGGTGGTTTCTACTATGTAGAGACTGCCGATGCCGGCATTTTCACTTGCCGGGCAAAAGGTGGATTCCGGAAAGAAGGGAAGAAGCCCCTGGTCGGCGATGTTGTGCGCGCTGAGGTGCTTGATGCGGCGGAGAAGACGGGAAATGTCACGGAGATCCTGCCACGGTCGATGGAACTGATCCGGCCTGCGGTGGCGAATGTGGACCAGGTCTTTCTGGTCATGGCGCTGACAGACCCGGAACCGAATGTGAATCTGCTGGACCGCTTTCTGGTCTTTATGGAGAGAAGGAATCTCTCCGTCGTGATCATCTTTACGAAGTCCGATCTGGTCGGAGACAGGACGGAGAACAGCAGCATTGCGGATCTGTACCGGGATGCGGGCTACCGGGTTCTGGTCATCAGTACCAGAACCGGGGAGGGGCTTCCGGAACTGCAGGAGGCGCTTGAAGGAAAGGTGACGGCACTGGCCGGGCCATCCGGCGTCGGGAAGTCAACCCTGACCAATTATCTGGTCCCAGGAGCGGAGATGGATACCGGCGAACTGTCGGAGAAGATCCGGCGGGGAAAGCAGACCACCAGGCACACGGAACTGTTCCGGATCCGGGAGAATACATTTCTGCTGGATACCCCCGGCTTTTCGGTACTTGAACTTCCGGATTTCCCGGAAGAAGAGCTGAAAGAGTATTTTCCGGAATTTGCACCGTTCTCCGGGGCGTGCAGGTTCCTTGGCTGCATTCATATCGGCGAGC
The DNA here is from genome assembly GCA_902783375.1 of uncultured Lachnospiraceae bacterium. GTDB lineage: Bacteria > Bacillota > Clostridia > Lachnospirales > Lachnospiraceae > Catonella. The sequence continues at coordinate 52,984 of CACZQN010000003.1, read as the reverse complement.
GGGACTGCGGCGTGAAGAGAGCCGTCGCGGACGGACAGATCCGGGAAGAACGCTATCAGAGTTACAGACAGATTTACGAAGAGATGCATGACAGGAGGAAATGGTGATGCGTATGGAACTGGCACCGTCCATGCTGGCGGCAGACTTTGGGCATCTGGCAGAGCAGCTGCAGGCCATCGAAGAGGCCGGTGCAGACAGACTGCATTTTGACGTGATGGATGGGATGTTTGTACCGAGTATCTCGTTCGGGATGCCGGTGATGACCTCCATCCGACCATATACAAAGCTTCCGTTTGATGTTCATCTGATGATCGAAGATCCGGACCGGTACCTGGAAGATTTCCGGGATGCCGGGGCGTACGGGATTACCGTGCATGCGGAGGCCTGTACCCATCTGCACAGGACCATCACCCGGATCCGGGAACTGGGCATGCATCCTGGCGTTGCCCTGAATCCGGCGACCGATCCTTCGGTTCTCCGCTATGTCCTGCCGGAACTGGATCTTGTGCTGGTCATGAGCGTCAATCCGGGATTCGGCGGCCAGAAGTTCATTCCGTTTTCCCTTGAGAAGATTCGTACGGTCCGTGCGATGGCAGAAGCGTGCGGAAGCACGCCGGATATCGAAGTGGACGGCGGAATCAATGCACAGAATGTGCAGCTGCTGATGGATGCCGGAGCGAATGTGTTCGTGGCAGGAACCTCGGTGTTCCGCGGCGATATCGCTGCGAATGTTCAGGCTTTCCGGACGGCCTTTCAGATCTGGAATGATAAAGAAAAATGAAGAAATGCATCATGATTCTCTCAGGCGGAAGCCTGGAGGCGGATTTTGTCCGGCTGATGCTGGAGAAAAAACAGCCGGATTTTGTGATCACGGCGGATCACGGACTGGTCGCCTGTCGTGCGGCGGGTCTGATCCCGGATCTGATCGTGGGAGACTTTGACTCGGCACCCGCGGAGGTGGTGGAGGAATACCGGCAGATGTTCGAAGAACACGGGAAACCGGTGATCCGGACCTTTCCTGTGGAAAAGGATGAGACGGATACGGAGCTGGCGATCACGACAGCCCTGCAGTATGAGCCGGAGAGCATCTGTATTCTCGGCGCGACCGGGACACGGCTTGACCACACACTGGCCAATATTTCCCTGCTGCTGAAGCCGCTGGCTGCAGAAGTGCGGGCGGAGATCCTGGATCCCTGGAACCGGATCTTTCTTGCGGATGAACCGTTGCGGCTGTCCGTGAACGAGGCATATGGGCCGTATTTTTCCCTGATGCCGGTGGATGAGACGGTAGCGGGTCTGACGATCCGCGGTGCAAAATATGAGCTGCGGGATGCGGAGCTGCCGTTTGGAAGCAGTCTCTGCATTAGTAATGAATTCAGAAACCCTGTGGTGGAGATCAGTATGCGGCAGGGGATTCTGGCAGTTTTTGAAACAAGGGATGAGCCCTTAAGAGGTTGAGTATGAAAAAGTTCACAAAGGTGTTCTGCCTGACGCTGGTTTTTGTCATGATGACCGGCATCTTCGGAGCGTTCAGCCTGACCGGCCATAACGTCATCCATGCGGATGCGGCCTCCGGATATCAGGTGGTCGAACTGCCGGCGATCGGCAATGCCACTTCCACAAAGCGCGTGGAATGTGCGGGAACGTATTTCTGGGTGGAAGCCCTGAAGAACAGTGCGAATGTGCGCTACTACGCGGTCTGTGCCGCTGCATCGGCTGATGCCAAGGGCGTACGGCTGTTCAGCAGCTGGAAGAGTGATTTTACAGACCGCTATCCGGTCTTCACCAACGGAACGGCGGTCATCTATGCGACGCCGGCAAAAGACGGCGCGTCGGTGACGGTCTCGCGGATCAGTGTGCGCGGCAATAAGAAGTCCAATCTCCGCAAGATTACGGCGGATTCGTTCCGGCTGCTGTCTGTCTACGGCGGGAAAGTGTACTTTGAAGGCGCAAAGAAAGACGCAGAGCCGAATCTGTATACGTTTACCATCGCTTCTCCGAAGAAGCTGACGGTCATCCAGAAGGATTTCACCGCAACGGCGAAGCGGGGCGGCCGGTATCTGACGGGAACCACACTGCTGGAGCTGACCATCCGGTATGATGCGAAAAATGCCGTAATGAAAGGTGTCCCAGATGATGATACGGTGCGCGACGGGAAAGAATACACGCAGGATGAACTGAAGTATTATTTCCGGGACTGTGCCTTCGTCGGGGATTCCAGAACCCAGGGAATCCAGCTGAACGACGGGATCACGACGGCGGATTTCTATGCGGACCGCGGCCTGAACATCCGGACCATCTATACGAAGGAATTCGTCAAGGCCAAGGATGAAGAGGAAGAAGAGATCCTTATCACAGCACTGGATGCACTGAAGAATAAGAAATACCGGAAAGTCTTCATCAGTTTCGGAATCAACGAACTGGGATGGCAGTCCACGTCGATCTTCCAGGAGGAGTACGGCGAGCTGATCCGCAACATCAAGAAGGCACAGCCGGATGCACAGATCATCGTGATCGGAATCTATCCGGTAACGGAAGAGCGGGACAGCGAGGATCCGGTGTTCAATATGAAGCGGCTGAGAGCATTTAACAAGCTGATCAAAGAGATGGCGGAGAATGAGGGCGTTACCTATGTGGACGTCGCACCGGCCGTGCAGAACTGGAAGGGCTTCATGACGGACGATGCCTCCAATGACGGCATTCATCCGAGCAAATGGTATTATAAGCGCGTTGCGTATTATCTGATGGAAATGGGATATTGAGGAAGGAGCAGAAAACAGATGAAATTAGGAATTATTGGATTGCCAAACGTGGGGAAGAGTACCCTGTTTAATTCACTGACACAGGCAGGGGCGGAATCCGCAAACTATCCCTTCTGTACAATCGATCCGAATGTCGGTGTTGTCTCTGTTCCGGACGCCCGCCTGAAGGTGCTTTCCGACATGTTCCATTCCGGCAGAATCGTGCCGGCAACCATTGAGTTTGTGGACATTGCCGGACTGGTCCGCGGCGCTTCCAAGGGTGAAGGCCTGGGAAACCAGTTCCTTGCCAATATCCGTGAAGTGGATGCGATCGTCCATGTTGTGCGCTGCTTTGAGAATTCCAACATCGTCCATGTCGACGGAAGCATCGATCCGAAGCGGGATATCGAGACCATCAACCTGGAGCTGATCTTTGCGGACCTGGAGGTACTGGAGCGCAGAAACAGCAGGGTCACCCGTTCCGCGGGAGCCGATAAGAGTGCCAGAAAAGAGAAGGACATGCTGGCTCGCCTGATCGAGCATCTGGAGAGCGGCGCCATGGCGAAGACCTTCACCTGCGCGGACGAGGAAGAGGAAGAGATGTTCGCAGCCTATAATCTGCTGACGGCAAAGCCGGTCATCTATGCGGCGAATGTAGCAGATGAGGATGTGGCAAATGACGGAGCGGACAACCCGTATGTCGCGCAGGTGCGTGCCATCGCAGCAGAAGAGGGGTCTGAAGTCTTTGTTATCTCCGCGGAGATTGAGCAGGAACTCTCGGAGCTCGATGAAGAAGATAAGGCAATGTTCTTAGAGGACCTCGGCCTGTCCACCTCCGGCCTTGAGAAACTGATCCAGGCAAGCTACAGACTGCTTGGGCTGATCAGCTTCCTGACAGCCGGTGAGATGGAGTCGAGAGCATGGACGATCAAGGAAGGCACCAAGGCACCACAGGCTGCCGGCAAGATCCACTCCGACTTTGAGCGCGGCTTTATCCGCGCGGAGGTTGTCAGCTATGACAATCTGGTCGCCTGCGGCGGCTACAGCCAGGCTAAGGAAAAAGGTCTGGTCCGCAGCGAGGGAAAAGAGTACGTCATGAACGACGGCGATGTCGTCCTTTTCCGTTTTAATGTATAATTTCTGGGTATAATCTGATGATGCACGAACCGATTTATTTTCCGAACCTTGGAATTGAGGTCAGAGAACTTCCGGATGCCTTTGAGGGCACGTTCTTCGGAATCACGCTGGCCTTTCGGTTTCGTGCATTTTTTATGGCTGCAGCCATCCTGATCGTTGTCCTGTCGGTCCTGTGGATCGCCCGGAAGCGAAAAGAAGAGGGGATCAACTATCTGAGCCTTCTGATCTGGTCGGTTCCGGTCGGGCTGCTGTCCGGAAGAGTCGTTCATATTCTGCTGCATCTGGGAGCATATCTTGAGAAACCGCTGCAGATGCTGGTGCTCTCTGACGGCGGATATGCCTTCTCCGGAGTCCTCTGCGAAAGTGTTCTGTGCGTCCTGCTGCGGGCGAGAGCGATGAAAGAGAATGCGTGGAAGTTCCTCGATGCGGCCGCACCGGGAACCGCGCTTGGGCTTGCGATCTACTCCCTGGCTGACTTGTTTGAGCGGACCGGGATCGGGCGCTATACCAGAAGACTCTTTGCCATCCGCTATTCCATTGAAGAGATTCCCACTGAGCTGATCACCGAGCAGATGAAGCTTGCAGCCCAGAAGGGAAAATATATCGGCTTTGTGCAGGGCCATCCGCTGTTCCTGTACCGCTTTGCCATGGCCTTTCTGCTGGCGCTGTTTCTGTTTATTCTGGAGAGAAGAAGCGCCAGACATGACCGGTGTTCGCACGGCTTCCGCTGGTTTCTTGCCGGCTGGTCTGCAATTGAACTCGCAAGCCTCTGGGTTGCGGCGGCACCGCTCTGCATCCCGGGGACGGTCATCCCGATCGCTGCCATATTTTATGGTATTCTCTGTTGTATCGCTGTCATATCCATCATAGGACATCTCATCTATCATCTTGTAACAACCGGCAGATAAAAAACTGCCGGTTTTTTTGCATGCTGCGATTCGCGGCACTGCGTTTCCATATTTCTTACTTTCTTTCCCGGAAACCCTTGAAAAATTCCTTTGAATGTTGTACACTACTCTATAGGTGGTACGAAGTGGTGAGTTTTGCCACAAAAGGGTTGAAAATGCATGCAGAAGGGAGGGCAAGTGGTGATGTTTACCGGATCCTACGAGCACTCCGTCGATGCGAAAGGCAGATTGATCATTCCTTCCAGGTTCCGTGACGAACTGGGGGAACGGTTCATCGTGACCCTGGGACTGGATGGCTGTCTGTTCCTGTATTCGGAAGAGCGCTGGGAAGCGTTCATGACAGAGCTCATGAATATGCCGGGAACTGCTGAGACCAGAAAACTGCAGCGCTATTTCATGGCATATGCATCGGAATGCGAGCCGGATAAGCAGGGCCGTGTCCTGATCCCACAGAAACTTCGTGCAAAAGTCGGTATTCAGACAGATGTTGTTCTGGTCGGTGTGATTACCAAGATTGAAGTCTGGGCGAAGGAAACCTGGGAGAAGAATGATGACTATGATGGAATGGAAGACATCGCAGAGCATCTTGCCCAGTATAACCTGAAGTTCTGAGGAAAGCAGAAGGCGTCTATGGAAGAAAAAGAATTCAGACATATTCCGGTTCTGCTCGACGAAGTGATTGAAGGACTGCGGATCAGACCGGATGGTATCTATGTGGACGGAACACTTGGCGGAGCCGGACATTCCTATGAGATTGCTTCCAGGCTTACGGCCGGCGGCAGACTGATCGGGATCGACCAGGATGCAGACGCGATTGCGGCGGCAACGAGACATCTGGAGCCGCTGAAGGACCGGGTGACCATCGTCCGTGAGAATTACGTGCACATGATGGATGTGCTCGATGATCTGGGAATTGACAAGGTAGACGGCATTCTCCTGGATCTCGGCGTTTCCTCCTATCAGCTCGATACGGCTGACAGAGGATTTTCCTATATGGAAGAAGCGATGCTGGATATGCGGATGGACCAGAGAAGCGGCATATCGGCAGCAGATATTGTGAATACATACTCCGAAGCGGAGATTGCAAAGATCATCCGTGAATATGGAGAGGACCGGTTCGCCGGCAATATTGCAAAGAATATTGTGAAGGCCAGAGAGAATGGAGAGATCCGGACGACAACGGAACTTGCAGAGATCGTCAGGATGTCGATTCCGAAGAAGCTCCAGCTTACCGGAGGCCATCCGGCCAAGAGAACCTTTCAGGCGATCCGGATTGCGACGAATGATGAACTCGGCGTTCTGGAGACGTCGATCGGCGGGATGATGGAGCGGCTCACGGAGGGCGGAAGACTTGCAGTGATCACCTTCCATTCTCTTGAAGACCGGATCGTCAAGAACGCCATGAAGACCGCAGAGAATCCATGCATCTGTCCGCCGGATTTTCCGGTATGTGTCTGCGGGAGAAAGAGCATCGGCAGGGTTCTGACAAAGAAACCGATTCTGCCAAGTGATGAAGAATGCGAAAGAAATCCGAGAGCAAAGAGTGCAAAGCTCAGGATCTTTGAAGGTACAAGGGCGGAGCAGTAAAGAAAAAGTTCAGAAGGAAGATGGGGAAAAAGTGATGGAAGAGAAGAAAAAGGTCAGATATCAGGCATCGCCGTATATCCAGGGCAACCTGGCAAGACAGGTCCGTGCCGATGAGATCTACGAGTCGTTCCCGGAACTCAGACAGGAACAGGAAGCCCCGAAGCCGAGAAAAAGACAGCAGAATATGCCGGAGACAACTGCGGCACCTGCGGTGGGCTTTGTCAACATGGTCCTGCTTGCCCTGACTGCCGTCTTCCTGCTGTTCTCCTGTGTGCAGTATCTGGATGTCCAGAGTTCGATCGCGGAGACGGAGCGGGAGATCAGAGGACTGGAGAAGAAGATTGCGACGCTGGAGCTCGAGAACGGCTACACCGAGAACCGCATCTATCATTCTGTGGATCTGACCAGGATCAGAGAAACAGCCATGACGGAACTGGGGATGGTCTATCCGTACAACAACCAGGTGATCGAGTATAACGCAGCCAGAAAAGGATATGTCAGACAGTACGGCGTGCTGACCGGAGATGAGGAAGAGGGCATTCACGAGACGATCCTCCGGATGTTCATGCGTTACCACGTGGCTTCCGGGAAGTAAAGAGAGGGATTTGTGATGCCGACGAATACAAGTGCGAAGACAAAGCATACAGGATCGAAAGAGAATCGGAAAATTAAACAGCTCACATACAAAATGCAGGCAAAACTTTTGCTTGTATTTTGTGCTTTTACAGCCCTGTTAATCGCAGTGGCGATCCGGCTCGCGTTCATTGACTATACCAAGGGAGATACCTACCAGAAGCGGGTACTCTCCCAGCAGACCTATGTCAGCAATACGGTTCCGTTCAAAAGAGGGTCGATCACGGACCGGAAGGGAACACCGCTTGCCTATTCGGAGGAGTCCTACAAGCTGATCTTCGAACCGAAGACGATCAATGCGGATCGGGAGGCTTATGAAGAGGCGACAACCACCGCACTGGGGGAATGCTTCGGGATTCCGGCAGAGACGATCCAGAGCAGACTGACCAATAACGAGTATTCTATGTATGTAGTGTTGAATCAGAATATTACCTATGAGCAGAAACAAGAGTATGAGACATATGTAGAAAAGTGGAGAGAGGAGCGCAAGAAGTACGAAAAAGAGCTCTCGGAGCTGAATAAGAAAGAAGAAAAGGATGGCCTGACGCCGCAGGAGCAGCGCAGACAGATTGTGCTGCAGGATGAGGTGAAAAAGGATATCACCGGGATCTGGTTCGAGACCCAGTATCAGAGAGTCTACCCATATAGTACGCTTGCCAGCCAGGTACTCGGCTTCTCCAATTCCTCCAACTACGGAATCAACGGCCTGGAAGAATATTATAATGATGTCCTGAACGGGACGAACGGAAGAGAGTATGGCTATTTCAATGCTTCCGGTGCGCTGGAAGTGACAGAGATCGAGGCCAGGAACGGATATAACCTCGTGAGCACCATCGACGCAGATGCGCAGATGATGGTGGAGCAGATGATCGCCGACTACCAGAAGACGGAAGGTGCGGAGAATGTCGGCATCATCATCATGAACCCGAACAACGGGGAGATCTATGTGATGGCGACGAACCGTCCTTATGATCTGAACAACCCGGGGGATCTGAAAGCATATTATACCGATGCGGAGTGGGCGGCGTTCCAGACGCCGCAGGAGGTCTCGGATGCACAGAATGCTGTCTGGAGAAACTTCTGTGTCAGTGACAACTACGAACCGGGATCGACCTTCAAGCCGTTCACCGTCGCAGCCTGCCTCGAAGAGGATACCGTCTCCGAGAACAACTACTTTACCTGTGACGGACATGAGCTTGCCGGCGGCTACACCATCCACTGTGTCAAGCGTTCGGGACATGGCAATATTTCTTTGAAACAAAGTCTTGAATTTTCCTGTAATGATGTTATGATGCAGATCAGCAGAAATCTCGGGAGAACCGAATTCGCCAGATATCAGTCGATCTTCGGCCTCGGAACCAGAACCGGAATCGATCTGCCGGCAGAAGCCTACGGCATCATCTATGACGAAGAAGGACTCAATGCATCCGAACTTGCGACCTGCAGTTTCGGACAGGGTATCACCGTGTCCATGGTGCAGATGGCAGCCGGGTTCTCATCGCTTGTCAACGGCGGATACTACTACCGTCCGCATATGGTGAAGAGCATCACCAATGATGCGGGACTTGCGGTGCAGACAGTCGAGCCGGATCTGATCCGGAAGACGGTGACCAGACAGACCTCAGAGTTCATCAAGGATGCGGTCTACGGCGTTGTCACCGAAGGAACTGCCAAGAAGGCGCAGGCGGAAGGTTATCTGGTCGGCGGAAAAACCGGTACGGCACAGAAACTTGAAACCGATGAAAACGGAAGACTGTACCGTTCTGTTACGAATTATGTTCTTTCCTTTATCGGCTGTGTACCGGCGGATAATCCGGAAGCAGTCATCTATGTCGTCCTTGACCAGCCGCATGTGGAAGATCAGACAGCCTGTACTTCGGCATCGGTTCTGGCCAGCAGAATCACATCAGAAGTACTGCCGGTCCTTGGCATCTATCCGACAGAGCCGATCGCACCGAAGGAGGATGAGACGCCTGTAGAACAGCCTGCCGAGGGTGCGGAAGCCGGTGAGAATACGGATGAAACTGCACCGGCTGACGGGACGGGAGAGAATGATGTGGCGGAGCCTGTTGAAGAAACAGATCCGGAGCATACGATCGAAGTCGGACCGAACGCCAATGAGGACGCAACCGCCGGAATCCTTCCTGTCAATGAGGGAACAGGCACAGAAGAGGAGACCGCTGAGCGGGAATAAGAAGGAGAAAGTGTGATGGACTACCATTTGTTTTTGCCGATGCTGATTGCATTTCTGATAACCGTGCTGATTTCGCCGGCGTTTATTCCGCTGCTCCGGAAGCTGAAATTCGGACAGTATGTGCGGGAAGATGGACCGGAGAGTCATCTGAAAAAGGCCGGGACACCGACCATGGGCGGCATCGTTATGATTCTGGCATTCGGCATCACCTGCATTCCTTACATGTTCCGGGAGCCGAAACTGTTTCCGATCTTTTTCCTGGCAATGGGCTTTGGCGTGATCGGACTGTTAGATGACGGAATCAAGATTCTGATGAAGCATTCGGAAGGGCTGCTTCCGTGGCAGAAGCTCGGACTGCAGTTCCTGGTAACCATCCTGTTTCTGGTATTCCTGCGGAAGAGCGGGGTTGACACACAGATTCTGATTCCGTTTACGCACGGACAGATGACGGTGGACCTCGGAATCATGTTTTACCCATTTGCCTTTATTGCCATCCTCGGCACGGTGAACGGAGCGAACTTCACGGACGGTCTGGACGGCCTTGGCGCCGGCGTGACGGAATGGATCACCATCTTCTTTATGGTGATCGGCTTCATCATCTGCAAGTCCCTTCTGCCGATCGCGGAAACCGCCGGCGTGGACGGGGGCAGTGCGGTGGTTGTTGCAGCCTTTACGCTGCTGGGTGTCCTGGCCGGCTTCCTGATTTTCAATACCTATCCGGCGCGTGTGTTCATGGGGGATACAGGGTCCCTGTTCCTCGGCGGATGCATCGCAGCGATGGCTTTTGTCCTGCGGATGCCGCTCTTTATTCCGATTGTGGCGTTCATCTATCTGCTGGAGATCGTATCGGTGATGATCCAGGTCTCCTATTTTAAAATCACCCACGGAAAGCGGTTCTTTAAGATGGCACCGATCCATCACCACTTTGAACTTTCCGGGTGGGAGGAAACCAGAGTGGTTTCCCTGTTCCGTGTAACGACGCTGATCCTGGCTGTCATCGGTCTGATTGCAGCCTGAGAAGTAGAGGAGAAGAAAGACAATGCCTGAAGTGAAGACGAGACGCTATTATGATTTCAGCCTGATGATCGTCACCCTGATTCTCTGTGTATTCGGTCTGGTTGTCATCTACAGTTCCAGCGCATATACCGCGCAGATCAAGGGACTGGCTTCGGACTTTTATTTTCAGAAGCAGCTGAAGGCAATAGTCCTCGGCACGGCAGGCATGATTTTCCTGTCTTTCATGGACTATCATCTTCTTCTGAAGAAGATTCCGTTCATCAAAATCTCGATCGCGGGAATCCTGTATCTCATCGCCCTGGCCCTGCAGGTCTACGTCCTTTTCAAAGGTGCTGACCTGAACGGATCCAGCAGATGGATCCAGATTCCGGTCTTCGGTACCTTCCAGCCGGCCGAACTGTCGAAGCTGGCCGTCATCATCTTTACGTCCTACATGGTATTCCTTTCCCCGAAGAAGCTGAACCGGGTATCCGGGTTTATCGTCAATCTGGTTTATATCTCGCCGATGCTGGTCCTGATTGCAAAAGAGAACCTTTCGACAGCCATCATCGTAGCGGGAATCTTTGTGTCGATCTGCTTTGTTGCCAGCAGAAAATACTGGTACTTCATCCTGTTCGGTGTCATCGCGGTTGCAGCGGTCATCGCCTACATCATGCTGGGAGAGGGCTTCCGTATGGAGCGTATCGAGATCTGGCAGAATGTAGAGAGCCATCCGAAGGGGCAGCAGATCCTGCAGGGCCTGTATGCGATCGCATCCGGCGGTCTGTTCGGAACAGGCCTTGGCCAGAGTGCCCAGAAGCTCGGGAAAATCCCGGAGGCGTTCAACGATATGATCTTCACCGTGATCTGTGAAGAACTTGGCCTGATTGGGGCAGTGCTCCTGATCGTCCTGTTCTTCATCCTGATCAGAAGACTCTGCTTCGTCGCGATGAACGCATCGGATCTGTTCGGCTCGATGCTTGTCGTCGGTGTTATGGCACAGATCGCAATTCAGTCGATCCTGAACATCGCCGTTGTTACCAATTCCATTCCTTCTACAGGTGTCTCCCTGCCGTTCATCAGCTATGGCGGTACGTCCGTACTGTTCCTGATGCTGGAGATCGGCGGCGCCATGAGTGTGTCGAACCATATCCGGTATAAGGAACCAAGAAAGAGAGTCGTCTATGAAGGAGAAGCTGAGCCTGTTTAAAGAGAAATGGCCCTACCTGCTGATCCTGGTTGTTCTGGCGATTCTGGTGGCCGGATTTCTGATCGGCTTCCGCCTGGACAACGTGGAAGTAGAAGGGCTGACCTATTATGAAGAGGAAGACTTTGTCGGACGGATCAATCCGAACCAGCGGGACAGGAATTCCGTCCTGTTCTTCCTGAAACTGCGGTACGGAGAGAAGATCAACCTCCCGTTTATCCAGACTACAGAAGTAGAATTGAAGGATGCGCACACGGTCCATATCCGGGTTTACGAGAAGGACATCATCGGCTGTATTCCCTACATGGGCGAATATGTCTGCTTTGACAAAGACGGGATTATGGTCGGCAGCATCACGGAGCTCCGGCCGGAGGTTCCGCTTGTGACCGGCCTGAAATACAGAAGAATTGTCTTCAACGAGAAGATGGATACAGAGGAGGAGAACATCTTCCTGCGGATCCTGAATATCACGCAGCTGATCCGGAAATATGGCGTCAAAGTGCAGAAAATCTGCCTTTTGTCGGGCGGAGAGATCAATCTGGAAGCAGGAACCATTACCGTTCAGATGGGAAAGCATGACCAGTATGACGAGCAGATCGCAGAACTCCCGGAGCTGCTGAAGAAGGCAGAAGGGCTTTCCGGAATCTTCTATATGGAAGACTATACGGCCGGAACAGGGAAGGTACGGTTCCAGCAAAAGTAAGAGAAATTCCTCTGAAAGAAATGGAAACATCTGGTATTCTACAGGCATAGAACAAATATTAAAAAAACTTATCTTTCTTCCAAAAATCGCTTGATTTATTTTCAAAATGAATATATGATAGGAAAGTAAGCGAAAGAGCGAATCAGAAGCAATCTATCTCAAGCTTGTTATATCAGACTAATTATAAGGAGGACACGGTTTTGCTGGAAATCAGAGATGAACGGAGCGAATCCGTAGCACGGATTATCGTCGTCGGTGTCGGCGGCGCTGGAAACAATGCGGTCAACCGCATGGTATCAGAAGGGGTTCAGGGTGTGGAGTTTATCTGTGTGAATACAGATAAGCAGCATCTTGCAAACTGTCTGGCTCCGAACTGCCTGCAGATCGGTGAGAAGCTGACAAAGGGTCTTGGCGCAGGAGCTGTACCGGAAGTTGGTGAGAAAGCGGCAGAAGAGAGCCGTGAGGAATTGACAGATGCACTTCGTGGTGCAGATATGGTATTTGTAACCTGTGGTATGGGCGGTGGTACCGGAACCGGTGCAGCCCCGGTCATTGCACGGATTGCAAAGGATATGGGTATTCTGACAGTCGGTATCGTGACCAAGCCGTTCGGCTTTGAGGCCAGAACCCGGATGCAGAACGCAGTCGCCGGGATCGAGAGGCTGAAGGAAGCAGTCGATACCCTGATTGTCATCCAGAATGATAAACTTCTTGAGATCGTAGACCGCAGAACATCGATCACGGACGCACTCAGCAAGGCCGATGAGGTTCTGCAGCAGGGCGTACAGGGAATCACCGATCTGATCAATGTTCCTGCCCTGATCAACCTGGACTTCGCAGACGTGACTACTGTCATGAAGGATAAGGGCATGGCACACATCGGTATCGGTGTCGGAACCGGTGAGGACAGATGTCTCGAGGCCGTCAAGGTCGCGACCACCAGCCCGCTGCTGGATACCACCATCGCAGGTGCTTCCCATGTCATCCTGAACATCACCGGTGCTGTCAGCCTGGCTGATGCGAACGATGCAGCTTCCTATGTCAGAGATCTGACCGGCGACGATACCAACCTGATCTTCGGTGTGAAGGACGATGAGGATGTTGAGGATGAAGTAACGGTTACCGTCATCGCTACCGGACTGGATGAGGAGAGAAAAGCAGGACCGGTCATCGGATATAATTCCAAGAACGCAAAGAACGGCTTCGGTGCAACCTCTCAGGCTGCAGCCAAGATCAATGAGAGCAGAGGAAGACAGTATACTCCTCCGGTATCGAAGGGAACCCGTCCGCAGGGCGGCGTAACCCGTCAGGCAACAGAGGAAGACGGCATCAAGATTCCGCAGTTCCTGAGAAATCAGAACCACAATAAAAACTGAACCGGAACAAAGCCTTTGATCCGGGAATCAGATCGATGAAAAAAGGAGAACCGAAAGGTTCTCCTTTTTTCATTTCCTGTATCCTGTCTGCTTACTTCAGCAGTTTCTTCAGTTCATCCATGAAGGTATTCACATCCTTGAATTCACGGTAAACCGATGCAAAGCGGACATAGGCGACCGCATCGACGTCCTTCAGCCGCATCATGACCAGCTCGCCGATTGTGCTGCTGGGGATCTCGCGCTTTTCCATCTTGTAGATGGCGTTCTCCACGTCATCGACAATCGCCTGCATCTGGTCGACGCTGATCGGCCGCTTGTGGCAGGAACGGAAAATGCCGGACTCCAGTTTCTTCCGGTCATAGGGTTCTCTGGACTGGTCCTTTTTGATCACCATCAGTGGGATGGTCTCTACGGTTTCGTACGTTGTAAAACGCTTACCACAGCTGTCGCACAGACGCCTGCGCCGGATCGAAGAATTGTCTTCAGAAGGTCTGGAGTCGATGACACGTGTATCATCGCTTCCGCAGAATGGGCATTTCATGGTGAACCTCACTTTCCTGTTAACAGAGGGTCGGACAACATCATACCAGCCTCTAACAGTATACGCAAAAAATCCTTTGCAAGTCAATAGAAATCTGCTATACTGGTCTTGCCTGATTTATCCACAGTTTCTGGAAGATAGAAGATGTTTTCCAGTGTTTTCAGTGTCGCACTCTGCGGACTCGAGGGTACCGTGATCCGGGTCGAGGCAGATGTGCGCAACGGTCTGCCGACCTTTTCCATGGTCGGCTATCTTTCTACGCAGGTCAGAGAGGCAGAGGAGCGTGTGCGCTCTGCCATGGCCAATTCAGGATTTTCGCAGGAACCGAAGCGGATCACCGTGAATTTCTCACCGGCGGACATCAGGAAGGAAGGAACTTCCTATGATCTGGCCGTCGCGGTGGCGGTTCTGTCTGCAAGATTATCCTTATCTGAAGAAAAACTGCAAAGTTCCGTCTTTATCGGAGAGCTGAGTCTTTCGGGAGAACTCTGCCCGGTCGCAGGGATTCTGCCGAAGGTTCTCTGCGCCCGTGAGGCCGGTTTCCCGCAGGTCTTTCTTGCTGCGGCGAATGCGCATGAGGCTGCAATCTGTTCGGGAATCCGGGTCCTGCCGTTTCATGATCTGAGCCAGGTCATCAGCTATCTGGCCGACGAAGAGGAGGCAGAACCGGACGTGGCGGTGGAAGCGGGGGATGGAGGGACGGAGATGGTTCCGCCATCCGACCGGCCGGATTTCAGCGATGTTCATGGGCAGGAGAGTGTCAAGCGTGCCATGATGGTGGCGGCTGCCGGGCGGCATGCTATGCTGATGGTCGGCAGCGCAGGAGCAGGGAAAACCATGCTCGCAAGAGCCTTTCCGGGGATCCTGCCGCCGCTCACCGAGGAAGAACAGATGGAAGTGACCAGGATTGCCAGCGTCGCGGGACTTCTGTCCCCGGGACAGGGGATGATCACGGAGCGGCCGTTCCGGGCACCGCATCATACCATCTCCCCGACGGCGATGGCGGGAGGAGGGAGCAGACCCAAGGCAGGAGAGATCACACTGGCGCACAGGGGCGTGCTGTTCCTTGATGAACTGGCCGAATTCCCGCGGGGGACCCTGCAGGTGCTCCGCCAGCCGCTCGAGCAGGGGATGATCCGGATCGACCGCCTGCAGGGAAGCGTGATATATCCGGCAGATTTTCAGCTGCTGGCCGCCATGAATCCCTGCGCATGCGGATTCTACCCGGATAGAAAGCGGTGCAGCTGCAACGAACTCCAGGTCAGATCCTACCTCGGCAAACTCTCAAGACCTTTCCTCGACCGCTTCGATCTGTTTGTCTGGGCAAAGCCGGTCAGCCTCGGCGAACTGGCGGGCTGGGAAGTGCCTCTGGCAGCAAAGGACTCAGAGGGAATGACCTCTGCCGAGATCCGGGAGCTGGTCGTGGCAGCCCAGGAACGGGAGGCCCGCCGGTTTCAGGGAGAAGGCATCCGGTTCAATGCCCAGATGAGCGGCAAGCAGACGGAGCATTACTGCAGGATCCGGCCAGAGGACAGAAATATGCTTGCGACGGCCTTTGCGGAGCTCGGGATCTCCGCCAGAGGCTATCACAGGATTCTCCGCGTGGCGAGGACGATCGCAGACCTGCGCGGAGGAGAGGAGATCCTGAGTCAGGACCTGGCAGAAGCGATCGGATACCGGCAGATGCTGGATACATTTTTCCGGAAATGAAGACCAGAAAGGAGCGAAACAGGATGGAACGGGCATATTATTACTGGATGGCACTTGCAGAAGTTGGTACGAAAACAAGGGAGAAGATTGAGAATTACATCGGCAGCATCGAGGAGATGTTTGCGATGTTTGTGGATGGGACGTTTTCAATGGAGAAATACGGCGCGGCCTGCGGGATCGGCCCCGGGCGTTATGGCTGCCTGATGGCTAATGCGCGGATCGATGATCTGCGGCGGGCGGTTGAGAAGCTTTCCGGAGAGAACATCCAGATGATCACGTTTGAAGAGGATACAAGCTACCCGGAGAGACTGCGGACGATCTATTCTCCGCCGCAGTCCCTCTTTGTGCGGGGCCGGCTGCCGCGGGCGGATGAGCCGGTGATCGCCGTGGTCGGCGCCAGGGGCGCTACACCGAGAGGTCTCCGGTATGCGGAGCGTTTTGCCGCCCGGTTCGCGGCAAGTGGTGTGTCCCATATAAGCGGGCTTGCCGTCGGGATCGACATCGCATCGCACAAAGGAGCCCTGAAGACGGAGGGCGGGATCAGTTTTGCCGCACTGGCCTGCGGCGTGAATGTCTGCTATCCGCGGAAGCACTATGCGGTCTATGAAGACCTGATCGAAAGAGGCGGCGTGGTCTCCGAATATGTACCGGGGTCGATGCCGCTGCGGCGCCATTTCCCACTGCGGAACCGCCTGATCAGCGGCCTCGCCGATGCGGTCCTGGTCGTGGAGGCGAAGGGAAAGAGCGGATCGCTGATCACGGCGGACATGGGACTGGAGCAGGGGAAGACAATCTTTGCGATCCCCGGAAGCCCGGACGATCCGCTCTCCGAGGGGACGAATGAACTGATCCGGCAGGGCGCGGCGCTGGTTACTACGCCGGAACAGGTTCTTGAAGAGATGCATCTATTAAAAGAAAGCGCCTGTCAATCATTTCCGGAACCGGAAAATCTTTTGCTTGAAAGTGATGAAGAAATAGTGTATGCTACACTTCGACCCGCCCCTCGCCACCCGAACGAGATCAGCAGCGAGACGAAGATTCCAGTTGAACGGCTTTATGAGATTCTGCTGCACCTCGAACTGGCGGGACTGATCGGTGAGGAAGGGGGATTCTACTACGCAAAATAACTGTTCAGGACCGACAAGAATTCGAAAGACAAGCGGCTGAAAGCTTGCTTTCATAGCCGCTTTCTGTCGAATTCTTACCGGCCGGATGGCCGATGCTTATAGACAAGAGTTGCGAAGCAACGATTAGCAGCGTAGCTGCGGTCTATAAGATGTCAGTCCTGAACAACTACATATTTAATTAGGAGACGATTTCAACATGGCGAAGAATCTCGTGATTGTCGAATCACCGGCCAAAGCGAAAACCATCAAGAAGTTTCTCGGCAGAGACTACGAGGTGATGGCTTCCGGCGGTCATGTGCGTGATCTGCCAAGATCCCAGATGGGCGTCGATGTGGCAAATGATTTTGAACCGAAATATATTACGATCCGTGGAAAAGGGGAACTGCTTGCAAGCCTCCGCAAAGAGGTGAAGAAGGCGACGCATGTCTATCTTGCAACGGACCCTGACCGTGAGGGAGAGGCGATTTCCTGGCATCTGAAGGAAGCACTCAAGCTCGGGGAGAGAGGCTACCAGAGAATCACCTTTAACGAGATCACCAAGAATGCGGTGAAGAACTCGATCAAGGAAGGCCGCGAGATCGACATGGATCTTGTGGATGCACAGCAGGCCAGACGAATCCTTGACAGAATGGTCGGTTATTCCATCAGCCCGGTGCTCTGGAAGAAGGTCAAGCGCGGACTGTCCGCCGGCCGTGTGCAGAGTGTGGCGCTCCGCCTGATCTGCGACAGGGAAGCACAGATTGAAGCATTCCTGCCCGAAGAGTACTGGAGCATCGAGGGATCTTTCTCGGCAAATGGAAAGACCTTTGATGCGAAGTTCTACGGCGATGAGACCGGGAAGCTGGATCTGAAGAAAGAAGAGGACGTGCAGAAGGTGCTTGGCGCACTGGAGCACGCGAAGTTCCACGTGCTGGATCTGCGGAAGAGCGAGCGTGTGCGGAACGCGCCGCTTCCGTTTACAACCAGCACCCTGCAGCAGGAAGCCAGCCGGGCGCTGAATTTCTCCACACAAAAGACCATGCGGATCGCACAGCAGCTGTATGAAGGCGTGGATATCAAGGGGCATGGCACCGTCGGCCTGATTTCCTACCTGCGTACGGATTCCACGAGAATCTCCGATGAGGCGGCAGCCTCCGCCAGAGAACTGATTGCGGAGCAGTACGGACCGCAGTATGTAGGTGAGGGTTCCGGCCAGGTGACGCGCGGCAATGGCAATATCCAGGATGCGCATGAAGCGATCCGGCCGACCTACCGCGAGATGTCCCCGACGGTCGTCAAGGAAAGCCTCTCGAGAGACCAGTTCCGTCTCTACCAGCTGATCTGGAGAAGATTCCTGGCGAGCCGGATGCAGGCCGCCCGCTACGAGATGACCTCTGCACATATCGAAGGCGCCGGGTATGTCTTTACGGCTTCCGCATCGAAGCTGCTCTTCGACGGATTCCTGGCAGCCTATACAGATGAAGACAATAAGAGAGAACCGGACGGAAAGTCCCTTGCCATCGAAGAGGGGCAGGAGGTCCAGGTCCTGACGATCGGCGGCAGCCAGCATTTCACACAGCCGCCGGCACATTATACAGAAGCGTCCCTGGTCAAGACGCTCGAAGAGCAGGGGATCGGGAGACCGAGCACCTATGCACCGACCATCACCACCATTCTTGCCAGAAAGTACATCACCAAGGAGAACAAGAATCTCTATGTGACAGACCTCGGCCAGGTGGTGAATGATATCATGGTCCAGGAATTCCCGGAGATCGTGGACGTCGAGTTCACGGTCAATATGGAGGCGCTGCTCGACGGCGTTGAAGAAGGGGAAGTGCGCTGGAAGAGCATCGTCCGGAATTTCTATCCGGATCTGATGGCCGAAGTCGATAAGGCGAATGAAGAACTGGAGAAGATCGAGATCGCCGATGAGGTGACTGACGAGAAGTGTGAGCTCTGCGGGGCTAATCTTGTCATCAAGTACGGACCGCATGGAAAGTTCCTTGCCTGCCCGAACTTCCCGGCCTGTAGGTTCACGAAGCCGTATCTCGAGAAGATCGGCGTCAAGTGCCCGAAGTGCGGCGGGGAACTGGTCATCCGGAACACCCAGAAGGGGAGACGGTTCTACGGCTGTGAGAACGGACCGACCTGCGATTTTATGTCCTGGCAGCGCCCTTCGTCGAAGCCATGCCCGGTCTGCGGCGGCCTGATGGTCGAAAAAGGCGGAAAACTCGTCTGTATTGATCCGGAATGCGGAGAAGTTGTTCCTACAATTTGAATAAATTGGCACAAAAGTGCTTGCTTTTTCCTCTATTTATGTGGTAAAATGTTTTAAGTTCCGAAATCAGGAACTTTTTTACCAATGCTATTATGTAGGGAGGAAAGATGCGGGCATGAGTGTTCAACTTCTGGATAAAACACGAAAGATCAATAAGTTGTTGCACAATAACAACTCTCATATGGTAGTATTCAATGATATCTGCGAGGTGCTGGGCGAGATCCTGCAGTCAGATATCCTGGTGATCAGCAGAAAAGGAAAGATTCTCGGCATCAAGAATCAGGATTCTTTTCCGGCCATCGATGAGCTGATCGGAGACCAGGTCGGCAACCATATCGACGGACTTCTGAATGAACGGCTGCTGAATGTACTCTCCACCAAGGAGAATGTGAACCTGGAGACGCTGGGGTTTGAGAAGCCGGGCGTATCCGCTTACCGTGCCATCATCATTCCGATCGATATCGCGGGAGAGAGACTGGGAACGCTGTTTATCTATAAGATGGGTGAGGAGTATACCATCGACGATATCATCCTCAGCGAATATGGAACAACCGTGGTCGGTCTTGAGATGATGCGTTCCGTGAACGAGGAGAATGCGGAAGAGAACCGGAAGATCGCGATCGTGCGGTCCGCCATTTCGACGCTTTCCTTCTCGGAGCTCGAAGCCATCACCCATATCTTCGAAGAACTCGACGGCAACGAAGGCATCCTGGTTGCCAGCAAGATCGCGGACCGGGTCGGGATTACGCGTTCGGTGATTGTGAATGCACTCCGGAAGTTCGAGAGTGCGGGCGTGATCGAATCCAGATCTTCCGGCATGAAGGGAACCTACATCAAGGTCCTCAATGACGTCGTATTTGACGAGCTTGCGAAAGTGAATCAAAAATAATACTTGCAATTGTATCAGAACCATTGTATAATATACCGCGTGCGTATTTTGCGCATGCGGTTATTTGTTGTTTGCAGAAAGATTCTGCAGCAGAGATTTTCTCTGCACCATTCACGTGTGCATGCTGCCTCATGGTGCCGTCCCGCGGGAGGGTTTGATGCAGCAGGACTGACTCAGGGTCCGGGCACACGGAAGAAAAACCATGGAGGTGAAGACATGAGCGTACTTTCTATGAAGCAGCTGCTGGAAGCAGGCGTGCACTTTGGTCATCAGACCAGAAGATGGAACCCGAAAATGGCTCCGTACATCTACACGGAGAGAAACGGCATCCATATCATCGATCTTCAGAAGACGGTCGGTATGGTTGACGAGGCTTATGCAGCAGTCAAGAATATCGTTGCTGACGGCGGCACGATCCTGTTTGTCGGTACCAAGAAGCAGGCACAGGATGCTGTTCGTGATGAGGCTGCCCGCTGCGGTATGTACTATGTCAATGAGAGATGGCTTGGTGGTATGATGACCAACTTCAGAACCATCAAGAGCCGTGTTGCAAGACTTCGCGAGATTGAGAAGATGAGCATGGACGGAACATTTGATGTTCTGCCGAAGAAAGAAGTCATCAAGATCAAGAAGGAATGGGAAAAGCTTGAGAAGAACCTCGGCGGCATCAAGGATATGAAGAATGTTCCGGATGCAATCTTCGTCGTAGACCCGAAGAAGGAAAGAATCTGCGTACAGGAAGCTCATTCCATGGGCATTCCGCTCATCGGTATCGCTGATACCAACTGTGATCCGGAAGAACTTTCCTATGTAATCCCGGGCAATGACGATGCAATCCGTGCCGTCAAGCTGATTGTCTCCAAGATGGCAGACGCTGTCATCGAGGCAAAGCAGGGTGAGCAGCTGAACGATACACCTGCTGCTGAAGAGGCTGAGGCTGCAGCTGAGGAGTAAAGCAGATCGTCCCTGTTTGGGTACGAAGGCACATTTTGACCACGATATCTTAGAATGAGAGGGATAAAGACATGGCAATTACAGCTGCTATGGTAAAGGAACTGCGTGAGATGACCGGTTCCGGTATGATGGACTGCAAGAAGGCACTGACCGCTACCGAAGGCGATATGGACAAGGCTGTTGAGTGGCTCCGTGAGAACGGTCTTGCAAAGGCAGAAAAGAAGGCAGGCAGAATCGCAGCAGAAGGTATCGTTGCCGTTAAGGTCAGCGAGGACTGCAAGACTGCTGTCGTTGTAGAAGTAAACTCCGAGACAGACTTCGTTGCAAAGAACGAGAAGTTCCAGAACTATGTTGCTGAAGTCGCTGCACAGGCACTTGAGACCGACGCTGCTGATATCGACGCTTTCCTGGCTGAGCCGTGGAAGCTGGATACCGCTAAGACGGTTGCTGACGAGCTGGCAAGCCAGATCGCTGTCATCGGTGAGAACATGCACATCCGCAGATTCAGCAAGGTCTGCGCTCCAGAAGGTTTCGTAGAGACCTACATTCACGGCGGCGGCAGAATCGGTGTTCTGCTTGGCATGAATGCTGATGTGATCAATGATGCAGTGAAGGAAGCAGCAAAGGACATCTGCATGCAGATCGCTGCTATGAACCCGACCTATGTGGATCGTTCCCAGGTTCCGGCTGATTATGAGGAGCATGAGATGGAGATCCTGAAGGCTCAGGTTGCGAATGATCCGGAGATGTCCAAGAAGCCGGCTAACATCGTCGAGAAGATGCTGCTTGGCCGTCTGAACAAGGAACTCAAGGAGATCTGCCTGGTTGATCAGGTTTATGTCAAGGATTCCAACATGACCGTTGGCAAGTATCTTGAGAGCGTAGCGAAGGCGAACGGCGCTAAGCTGTCTCTGGTAGGCTTTGTACGCTATGAGACCGGTGAAGGTCTTGAGAAGAAGCAGGAAGACTTCGCTGCAGAAGTCGCTGCACAGATCGGTAAGTAATTGATCAGAAAAAACGACGGGATGCCGGCAGAAGATTCTGCCGGCATTCTTTTACAATGACGGTCCGGAACCGCTATGATGGACCGGGGAGGCCGGGATGGCAAAAACTGCAAATCAGAAGATGAAGATCGTGTATCTGATGCAGATCTTCCGCGAGAAGACCGATGAGACGCATGGGATTACGATGGCAGACATCCTGCGGGAACTGGAGAACTACGGAATCAGCGCGGAGAGAAAAAGTATTTATGCGGATATGGAAGCGCTGAATGCGGCCGGGTTCGAGATCGCGAAAGTGCAGGAGAACCGGGAGACGAGATATTACCTCTTGAGCAGGGAATTTGAAGTGGCAGAACTGAAGCTGCTGGTCGATGCGATCCAGTCCTCGAAGTTCATCACGGAGAAGAAGTCAAGAGAGCTGATCCGGAAGATGGAGAAACTGACCAGCGCCTATGAGGCGAAGGGACTGGAACGGCAGGTCTATGTGGCCGGACGGATCAAGACGATGAACGAGACGATCTACTACAATGTCGATGAGATCCACCGCGCGATCTCCGAGAACCGGAAGATCCAGTTCCAGTATTTCCGCTGGACCAGGGACAAGAAGCAGGAACTGCGCCACGGCGGGCAGATCTATCACATCAGTCCGTGGGGCCTTTCCTGGGATGATGAGAATTACTATATGATCGGCTATGATTCGGAAGCAGGCAAGATCAAGCATTACCGCGTGGACAAGATGCTCAGCATCCGGATGTCCGAAGAGACCCGCGAGGGGAAGGAGTATTTTCAGCAGTTTGACATGGCCGCCTACGCCAGGCAGAATTTCGGCATGTTCGGCGGGGAAGAGGCAGATGTGACGATTGAACTGCCAAATGACCTGGCGGGCGTCATCATCGACCGGTTCGGCAAGAACATCATGATGGTCCCGGAGGGCAGCGACCGCTTTCGTGCACACGTCCATGTGGCGGTGAGCCTCCCGTTCTTCGGCTGGGTATTCTCCCTGGGCGAGGGCGTGAAGATCGTCGGGCCGGACTGGGTTGTGGAGGAGGCCGAAAAGACAATCCAGCGTCTGGCACAGACCTATGACATTCCATGAGACTGAAAATCACGGCAAACCGAAAAAAGATGTGAAAAGTTGTTGCAAATTGGCAGAAAAAATCCTATAGTATTAACAAATGGATCTAAAATTTGCAATTCATTATCAATGGAGGTGATGCCATGGGAAAGTTTATCGTCAAAGAGACAAAGAGCGGTGGTTTTAAATTTGATCTGCTTGCAACGAATGGGCAGGTGATTGCAACTTCTCAGGTTTATAAGTCGCTGAAGACCTGCCTCGCAGGTGTTGACAGTGTCAAGAGGAACGCACCAGTTGCGCTGACAGAGGACCAGTCTGAGGAGAATTTTGAGACCGTCAAGTTCCCGAAATTCAGACTGTATGTGGATAAGGCAGGGGAGTTCCGTTTCAACCTGAGCGCAAAGAACGGACAGATCATTGCTGTCAGTGAGGGATATACCACCAAGAAGAACTGTGTGAACGGCATTGCTTCCGTTGCCAAGAACGCTGTGGATGCGCCGGTAGAACAGAAGCTCGCAGAGAGAGAGGAATAATCGTTCTCTGATCGTTCCGAAAGGGAAAAGGCAGTCATAGCTCTTTATGACTGCCTTTCCAATGAGAGTCCCATGTATCAGGAGGAGGCTGATCGTCTATGAAGTTTAAAAAAGAGTGGCTGGACCATAAGTGGGTTGCGTATTCTGTAGCCGGCTGCATCACGGTCCTGTTTTATCTTATTTTCTCAAATCTGCGGCCACTTTTTTCTGCGCTGGGAATGCTGTACGGAATGATCCGGCCGATCATTCTCGGTATCATCGTTGCCTATGTCCTGAATCCGCTGATGGTTCTGTTTGAACAGAAGGTGTTCTATAAGATTAAAAGACCGCATCTTCGCAGGAATCTTTCCATTGCGGCAGAGTGCGTGGCCCTGGGGATCTTCTTTGCAATCCTGCTTTATGCACTGATCCCGCAGATCATTGCAAGTATCGGGAACTTTGTGAACAACATCAGTTATTACGCGGCAGGCCTGTCCAATATGATCCAGCAGTTCGGGGCCGTCACAGCAGCCCATGATCTGGATCTCTCTGCATTTACCCAGTCTCTGACCGGGATCATCGGCAGGGTCAGTTCCGTGATCTCTGAAAATGCAGACCGCATCGTCAAGACTTCCGTGAATGTCGGAAGAGGGATCTTTACCGGTGTCATCTGCTTTATCCTGGCGATCTATTTCCTGGCAGATAAAGAGAATCTCCTGAAGGGAGTAAGGCGTGTTCTGCAGCTGATCCTCCCGGAGAAGCGCTATACCCAGTCCGTCGGATTCTGGAGACGCTGCAATAGCATCCTGATCCGCTACATCGGCTTTGACCTGATCGACGGACTGATCATCGGCGTGATCAACTATATCTTTATGAAAATCGTCGGTATGCCGTATGCAGTGGTGATCTCTGTTGCGGTCGGACTGACCAACCTTGCACCGAC
This sequence comes from uncultured Lachnospiraceae bacterium, assembly GCA_902783375.1. Lineage (GTDB taxonomy): Bacteria > Bacillota > Clostridia > Lachnospirales > Lachnospiraceae > Catonella. Next base: position 28,493 of record CACZQN010000003.1, on the reverse strand, counting down.
CTTCGGACCGATCGTCGGCGGCGTGATCGGTGCATTTATCCTGGTACTGGTCAATCCGTGGCATGCACTCACGTTCATCATCTTCACAGTTGTCCTTCAGACTTTTGATGGATATATCCTGAAGCCGAAGATGTTCGGCAATACGCTGGGCGTCCCGGGTGTGTGGATCCTGATCACCCTCATCGTCGGCGGGAGAATGTTCGGCGTGCTCGGCATCCTGCTGGCCATCCCGTTTGCAGCCATCGTCAGCTTCCTGATTGATGATCTGCTGGAGCGGATGGATCAGAAGAAAGCGCAGAAGGTTCTTGTGGCCGAGAAGGCACAGGAAGAACCGGAAGAGCACTGAGCAGCTTCAGATGAGAACATAAGAAAGAAACTGAAAAGAAAACCCCGGAAGAAATTCCGGGGTTTGATGCTGTATGCGACAAGATTCGAACTCGCGACCTTCTGATCCGTAGTCAGACGCTCTATCCAGCTGAGCTACGCATACATAGCAGTTCTTTGACTGCAGGAACTAATATACCACGAATTGTCGGATTTGTAAAGACATTTGTGAAAAAAACTCAGGGAAAAGTTTGCGTTTGACTATCCCTCTGGTTACCAGTATAATGGTAACGATGTACACAAGACCGCCATCTGGCGGGATGCAGGCTGAATGCCTGGGAGAGGATGAGAAATGAGGCATGGATTTGTCAGGGTGGCCGCAGTCACACCGGATCTGCGGGTAGCCGATACCGGATACAATGTCAGAAAGATTATTGAAGGGATGGAAAAGTGTGCAGAAGAAGGTGTGAAGATCTGCGTCTTCCCGGAACTTTCCATCACCGGATATACCTGCGGGGAGCTGTTCCTCCAGGATGCACTGCTTGAGGGAGCGCTCGAGGGGCTGGACGAAATTCTTACTGCCAGCACAGGCTCGGATATGGTGACGGCTGTCGGCCTGCCGTTCGTCTGGCAGGGGAAATTATATAATACAGCGGTCATCCTGCAGGATGGTGAGATCCTCGGCATGGTTCCGAAGACCTTCCTGCCGTCCTATGCGGAGTTCTATGAAGAAAGGCACTTCTCCGAGGCGCCGGAGGACGTCCACTGGGTCCGCCACCGGGATATGGAGTTCCCGTTCGGAACGAAGATCCTTTTTGCCTGCGAGGAGATGAAGAACCTGGTCTTCGCGGCGGAACTCTGCGAGGATCTCTGGGCGATGATCCCGCCGAGCACCCACCATGCGGCGGCAGGTGCCAGAATCATCCTGAATCTGTCCGCCAGTTCCGAGGGGACCGGGAAAGATGTCTACCGCAGGGAACTCGTGAAGACGCAGTCGGCAAGGCTTGTTGCCGGCTACATCTATGCAAATGCAGGCACAGGCGAGTCCACGACGGATCTGGTGTTCGGCGGACAGAGCCTGATCGCCGAAAACGGTGTCCTTCTTGCAGAAAAGAAGCGTTTTCAGAACGGAAAGATCCTGACAGAGATCGATGTGGACAGACTCAGTTTTGAGCGGAGAAGAATGACCACCTGGCACAGCACGGATGCGGAGACCGAAGAATATGAGATCGTTCCGTTCTCGGTGGACATTCCGGAAGACACCGGCCATCTGCCGATGATTCCGCTGACGAGGACCTTCTCGAGGACCCCGTTTGTCCCGGGAATCAAGGCGGACCGGGATGCGAGATCGGAGGAGATTACCACCATCCAGGCGATGGGCCTGGCAAAGCGGCTCGACCATACGCACGCGAAGAGCGCGGTGATCGGCCTGTCCGGGGGACTGGATTCCACCCTCGCACTGCTTGTGACCTGCAAGGCTTTTGATATTCTGGGGATGGACCGTGCAAATATCCTTGCAGTGACCATGCCATGTTTCGGCACGACGGACCGCACCTACCAGAACGCGCTTGATCTGGCGAAGGAAGAGCATGTGAATATCCGGGAGATCGATATCAAGGAAGCGGTTTCACTGCATTTCCGGGATATCGGGCATGATCCGGCCGTCCACGATGTGACCTATGAGAATTCCCAGGCACGTGAGCGGACACAGATCCTGATGGACCTGGCGAACCAGTCCGGCGGCATGGTCATCGGAACCGGTGATCTCTCCGAACTGGCCCTCGGCTGGGCGACCTATAACGGGGATCATATGTCGATGTACGGCGTGAATGCCTCCATCCCGAAGACCCTGGTGCGCTACCTCGTCCTTTACTTTGCTGAAACCGCAAAGGCACAGGGAGAGGAGGATCTCTCCGAGGTCCTGTTTGACATCCTCGATACGCCGGTCAGCCCAGAGCTGCTGCCGCCGGAACAGGGGCAGATCAGCCAGAAGACAGAGGATCTGGTCGGACCGTATGAACTGCATGATTTCTTCCTCTACTATGTGATGCGCTGCGGCTTCGCGCCGGACAAGGTGTACCGGCTGGCCTGCTATGCATTCCGCGGGGCGTATGATGAGAAGACGATTCATAAGTGGCTTGTGACCTTCTACGGCCGGTTCTTCTCACAGCAGTACAAGCGTTCCTGCATACCGGACGGCCCGAAGGTCGGTTCGGTGGCACTGTCCCCGCGCGGCGACTGGCGGATGCCGTCCGATGCATGCGTCGCACTCTGGAAAGAGATATTAAATGACATAGAACCAAAATAAAGAAGGAGCTGACGGAGTCCATGGCACTGCAGTTTATCCTGGGAGATGTCGGTTCCGGCAAGACATGGCAGATGAGCAGACTGCTGCTTCAGGAGGCGGAAGCGCATCCGGAGCAGCAGATCTTTGTTGTCACGCCGGAGCAGTTTACAAATGAGACGCAGCGTGCGATCGTTGCGATGAGTGAGAGAAAGGGCGTCATGAACATCGATGTCCTTTCTTTCATGCGCCTTTCTTACCGCCTCTTTGAGGAGAGCGGGAAGCAGATGGGCCTGGTGCTGGAGGACACCGGAAAAAATATGGTTCTCCGCCGGGTGATGCGTCAGATCCGGGACGAGCTCACGTATTTTGGAAAACATGCCGACAAGCTTGGCTTTACAGAGGAGATCAAGTCATTTCTGACAGAGCTTGGCCAGTACCGGGTCTCGGCGGCGTCTCTGATGGAACTCGCAGGAGAGGCCAATACCAGGGTGCTCGGGGCGAAGCTGAAAGACGCGGCGAAAATCCTCGATGCCTTCAATGCATTCAAACAGAACCGATACATTACAGCAGAAGAAATCCTGGACCTTGCCTGCGGGGAACTGCCACAGTCCCGTCTGGTGCAGGGCGCCATTTTTGCCTTCGATGGCTTTACCGGATTCACACCGGTGCAGCTGGCGTTTGTGCGTGCGCTGATGCCGTATGCAGCCGGAATCTATATGACGATCACGATTGATCCGGCGATCTTTCTGAGAAGAGACGCAGGTAATGAGAGCCTGTACCGACTGAGCCTCGAGACGATGGAGCGGATGCGGAAGATCGCGGATGAACAGCAGATCCCGGTGCTGAAGTCTCTTGAAATACAGGATGAGGCATCAGAGCGGATGCATCCGGCGATCCGGCATCTGCGGAAGCACCTGTTCCGCTATCCGGCCGTGCCCTATGAAGAGAAAAGCGGACGGAAAGCAGAGAAAGCTGTCCGGATCCGCTGTCTGCCGAACCCGCACGAAGAGGCGGAATGGCTGAAGGCGGAGATCCTCCGGCTTGCCCAGGAGGAAGGATACCGCTATCGGGAGATCGGCGTCATTGCAGGGGATCTGGCGGCCTACGGCGATGTGATCCGCCATGAACTGACAGAAGCAGGCATACCGATCTTCCTGGATCTGCGGAAGAGCATCCTCGAGAATCCGTTTGTCGAGATGATCCGCGGTGCGCTGGCAGTGCTTGAGAACAATTACCGGCAGGAGGATGTCATGCGCTTCCTGCGGGCCGGATTCACGGAATTCGGGGAAGATGATCTGGACCGGTTTGAGAATGTCCTCCTGGCCTGTGGGTTCCGCGGCCGGTCGGCCTACGAGAAGACCTGGGAATCCTACCGGGATGCTTCGAGAATGGATGCGGAGGAACTGGAGCGGGAAGCCGCAAAATATGCCCTGCTGAACCGGATCCGGGAGCGGGTCTGCCAGCTCTTTGCGCCGCTGCAGGAGGCTTTCCGGGATCCGCACGCGAATGCGCGCACGATGATTCTGGCCCTGTACCGCTTTGTCAGTGAACTGCACTGCGCAGAACAGCTCTACCAGAAGAAGGAGCGGTTCGAGGAACTGGGCGAGGCGATGCTCGCCAGGGAATATGATCAGATCTACCGTCTCGTCATGGAAGTCTTTGAAAAAATGGCAGACCTGATGCCGGACGAGAAGCTGGATATTGAGAATTTCCGCAGGATCCTCGAAGCGGGCTTCTCCGAACAGTCTGTCGGGCAGATTCCGCCGGGCCTTGACCAGGTCATCGTCGGTGATCTGACCCGTACCCGTTTCTTCGGAATCCGGGTCCTCTTTGTCCTTGGTGTCAACGAAGGCCTGATCCCCGCCGGGGCGGGACATGGCGGGATCCTGACAGACCGCGAGAAGGAACAGATCGCGATCCTCGGAACCGAACTGTCACCGACGGCGAAGGAACGGATGATGCGGGAACAGTTCTACCTGCTGATGTCGTTCGCGAGACCGTCCGACTGTCTGTATCTGCTGTATAGCACGGTCTCCATGGGAGGAGATGCGCTGAAGCCATCACCGGTTCTTGGCAAGATCCAGAGCCTGTTCCCGGAGATCGCGGAAGAATATCCGAAGCCACTCGGCGTCCTGGCAGATGCGGAACCGGACGGCGTGGTGACATCTGTAGAAGCATGCTTCCGGCAGGATCTGAGAAGGGATGGCGGGATCCGCTTCCTGCTCTCTGCAGGACGGGTAGAACAGCCAGATGATGAAAGACTGCAGTATGCTTCTGCACTCGCCAGACAGTATGAAAGAACAACCGCCGGTGATGGACAGATCCTCAGGAGATCTGTCGATTACAGGCAGATGATGCAGGGAAGCAGCGCCGGCATCCTGAGCGGCAGACTCCGGCGGGAGATCGCAGAGAAACTCTACGGGAAACTGGTGGGCAGCATTTCCCGTCTGGAACTGTTCAGCAACTGTGCCTTTGCGCATTTTCTGACCTATGGCCTGGGCCTGCGCGAACGGGATAAGTTTGAGATACTGGCACCGGATTTCGGCAGCATCTTTCATGAGATCCTGAAGGCATACTCGGACAAGGTCACGGCAGCTGGTCTCCAGTTTGCGGACCTTCCGGATGATGTCCGCATCCGCATCTGTGATTTGTGTATCGCAGAAGTGACGGAGACCTACGGAAGAGGCATCCTGCAGGCGAATAACCGCGTGCAGGGGATGATCGACCGCCTCCGCAGGATGACATACCGGACGACCTGGCATCTGAACCGGCAGATCAGCATGGGAGAGATGGAACCAGTTCTCTTCGAGAGCGGATTCTACAATAGTGGGATGACCGGCCGGGTAGACCGGATCGACCTGGCGACGACAGGCTTCCTTCCGGACGGGAAACAGATTCAGGCGGGAGGACAGTATACAGCTGTAGACTACGTCCGGATCGTGGATTATAAGACCGGAAGCAGGACGTTCAGTCTTGACCGGGTCTATTATGGTCTTGATCTGCAGCTGTTCACGTACCTGCGGGAAGTCAGAGAACATTTGAAGAAGCAGCCGGGACACGGGGATCATCTGATCCTGCCGGCCGGAGCGTTCTATGACCACATTGATGACCCGGTTCTGGAGCAGGGAAATGGCGAAGACGCGCTGATGAAGAAGCTGCGGTTTGACGGGCCATTTCTCGGGACGCCGTACGGCCTGTCTCTCATGGATACAGCTGTCGTGGAAAAGAAGAAGACCGAAGGCGGCATCGAGGCGACGCTCGTGTCCGGGGCGGAGTCGCTGGTCGTCCCTGCGAAAATCACGAAGAGCGGTGCGTACGCGTCGGGTGTCTTTGCGCCTTCTCCGGAAGGGCTGCTGGGCATCGAAACCTATACCGGGAATCTTGCAGAAGACCGGCGCTCTCAGATCCTCGCAGGCGAGATCGGCATCCGTCCTGCCCGGATCGGGAATACAAGTGCATGTGATTACTGTTCCTACCGTGGGATCTGCGGCTTTGACCGGAGACTGGGATACCGCTACAGGGAACTGGATAAACACGCCGATGAAGAAGTGCTGCTGCAGATGCTGGCAGAAAATGAGGACAGGGAGAAGAAAGGAGGGAAGAATCTTGGCTACCAGGAACTGGACGGATGACCAGAAGAAGGTCATCGAGACAAGAAATGCAGGCATCCTGGTCTCGGCTGCTGCCGGATCCGGAAAGACTGCGGTCCTGATCGAGCGGATTCTTGCCCGCATCCTGACGGACCCTGACCCGATTGATCTGGATGAACTGCTGGTCGTGACATTCACAAGAGCGGCCGCCAGTGAGATGCGGGAGCGCATCAGCGCAGCGATCGATGCCCGTCTTGATGGCGCATCGCCGCAGGAAGCAGAGCGGCTGCTGCGGGAGAGCCAGCTTCTTCCGGCGGCGGAGATCAGCACCATCGACAGCTTCTGCCGGAGAGTGGTGGCAGAACACTATGCCGAGATCGACCTCGATCCGTCCTTCCGGCAGGCGGATGAAGCGGAACTGAAGATCCTGATCGGGGACGTTTTGCAGGAACTGCTGGAGGACCGGTACGGGATGGAGGATCCGGCATTCCGCCGGGCAGCCGAGCACATCGCGCCGGGCAAGAATGACAAATCCTTCTCCGAACTGATCGAGACGGTCTACCGCTATGGGGAGAGCTTCCCGGATCCGGAAGCATGGCTTGCCCGGGCGGAAGAGATCGCCGGGCGGCCGCTCGCGGACCAGCCGATCATGGACTATCTGAGAGACTACAGCTGTAAAATGATTGCCGAGCTTGAACGGATGGCAGAGGAAGCCCTTGCGATCATTCAGAGCCCGGAAGGACCGGTCCAGTACGAGGATGCGCTGCAGGAAGATCTCCTTTTTGCGCAGACACTGGCAGCTGCGGCTGATGATACCACAAAAGTAGAATCCCTGCTGCGGGGTTATTCCCCGAAGCGACTCGGAACAAAGGCGCCGAAAGGCGTGGTGGTATCAGAAGAGAAAAAAGAAGATGTCAAGGCAAGGCGGAAAGCCTTCAAGGATCTCATAGACGGAATCCTGGATACCTGCTTCTATGCACCGATTGAAGAGATGGAGGCGGACTATGCGCTGACGAGGGAGGATATCCTGACCGTGCTGGGACTCGTCAGGGAGTTCCGCAGCCGTCTCATGGAAGCGAAACAGAAAAAGAACATCCTGGACTTCTCGGATGTGGAGCACTATGCCCTCGAGATCCTGAAAGGACGGGACGGGCAGCCCACCGAAGCGGCGGCTGAGTTCCGTGCACAGTACCGGGAGATCATGATCGATGAGTATCAGGACTCCAACTACCTGCAGGAAGACATTTTGGGGGCAATTACAAGAAATGATCCGCCGAACCTGTTCATGGTCGGCGATGTCAAGCAGAGCATCTATGCCTTCCGGCAGGCAAGACCGGATCTCTTTATGAAAAAGTATGAGAGATTTGCCGATGTGGGAACACCCGGTGCGCAGGATGTGCGCATTACCCTCGGGAGAAATTTCAGAAGCAGACCGGAGGTCCTCTCTTCGGTCAATGCCGTGTTCCGGAAGGTGATGCATGCGGACTATGGTGATATTGAATATGATGACCGGGCAGCCCTCTATCCGGGAAGGGTCCCGGATGCGGATGACTTCTGGGAGCAGAAGCCGCTGCCGGCGCGGCTGACAGAGGTTCTCCTGACGGAAAAGTCGGAGGGGACGGGAGAGGTCCGGACCGATGAGCGGGAACTGGAGGCCCTCCTGATTGCCGGGAGGATCCGCGAACTGGCAGCAGAAGGCGTTCCCTACGGGGACATGGTGATCCTGCTCAGGACCATGAGCAAGTGGTCTGAGACTTTCCAGGCAGTTCTCCAGGAAGCAGGGATTCCCGCAGTCGCCAGCACCAGGACCGGATATTTCTCGGCCTGGGAAGTCCAGGTGATGCTTTCCATGCTCCAGATTCTCGAGAATCCCCGCCAGGATATCCCGCTCATGACGGTTCTGGTGTCCCCGATCGGCGGACTCAGCCCGGAAGAAGTGGCCGGTATCCGGATCGCCGTGCAGGCTGCGGGGCCGGACGGGCTGTGGGAAGCCGTGCAGCTGGCGGAGGAAGATGCATACCAGGGCGAAGGAAGAGAGACGTACGGACCGGCGTGGGATCGGCTGAAGGAACGGCTGGATACGTTTCTTGCCTTTTACCGGCGCTACCGCGAAGCGGCGTCCTGGCTTTCCGTCGCGGAGCTCATCCGGAAGATCGCCGAGGAGACCGGTTTCCTCAGCTATATCCAGGCGATGCCGGGCGGCACGGTGCGGCGGGCCAATATCCTGATGCTTGTGCATGAGGCCGCTGCCTACGCAGAGACATCGATGCACGGACTGCTGCATTTTGTGCGCTATATCGAACAGCTGAAGAATTACGAAGTGGACTTCGGAGAAGCAGACGGACGAGAGGATCTTGACGCCGTCCGGATCATGTCCGTCCACGGGAGCAAGGGCCTGGAATTCCCGGTTGTCTTTGTCGCCGGCGGGATGAAGACCTTCAACTTCCAGGATTCCAATAAAAACTTCATCCTGCATCCAGACTACGGCATCGGCATGACCGCCATCATGGAACATGAGGAGCCGGGGATGCCGCGCACGAAGGTCAATACCCTTCCGCGGCGGATGCTCCAGAAGATCACCCAGAAGGAAACCCTTTCTGAGGAGATGCGGATTCTCTATGTGGCCATGACCCGGGCGAAGGAGCACCTGATCCTGACCGGCGTGACGAAAGAGATGGACAAGCTGCTCGCAAAATGGCGGATGCGGGGAGATGGCTACCTGGCCGTGACAGGCGCCAGATGCTTCCTGGATTTCGTCATGCCCGCCGTGTTCGAAGATCTCGAGGAAGAACTGGGAGACGTGCGGACCTTCGGAAGCGGAAAATACTTCACCCTCAGACGGATGAGCAAGGAAGAGATCATCCGGAAAGAACAGTCCGAGATGTCGGAGGAATCGAAGGGAGCGAAGCAGTTCCGGGATCGGCTGATGGGCCTTCCGGAAGATGAGACCGGAAGTCATGCCGCTGAAGAGACGGTTCGGGTATTTTCCTGGAAATACCCCTACGAAGCCGTTACGAAGCAGAAGGGGAAATACTCCGTCTCCGAGCTGAAGCGGCTCCATCTGGCGCCGGAGGAGGCAGGAGAAGCACTCTTCGAGGACAGTCCTCGGGCCGAAGGACCGGATGATGGACCGGATGAAGGGTGCGAAGCAGAGGAAAGAACAGAAAGGACCACGGAACATCCGGCTGCAGGAAGTGCAGAAGCAGAGATCTATATTCCCACCTTTGCCAGAGAGACCGAAGAACCGGAGTTCTCCGGATCTGACCGCGGTACGCTGGTGCATGATGTCATGCGGCGGATCTCCTTCCGGGAAGTACAGACCACGGAGATGGTGCGCGATTTCCTGGCGGAACGGGTGGCGTCAGGCGGCATGACCGAACAGGAGCGCGGGGTGATTCACCCGCGGACGATCGCGAGGTTCTTCCGTTCGGAGATTGCAGAACGGATGATTGCGGCAGAACGGGAGGGGAAGCTCTTCCGCGAGACGCCGTTTGTGATCGGCCACACCCCGGCGGAGTGGTCCGAGGAGACCGTCCTCGTCCAGGGGATCATCGACGCCTGGTTCTATGAAGGCGATGAAATCGTGCTTCTCGATTATAAGACGGACAGGGTCTTTGCCGAGGACGGTGCGGAGGTCCTGATGCAGAAATACCGGGTGCAGCTCGATTATTACCGGGAGGCACTGGAACGGCTGACCGGGAAACGGGTGAAGGAGAGCTATCTGTATTCCTTCACACTGGGAACGGAAATCCGGGAAATCTATGACGAAGATGCAGCCAGGGCTGCGCACGGCACGGAGGAATGAGATGAAGATTCGTCCCTGTATTGATATTCATGACGGCTGCGTGAAGCAGATCGTCGGCAGTTCCCTGTCCGATGCGGGAAAACCGCAGGAGAACTATACGGCCGGAGAAGGCGCCGGTTATTTTGCCGGGCTGTACCGGGATCTTTCTCTTCCCGGCGGCCACATCATCCTGTTAAACAAGGCAGGGACTCCGGAATACGAGAAGGATATGGCAGCCGCCAGGGAGGCCCTTGCTGCGTTCCCTGGCGGGATGCAGATCGGCGGCGGTGTGACGGCTGAGAATGCAGCCGCATTCCTCCGGATGGGCGCGAGCCATGTGATCGTGACCTCCTTTGTCTTCCGGGACGGTCGTCTCTCGTGGGAGAACCTGCGCGCCCTCGAGCGGGAGGTGGGAAGAGAACATCTGGTCCTCGATCTGTCCTGCCGGTCAGACGGGGAGCGCTACCGCATCATGACAGACCGGTGGCAGAAGTGGACGGATCTCGAGGTGAATGAGCAGACCCTCGCGGATCTGGCGGATCACTGTGATGAATTCCTGGTGCACGCGGTGGATGCAGAGGGGAAGCGGCAGGGGATCGACCGGAAGCTCGCCAGGATCCTCGGCACATACTGCCGCGGAGCAGAAGAATCATCAGAAGACCAAGGAGGCAGGTCCGGTATCCGGCCGGTCACCTATGCAGGGGGCATCGCCTCTTATCCGGACCTCGATGAACTGTATGAGGCCGGGGACGGCAGGGTGGATGCAACGATCGGATCGGCCCTCCGGATCTTCGGCGGGACGATGGACCTGGCAGACACGGCCCGGTATGTGATGGAGAAGAACAGGCCTTAAGACTGCCTGATGATGGAGAAAAATACATGGACGCCTATACGACATTTGCAGAGGTTTATGATCAATATATGGACAACGTTCCCTATGATGCCTGGTGCAGCTACCTTGCGGAGCTGCTGCGGGATTACGGGGTGAACGAGGGACTGGTCTGTGAGCTCGGCTGCGGAACCGGCAATATGACCGAACGACTCGCCGATGCAGGCTACGACATGATCGGCATCGACAATTCCGCCGACATGCTTGCCATCGCCATGGAGAAAGCGGCGGAACGGGAAGACGGGATCCTGTATCTGTGCCAGGATATGCGGGAATTTGAGCTCTACGGAACGGTCTCTGCGATCGTGTCCGTCTGTGATTCCATGAACTACATTACTGATCCGGAGGACTTGACAGAGGTATTCCGGTTGTGCAACAATTATCTGGAGGCACAGGGGATTCTGATCTTTGATCTGAATACAGTCTATAAATATGAGAAGAAACTTGGTCAGAACATCTTCGCGGAGAACAGAGAAGATTCTGCCTTTATCTGGGAGAATGAATACGATCCGGAGACCAGAATCAACGAATATGACCTGACGCTGTTCATCCGGGATGCGGCCGAGGAACCGGATGAAGATGAGGAAGAGGGACTGTTCCGGCGCTTCATGGAGACCCACTATCAGCGGGCCTATTCACTGGAAGAGATCCGGAGCTGTCTTGAAGAAGCAGGGATGGAGTATATCACGGCTTACGATGCATTTACAAAAGAGGCACCGCGGCCGGACAGCGAACGAATTTATGTGGTTGCAAGGGAGAAGAGACAGGAAGGGAAACTGTATCTGTAACCGGTCTTCAGTGACCACGAGGAGATAGAAATCGAGGAAGAGAGGTTTACAAACATGGGAAGATTTACACAGGAATCAACGATGGGGGATGTCTTTACTGCACCGGAATTCGCGTCGATCTCGAAATATCTGATGTTTTCACCGAATCCGCCGGAAATGCCGGAAGGACAGGGTGAAGGCGGCGGATTCGCTCAGGCACCACTGGCAGGCCTTGCCCGGATCGGCTGGTCGCCGGAAGGCATTGTGAACGGCCTGAATTTCCTGGTGGATGAGATTGAAGCAGGCAGGATGGAGCAGTATTTTGTCTATGAGAAGGCAGAATGTGCGGATGCCCCGATGAAAGCAGACGTCAACCTGATCCGTCTGCTGCCGGAGAATCCGAAGGCAGAGAAGGACGGAAAGAAGGTTCCATACATCCTGCTGGCTGCCGGCGGCGCTTACAATTCGGTCTGCACGATGGTAGAGGCACTCCCGACGGCAAGACACATGGTGGAGATGGGATACCAGGTATTCCTTTTCACATACAGAGTCGGTTACCAGGGCGTCACTCCGCATGCACTCGATGATCTGGCGGCAGCGATTGCTTACATCGGCAGACATGCGGAGCAGTTCGGCATCGATCCGGAGCGGTATGCAGTCGGCGGCTATTCTGCCGGCGCCAACCTGATCTCGAACTATGGAACCGGCAACATCGGCTGGAAGCGCTTTGGACTGCCGAAGCCGATCTGTATGTTCCCGATCTACACATTCATCGATCTGAAGGCGGAATCGAAGCGTGATGAGCGCGGAGGTCTCGTCGCGATCATGTTTGATGGAGACTATACAAAGTACCTGGATGAATATAATGTCGTGGAGCACATCGATGCAGACTATCCGCCATGCTATGTGGTCTGTGGCAAGGATGATGCAACCGTGCCTCCGGTGAACTCGGAGATGATGGTGGATCTGCTGAAGAAGCAGGGAACACCTGCGGTTCTTGATGAGGGAGAGCATGCACCACACGGGTTCGGCGATGGCACCGGCACGGATGTCGAAGGCTGGCCGGAGAAGGCGATCGCATTCCTGGAGGAGCTTGCATAAAGATCGTATTATTTAGAGAAAGGTAGGGGATGGAGATGTCTGATTGGTTTGGTAAGGATGTATTTAAGCTGGGGTTTGGTCTGATGCGTCTGCCGAAGCTCGAGGATGGCGTGTCGATCGACATTCCGCAGGTCTCGGAGATGGTCGACAAGTTCATCGAAGCAGGCGGCACCTATTTTGATACGGCCTATGTCTATGACGGAGGACGTTCGGAGGAGGCAGCAAAGGCTGCACTCGTAGACCGCTATCCGCGTGACAAGTACACACTGGCGACAAAGCTCAATGCGCGTGTCAGCCCGAATGAGGAAGAGGCAAAGAAGCAGCTCTTCACCAGTCTTGAGAGAACCGGTGCCGGGTATTTCGATTACTATCTGCTGCATGCGATCGGCAGAGGCAATATCGATACCTACAACGAGTATCACATCTGGGATTTCGTCAAAGAGCAGAAGGAAGCCGGCCTCATCAAGCACTGGGGATTCTCCTTCCATGCAGATCCGGAGCTTCTTGATGAACTGCTGACAGAGCACCCGGATGTCGAGTTTATCCAGCTGCAGATCAACTATGCAGACTGGGACAATGAGCAGGTACAGTCCCGCAGGTGCTGGGAAGTTGCGAGAAAGCATGGCGTATCCGTGACGGTCATGGAACCGGTCAAGGGCGGTGCGCTGGCGAATCCGATCCCGGCGGTACAGGAGATCTTCAAGGCGGCGAATCCGGATGTTTCCCCGGCTTCCTGGGCGATCCGTTATGTTGCGTCCCTTGAAGGTATTATTACAGTTCTTTCCGGTATGTCGAATGTCGCACAGATGGAAGACAATCTCAGCTACATGAGAGACTTCAGGCCATATACGGAAGAAGAGTATGCAGTCATTGAGAAAGTCAAAGAAGCGATGGCAGCGGTGCCGACGATTCCGTGTACAGCCTGCCACTACTGCACAGACGGCTGCCCGATGAATATCCCGATTCCGGATATTATCTCGGTGAAGAATCAGCAGACCGTCTACAACACCGGCGACGGTGCAAAGAGAAACTATGGCTTCGCAACCCGCGACAAAGGCAAGGCAAGCGACTGTATCCAGTGTGGTCAGTGCGAAGCAGCCTGCCCGCAGGGCCTGCCGATCATTGAGCTTCTGCAGGAGTGCGCAGCAAGCCTGGAATAATGGAACAGACGATAGGGAGCGTGACTGCCGCATCGGAAAGGATGCGGCAGTTTTTTTGGATTGATCACATTTTTTTTATACTTGTCGCTAGGCAGAAAGATTGGACTGTGGTATAATAACCGGTATGACAATATTCTATATGAGAGGAGTATACCATGAAAAGAATCAAGAGATGGATCGCAGTCAGTATCGTTTTTTCATTCCTTCTAGGGATGATCGGGATATTTGGAACGCAGGAGATCGTTTCCGCTGCAACACTTGCACGTCCGACGATCAAGGTAACGACATCTTCCGGGAATCCGAAGATCACCATCGGCAAGGTGGCAGGTGCAACCGGTTATCGGATCTACAGGAAAACTGCAACAGATCAGAAGTGGGTTAAGGTTGTAACGACGAAAAAGACTGCCTATGTCGATAAGAAGTGGAAGGCAGCCATGGGTTCCAAGGTCCGTTATACCGTGAAGGCGTACTATAAGGATGCATCCGGGAAGATTACCTGGAGCAAGACCGCCGCAGTGAAGAATTGGACCGTGCCGACGAAGATGACCAAAGTGAAAGTGGCCATTCCGAATACCGCCAGGTTTGAACTGACATGCTGGAAGAAAATGATTGATCCGCTGAAGGCTGAAGGAATTGATCTGGAGATCGTAGAGGTAGACTGGGAACGTGGTGTCCTTGAAGAGATAACGACAAACAATGAGATTGACCTTTGCCCATATGGCGCCATGGAATTCTTACGGGCGGATGCGGAGTTATATGGGAAATACGGATCGAAGGTGACCCCTGTCGGATACGAGACTTCACTGGCAGACAGAATCTTCTCTCCGAAGTATGAATCTTTGAAGGAAATCCCGGATGGGACGGTTGTGACCGTCCAGTATTACGCAGCAAAGCGTGCTCTGAAAACGCTGGAAGCGGCGGGCCTGCTCAAACTGAAGAAAGAGCTGCCGGTCGCACAGGGAGCGTTTGGAGATGATTTCCAGGGATATCTGGACAGCTGTATCGATCAATATCTGAAAGATATAAAGATCGAAGGATGCTATACTGTAGATGCAGGGGCGGCGGCAGACCAGTATGACGTCTTTGTCACGGATATGAGTTATTCCGTTACGGAAAAAGGGAGAACGTTACATGAACTGTTCACTGAGCCGCGTACAGATGAAGGTTATATGACCACAATTCTCGCCCGCACGGAAGATACAAAAGACCCTGCGAAGCTGGATCTCTTCGAGAAGGTTGTCGAAGCCTATCAGTCTGAGGAAACAGCAGCGTTTTACGAGACAGTACAGAACGAAAAACCAGCTGGCTGGGATATTGATGTGATCAGCCGATACAGATAAATAAGTGTTCCAGTTGCAGCAGAAAAGTATATTCTGAAAAAGAGGATAGGGAAATGAAAGAAGGACGATGCAGATCATTATTGATTATCGTGTTACTTGTATATGCGATGATAACGCCGGTCATATTCGGACATACGATCATAGCCCGTGCTGCGGACTCTGCTGTAACCAATGTGTATACGATGCCGGAAAACCCGGTCGTTGTTGAAGCGGATTATATTAGTGAAAGTGATAACCATCCGCAGATGAGTTCTGTAACGACATGGGATACCATTTATTTTGGACATTACCCACAACGTGACACAAGCGGTGACAGGTATGTGGATCAGTATGATGAGAAACTGCCAATCCGGTGGAGAGTCCTGAATGTGGATGACTCTGGTTATGCGACATTAATTTCCGATAAAATTCTTGAGAGTGGCAGATTTCACGAAACATATGAGTATGTCACATGGGAGACCAGCGACGTTCGGAAATTCCTGAATGAAGTATTCTATACAGAGGCATTTTCTGATGAAGAGCGTGGAGACATCCTGCCGGCACATCTGATCAATGAAGATAATCCAGAGTTCGGAACGGATGGCGGAAGAGATACAGATGATAAGGTGTTCCTGTTATCGATCAGTGAAGCGACGAATCCGAAATATGGATTTGGTGTAAACCCATATCAGGATATTTATCGGACATATAGTGACGATACCAGAGTCGGGCTTACAACCTTTAAGGCCAGATACATCTATCATGATACAGCCTCATGGTTCCTGCGTACACCTGGAGCAGGCAAGGATGAGAATGGCAATGATGTCTATAAGATAACATATGTCGGTGAAGATGGATATATCAATCAGAAAGGCATCAATGTTGATAATCAGGGATGGGGTGGTGGCATCCGTCCGGCGATTGGCATTAATATCAAAACCTCAAAGAACTGGACCTATGCCGGAAAGGTAAGAAGCGATATCCGTGATCAGGCTTCGATGCTGAATGCGCAGATATCTCTCCTGACGGATTCCTATGAGTACACAGGTGAGGAGATCAAGGCGGTTCCGATCGTAAAGTATCATGGAACAGAACTGAAGATGGGAACGGATTACACGGTACGCTATGTCAACAATATCGAAGTTGGTAAAGCAACCGCAATCGTGACAGGAGTGGGGCTGTTCTATGATGAGAAGTCAATCGAGTATACGATCACGCCTTCATCGAAAAAGACAACAGGGACATCTGCCAGTGAAGTATCTGGAGTTCCAGATTTTGTGATTCATTACGATGATGATGACGGTTATCGGAATATCGATATCGTATTTGCAGAGAGTCTTCCGGATGTTGAGAAAATCAATATTACTCTGCAGTACTATGACAGCAATGGCAAGAAGCTGGGAGCGCCAGTCAGCATAACACAAGCTGTTTCGAAGATCGAAAAGAACAAAGACAAGAAGCTGCATGTTCCAGTTAATAAGATTACAAGTGCTGCTTCTTTGATGGTGACAGTATCTGCAGGATCAAATAGTTCGGGGAAGAAGTTCGAACTGCCACAGCATTTGTTGGTGAGTGACTTCTGGGGGTATAAAAATTTCTCGATTGAGCATGCAACGAAGTATTTACTGAAGTTTATGGGGCCGATGAAAGCTGCGCATTTGGATGATAACTGTGCCGGAGGAACCTGCTATGGAATGGTGACTTCAGGTCTTGTACAGAATACGAAACAGTATCCTGGTATAGGATCCTGGGAATCACTAAATCGCTTCAGTTATTTATCGGATTTAACTAATAAGCAAAAAAGAAGCACAGAACTGAATCTTACGGCTATGGATTTTAATGGATATGCACATGCGATTCAGAATCTGCCTTATGTTCAGAATGAAACCCGGAAAAATATGGGCGATCTGAATGGCTTATATAATGCGGTAAAAAAGGCATCGAAACTAGGCCTTGGAATATCTGTGAGAATTTTACAGAATAGTAAGGCTAACCCAAAGAATTATAATGCACATCAGATTGCTGCACTTGTAATTGCTGAAGATACAGATAAACAAGTAAAAATACGCTGCTATGATCCGAATTCTCCCAAAGATACAAAAAGGTATCTGATCTTGAAGAGAAACAGTAGTCGGGAATTTACAGAGTGGTCATATAAAGGAGTGGGTAAGACATATTCAGGAAAGAATGGAACTAGATTTAAAGGTGACGAAGCAATAGACGGATGGATTACTTTTGAAAATCACGATATCGCACAGTTCTTTGTCCAGGAATATGAGAAGGTTAAGGACACGACTTTTGCTGAACAGAAGCTTCTATATGTAGATTGGAATGATATTGAGACAAGAGCTAAAGTTAGTGTTTCTATGAATCAGGCAGGACTGGAATCTGAGGATATCCTGATTCCGGCAGGTGCTGATGGACCGGATCATCAGGGAGTGTATTATTATGTTGATAAAGATGATTTGAATTTTGCAGCCTTACCTGCTGGGACGACGGTATCTCTGATCAGTGATTATCATTCAGCTAGTGTGGAAACGCCTGCTGATGCGGATGTTTCACTTCATGTTGCTGACACGGAAGAGATGAAAGTCTCTGTGTGTTCCGATACATCTGAAAATATTGTAGTTGTGCTTAGAGACACTGACGATTCTTCCACAGATATCAAGAAAAAGACCATCACTATGACAACGAAAGCAGGTCAGACGGCAGTGGCAGAGCAGACAGCTTCCGGTGTCAAAGTAACTAGCGCTGCTTCCTATGAGATCAAGGAGGAGAAGGAGTCATATGCCTACGAGGATGAGACAGGAGACGGCTCCGAACAGGGTAGTGCATATCAAATAAGTGTCAATGGTGAGAAGGTTACACTTGCAGGTAGTGATTTCAAAGTTTCAAGAACAAAGTACAACAAGCTTACTGTTCAGAGTATGCCTTCCGCAAAACAGGCAGTTGCAGCAGTGAGATATTCCACCGGAAATAGTGCTGAGATCAGTGAAGCAGGTATGACGGTTTATTACAAACGGTATGCTAAGGCATCTCAGGCAGGTTCTGTCAAGTACGCAAAGTTGAAAGACATCGCTTACAAGAATGTGAACGGCAGTAGTGCAGAGAAACCAAATACCGTACTTACCTTTGGGCAGACTGGTGGTATCGTAAAGCTTGCATTCCGTCCGTATGTAATCAGAAAGTCCGATGGGAAGAGAATCTATGGGAAGACGGTTGCGATTAATGGAATTCGTGTTCTGAGTACGAAATCAGCTGCGGTCAGTAAGGTCTCGAAGAAGAGCGGATCAACAACCATTTACTTTGCAGACACTAGTAAATATGGAACGCTGCCGACGGGATTCCAGCTGGCTGTCATGAAGAACGGAAAGTATGAGGTGCTGAAAACCATCACTCGTGCGAAAGCAGCTAATGGTGAATCTGGATATAGAGTTACTGTTGCATCCACTGGTCAGCTCTATATCAGAGCATACTCAAAGGCAATGAAACCAACTGTATGTACACCATGGGTGAAAGTACAATAATAAATCAACGTGGAGGGAGAGAAGATGAAGAACACGATCAAGAGTCTGTTTGCTGTCATTTGCGTCAGCGTACTTGGCATCATCCTTGGACTGGGGATCAGCTATGCTCAGGCTGCCACTACTCTGACTAGGCCGACAATCAAGGTAACGGATTCTTATGGGAGTCCGAAGATCACCATCAGTAAGGTAACCGGAGCAACCGGATATCGGATTTACCGGAAGACACCGACCGATACAAAGTGGGTGAAAGTTGCTACAACCCGGAAAAGAACCTACGTAGATGACAAATGGGAGGCTGATGAAGGAGCCACGGTTGTGTATACCGTCAAGGCGTATGCAAAGAACGCAGATGGCAAAGTGACATGGAGTAAAACAGCTGCAAAAAAGGGATGGACAAATCCGGTTGTACCCAAAAAGGATCAGGTGCTTGTCGATAACGAGTATTTTAAGCTGACCTACAAAGGCATTAAGTCCACGGACTCGCGTTACTATAAGATGATGATCCATTATGAAAATAAGGAATCCATGAAGAATAGTTTCGCGCAGACGAGTTCTTATTGGATCAATGGCCATCGGGTATATTGCCCGCGTACATATTTTTCTATTCCAAGTGCAAGAGAGGAAACAGAAGGAGAGAAAGAAGTATACTTCTATAAAAGTGATTTCGAAGCAATTGGGATTCATTCCATCGATGAGATCGAGAAGATTGAATTCAGTATCGGAGCTTATCCAGATGGGCAGAGGCTTACACAATACGAATGTGTCGTCTATCCGACCGGGCTTGATAAAGATTCCTATGTTCAGAAAGAGCGGAAAGCTTTATCGGGGGATGTACTGATCAAGGAAACAGAGTATGTCAAAGTGACTGCATACTGGAGAAAAGGCACCGACTTTGTCAGCTGCTTCAACGATGAAGCATTGCATCGCCCTGTCCTGATCATAGAGAACCCGACAGATGAGGACCATGTATATATCTGGGATGACTTTGCAATCAATGGAATCGAGCTGCCAAATAGTTATCTTGAAACCTATGCCAATATCAAGGCAGGAGAAACATATTATATCCCGCTTCTCATCGGCAGTATTGATGATGGCAGCCAACTGGCGGAATACAACATCAAGAAGGCAGATGATGTGACCTTCACATTGGAGGTACATTCTGGATATGACCACTTTACTGCGGCAGAAGATCAACTTTCCGCAGAATATGAGTGTACGTTTAAGCCGTGAATAATTCATAAGAAAAACTGATAGAAACCTGCCCGGATTCAAATTGTTTCCGGGCAGGTTTTCTTTTATGATTGATGCAAGCAAAGCAGGGACGGTGGAGAAGAGATTCTCCGACGAGGCCGGCTGCTGGGAATGCAATCAGAGAAAGAAAGGCGGGCTGGATGACGTGGAACTGACTGCTGAAGAGATCGCATATCTGGAAGAGCCGTATGTCGCACACAATATTGTCGGATTTGATTAAGTTCATGTAAACGCATAAATGATTTGAAAATTCCCGCGGGTGAGTATTTTAACCGGAAGAGCGAACCGCTTCTTTCTGCTTTTGACAAAATGGTGAAGGAGACGCAGGCGATCGAGCACCAGGATGCTGCCTGCGTCCGGGTCGGCATCCTGAGAGATTACACAGGGAATGAGGTACAGCTTGCAGTAGCCGCATTTTCCGAAAAGTACCCGGATGTCGAACTGTCCATCCGGCGCGGCAACCATGAGGAAATCTACCGCTGGCTGCATGCGGAAGAGGTCGATATGGCCATGAGCGACCAGCGGAGAGCTTTTTCCCAGAACTATATCAATACCTCCCTGATCCGGAGGCCGGTTTATGTGGAAATTGCCGCCAGGAATCCACTGTCCGGTGCGGAGAGACTGACAGGATCGGAACTTCAGGATCTGCCCATGATCCTGGTGACGGCACCGGGCGAGGAAGAGACGGAAAAGGCCTATTACAGAGAGATCATCGGATTCGCCGGAGATTTTCTGATCGCGGAGAGTCTGGAACAGGGGAGACTGATGGTCCTTCGGGACAGAGGGTTCATGCCGGTGGAAAGTGCTGAGATGGGAGAAACGTTTGAAACTGCTGTGAGAAGGATTCCGTTTATGATCGGCGACGGGCAGATGACCAAGCATTACTGTGTATTCTACAAGAATGACAATGCGGGATACTATATCGAAGAATTTGCGGACATGCTGAAGGTACAGTTCCTGTAGGGAGAGAATCGTCATAGTATAATCAGAAAGAATAGTGATATTGAATCGAAGCATTTTACAGCCGGACACTTTTATGATTTACTATAGATACAGAGCAGAGATACAGGACGATTATTTACACCTATGAAATGGAGATTTGCAATGGAAAAGAGAAGACTTGGCAACAGTGATCTGTATGTGAATCCGGTGGGACTTGGCTGTATGGGGTTCTCCCATGCGTCCGGCGATCCGACGCCGGAGGATATTGCTGTGAAGACGCTGAGAGCTGCCTATGAGCTCGGCTATGATTTCTTTGATACGGCGGAGGCCTATACCGGTGTCTATCCGGATGGCAGCATTTCTTATAACGAAGAGCTGGTCGGCAAGGCACTGGCTGATGTGCGTGACAAGGTCGTCATCGCGACCAAGATGGGTGTCGGGCACAATCCGGACCGTTCACTCCGCCTTGACTCGAGCCCTGAGACCATCCGGAAGTCCCTGGAAACTTCCCTGAAGCGGCTCGGAACCGACTATGTGGACATCTACTATCAGCACAGAATCGACCCGAAGGTGGAGCCGGAAGTGGTCGCGGAAACCATGGGTGAACTGATCAGGGAAGGAAAGATCCGCTACTGGGGCATCTCCGAGACGACAGAGGAGTATCTGAGACGGGCCCATGCGGTGACACCGGTGACCGTGATCGAGAACCGCTATTCGATGATGGCCAGATGGCATGAGAAGATCTTCCCGACCTGCGAGGAACTGAACATCTCTTACGTTGCATTTTCACCGATGGCAAATGGCTTCCTGACCGGGGCCTACAATCCGAATACCAAATTCGAGGGCAGCCAGGATTACCGTGCAAATATGCCGCAGTACACCGAGGAAGGTTATGCGAAGGCAAAGGAGCTTCTTGATCTGCTGAACAGGATGGCAGCTGAGAAGAACTGCACGCAGGCACAGCTTTCCCTGGCCTGGATGATCTGCAAGAAGCCGTACATTATCCCGATCCCGGGATCGAGAAAACTGGAGCGGCTGGCAGCGAACTTTGAGGCCGGCAACATTATCCTGACGCCGGAAGAGATCGCGATGATTGATGCAAAGCTCGATACCATGCAGTTCGATGTCTTCGGCGGCCACGCTGCAAAGTGATAAGGAAAACTCATTGATTCGAAGCTTCCTTCGAATTGATCAGTTTTCTTTTGCGTGCTACGATAAATCCGGAAAGCAAAAGAAACGGCCCGGAAGGGCGGCACGAAGAAGCAGCGAGGGATAAACCATGGCAAAGACACTGGTCATTTATTATTCAAGAAAAGGACAGAATTACACATCGAGCGGGATCCGGAATTGCACAGTCCCCGCGGGCACTGGCAGAGCACTGCAAAGGAGCAACAGTCGGAGAAGGCCTCGCGGTCAGAGGATCCGATTCAGCTTCTTCTGAGAAACGCGTTGCAGAGTGGGCAAAGAGAAATCTTGCATGAAACCGAAGAAGAGCAGACAGTAAGCAATCCATCAGAAAATATAAAAAAAGGGGCAGCTGCGCGAAGCAGCTGCCCTGTATTTGTTGCCCATAGTCAGGCTTTCTGTTCTTTCCGGTACTGCAGATATAACAGCAGGAAGCCACCGAAGAAGAGAACGGCACCGAATCCGCAGAGCATCTTCTCATAGCCGTAGGCCGTGACGAAGAAGCTGCCGATCATCGGGGAGAAGGCGTGACCGATGTTCATGCCGATCTGGATCGTACTGGTGGCAACGCCGGCTCTGGCCTTGTCGAGCTTTTTGATGGTATCTGCCTGAAGGGACGGTGTTCCGGCACCCTGGCCGATCGCCATCAGGATGCTGGCGATAAGCATCAGCGGCAGCGTATAGCTGAGGCCGACCATGATGATGCTGATGGAACCCGCGACGATTGCCGGAATCACGGTCTTGTAGACGCCGAACTTATCCATGAACTTCCCGGTGAACGGCCGCATGACGACCATGCCGAGGGAATAGATGGTAAAGAACAGTGCGATGTTCGGGATCGACCGCTCATCGCCGATGATGGCGAGGTAGGTCAGGATCATGGACGAACAGGAGGCGAACAGGACCGAGAGCAGCATGAACAGGAAGAAATCCCAGGCAAAGATGCTGGAGAGTGTGATCTTCCGCGGAGCGCCTGAAGGTGTTTCTGCCTCACCTGCCGGCATCACGAACAGGAACAGGAATGCGGTCAGGGCACAGCCGGCTGCGGCCATGAAGCAGGCTGGATAACCGAAGCGGTCGACAAGTTCGAGCGAAAGAGCCGGCCCGAGCGCCTGCGCCAGAATATTTGCAAGGCCTGCATAGCCAAGACCTTCTGCCATTCTTTCCTTCGGGATGAAGGCGGAAGAGAAGGCGACGACGGTCACATTGATGACGGAGAAGAAGATGCCGGTTACCAGCCGGAGGATGATCAGCAGCGGCATGGATCCGCAGAATGCGTGCAGCAGCAGAGAGACGGCATAAGCGATGGAGCAGACCTGCAGGATCTTTTTCCTGGAGAAATAGTCCGAGATGACGCCTGCGAACGGACAGACGAACAATGCTGCAAGCGACATCAGTCCGGCAGTTGTGGAAGCCAGCGTCAGATCAGCTCCGAGGGAAAGGGAGAACTTCGCGACAAGCGGGAAGGTCATCTGACCGGCAGTTGCGTTGAAGATATTGATGACAAGCAGTAAGACAAAGGGAGCGGTCCAGAGCGGGGCCGTTTTCTTCTGATTCATAGGAACCTCCTTATACGTGTTCTCAGGCGGTCTGCAGATCACGAGAGCAGAGCCGTCCTGAACAGTCTATATGAAAAGTTGAATCCTGTAAATATTTCTGTAGGAAAATGATCCAACTTGTGTTACACTAAAGAGTGTGAGTAGCCGAAAAAAGGAAAACCAGGCGGACTCACGGGATTATCTGTTGTCGATAGAAGATCAAGGAGAATTGTATGAAGTATACAAAACTTGGAAATTCTGATCTGAATGTCTCCAGAATCTGTATGGGCTGCATGGGATTTGGCGTACCGGAGAGCGGTATGCATAAGTGGACACTCGATGAGGAGAGTTCCAGAGAGATCATCCGGCATGGTCTGGAGATGGGCATCAATTTCTATGATACCGCTATCGGCTACCAGGGTGGTACCAGTGAGATGTTTGTCGGCCGTGCGCTGCGGGATTTCGCGAAGAGAGAAGATGTGGTTCTGGCGACGAAGGTGCCGCCGATGGGACCGGCTGATATTGAAGCGGGGACCACAGGCCAGGACTATATTGCGAGAAATATCGATGCGAGCCTCAGCCATCTGGGCATGGACTATGTGGACCTCTATATTCTGCATTCGTGGGATTACCATACGCCGCTCTTTGAGATTATGGACGGCCTGAACAATGTGGTAAGGTCCGGGAAGGCCCGTGCGATCGGCGTCTCCAACTGTTATGCATGGCAGCTGGCCAAGGCGAATGCGCTTGCAGAGAAGGAAGGCTTTGCGAAGTTTGTCTCGATCCAGGGACACTATAACCTGCTGTTCCGTGAGGAGGAGCGGGAGATGGCGGGACTCTGCAGAGAGGACAACATCGCCATGACACCGTACAGCGCACTGGCAGCCGGCCGGCTCTCGAAGAAGCCGGGAGAGACTTCGAAGCGTCTGGAACTGGATGCCTATGCGAAAGGAAAATACGATGCGACCGCGGAGAAGGATGCGCTGATCATCGAGCGTGTTGCGGAACTGGCGGAGAAGCGTGACGTGAGCATGACGGAGATCTCGCTTGCATGGCTGCTGACGAAGGTGACGTCCCCGGTTGTCGGCGCGACGAAGTTCCATCATGTGGACGGCGCTGTGGCAGCGGTGGACCTTGAACTCACGGCAGAAGAGATCGCGTATCTGGAAGAACCATATGTGCCGCATGTCCTGGTTGGCGTGATGGCCGGAAGGCACTGAGCAGTGAAACTTTAAATGAAAGGTGTTGTAGATTCAGTATGTCAGATTATATCATCCGGGCAACAGCGGCGAACGACACGGTTCGCGCATTTGCCTGCACAACAAAGGAACTCGTAGAAGAAGCAAGGAACCGGCACCACACGACACCGGTTGCAACTGCTGCGCTCGGCAGAACGCTCACGGCAGCGGCGATGATGGGAACGATGATGAAGGGGGACAAGGACCTTCTCACGATCAACATCAAGGGAGACGGGCCGCTTGGCGGCATCGTCGTGACGGCGGATTCGAAGGCCCGCGTGAAAGGGTATGTATTCCATCCGGAAGCGGACGTCCCGCTTGCAAGAAGCGGCTCGGACGGGAAGCCGGCGAAACTGGCGGTCGGCGCTGCGGTCGGAAAGGGTGAGATGACCGTCGTCAAGGATATGGGCCTGAAGGAGCCGTATGTCGGGACAACAAGACTGCTGACCGGAGAGATCGCAGAAGACCTCACGTATTATTTCGCATCGAGCGAACAGACACCGTCCATTGTGGCGCTGGGCGTGCTCGTGAATACTGACCAGTCGGTCAACTGTGCGGGCGGCTTTATCATCCAGCTGATGCCGGATGCGACCGAAGAGACCATCTCGTATCTCGAGAAGAAGGTCTCGGAAGTGACCAGCGTCTCGCAGATGCTCTCGGAGGGCATGACGCCGGAGGAGATCCTGACCTACATTCTCGAGGCACTGGATGTCCGGATCCTTGAGACGGTGAAGACGAAATTCTCCTGCAACTGCACCAGAGAGCGGGTTGCCAGAGCGCTGCTTAACATCGGCGAGAAGGAACTGCGCGAACTGTATGAAGAGGGCGGCGATCAGGAACTGACCTGCAGCTTCTGCAACTCGAGATACAAGTTCACACATGATGAGATCGGGAAGCTCTTAGAAGAAGGAATTGCCTGAAAAGACCACCCGGAGATCTGCGCGTTGCGTTTTTCTCATACAATTACCACAATTCGGACATATTTCCCTGTTATTTTACAGGGTGTAAGCTGCGTATTCTGTTTGAATATGTCAATTGAGCACCGGATGGGTCCGGTGTTACAGGAGGAGACAGATGAAGAAAAGAGTGATATCTTTCCTGCTTTCCGCCATGATGGTTCTGTCAATGGCGGGTGTGATCTCGCTGTCGCAGACGGTCGAGACGAAAGCGGCCATTGCCTTCTTATACAATAAGGCGAATGAAGGGAAGATCCTGAACAAGAAGAGCTACACCTACATCTATGTGGGCGGCAAGCGTATCAACCTGGACTATTCCATCGGCGGAAAGACCAGCAGCGTGAAGGGAAAGTGGGAATCCAGCAATCCGAACGCTATCACGGTCAACAAGTATGGTGTCTGCCAGGCGGTCGGGAACGGTGCTGCAGTGGTCAGTTTCACCTACATGTCGAACGGTGAGATGATCACCATTGCCTGCGCGATGAAGTCCCTGACCCGTGCTTCCGCAGTGGATCTGTCCGCGACGGACAGAACATTTGCCGGCAAGATGGAACCGCACGATGCGGTCCAGTTTACGGCTTCTACTGCACCGGTTGCGAGTGCGGTCAAGATCAATCCGAATATTACCTCGACCTACAAGGTTTATTATTCCCTCTATGCAGATGAAGCCTGCACGCAGGCAGCTTCCGATCAGATCGCTGCAGTTTCTGCTGACGGTCTTGTGACGGCGAATGCAGAGGGTACGGTCTGGTTGAAGGCCATTGCGAAGAATACCAAGAATGCGACCAAGTACAATGTCGAAAGTGATCCGGTCAAGATCGTGATCGCTGCCAATATGACAATTACCCAGACCGGTGCAAGATCCATCCTGGCAGTATCCCCGGCAGATGTGATCACTGGCGTGAAGCTCTTTGATGCTTCCGGTAACGCGATGCAGCAGAGCAGCCTTTCTGTCACACCGGATGGCCTGCAGGCAACCTTCACGGCGACCAGAGATCTCGTCGGTACCTACACGGTCGAAGTTACGACCGCATCCGGCACCAGCACCGAAACCATCACCTGTGAAGCAGCGAAGATCACCGAAGTTGTTGTGCCGTCGCCGATGGCATCGATGGGCGTGGACGGCTCCAACGGTCTTGTTGCAACACTCAACTTCAAGCTGTATGACCAGTTCGGCAATGATGTCACCACGAATATCGCTTATCCGGCGGATTCCTGCACAGCACTGTGGAACGGAACAACATTTGCAAGAATCACCTCACAGGGCGTCGTGACGATCCCGCTGACATCCGAGCAGTATAAGCAGGGCTTCACCAGCAACATCGTCATCACCTATGCGGGCCAGTCCCCGGCTGTTTCGACCGAGGTACAGGTCATGATTTCCGGACCGAGTGCGATCCAGAAACTTGAGATCGCCGGCGTCTATCGCTATGACAGTGCAACACAGTCCTACACCAAGGTCCTTGACCAGTCCACGAATCTGCTGACCAAGGGCAGTGTGATTACCGATTTCGGCAGCTCCGCTGTGATCAATACCTGGCCGAATGCATATTATCTTCTGGTCAGAGCATCCGATCAGTACGGCAAGAACATCACGGAAGCAGGTGTGAATTCCAACACCGTCGCCGTTTCCATTACCGGAACAGCAGGACTTGCACTGGATACCGTCCTGATCAATGGATCGGAAGTTTACCAGTCCATCAATCCGGTCACCATCAACGGTGAAGCGTTCCTGACCTATCCGATGCGTGCAGCAACACTGACGGAAGGTAACATCAACATCGTCGTGACTGCGAACGGCCAGCTTTCCCAGATCTCCCAGGTGATCGCATCTGCCGGAGCAGCAGGGAAGTTTACGGTAACCGGTTCCGCGACAGTCGGAATCGAGAATCAGCCGATCGAGTACACCCTGCTTGATACAGCAGGCAAGAGCGTGACCAAGTATGAAGAAGTCCTGTCGCTCTGCGGCCTTTCTGATCCGAACAAGACCGGTCTGGTCATGATTCCGAAGAACATCATGCAGACCAGATCCCTGAAGGATGCCAATACCAGTTCCATCTTCTGGTGGGCGAAGAACCAGACGACCGGTACGGCGGTGCTGTACTTCACACCGACAGCCGAGACCCTCGTCTCCGGCAGCACCTATCTGACCCAGAGCTATGAGAAGGTCATCACCTTCCCTGGAACGGACAAGGAACAGCTGAGCATCCTCACCATCAATGCAGCTTCGAACTGATCAGATCATCTGATATTTTGATGAGATTTGACCAAATCTGGCTATTTGATTCTTAGCCTGTACAAAACTGAATACTGCTTTTGAAAGCGCATCTATTTTGCCCTCCTGCGGGGTTGGTAGATGTGCTTTTTCTATTCCCTGCCTGATCCGGCAAAGAGCAAGCGCCCTGCAAAAAGCGAGTGCGACTTTTCTGATAATTCTGTGCAGTCCATATTGAAAATCTACTGTTATTCGTATATAATGTAAACTGTATTTTTGCAATTTGCTATCAGTGAGGTTCAAACATGAAGGGCTATCTTTCCATCCGGGAAACATCGTATAAATGGGGCGTCTCCGAGCGCCGCGTCAATCAGTATGTGACTGAGGGACGCATTCCCGGCGTGGAGCGGTTCGGACGTT
>CACZQN010000002.1 GCA_902783375.1 uncultured Lachnospiraceae bacterium | reverse complement strand
TCCGGTCGAACCGGATGATGAAGAACCGGAAGACACCGATGACGGTGATGGAACCTATCAGTACATCGACGATGAGGATGCTCCGCGTGGCGGCTTCGAGGGAGATGATGAAGATGAGCACTTCGGCGGCATCACCATCGAAGATGAAGACATCCCATTCGCATCTCCGAAGACCGGTGATCCGACCTCTCTTGCAATGCTCCTTGGCGGCATGTTCGCAGCAGCAGGTGCAGCTGTGGCAGCACTGAAGGGCAAGAAGAAAGAGGACGAAGAGTAATACGATAACTGTTCAGGACCGACAAGAATTCGAAAGAAAAGCGGCAGAAAGCTTGCTTTCTGAACCGCTTTCTATCGAATTCTTACCGGCCGGAATGGCCGAAGCTTATAGACAAGAGTTGCGAAGCAACGATTAGCCGCGTAGCGGCGGTCTATAAGATATCGGTCCTGAACAGTTGCTTATGAAGCAATTCAGATTGTCTGAAAAGAGTCAGGCGTCGGGCGAAAGCCCGGCGCCTGATTTTGTCTTCTTATACTGCGCGCAGCGAGCATAAATGAATAATGGAGAAAGAATAGCCGTAGATGTCAGAAACTGGAAAGATTTGTCCGGACATCTGCGGCCTTTTTTATCAGGCTTTCAATTATCATACTTTTGTGTGGTGCTATAATAAGAATAATATGATATAATAAGGTGTACAAATATTCATAATGCAGAAATGTACAGTAACAAGTCTGATCTGAAGACTTGCTCGCTGTACAAATTTATTCTGGGAACTTTTCTCTGGGGGGAGAAGGCTCGAAAGGAGATGCTATGAAATACGTGACAGAGAGAAAGAGGTGGAGCAGTCGGAAGGTCTTCCGGCCGGTGCTGGCGCTTCTTCTGACTGCACTGATGACAGTCAGTAACCTCAATGTCGTTGCGCCTTTACAGGTCGTCAAGGCAGAAGAGGGAGATGTGCCGGCGCACGAGAAGACACTCCATGACAACGGGGACGGTACCTATACGCTGTCCCTGAACGTGACGGGTGACTATACCATCGAGGAATCAGATAAAGCGACACCAGTGGATATTGTACTGGTTGTTGACGAGTCAACCAGTATGAATTATCTTGCGGTTGCGGGAGATGCGAGCCAGAACAACAATGGAGAATATTTCAGATTTGCATACAACGGAGAGGAAGATGTGTATCTGAAATATGCTGACTATGCTGTCGGGAGAAATGGCTATAGAAACTATATCTACGAGAGTGCGACAAATCAATATTACTATTACGGAGATTTTAGTAACTGGCAGCGTACATATGATGCCTACAACGGTTATACCAACAACCAGAATAACCGCTATACGGCAAACACGCGTGTGAATGTCATCAAGAATGCGGTTGAGACGCTGTCGGATACACTCTTCAACATGGCGGGTTCGGATGTCCGGATCTCAGTGGTAACCTTTGGCTCTACTGCAGATACGGCGACGGACTGGTATACCAGCGCGGCGAATGTCAACGGGGCGATTAAGTCTACTGCGCCGCTGAACAATGCGACCAACTGGCAGGGAGCAATCCTGAATGCGAATGCAAAGATCAATGCCCAGAACAATGGTGCAAGGGCTGATGCGCAGAAGTACATCATCTTCCTGTCGGATGGGGAACCGACGGCAAGAAACAGTGGAACGAACAATTATAATTCTGCTGTTACCGCAGCCAATGCGCGTGCGAATGGCGTGACGTTCTTCTCTGTCAGTGTTGCGACTGAGTCGAATACGAGAATGAACCAGTTTGCGACAGCGGTGAATTCGACAAATAAGCCGGCGCAGTTCTACGACGGCAGTGATCCGTCCAAGCTGACGGCTGCGTTCAACAACATCGTAGAACACATCCAGAACGCACTGGGTATTTCCGATGTCAGCATGAATGACGGAACCACCAGCAAGGTGAGTGTGACGACGACCGGCGGCAGCCAGGATATGAGCCTGCTCGTCGTTGATACCTCGTCCTTCAAGTACTATCGTAAAGGCGGTAAGAACGCGGATGGTTCTGTAAAGTATGATACCGCCGCAAATAATGGTCTCGGTGTGGAGTGGACCGGGGAGAACGTTCCGGCCGCTTCTCTGAATGCGAATGGGCAGGTGATCTGGGATCTGGGAGACGGTCTCCTGGATGACGAGGTCACGTACACGGTCACATTCAAAGTATGGCCGAGCCAGACTGCCTATGATCTGATCGCTGATCTGAACAACGGAACGATCACGGATCAGGACCTGGAGGAAATGGGTCTTGATGACTACATCATCGGCAGTAAGAGTGCAGGGTATTCCGTGCTGACCAACACCAGTGCAACCCTGACTTACACAGATACCCGTCTGGACAACCCGACATCGACCACCGTCGATTTTGTCAATCCGGAGGATGGAGCAGGACTGTCTTCTGCGTCGATGCGCATCCAGAAAAAATGGTCCAATGACATCGACTCCAGAGGATATGATCAGGTCGCACTGGAAGTCTTTTATGAGGATGCTGACGGGACTGAGCACAGCGTCAAAACCGTCTATCTGAATGCGGAGAACAACTGGACTTCCGGAGAGATCTTTATTGCACCGGGTCTGGAAGATAAGAATGGCACGGCATATGCCGGTTCGGAAGGACATGATTACTACGTAAAAGAAGTCGGTTTTTATGCAGCGGTCAGAGATGAAACCGGTGCAGTGACCGGATATACACTGCTTGGATCCTCTGACTACTACTTCGACCTGGATGCGGAAGTGCTGCACCCGATGCTGAAGGAAGTCGGAGATGGAACAGGAACCGCACTGCACTATGGCGGTGCGGACAACGATGGAACCCTTGTTGCGGATAACCTCCGGAGAAGTTATCTGGACTTTGAAAAGGTTGTTGAAGCGGAGGAAGGCACTGTGCCGGATCCGAACCAGAAGTTCACGTTCCAGATCTCGCTGAATGGAACGGAAGGGATCGGTGAGGATATCTGGTATTCCTATCCGGATCCGCAGAACCCGCAGAATTTCCTGAGTGTGAATGCGGGAAGTGCCTCTCCATTCACGGTGGAGCTTCCTGCAGGTGTGAACTACCGTATCACGAACCTGCCGGATGGGACAACGTATACCGTGGAGGAGATCAATATCCCGGATAACTATTCTGTAAAGGGAGAGCAGTCCTACAGCGGCGAGATCACTGCAAATGAATATGGCCCGAAAGTGACGATCACCAATACATATGATCTGGTTGATGTCACCGTGACGAAGGTCTGGGATGATAACGACAACCAGGATGGTATACGGACACCGTCCGTACCGGTCAAGCTTCGCGCGGGAAATGATATTGCAGGTGAAGAAACACTCGATGCTTCGAAGAACTGGACCTATACATGGAAGGGGCTTCCAAAGTCTGCAAATGGTTCTGTGATCACGTACTCTGTTGAAGAGACGACCGTACCGACCGGTTATGAAGCACAGGTTACCGGATCGATGGCGGAAGGGTTCACGATCACAAATAAGCATGAGCCCGAAACCGTCGACATTCAGGTCGTGAAAGTATGGGACGACAACAATAATCAGGACGGGAAACGGCCGACAGAACTTTCCGTGGATCTGATGCGCGGTGAGGAGACGATCGATACCGTCACGCTGAAAGAGTCGGAAGGCTGGACCGCAACAGTTTCCGGTCTGCCGAAGTACAGCAACGGCAATCCGATCACCTACACCTGGGAGGAAGAAAATCTGTCGGATGCCGGTTACACGCTGGCCAGCTCCGTGAAGACCACGGAGAACAATGTTGAAAAGACAACCCTGACGAACCGTCATGCACCGGAAGAGACCTCGGCGACAGTGCGGAAAGTCTGGGATGATAACGATAATCAGGATGGGAAACGGCCGACAGAACTTTCCGTGGATCTGATGCGCGGAAATGATAAGATTGAGACGGTTACCCTGAAAGAGTCGGAAGGCTGGACAGCAACGGTTTCCGGTCTGCCGAAGAACATCGATGGGAAACCGGCAGTCTATACCTGGGTGGAGGAGAACCTCTCGAACCTTGGATATACAAAAGGAGAAGCGGCTGTCAGTGGTACAACGACGACACTGACCAATATCCATACACCGGAAACGGTTGATATTTCGGTTACGAAGGCCTGGGATGATAACAATAACCAGGACGGCTACAGAGCGCCGGTGACCTTCGAACTCTTTGCAAACGGCGAAACGACTGGTCAGACATTTACGCTGGAGGATGTATCGGGAGATGATGCTGCTCCGTCGGCGGATGCAGCAGGGCAGACAGTTCTTTTCCGTGGTTTGCCAAAGTATGCGCAGGGGCAGGAGATTGCCTACACGGTGAAGGAGATTACAAACCTGAATGCGTATACAACGGTCTATCAGACAGAAGGTGCAACGGCTGCAAAGAATGGTGAGACCATCACCAATCAGCATGAGATCGAGAAGAGAGATGTTATTGTAACGAAGGAATGGATCGACAATAACAACCAGGATGGCCTGAGAGGACCTGTTGAATTCATGCTGTATGCGAATGGGGACCCGACCAAGACTTCTATCACTCTGGATGGTACGGTAGATGAGAACGGCGAGAGTGCACCGTGGGTCGCGACATTTGCAGATCTCGACAGAAAGATGAACGGCGATGAGATCCTCTACACCGTGGTTGAGGAGAACCAGATTGATGGTTATCAGGTCAGCTATTACAGCGACGGTGCTGCGCTGAACGGTGAGAAGATCACCAATACGCATGTGCCGGAGACGACCTCCATTATGGTGATGAAGGAATGGGTCGACGACGAGGATCATGATGGCCTGAGAAAGCCGGTTGTATTCGCACTCTATGCGGATGGGGAAGAGACCGGAAAGACGATCACTCTGGATGGGACACCGGACCGTGCAGGTGAAGTAGAAGAATGGGTGGCACTTTTCGATAATCTTGCAAAATATGCAGATGGCGAGGAGATTGTCTATTCCGTGAAAGAGCAGGATGTGCCTGCAGAGTATACGGTTTCCTACAGAAATGACAACACGGTTGCAGGTGGGGAAGATGATGCAGCCTATGATGGCGGTACGGTCGTCAACACACATGAACCGGTAAAGATCAATGTCAGTGCGACAAAGGTCTGGGACGATGAAGATAACCAGGACGGTCTCCGTACGAATGTCGATTTGTTCCTTGCAAAAATGGTGGGCGGCAAGGCTGAACTGATTGTGGATACGATGCAGACCATCACGCTCGATGGAGAACAGACTGTGACATGGGAGGGCGTCGACAAGTACGAGAACGGTGCACCGATTGCATATACCGTGATCGAGAATCCGATCGAGGGCTATGGCGATCCGTCCCTGCAGATCACAACCGGTGAGGATGGCAATGTCGCGATCATCGTCACGAACAGCCATACGCCGGAGACGATCAACATCTCCGGAACCAAGGTCTGGAATGATGAAGAGTATTTCCAGGAAGATGGCACCCCGATTGAAGGATATGAAAGACCGGAGAGTGTCACCATCGAAGTTTATAACGGCGAAGAAAAGGTTGCTGAAACCACGACGACCGAACTGGACGGCTGGGCATGGGAAATCCGGTTCCTGGATAAGTATGCGAATGGACAGGAGATAACCTATACCGTAAAGGAAGCCGGTGCAGAAGCGTATGATCCGGAAATCGTCCCGGCAGAGGCACAGAACGAGGCAGAAACAGAAGGTGGCCTCGTCTACACCGTGACCAATACGCCAAAGCAGAAAAATGAAGTTTTTGAGCCGGTAACCCTGACGATTACGAAGGTTGATTCTGCTACGAAGCATCCGCTTTCCGGTGCGGTATTTACCGTCGTCAAGACCAATACAAAGGTCGAGGAAGAGCCGATGGTTCAGACATCGGATGAGACCGGCGTCGTGACATTTACCTTCACATCGGATGGAACGTATACGATGACCGAGCAGGCTCCGGAGGGCTATGAAGCCCCGGCCGGCAGCTGGAACATCGTTGTCAGCAGATCCGAAGTGAAGAAGGTGGAGTATAACAAGACAGAATCTGTATGGAACTGGTTCTATCATCTCTTCTTTGGCAGCGGTACGGATTATGAAAATGGTACGATGACCGTTGAGAACGGATCGCAGACCACTTCGAAGACGGTCCGGAAGATCTGGAATGATGAGGATAACCGTTACAGAACCAGACCAGATACACTGACCATGACCCTGATGCGCGGAGAAGAGGAAGTTGGATCCGTTGAACTTTCCGAAAGAAGCCAGTGGACAGGGACGATCAGTGGACTTGCAGCATACGAGGATGGTCAGGAGATCACCTACACCTGGGTGGAGGAGGATGTACCTGGTTATACACCACAAGGCTTCGAGGAAGAAAACGGCGTCACGGTATTTACCAATGCGCTTGGAAGCCAGGTCAGCCTGACCCTGACACAGATCGTAGAAGGAAGCGCACCGGCCGGCGCACTCTTTGACTTCGATATCACGCTCAATACACCGGAGAAGACACCGGTCTTCTTCACGGTAACCGATGCAAGTGGAGCAAAGGTCGAGAATCTTGCGATTGCCGGAGCAGTTTCGGCAACAGATGATCTGTATGCGGCAGAATGCGGCGCGACGATTCATATGCAGCTGAAGCATGGAGACAAAGTGAGCTTCATGAATCTTCCGGCTGAAACGACATACGTGACGAACCAGACGGCTATGGAGGCAGGTTTCTATCTGAAGTCCACAGAAGTCCTGACCAATGCGGCGACGCAGGCAGCGAAAGCTGTGGAGACTTCCGGCAGCGGTCTGGCGAAAGCGAAGGGAGTATTCCTCGGGATCATGCGGATGTTCCGTGTCGCGGACGAGGGTACAACCGTCTCGACTGTTGAGAATCCGATCGAGCGCTCGATCGAGAGCAGAGACATCCGTCACGATGTCACCTACGTGAATGCGTATGAGAACCTGATTGTTTCCGATGATGAGATCGGAATCATCAAGTATGACAGTGCAACGAATGAACGACTCGCAGGTGCGGAGTTCACCCTGCAGGCTGAAAGCATGACGGATGCAGCAGGAACGGATCTGACAGCAGAAGAGATCGCGGCCATTGCTCCGGTGACGGTCGTGACCGGAACAGACGGAACGGCTACCGTCCGCGCAGCGGATATCCTGCCGGCAAGTCCTGCAGCCATCTCCTATGCGAAGTATACCATGAGCGAATCGAAGGCTCCGTTCGGCTACAAGATGGCGGATCCGGACAAGACCTATGTGGTTGAGATTGCAGCGGAGACCTCGACAGATGAGAGCGGCAACACGCTGGTCGACTATACCATGACGGTTGATGGGGAAGATACCATCATGGTCGCGAATGAACTGGATGCCGAGATCATCACGAAGATCGATGAGACCTATAACGGTATTACCGTGAACAAGTTTGGAGCGGTTGACGGCGAAGAGACGGCGATCGACGGTGCAGCGTTCGAACTGTACCAGAGTGTCGATGGAAAAGACATTCTGCTGGAGTCCTTCACCGCAGGCAGCTATACGCTGAACCTGACGAAGGAATGGGCAGACAGAGCACTTGGGAATGTCTATGGCACGCTTGGCATCGCATCTCCTGGTGCAGTGACCTTGTATATCAAGGAGACAAAGGCGCCGAGTGACTATTATATCAAAGATGAGACACCGCATGCCATCTCTGTATGGAAGGATGCGGCAACACAGATTGATGCAGCAACCGGCAAGCAGACCACAACGGTGACATATGGTATCTCCGATATTCCGGAGGCGAGCGCAGCCAGTGCATCTGCAATCCGGATTGTGAACCAGATGAAAGTCCGCGTGACCGAACTGGTGGATGCAGCCATGACCGTCAACAAAGTTGCGGCAGATGGCACTGCCCTTGCCGGAGCAACATTCGGCCTGTATGCAGATGCAGCCTGCACGGAACTGATCCGGACCTACACAGGCGGAACATTTACCATCGATACCGCAGATAAGGAAATTGCGGCATATCTTCCGGACAAGGAAGCGGTTACCCTGTACCTGAAGGAAACCGAAGCACCTGCCGGATACGTAAAGGCTGATACCGCTTATACGGTGACGATCGCTGCAGAGACGGTTGAGACCGTCGAAGAGAGCCAGATCGTCAGCACAACGACCTATACCGTAACGGCAGATGGCCTGAAGGAAGACGGCACGCTGGATGTCGTGAACAGACCGGAAGAGACTCCGGATACCCCGGATGACCCGACACCGGTCGATCCGACACCGGTCGATCCGACCCCGGATACGCCGGTTGTCCCGGATGAGCCGACCCCGGATGAGCCGGATGAACCGGTAGAGATCGACGATGGAGATACCCCGCTCGCACCGCCGACCGAGCCGGATGATGAAGAGCCGGATGAACCGATTGAAGATCCGGATACCGGTGTTGTGGAGATTGAAGATGAAGATGCTCCGCGCGGCGGTTTCGAGGGAGATGATGAAGATGAGCACTTCGGCGGTATCACCATCGAAGATGAAGACATCCCATTCGCATCCCCGAAGACCGGTGATCCGACCTCTCTTGCAATGCTCCTTGGCGGCATGTTCGCAGCAGCTGGTACAGCTGTGGCAGCACGGAAGGGCAAGAAGAAAGAGGACGAGGAAGAGTAACAAAGCGTAACAAAATAAGAAATCTGAAACAATCCAGAATGTCTGAAGCGTTTCAGAGCGCTTGAAAAGATTCAGGCGCCGGGCGAAAGCCCGGCGCCTGATTTTGCTGTTATTGGCTTTTTCTTGCGGGTGTGGTGTCCTGATGATATACTGGAACAGTAAAGTATGCGCGATGTGATGTGTTTTATTTTCAACCAGAACAAGAAAACCGGCGTGAAGCGGGTGTAGGTTGGAGATAAAGTGCTGTATGAGGGGATGGTATGAGAATCAATAATCGTTTTCTTGTTTTCTTCCTTGCTTTTTTATTATGCCCGCTTTTCCTGCAGGCCTGTGGGAATGATGGAACAAGTGCTGCTGACAGCAGTTCTGTCGGCAGTGATTCGGAGGATCTTCTTCTGGGGAGGCCTTATACGCTTCTCATCGAGCCTTTTGACTGGGGGCCTGGGGTAACGAAAGTGATCATCCCGCTTGATGCGGATATGCCGGAATTACCGGATCCATCCCAGGTTACTGTCTCTGTCGAGAAGCAGAGCTATGCCGGCAAGTCAAAAGGAAACCGGACTGTGACGGCAGTGTATTTCTCTGATGCGAAGGGGAATGCAGTCCAGGCAGATGCCGTAGGTGGAAATGTCGCGGATGGTTCCAACTACTTCACGGTTGAGATGAGTGTGCATCCATCGGATGATCTCGCATCGCCGTTCTTCTATAGCATGGCAACGTTCATGAATACCTGGGCGGATCCCTACAGCTGTGAGATCACTGTCACATCCGCCGATGGTGGTACCCTTCTGTATGCGAATCAGGAAGCAGAACGGCTATGCCCTGCCGGAGAGGTATTTGCCGAAAAAGGAGGCTTCGATTACAAGGATGAGACCTTCGGGGATATCCATCTGAACTATGCCTTCTATGATCCGGCAGGAGCGGCAGACAAAGAGAGCACAGCTGCAGACAGCGGAAAGAATGATGATACAGCTGTGGTCCCGCCGCGTCCGCTCATTATCTGGCTGCATGGTGCTGGGGAGGGCGGCGATGATGTGCAGATCGCATATCTTGGCAACAAGGTGACTGCGTTAACGCAGGAGAAAATCCAGGCTTATTTCACAGAAGAAGATGCGGAAGGTGCCTGCGTGCTGGCCCCGCAGTGTCCAACCATGTGGATGGACTCCGGGAGCGGGCAATATACTTCCGAGGGAACTTCGAAGTATCTCGGCGCCCTGACAGCACTGATCAGAATGTTTGCAGATGATCCGAGAGTGGACGCAGAGAGAATCTACATTGGCGGCTGTTCGAACGGCGGGTATATGACCATGAATCTGCTGATTCATGAGCCGGATCTGTTTGCGGCGGCATTTCCGATCTGTGAAGCCTATGATAACCGATGGATCAGTGATGAAGAGATTGCCATCCTGGCGCAGAAGCCGATCTGGTTCACTCATGCAAAGACGGATACAACGGTAAACCCGGATAATTACACACTTGCCACCTATCATCGCCTGATCGAAGCAGGCGCAGAGAATGTTCATTTCTCATATTTTGACAAGGTTGTCGACACGACCGGCCTGTATCAGAATGGAAGCGAACCATATGAGTACTTCGGGCACTGGTCCTGGATCTATACGCTGAACGATGCCTGCGTGTCTGACTATGACGGCTCACCGGTCATGATCGATCGGGGGAATGGCGAAGAGCAGGCTGGCTTGTTTGCATGGCT
Source organism: uncultured Lachnospiraceae bacterium (assembly GCA_902783375.1). Taxonomy (GTDB): domain Bacteria; phylum Bacillota; class Clostridia; order Lachnospirales; family Lachnospiraceae; genus Catonella. The sequence goes on along the minus strand of CACZQN010000002.1, from coordinate 3,151 downwards.
GGGGACGTTTTCGAAGTGAAGGAAGGGTGTAGACGGGACGCCTTACTTGGGTGAATGACAATGGGATGGTCATTTTGTTGACCTATATCTTCTGAAGGATACCTGTCGGGCAAAAACTGAAATCGGATTTTTGAAGCTTGATGACTTGTTTCATTTTTTTGTCGGTTTCGGGCAACATGATTTTTAGAAAGATGACAATGGAATTGCCGAAAGAACATAAAAAGAGATGAAATTGCTGATTGTATCACAATAAAAGAAGAATTGATAAAGACGAGATGAACGAGATCAGCATAACCTCAGATTTCTTTGTGTTTTTCTGAGAAAGTGATGATCTGAATGAAGTGTTTTAGCAGTCAGGTCAACAGGGTCATGAAAAAGGGCATGATTTGAAGAGCGATTTTTGTGATCGAGCCGGAGTTTCGAGAGAATGGACCTCTGTGAGGGCAACAGAGAAGGTATTACAGAGGAGAGCGAAGGAATTTCACGTGTTGCCGGGGTCGTGGGAATATGATAAGATGATATCACTGAGGACATATTGCATAGGTTGATAGCAATGAATGGAGGTTTGTGATGATCAAGGTTGCTTTTTATGATACGAAGGAATATGACAGGGCGTCGTTTGAGAAGCTTGGGAATGAGGAGATTTCGTATAAGTTCCTGGATACAAAGCTGAATATCGATACGGCTGATCTGGCGGCGGGCTGTGATGCAGTGTGCGTGTTTGTGAATGATGCGGTGGACGGAGCTGTAATTGACCGCCTGTATGCGCTCGGGATCAGGATGATCGCGCTGCGGTGCGCCGGCTATAACAATGTAGATGTGAAGCATGCGTATGGGAAGATTCATGTGACGCATGTGCCGGCGTATTCGCCGTATGCGGTCGCGGAGCATGCTGCGGCGCTGCTGCTGACCTCGGTCAGAAGAATTCACAAAGCATACAACCGGACCAGGGATTTTAATTTTTCGTTAAATGGCCTGACGGGCTTTGATTTCCATGGGAAGACTGCCGGCATCATCGGGACCGGGAAGATCGGGCGGATCTTCATCGACATCTGCCGCGGATTCGGAATGCACGTTATTGCATATGACAAATTTCCGGTTCCGGACAGTGATATCGAGTATGTGTCGCTGGATGAATTGTTTACGCGGAGCGACATCATCTCACTGCACTGCCCGCTGACGGATGAAACGCGCCACATGATTGATGCGTCGGCGATTGAGAAGATGAAAAAGGGTGTTGTGATCGTGAACACCTCCCGCGGCGCGTTGATCGATGCAGAGGCACTGCTGGACGGCATCAAGGCACGCAAGGTCGGGGCCGCCTGCCTCGATGTCTATGAGGAAGAAGCAGACGTCTTCTTCGAAGACCGGTCCGGCCACATTCTGAACGACGAGATCCTTTCCCGCCTGATCTCCATGCCGAACGTCATCGTAACCTCCCACCAGGCATTTCTCACAGAAGAAGCCCTTGAAAACATCGCGGAGACGACGGTGCAGAACATCCTGTCCTGCTTCCACAACGACGGCATCTGCGACAACGAACTCTGCTACCGCTGCGGCGACATCGAGGCCTGCAAGAAAGCCAGAAAGCAGAGATGTTTCTGAAACATTTTCGAAATTCGTAAAAAAACGGATAAAACATTTTCGAAATTCGTTAGAAAATGGAGAAAACATTTTTGAAATTCGGTCAAGTCCTAAATGTGGTGTAAAATCAAAAATCCTGTTATAAGTCTCTGCCAGTGGTAGCACCATCCTGTCCAGCAGTCAAGGAACGGTGGCCTCGCCTGCGGCATCCTTGACTGCAGTCCATGCTGGTGCTTATGTGTAATTAAGAGGTGCTAAGCGCACCTGCGCCGCTCAGGCGGCCTGCGCTCGTTTATACTGCTCCCGTGCCAGGGAGATAAAGCGCAGCCTGGTCTCCTGAGAGATCTTGGGCAAAGATGTGCTGTAAAACAGTTTTTTCTTCCTGGACAGAACCTCGTTGTAGTCGATCGTGACTGACCCCATCAGCCGGATGATGGATGCGGCATTGGGAAAGATCTTGATCACATCGGAGCGTCTCTTCAGTTCTCTATTGAGACGTTCAACAAGGTTAGATGTCCGAAACGGCCGCCGCATCTCCGCCGGAAGCGACATGATCGTCATGGAGTCCTCAAAGCCGTTATCCAGAATCTCCATAGATTTTTCCGCTACGTCGGAGTAATCTCGGATGATCTCGTCACGGCGTTTCCTGGCTTCTGCTATGGTCTCGCATTTGAACATCTCCCGGATCTCTTCCTCAAGACCGGCTTTATAGTTTTTAGGAGCCGCGTCCAGGATGTTCCGGATGAAATGGAACTGGCAACGCTGCCATACTGCACCCGGGAATTCGTTCCCCATTGCATAACGGATGGAGGGATGTGCGTCGGATGTGTACATGAGCACATCCGAGAGTCCCCGGAGCTTCAAACTCTGAAGGAACGAGCTCCATGTGGCGTTGCTCTCATCATCATAAACATCAAAGCCGATGATTTCCCGTTCTCCGATGCCGGTTATTCCTACAGCGACCATGAAGGCTTTGGAGACAGTCTTGTGATCCTCGCGGGTCTTGAAGTAGGTGGCGTCTACCATCAGGAACGGATAGCGGCCCGGTTCGATCGGCCGGTTCCGGAAGGATTCCACCTCCGGATCAAGCTTCTTGCAGGCTTCAGAGACAGCAGATTTGGAAAACTCTTTTCCACACAGTTCTTCCATGACTTTGGCTACTTTCCTTGTGGAAACACCTTCGATGACCATCTCGGCCATGGTGGCGATCAGTGCAGCCTCACTGCGCTGGTAGTTTTCAAAGAGCATCGTATGAAAGGGCTGCTTTCTATGGCGCGGTACCGACAGCACGAGTGTACCGATCCGGGTTGTTAGCGGTCGCTCTCTGGATCCATTTCGCTGGTCCTGGCGTTCTTCGGTCCGTTCATAAGGCTCAGCACCAAGCTGGCTGGCGGATTCTGCAGCCAGGAACTGATTCAGGGATTTCGTCAAAAGCGTTTTAAATGCTTCGGAACTGTTGCCGCTTGATAAAAGTAGTAGAATTTCTTCCTGATTTAGTGTAAGATTGACCTGTGCCATGGTGGTAACTCCTCCTTTGTTTTTCTTGGTCGTTAAACATTATAACAGG
>CACZQN010000001.1 GCA_902783375.1 uncultured Lachnospiraceae bacterium | reverse complement strand
TTCCGGACCACCTCCCCCGATCCGTCATACGCCAGCTTGCTTGTCCGCCATGCGCAGACCCTTGAGACCCTGATGCCGTTTCTGTGTGCCATATGCTCAGCGCGCTTCTGCACGTCCCGCTTACGCCATATGTGAAGCCGCATCTTCCTGCCCCCACGGATGCGCCCCTTCATCTCCAGGAACTCGAACACCAGGACGTCCGCGTGGTGTTCTTTCGCGAACTGCACGATCTGCATGGCAGTCTTGATAGATAGTTCCTCATTCAGTCTGACAGCGTACTGCCACAGTCCCCTGCATCCGCCGCCATGGATCCGCTGATGCCTTCTGATGCGTCCCAGCACATGGCCGATCCGGTCTTTGTCACCCGGGAAGTTTATAAACCTTCGCGCGAGGATAGTTCCGTCCGGGTCTATGATGGTGCACACCGCATCCGTATTGATCCCCAGGTCTATACTGCAGATCCGGCACCTGTCTGCGGGCTTTTCCGTAAGACGCACTTCCTCGCTGAATGTGAACCTCAGGAAGTACTTCTTATGCTTCTTCTCAAGCGTCGGGGCGGAGGCCTTCTCCCCGGGCCAGCGCCTGCGCAGATATTCCATATCCGTATGCTTCAGCCGGATCTCCCTGAAGACCCAGTCATGACCGTCGTACAGCTTGATCTTTGCAGTATCGCTGCCGGGCTCGCCTTCCTCATACATGACTTTCCTGTAGAATACCGGCATCGCATGGACCTTCTCCGGCAGTCTGACCTTCCCTCCACGCTGCCTGCTGTGACAGGAGGAGATAAGCCCCAGTGCTGTCTGGATCGCCGAACGGCGAAGGTAGGATGGCATCTTCGGGAAGCTCTGGTCAAAGTCATAGCGTGCAGTATTGTTCTTCGTCGTATGAACCAGATGTTCAGCCGTATTAAAACGCTTCTTTGCATCCGTGATCATGGAGAGCTCATCCCAGGCCTGATCCAGGGTATGGACCAGATACAGCACAGCCTGACGGTAGATGTCCATCGTCTTGCGGATACAGACATCCTGCTTTCTGATCTCCACGCCGTAACTTGATGAGATACGCATCCGGTCTCCCCCTTTCTCTTTACTGCACTATGCTTTCTCCTTCTGGCTCTCTATGTACTGCATCACCTGTGCCCTGCTCCTGTCGCTCACCGTCACGGCAAAGTAGGAAGGGTTCCACAGGTGCCCGCCCAACAACGACCTTTTCAGCTCAGGGTGCTCCAGGAACAGCCACCTTGCGGTATTCCCCTTCATGATCTTTACCATATCAGAGATCATAAACTGGGGTTTGCAGTCCAGCAGAAGATGCACATGATCCGGCATGACCTCCATCGCCGTGATTGTAAAAGAATACTCTGCTGCGATCTGCTCCAGCATAGACTTCAGTTCCTCGTCTATACCGCCCGTCAGAATCTGTTTCCTGTACTTCGTGCACCATACGATATGGTACTGAAGAGAATAAACATATCCCCGACCATATGTAAGACCATTATCATTGATAGAATATATACTTTTATCCATGAATTGATTATACCATATGGCAACAAAAAAAGCAAGCAGAAATCGAATATTTGTTCGATTTCTGCCTGCTTTCAGACACTCTCTTGCTGGCTAACTCACGACTGAAGTCACGAGAATGCGCCAGCTATGTTTTCAAATCCGCTGTCCATAAGCCATCTGGTGACGGCCTGATTCAGCGCACGATCGTCCTCGACAACCAGAATATGGACCATGATTTCTTCCTCCTGTGTTGTTATTTCCGGTTCGCGATTCCCCACTCACACAGGCCGTCGAGCACCTTTACCAGGGAGTGCCCGCGGTCGGTTAACGAGTACTCGACTTTGGGTGGAATCTGCGGATAGACGGTCCGGATGATCAGATCATCGGCTTCAAGTTCCTTCAGGTTCTGGCTCAGCGTCTTATCTGCAATCTTTTTCAGGTAGCGCTGCATCTCGTTGAACCGGACCGGTTCATACTCCATCAGGCAGTACAGGATGATGGGCTTGTATTTCCCGGAGATGAGAGACAGCGTATAGCTGTACCCGGTCTGATCAAAATCGGCTTCTGCAATCTGTTTTCTTTCCATGGCTTACCTCAAAGTAAGTACCTTACAAGGAAGTGGGTACTTGTGAATGTGATGGTACTATGCTACCATAATTGTGGCTGTAAAACAACAGCAGAAGTAAAGATTGTTGAAAGATCTTGAGAAAGGAAAGAAAACCCAATGAAAAAGAATCTTGGCGTTGTACAGGCAGTTTACCCGATGCCGGTCCTGATGGTCGCGGCTTATGACGAAAATGAAAAGGTCAATGTGATGAATGCAGCATGGGGCATGATCTGCAATGAAGACAGAATCGCCCTGTTCATCGATGAGGATCACAAGACGACCCAGAACCTGCTGAAGACGAAGGCTTTCACAGTCAGTCTTGCAGATCAGGATCATATGGATGTGGCAGACTTCTTCGGCATAGCATCCGGCAACAAGATGGAAGATAAATTTGAGCGCACCGGATATACCGCTGTGAAGAGTACTTTTGTCAACGCACCGATCATCGATGAGTTCCCGGTTGTGATGGAGTGCGAGCTTGCAGAGGTCGTTGAGACTGACAGTTTTTACTGCATCGTCGGGAAGATCGTGAACACGGCAGCAGAAGAGAAGGTGCTCTCAGAGAACGGAAAAGTCGATCCGGCAAAGCTTGAAGCGCTGATCTTCGACCAGTTCCAGCACGGATATTATGTCTCAGGTGAGAAGGTCGGAAAGGCCTGGAATGCCGGCGCAGGACTGATGAAGAAATAATCGACTGTCATCATACGGAATTATAGGTTCCGGTTCAGAGAATCCCCGTAGACATACTCTGTTCAGGTGCATGTAAGCAGACGCATTTATGCGTCCGCGCACCAGCGTCGAGACAGAGTATGTCTACGGGGATTTTTATATCTGCTGTTCAGGCTTATGCCTGTTTTCCGGAACCTGTGATCAGGCAGCAGACAATCACAAGCGGGAAGAGAACAGCAGCAAGGAGTCCTTTGCGGAGATCATCGCCCGCGGCATTTGCGATCAGGCCGACCATGGTTGGCCCGCCGGAACATCCGAGGTCACCAGCCAGTGCAAGAAGTGCGAACATGGCGGTTCCGCCGGCGGGAATCCGGGCGGATGCCATACTGAAGGTCCCCGGCCAGAAGATGCCGACGGACAGGCCGCAGAAGGCACAGCCGAGCAGACCGAAGAGCGGTGTCTGGGTGAAGGCTGCAAGGGCATAGCAGGCGACGCAGAGCAGAGCACTTGCAAGCATCATGGTCTTCAGGCGGATCCGTTCACCATGTTTCCCGTAGAAGGCGCGGGAGATGCCCATCAGCACGGCAAACGCACAGGGACCGAGCAGATCGCCGGCTGTTTTCGCTACATGCAGAGCAGATTCTGCAAACGTCGAAGCCCACTGGCACATGGCCTGTTCGGACGCCCCGGCACAGATCATGAGAACAAAGGCCCACCAGAATGCCCTGTTCCGGACGAGCTGCAGGACGCCGAGCGATTTTCCCTCCGGAACGATCGGATAGAGTGGAACCATTGTGAAATAGACCAGATTGATGAGCGGCACGATAGCCCAGATGCAGCTGATGATCCGCCAGCTGGTGATGCCGGCGATCCAGAAGAATAGTGTACTGAGAAGGATGACACCGACTTCTCCCCAGCAGTAAAAGGAGTGGAGCAGGCTCATTGCTGTTTCCTTCTGCTCCGTCGGACAGGCCTCCACGATCGGACTGATCAGAACCTCGATCAATCCGCCCCCGATCGCATAGAGCACCACGGCAATTAGGATTCCGGTATAGGGATCGCGGAAAAGCGACGGAAAAAGACCGAGTCCCAGGAGTCCGGCACCGGCAAAGAAATGCGCCGCCGTGATGCTGATCCGGTAACCGATCTTGTCAATCAGCCGCGCGGAAAGAAAGTCCACGATCAGCTGGACAGCGAAATTGATCGTCGTGATCAGGGTGATCTTATCGAGTGTCAGGCTGAATTCTCTGGAAAAAGTCAGAAACAGTAATGGCGCGAAATTATTGACAATCGCCTGGGTGATGTACCCCAGGTAACTGGCGTAGATGGTATGCTGATAGTTCTGCAGTTGTTTCATAAATGCCTCCGAAGCTGGTCTCGCGGGAATTATATCGGCTTTCCGGAAAGAAGTCAATCCGGTGAGATTTCGCTTGCTGAGAAATCGCGGAGACGATATAATGTAGAAAAATGGAATCGTGTACCGTTCCGCTTCCCCTTGTGACAACCAGCATAACCGCGCCGGCTATGTGGATCAGCTGATGGAGAATGCCGGTGTGCAGTTCATCCTGAATCTGGCTGATCCGTATGAAATGAACAGAAACTTTGAGATTTAAGAATAAACAATTGAAAGAGTCAGGAGAGAAAGGAGTGAAGCATTATGGCTTATGTCAGACTGACGATGACATCAAGGAAACTGATGTGCAACACGGACATTTCGGTATTTCTGCCGAACAAGATCGCGCGCGGCGGTCCGGGGAACCGGGGGCAGATCCAGAAAGCATCCTATGATAAGAATGAGGTTTACCAGGTGCTGTGGCTGTTTCACGGGGGTGGAGATGACTATACCGCCTGGGCACTGGATGCGATGATCCAGCGGGCCTGCGATGCTGCTCAGCTGGTCGTGATCATGCCGACCATCCTTGACCTGCCGGGGCAGGATCCGACGATGGATACTATGGGGTTCCTGACGGAAGAACTTCCGCAGGCCATGCGGTTCATGTTCCCGATTTCAGAACGCAGACAGGACAATTTTATTGCCGGACTTTCCTATGGTGGATACTGCGCATACCGCTGTGCGATGACGCATCCGGATCAGTATGCGTGTGTGGGTTCCTTCTCAAGTCCTCTCGATGTAGCGGAGGATGTCAGACGCCTGCACAAAGGTGACCCACGCTTCGATGGGGATACCATTACGGGGACAGACCGGGATATCTTATACCTGACATCAAAACTGAAGGAAGAAGGGAAAGAGATCCCGAAGACCTTCCAGACTGTTGGAACGGAAGACTTTACCTGGGACTTCAACATCACGGCAAGGGATCATTTCGTGAAACTGGGAATGGACCACACGTTCATCCAGCGCCCGGGAACCCATAACTTCGAGTTCTGGGATGCGGCCCTGAAAGACTATCTTGAATGGCTGCCGCTCACCAAGTCACCGGTCAGAAAGGAGAGATTCTGATGGCAAGATTACAGATACATACCAGTCTGCCGGACGTCTCGCTGGACGTCATCATCCCGGAGTTCATGCATAGTGGGAAGGCAAGAGAACAGAAACTGACAGAGCAGGAATACTATGAAAACCGGAACCTTCCGGTGCTGTGGCTGCTGCATGGTGGCCTGGGAAATGCGACGGACTGGCCGCGTTACACCATGATCGAGCTTTATGCCGAGGAGAAGGGGATCATTGTGGTCTGCCCGACCGGAAACAACGGCTGCTGGGTGAACCAGGTGAGTGGTTCTCCGTGGGAGGATGTGCTGACAGAGAAGCTGTGGGAGTTCGTGCACCGGATGTTCCCGACATCTGACAAGCCGGAGGACAACTATATTGCAGGGCTCTCCATGGGTGGTTATGGTGCGCTGCGCATCGGGCTCCTGCACCCGGAGAGATATTCGAGGATCGGTGCATTTTCCTCCGGAATCTGCATTCCGCAGGAATACAGTGTGGGTGAATTCCGCGGACCCGGCGGGGAGCAGAGCTTCGGTGATCCGGCAGCGGTGATCGGCAGCGATTTTGACGGGTATGCGGTCGCAGAGCGGCGTGCCGCTGCAGCGAAGGAAAGTGGAGAGAAACTTCCGCCGATCTATCTGTCCTGCGGAACGGAAGATTTTCTGTACAAGGCGAATATCGAATACCGGGAGCATCTGAAGAAACTGGGCTACGATGTGACCTGGGATGAAGGACCGTTCCGGCACGAGTGGCGTTTCTGGGATCAGCAGGTCGAAAAGTTCATCAGGACACTGCCGTGAAGGAATCGGCAGAACAGGAAGGATAAAATAGCCATTCTCCGGGAAAACAGATTGTCGAATTCTCTTTTTCGTGATATGATATATACGGTATGTTGCGCTTTTCAACAATCATGCGTGTGCAAGGTAAGGAGGCCCACAGAATGATCCCCAAGAACCTGAAGCTGGACAATTACATGTTCAACGAGAACGATTTTTTCAATGAGAATTATGTGCCGAAGGACCCGGAGAAGGCGCTTCTGGTCAAGAAGCTGGCAGTGATGATCACGGATGATATCCAGATTCACAGTGTGAAGGATGTGACCTATCAGCATCCGGATTACTGGATCCTGGACCGCCTGCTGACGAAGGAGCAGGTGAAGTTCATGCTGTCCTTCAAGAAGAAGAGAACCGTGAAGCTGGTCGCGGAGGAGATGGCAGAGCGCAACAACATGACGCCGGAAGAAGCAGAAAAGATGGCGTTTGCAATCTGCGAGATCGGCCTCATGGAGTTTGACAGAGAGAGACCGGACAAGCGCCGCCAGTACTTTATCCCCAAGTGGGTGGTTGGCTCCGGTGAATATATGATGATGACCGGGCATCTGATGGACAAGCACCCGGAGATCGCGACGTTCTTCAACTATGCTTCCAGCGTTCCGGTCGGAAAGGTTGCCCGCTTCGTGCCGCACGGCGGCGGTGGCCTTGGCATGCATGTCATCCCGGTCGAGAAGGCCATCGAGCATGAGAGCAAGTCCGTCAGCGTGGAGCATCTTTCCCACTGGCTGAAGAAATATGACAAGTTCTGTGTGGACGTCTGTGCGTGCCGCCGCCAGCAGAGAATCCGCGGCGAGGGTGTCGGCGATATCGAGGGCTATATGTGCCTTGCCGTTGGCGACATGGCGGAATATCTCGTGGAGACTCACAAGGATGCGCATTATATCACCTATGACGAGGTGATGGAGATCCTTGAGCGTGCTGAGGAGAAAGGCTTTGTCCATCAGATCACAAACCTCGACGGTGAGGATAAGATCGTCGGTATCTGCAACTGTTCGGCCGGAACCTGTGATGCGATCCGGACTTCGCAGCTGTTCAACACTCCGAATATGTCCGCATCCGCTTACCGTGCTCATGTGGATAAGGTCAAGTGCGTGGCCTGCGGCAAGTGTGTCGAGGTCTGCCCGGTCGGTGCTGCGAAGCTCGGCCAGAAGCTCTGCCATGAATCCGGAAAGCCGTTCACCTATCCGATGACAGAACTCCCGGATGCGCAGAAGTGGGGACCGGACAAGTGGAACAAGAATTACAGAGAGGATGCCAAGCTGAACGTCTATGAGACCGGTACGGCACCTTGTAAGACGGCATGCCCGGCGCATCTGGCTGTCCAGGGTTATGTCAAGATGGCAGCGGAAGGCCGCTTTATGGATGCGCTGAAGCTGATCAAGCAGGACAATCCGCTCCCGGCTGTCTGCGGCGCGATCTGCAACCGCCGCTGTGAGGACCGCTGCACGAGAGGACTGATCGATCAGCCGGTGGCGATCGATGAGATCAAGAAGTTCATCGCCGCGCAGGAACTCTATGAGGACAAGCGCTATATCCCGCACTGCTACAATGATGTCGGTGAGCAGTGGGATGATAAGAAGATCGCCATCATCGGTTCCGGTCCGGCAGGCCTGTCCGCAGCATATTATCTTCGCACAAAGGGCTATCCGGTTACCATCTTTGAAAAAGAGAAGCAGCCGGGTGGTATGCTGACCTATGGCATTCCGACCTTCCGCCTTGAGAAGAAGGTAATTGACGCAGAGATCGAGGTCATCCGCCAGATGGGTGCAGAGATCCGCTGCGGCGTGGAAGTCGGCAAAGATGTGACCATCGAAGAACTCCGCGAACAGGGATACAAGGCATTCTTCCTTGCCATCGGCATGCAGGCAGGCCGCAAGGCCGGTGTTCCGGGTGAAGAGGCTGCGCTCTCCGGCGTGGAATTCCTGAGACAGGCCAATGAGACCCAGGCAAAGCTTCTTTCCGGCAAGACCGTCGTCATCGGTGGTGGAAATGTCGCGATGGATGTGGCCCGTACCGCACTTCGTGCAGGTGCCGAAACCGTTGAGATGTACTGTCTTGAGGGACCGGATGAGATGCCGGCTGCGAAAGATGAGATCGCGGAAGCAAAGGAAGAGGGCATCACGATCAAGAACTGCTGGGGACCGAAGGAGATCCTTGTAGAAGACGGGAAGGTTACCGGCATCGTCCTGAAGCAGTGCGTGCAGGTCTATGATAAGAACGGCAGATTTTCACCGATCTATGATGAGAGTGAGACGAAGACCGTGGCCTGTGATGCGGTGATTCTTTCGATCGGCCAGGCAGCTGTCTGGGGAGATCTGCTCAAAGGAACGAAAGTGGAACTCCGTCCGAACGGGACTGTCATCGCTGATCCGGTGACCCTGCAGACCGCAGAGCCGGATATCTTCGTCGGCGGCGATATCTTCCACGGCGCGAAATTTGCGATCGATGCAATCGCGGATGGCCGTGAGGGAATGGTTTCCATCAACCGCTTCGTCCATGAGGGCCAGAGCCTGACCATCGGCAGAGACCTGAGACAGTTCATCGAACTTGACCGGGATGATATCCATGTCGAGACCTACGACAATGCAAGCCGCCAGGTTCCGGGCATGAAGCCGGGTGACGCAGCGAGAACCTATGAGGATATGCGCCTGACCCTCACAGAGGAGCAGGTGAAGACCGAGGCGAACCGCTGCCTGTCCTGCGGTGCTTCCTACGTGGACACCAACCGCTGCATCGGCTGTGGCCTCTGCACAACCAGATGTGAATTCGATGCGATTCATCTCTCCAGAGATATCCCGGAGAACTCCAGGATGTACACCGCAGAGAACGGCAAGCTCAAGGCGATCCTGCCGAACATCGTCAGCCGCGGCGTCAAGATCATGCTGAACAAGAAGAAATAAATAGCTGTCGATCCTGAGACAGAAGAGAGCCGCTCCATCACGGGAGCGGCTCTCTCTTTCTATTCTTCTTCGTCCTCGGCTTCAATCTCTTTGATGATACATTCATTCCCTTCGAGGAGGTAGGTGTGTTCACTGCCGCAGTAAGGGCAGGTCCTCCCATACCGGACGGTTTCATATTCCTGTTTGCAGTCCTCGCAGAAGGTGACGGCCTTGTGAATCTCGATCCTGAGAGCGGAGTCCTCGATCAGAGGATCTTTTTTCTTGAAATAGTCCCAGCATTCTTCGAAGTAGTCGGTCATGATCCCGGAGACTTCACCGACCTCGAGGGTGACGGAACCGATTTTCTTCAGATGATTCTCCACGGCCAGTTCATCGAGGGTTTTCGCGACGTGCAGGACGATGCTCAGTTCATGCATGGGTCAGCGCTCCTTCCACTTCGCCGTCTCAGAGAGAAGCCAGGCCTCCAGAGCTTCCATCCCCTCGCCGGTTTTTGCTGAGACAGGGAAGATCCGGATCTGTGGATTCAGGAAATGAACCCGCTTTTCAAACTTCTTAAGATCAAAATCAAAATATGGCAGTGCATCCATCTTCGAGAGCACGAGTGCCTGAGACTTCTGGTACATCAGCGGGTACTTGAGTGGCTTGTCATCGCCCTCCGGGATGCCGGAGATCATGACATTCAGACCTGCGCCGGTATCGTACTCCGCCGGGCAGATCAGGTTCCCGATATTTTCAAGAAAAGCCAGGTCGATGCCCGTCAGGTCGAGCGCCTCAAGGCCTGTCCGGGACATCCCGGCGTCCATGTGGCACATGCCATCCGTATGAACCTGGATGGAACGGGCACCGAGCGCTTCGATGCGCTCTGCGTCTACGGATGCCTCGATGTCTGCTTCAAGCACGGCGATCCGGAGCTGATCGTGCAGATCGGTGATGATCCGGGAGAGCAGGGTCGTCTTCCCGGCACCCGGCGCACTCATCAGATTGATGAGGAGAACACCCTTCTCCTTCAGTTCCTGCCGGAGTGCCTCGGCATCGCGGTCGTTGGAGTCCGTGACGGAGCGGTGTAATTCGATCACACGCATCTCACGCCTCCTTTCCGAAGGAAGCGCGGAATGCCTTCACTTCCTCACGCAGCCAGTCATACCAGGCATCGAGACCTTCTCCGGTCTTCGCACTGATGTAGAGGACCGGCATGTCCGGGTTCTGTTTTCTGACCCCTTCTTCCAGGGCTTCTTTGCTGAAATCAAAGACCGGCAGTGTATCGATCTTGCTGACCATCAGCAGGTCGCTGACCTGGAACATGAGCGGGTACTTCAGTGGCTTGTCATCTCCCTCGGGGACGCTTAAGAGCATCACCCGCTTCTCGGAGCCGACGTCAAATTCCGCCGGGCAGACCAGATTCCCGATGTTCTCAAGAAAGAGAATATCAATGTCTGTCAGATCCATCGCGGAGATGCCGCGGCTGGTCATGTCCGCATCCATATGGCAGAGGCCGCCGGAATGCAGCTGGATGACCTTCGCACCCAGTTCGCTGATCGCATGCGCATCCACATCGGAATCCACATCTGCTTCCATGACGGCGATCGTGAATTCATCCTTCAGGGCCTCGATGGTCTTCTTCAGCAGTGTTGTCTTGCCGGCACCCGGGGATGCCATCAGGTTGATAAAGAAGATGCCCTTCTTGCGAAATGTTTCGCGGAGCAGGGCAGCCTCCCGGTCGTTATCGGCTGTTACACGTTCCTTAACTTCCAGTATATTGTATTTCATGTTGTATTCCTTGCAATTGTTCAGGATCGATCTCATCGACCGTTCTCTAAGTCAGTTCTGATTCCCAAAGCTCGGTGAGCAGGTGAGCGTCAGTCCGAGTTTCCGGTAGGTGCCCTCATCTACATTCGTGAGAAGGACGGTCGAGTGGGCTTCGCAGCCGCGGAGCGCCGGGAGCTGTGCGAGCGCCTCAGCAGCGAGCGGATTCATGGCAGCGGAAGCGGAGAGCGCGATCAGCATCTCATCGGTATGAAGTCTTGGGTTCTTCGAACCAAGGTAGTTGATCTTCAGCGCCTGGATCGGCTCGATCGACTGACGGGAGAGCAGTTTGATCTCATGCGGGATGCCTGCCTGCAGCTTCATGGCGTTCAGGAGACAGGAGGAAGCAGCACCGAGAAGGTCATTGGTTCTGCCGGTCATGATGCGGCCGTCTGCCAGTTCGATGGCAGCGCACGGGACGCCTGTCTCATCTGCCCGCTCCTCAGCGGCGGTATAGACTGCACGGTCAGTTAAGGTGACGCCTGCCTGCTTCATCAGCAGTTCCAGCTTCGTCACGATGTCGCGGCCGGCATTGCCGAGCTTCGCATCACACAGACCCTTCAGGTAGCGGCGGATGATCTCCTGGCGGGAGGCTTCGCAGCAGACCTCATCATCGATGATGCAGTTGCCGGCCATGTTGACGCCCATATCGGTCGGGGACTTGTACGGGGACTCGCCGAGGATCTCCTCAAACATCGCGTTGAGCACCGGGAAAATCTCGATATCACGGTTATAGTTGACGGTCGTCTCACCATAGGCTTCCAGGTGGAACGGGTCGATCATGTTGACATCGGCAAGGTCCGCAGTCGCTGCCTCGTAGGCGAGGTTCACCGGATGCTTCAGCGGCAGGTTCCAGATCGGAAATGTCTCGAACTTTGCGTATCCTGCGGTGACGCCTCTCTGATGCTCGTGATAGACCTGGGAGAGACAGGTTGCCATCTTCCCGGAACCCGGTCCCGGTGCGGTCACGACGACAAGCGGTCGCGTGGTCTCGACGAATTCATTCCGGCCATAGCCCTCCGGGCTCACGATCTTCGCGATGTCGGACGGATAGCCTTCGATATTGTAATGCAGATAGGAGTTGACTCCTTTCAGATCCAGCTTTCTGCGGAACTTTTCAACCGCATTCTGCCCGGTGTAACGGGTGATGACGCAGGAAGAAACCAGAAAACCGAGCCCGCGGAAGTTGTCGATGAGACGCAGGACATCCACATCGTAGGTGATGCCGAGGTCGCCTCTGACCTTATTCTGCTCGATCGCGTCCGCACTGATGACGACGACGATCTCCGCCTGGTCCTTCAGGTTGAGGAGCATCTTCAGCTTGGAATCCGGAAGGAAACCCGGCAGCACGCGGGATGCGTGGTAGTCGTCAAAGAGCTTGCCGCCAAACTCCAGATAGAGCTTCGAGTAACGGCTGATCCTCTCGCGGATGTGCTCCGACTGGATCTTCAGGTACTTTACGTTGTCAAATCCGATCTTCTTCATACTTTCCTTCCTTCGGCATGAGAAAACATGCCATTGACAAAAACTCCCATATTTCGTGCCAGAACAATAACAGATCTATTGTACAAAACTTCGCGGGAAAATGGAAGAGGAAGTTTCGGAAAACTTTGCTGCCGGAGGGAATCGTGGCTGCTGTCTGTCATATTTCTCCAGATGGCTTCCCGGATGGATTTGATTGCATTTCTTGCAGGTATCCTTTATACTGTTGGTGCAAGATAAGGAAAATAAGATTCATCCATAGACTTACAGAAATGAGGAAAACCATGGCGATTTTTCAGAGTGCTGATTTTCTGATCCCGCAGGAGCAGATGCTCCCCGACTGGGCGGTCATTGCCTGTGACCAGTTCACATCGGAACCGGAATACTGGGAGGCGGTCCGGGCACAGGCGGAGGGGAAGCCGTCGGCCTATCACATCATCTTCCCGGAGGCGGAATTCGGGAACGAGACCCAGAATGCAAAGCGGATCGTCGAGATCCAGCAGACAATGTACGACTATGCGAATGCGGATTTCTTCCGGAGATATCCGGATGCCATGATCTACGTGGAGCGGACGCTGACGGATGGCTCCATCCGGCGCGGCATCGTCGGGACCGTGGATCTGGAAGAGTATGAGTATGCCCACGAGACAGACGCGAAGATCCGCGCGACGGAGCGGACCGTCTACGAGCGGATTCCGGCCCGCGTGAAGATCCGGGAGGGCGCGGTGATGGAGACATCCCATGTTCTGATGCTTGCGGACGATGTGGAAGATCTGCTGATCGGATCGGTTGCCGCGAAGAAGGAGCAGCTGCCGCTCCTCTATGATTTTGATCTGATGCAGGGCGGCGGCCATATCACAGGACGACTGATTGCCGGTGCGGATCTGCTCTCCCTGATGGGTCAGTTTGAGAAGTATTACCATGCGATGGATGAGAAGTACCGCCGCCTCCGGAGCGATCCGCTCTACTTTGCGGTCGGCGACGGCAACCATTCGCTTGCTTCGGCAAAGGCCATCTGGGAGAAGCTGCACGAGCTGGTTCCGGAGAACCATCCGGCAAGATATGCGATGGTGGAACTGGTGAACATCCACGAGCCTTCCCTGCTGTTCGAGCCGATCCACCGGGTGGTGAAGGTGAAGGAGGCGAAGGACATCGACAGACTGCTCGATGCAGTGAAGACCGTCTGTGCAGAGGACGGCTACCCGCTGCAGTACACGGCTGGGAAGAAGAGCGGGACGCTCTATCTCGACCCGAACGTCGGGACGCTCCCGATCGGCATCCTGCAGCCGATCCTGGATCATTTCACGGATGCACATGGCGGGACGATGGACTACATCCATGGCGAAGAGGTGACCAGAAATCTCGGCAGGAATAAAAACTGCATCTCGTTCGTGCTGCCGCCGTTCCAGAAGGATGATTTCTTCCGGAGCATCGCGACCGACGGCGTTCTGCCGCGAAAGACCTTCTCCATGGGCCATGCGGAGGAGAAGCGCTACTATCTGGAAGCCAGGAGAATCAGCGGCTGATGATCAGAATGTTCAAAACCCTGGCCTGTGTCGGGATGGGTGCCCTGTCGGTGATCGCACTCCTGGACCAGGCCTATAGCGCAGCGGGGCTGCTTGCGGCCATTACCCTGGCGCTGATGCTGCTTTTCCTCGGCGGGAAGAAGCTGCCGGAGATGACCGGCGCCGAGTTTGAGGCGTTCTGCCGGGACAAGCTGAAAAAGGAAGGCCTTGATGCCGGAGGCCTGTTCCGGACGAAGTTCCGTGAAGTCAGGCAGACCCAGCTGTCGAATGACTACGGCGCGGATCTGATTGCGACAGACCGGAGAAGGCGGACCTGGGTGATCCAGTGCAAGCTGTATCGCTATCCGGTCGGGAATGCGGCGGTTCAGGAAGTCGTGGCGGCGAAAGCGCACTATGAGGCGGATTTCGCTGTGGTGATGACGAACAATCACCTCACGAACAATGCAAGGAGACTTGCTGAGGAGAATGAAGTGATTGTGGTGGAAGATATTGAGGTGTAGGCAGCTGCCCGGTGCGGGCAGGCTGTGTCATGAACCTTGCAGAGGACGACAGAAGAGTCGAAAGGGAAAAATGTGATGAGAGATACAGGGGCAGGCAGAAAAAGACGGTGGCAGGAAGAGCTGCGCAGAAACACGCATTTCTTCGCTTGTTTTGTGCTGCTTTTGTTTGCCTTTTCTTTTGTTTTCCGGACGGACGTCTTTGCGGCGACCATCTGGAAGATGCTCTGGGTGAATGTGGATAGTGTCTCGGTGGATGGTGTGTCGGTCCGGATGAACGGGGATGATTATGCCAGATCAGAGGACCTCTCAAAGCGGTTTGAGGTCTTTGTGGAAAATGCCACAAATGGGCTTGTGGATATCCAGCTGACGACAGAGACCATCTATGCGCCGGTGCGCTCGCTCGGCATCTGGTATTCGCCGGACGGCTATGCAAATGCCTGGATCGAGCCCACAAGTATCAAGGAGTCCCTCGATGTGTTCTTTGAGAAGGAACAGTATGACGGGATCATGGTCTGCGGGCGGCTCGACGGATTCTATGCGGAGGGCTACTGGGGCCTTGGTCAGGGACCGTCCGAGTATTCGAATGGTGCCGGCTATGCGTTTGTGCGGTTCTTAGACGAAGCGGATGATCCGGTCTACTGGGCGTCCACGCCATCGGAGAACGTCCCTTATCCGGAGGAGACCTACGTCCATGAATGGATTCACGAGATTGAACAGCATTTTGCCAATATGGGACTGATTATCCCATCTCCGCATGACGCGGAGAAGTACGGATATCAGAAGCATAACGGCAACTGGCTGTATGACTACTATGCGGATATTCTTGGCTGCAGGATCTGGGATGGAGAGAAGTATATCGGCGTGCCGGAGTATGCTTGGGAATATACACCGTCGAGCGGGAAATGCCTGCATGGGACTTTAGAAGATCTTCCGGCCATTCAGCCCACCTGTGATGCAGCCGGCCGGTCTGCCGGGAAGCGGTGCCAGCACTGCGGAGAGATCGTGAGCGGATGGGAAGAGATTCCGGCGCTCGGTCATAACTGGCATCTGGAAAAGACCTATCAGACAAACAATGGATATACGTTCAAAGAAGATCTTGTATGCGCCGACTGCGGGGAGAAGAAGACGGTCGGAATTGCGCTTGGCGCGACCGGCACGAAGACGGCCTACACGGAGAATTACGGGAAGCTGACCTTCACCGGGAATGAAGGAAGTGTGAAGTGGACATCTTCGAACCGGAACGTCGTCAAGGTGAATCAAAAAGGCACGATCCTTGGGATCGCGCCTGGAAAAGCAGTCATCACGGCGACTGCGGATGGAAAGAAATACCGCTGCATCGTCGTCGTCAAGCCGCGGCTGTATGCGAATAAGTCATCCGTCAGCGTCACGAGCGGAAAGTGGTTCTCTGTCACGGTGCGTATGGTCGGGATTGGGAAGGCGCAGGGAATTCTCTACTGCAACTTCGACAATCCGTCCCTGGTAACCGGGAAATGGGGAAGCTGGTCCGGAACCTATAACGATAAGATCCGGCTGTACCTGAAGGCCACCGGAACCGGAACGACCTATGCGAGAATCACCAACTCGGTCAACGGCGATTCCCTGGTGATCAAAATCAATGCGAAGAAATAAGAATCCGGAAGGGAATTCACCGCGTGTGTCTTATGCCTTCAGATAAATAACCCCGAAAGCCGGGATCTCGATTCCATCGTGCAGGGAGTATCCTTTGCCGGTGATGAGATCCACGGCTTTTTCTGTACCTGCCTGGAAATGCGCAAAGAATGGTTTGTCGTCTGCGTTGACGGCAACCAGCACCCGCTCATGACCTTCCGGGATGCCGGCGAAGTTCCAGACTTCCCGCTGGAAGACGGTCTGGAGATTCGTGATCAGGAGATCCCTGAAATCGCCATAGCAGAGCGCAGGGCTCTTCCTGCGGGCAGCGGCAAGTGCTGCGATCCAGTCAGTCAGATCATTCCATTCCGGATGATCAAGCGCCGGGCGGAGGTTCCAGTCCCCACCGGCCTGCTTGCTTGCTTTTTCGCCCCATTCACTGCCGTAATACACGCAGGGGATGCCCGGCATCCCGAAGAGGAGGCCGTAGAGCACCGGAAGATGTCCTGGTTCCGTCAGGATGCTGGCGGCACGGGTGACATCATGATTGTCGCAGAAGTTGAACAGGTGCTTTCCCTTGTAGAGGGTCCACGGTTCCGGGCCGAACTGGCGCTTCAGGCTGTGGACGATCTCAAAGAGGTTCCGGCTGTTGAGGCTTGACCAGAGTCCCTTGTAGCACTCATAGTTCGTGCAGCTCATCAGCATCTCGTCATTCACCCAGCGGTTGTAATCCCCGTGCAGGGTCTCGCCGAGCAGGAAGAAGGTCGTATCCGGAATGTCCGCTGCCGGTCCGGCTGCCTGCCTTGCGGCCTCATAGCGCTCGTGGCTCAGCGCATTTGCCAGCTGGCGCAGCTGCTTCATGAAATCAAAATCCAGGCTGTAGGCGACGTCCAGCCGCAGCCCGTCGATGTCAAATTCTTTCACCCAGAACCGGACGGTATCCAGAAGATAGTTCCGGACATCCTGGTTCTGCAGGTTCAGTTTCACCAGATCGTAGTGGCCTTCCCAGCCCTCATACCAGAAACCGTCATTGTAATTCGAATTCCCGTCAAAAGAGATCCGGAACCAGTCCTTGTAGGGAGAGTCCCACCGCTTTTCCTGCACATCGCGGAATGCCCAGAAGCCGCGGCCGACATGATTGAAGACCGCATCGATCACGACCCGGATGCCGTGTGCATGGAAATCCTGCACCACATCGGCGAAGTCCGCATTGGTCCCGAGACGCCGGTCGATCAGGCGGAAATCTCTTGTGTTGTACCCGTGGGTATCACTCTCAAAAACCGGTGAAAAGTAGACGGCATCTGCGCCGAGCTTCCGGATGTGCGTGGGCCAGTCTGTTCCCGCGGCCTCCGTGGAGAGCAAGGCCCGGAGTCTCGGAACCGGCTCGGTTCCCTCTCCCGGATTTTCATGCGGAGCGCCGGTCAGCCCCAGCGGATATATCTGATAAAAGACGGATTCTTCAAACCACATATCTTTGTCAACCTTTCTGAAGGAATGTGCGCTGGCGCAGACTGGCTGTCTGTGTCAGAACCGGTTCAGTATGCCACAAACAATTCCGGAAGTCAAATGAAGATGCTGGACATCTGTTGGACAGAGTTGTGCAGCCGCAAATGGAAAGGATTTCCGCTTGCACTTTTTTCAGCCGGAAGGTATTATGGAAGAAGAATCTCTGTCAGACACAGGGGATTCCGGGTATGTATGGTGATGCAGCGATGCGACGTTGCGACGATACAGCGATGCGACGTTGCGAATAAAGGAGGGAGAAGATGTCCGATAATCGTTTTATGATGGGGTTTGGTCTGATGCGGCTGCCGAAGCTCGCGGACGAGACCATTGATGTGGAACAGGTTAAGCTGATGGTGGACAAGTTCCTCGAGGCAGGGGGAACCTACTTTGATACAGCATTTGCCTATCCTGGATCAGAAGAGGCAATCAAGAAGGCGCTGGTCGAGCGCTATCCGAGAGAGAGCTACACACTTGCCACCAAGCTGATCGTCAACAGCGATGCCATTGATGAGGCCGCTGCAAAGCAGGAGTTCTACACCAGCCTTGAGAGAACGGGGGCAGGGTACTTTGATTACTACCTGCTGCACGCGTTCCAGAGAAGCAATTATAAGAAATACGATGAGTATGGCCTGTGGGATTTTGCGAGAGAGCAGAAGGCCAAGGGCCTGATCAAGCATCTGGGCTTTTCGTTCCATGCAGATCCGGATCTGCTGGTGGAGATCCTTGATGCACATCCGGATGTGGAATTCGTCCAGCTGCAGATCAACTACGCAGACTGGGAGAACCCGGGTGTCAATTCGAAGAAGAACTGGGAGATCTGCACCGAGCGCGGCATCCCGGTCACTGTCATGGAGCCAATCAAAGGCGGCATCCTTGCTGATCCGATCCCGACGGCGAAGGCAATCTTTGACCGTGAGAACAATGGCCTTTCCTATTCTTCCTGGGCAATGCGCTTCGTCGCAAGCCAGAAGAATATCCTGACCGTGCTCAGCGGTATGTCGAGTCTCGCACAGATGGAAGACAACCTCAGCTACATGAAGGACTTCAAGCCACTGACCGAGCACGAGTACGAAGTGATCAAAGCAGTGCAGAAGGCATACGACGAGGACAAATCGATCCCATGTACCGCCTGCCACTACTGCACAAAGGGCTGCCCGATGGGCATCCCGATTCCGGAGATCTTCACCGTCGCAAACCGCAAGGCCGGCAGCCCGCATTTCCGCACCGTCCGCGAATACATGATCGTGACCCAGGACAAAGGCAAAGCCAGCGACTGCATCCAGTGCGGCCAGTGCGAAACCGCCTGCCCACAGCACCTTCCGATCATCAAACTCCTCGAAGAAGCAAGAGAGATGGAAGTATAATTCTTTTATAATTCTTTTTGAAAAACCAGAAACGAAGAGATTCTGCACACATGCGTGCGGAATCTCTTTTTTTTGCCGCCTGCGTGAGCGGCGCATGGTCCGCAGCGTGAGCCCCAAGGCAACCGGAACGCGGCGCTGGCCCCTGGCCCCGGCGGCAGGTGGGGCGACTCCAAAAAAACCTCGGGAGAGGGTACCTTCTGGCTTGTGAAAACTTTTGTCAATCGGATTGACAAAAGTTTTCACAGGCGGTAAGGGCGTTTTTTCAGAGAGAATTGGAAGCACAGCCCTTGACAAAAAAGCTAAAAAGCACTAACATAGAGGACACCCGGGTGGGGGGTCCTCCGTGGCTTCCTACACTTGAGTATATCAATGAAGGAGCAGATCAGTATCATGTCAGAAACAAGGAAGGAAACATTTGATATCACAGGGATGTCCTGTGCGGCCTGTGCGGCGAGGGTGCAGAAGGCAGTTGAGAAGCTTGATGGAACCAGCGAAGTCAATGTGAATCTCCTCCAGAATAAGATGACCGTTGTGCTCGATGAGCGGGTTACAGATGACGATATCTGCCGGGTGGTGGATAAGGCTGGATATGGGGCGATCCCAAGAATGCCTGCCGGATCTGGCGGAACCGGTGCCGCCGGAGGCCAGGCCGGTGCGGCCGGGGGGATGTCCCGTGCGGCGGTGCAGGCGGCGGCCAGGGAGAATAGTGTAGCCCTGGCGGAGAAAGAGAGCCGCCACATGCGGTTCCGGGTGATCTTCTCCTTTATCTTCCTGATCCCGCTGATGTATGTGGGCATGGGCGGTATGATGGGGCTTCCGGTGCCGGGCTTCCTTAAGGGCATGGAGAACATGCTGGTTGTGGCGCTGACGGAGATCACGCTGGTGCTGCCGATCATGTTCGTGAACCGGAAGTACTATGAAGTGGGCTTTAAGATGCTGGCGAAGGGCGGTCCGAACATGGACTCACTGATCGCACTGGGATCGGCAGCATCCTTTATTTACAGCCTGTACGCGACATTCCGCATGGCTTATGCCATCGGACATGGCGATATGAACACCTACCATGTCTTCGGCATGGATCTGTATTTTGAATCGGCGGGCACGATCCTGACACTGATCACACTTGGAAAGTGGATGGAGGCGCGGTCCAAGAAGAAGACCAGCGATGCGATCACAAAGCTCGTCAAACTGGTCCCGGAGACGGCAACGATTCTGGTGGACGGTGTCGAAAAAGAAGTGCCGCAGAGTATGGTGGCGGTCGGGGACACAGTGGTTGTGAAGGCTGGTCAGACCGTCCCTGTGGACGGCGTGATTCTCACGGGCCACGGCGCGCTGGATGAGTCTGCGATCACAGGCGAGAGCCTGCCGGTCGAAAAGGGTGAGGGAGATACAGTAACCGGCGCAACCGTGAACCACTCCGGGTATTTTACATTCCGGGCAACCAGAGTCGGTGAGGATACCGCGCTTTCCAAGATCATCGAACTGGTCGAAGAAGCGGGAAGCTCGAAGGCACCGATCTCGAGGCTGGCAGACAAGATCGCCGGTATCTTCGTACCGATTGTAATCGGGATCGCACTCGTGACATTCCTCGTATGGCTGATCGCAGGCCAGCCATTCAATTTCGCACTGACCATGGCGGTTGCCGTGCTGGTGATCTCCTGCCCGTGTGCGCTGGGACTTGCGACACCGACGGCGATCATGGTCGGCACCGGGAAGGGCGCAGAGAACGGAATCCTCGTGCGGTCAGCGGAGAGTCTTGAGACGGCCCATACGATCGACACCGTGGTGCTCGATAAGACCGGGACGGTTACCAAAGGAGAACCGGCCGTCACCGATCTCATTTCCTGCGGCCTTACAGAAGAAGAATTGCTGGGCTTCGCAGCCTCTGTTGAAAGTGCCTCGGATCATCCGCTTGCGCAGGCGATCGCGGCCTATGCGAAAGAGCGGCAGGGGCAGGGCTTACAGGTCCGGATCGATACACCGAAGTCGCTCGATACCATCAATGGACGGGGAATCGAGGGATTCCTGGAAGAGAGAAAGGTCTGGGGCGGCAACGCCGCCTATATGGCAGACCTGGGCGTGCGGGTTCCTACGGAGATCACAGACCGGGCGGAGAAGCTTGCCGGTGACGGGAAGACCGTACTGTACTTTGCGGAGGAGGCTTCCGGTGGTATGACTGGAACTGCTTCCGGCGGAAGTGCTGAAGCGGCTGTGAGCGGAAGGACCGGAAAGAGGTTCCTCGGGATTATCGCGGTCGCGGATGTCGTGAAGCCGACGAGTGCGAAGGCGATTGCCGAGATGAAGGCCATGGGCATCGATGTGGTGATGCTGACCGGGGATAATGAGAAGACTGCCGAGGCGATCCGCCGCCAGGTCGGGGTTGACCGCGTGATCGCGGAGGTGAGGCCGGAGGACAAGGAACGGCATGTCAGAGAACTGCAGGAGGCAGGGCATGTCGTGGCGATGGTCGGCGACGGAATCAATGATGCACCGGCACTGACGCGGGCGAATGTCGGCATCGCGATCGGGGCCGGCACGGATGTCGCGATCGAGTCGGCGGACATCGTGCTGATGAAGAGTGATCTGATGGATGTGAACTACGCGATCCAGCTGTCGAAGGCCGTGATCCGGAACATCAAAGAAAACCTCTTCTGGGCATTTTTCTACAACGTGATCGGCATCCCGATCGCGGCAGGCGTGCTGTACCCGGCATTTGGCATCAAGCTGAATCCGATGATCGGTGCGGCGGCGATGAGCTTTTCATCTGTTTTCGTTGTAACGAACGCACTGCGGCTCAAGTTCTTCAAGCCAAAGTACCGCACGGACGTGACCACCCGGACCGAAGAGCGTAAATGGGAGCAGGCAGCCTTCGTGAAACTGGAGGGACTGCAGACCATTTCCGATATAGAAACCACAGTTAAGAGCAAAGATAAGGAGAATGAGACCATGACAAAGACACTTGAGATCAAAGGAATGATGTGCCAGAACTGCGTAAAGCATGTGACAAAGGCCCTGAACGCCATCGACGGCGTGACCGCTGAGGTCAGCCTGGAGAAGAACAATGCGGTTGTCACCCTTGAGAAGGAGATCGCGGACCAGGTGCTGATCGATGCCGTGACCGAGGAAGGCTACGAGGTAACTGCAATCGCATAAGCAGCGTTTTTGCTGTGCGCGACAGAAGAGGTAGGTATGCAGGCAGATAAGGAACAGGTAACCAGGTTATTAAAGACTGCAAGAGGCCAGATCGACGGAATTCTCCGGATGATCGAGGAAGACCGCTACTGCATCGATATTTCCACACAGATTCTGGCGACAGATGCGATTCTGAAGCGGGCGAATAAGGAAGTCCTGACAGCCCACATGAAGCATTGCCTTCTGTCTGCCGCGACGGAGGAGGAACGGGCAGCGAAGATCGATGAACTCGTGCAGGTGCTGGAAAAGCTGACGAAATGAGACGTCAGCGCTGAACAGCTGTGAAATCCAAAACAGAAAAAGAGGACGTGCGATGGAACAGGAATCCATCCGCACGTCCTTTATATTTTATAGTTCGGGTTTATTTCTTCTTTCCAAGGGCCTCGTACAGATCGTCCTTTGCGGCGGAGTTCATCAGGCCGGTCAGAACGCGGATCGCGGAACGCTCAAGGTCGCCGAGGGAGAGGTAGGCGCCGCGGTTGGTGCCGAACCAGGTGACAATGTAGCCGCCGCCGGCATTCCTGCGGATTTTCGCTTCCTTTCGCTCGCAGGCATCGATGACCTTGACGCTTGGATCCGTGCCAGGCGGGATGATCGTGGTGACGCTGTCTTTTCCGCCTGCTTCCGGATGGAAGGAACCCCAGCTGGTGATCACGGTCTTGATGAAGCCGAGATTGGAGGTCCTGACGGTTTCTTTCACATAGCCATTCGGTTCAAAGACAGGGGCGATGCTCTTCATCATATCCTGGATCGTCTCGGCACGGTAGCCACCCATGATCAGATCATTTCCGGCATGGAGATCAAAGCCCTTCTCACTCTGGGTGCCCCAGTCGGTCATGACGAAGCCGTGGAATCCCCATTCGCCGCGGAGCAGATCGGTCACCAGCTCACGGTTGGAGGAGGTCTGCATGCCATTCAGACGATTGTAGGAGGTCATGACGGTCATCGGATCCGCCTCGCGGACGCAGATCTCAAAGCCCTTCAGATAGATCTCGCGGAGGGCGCGGGTCGTCACCGTGTTGTTGAGCAGTGTGCGGTCGTCCTCCTGGTTGTTGGTCGCGAAATGCTTGATGGAGACACCGCGTCCAGGGATGGTCTGGACGCCCTTCGTAAAGGCGGCAGCGGTCTTTCCGGTGATCAGCGGATCCTCGGAGTAGTATTCGAAGTTCCTTCCGCAGAGCGGATCGCGGTGGATGTTCATGCCGGGGCCGAGACCGACGGTCACATGATAGGTGGCCATATCCCGCCCATAGCCCTCACCGATCTCTTCGATCAGGGCAGAATCCCAGGTTGCGGCCAGTGTCATGCCGACCGGGAAGCCTGTCGCGGCGCTGCCGATGACATGCATGCCGGCAGGACCGTCAAAGAGACTTGCAGCCGGGATACCGAGCGTGTCCATGAACCGTTCTGTCGTCTGGCCCGATGACTGCAGCAGCGACGGATGCCGGAATTTCTTCTGCAGACGGTTGCGGGTCTGGTATGGGGTTTCCTCAAGCGTCCCGGTGACGATTCTGGTAAGGACCTCCGGTTCCAGGGAGGCAACGAATTCCTCCATCGAAACCTTGCCTTCACAGACATCCAGGAAGGTGGAATCCGGCGCATCCTTCACGCGGACAATCTCCTCCGTACATGGATAAGGCAGCTGGAAGGCGTTCGTATTGACATAGGATTTGTAATCCGCGCTTTCCGGGATGTAGGTGGTGATGGTCTTTGGAATCTTGCTGGTGTTATCTTCTGTTATGCAGTCAGCGGCAGAGAGCGTAAGGAGGACGGCAGAATCCGGGATGGCTTCTGCTTCTCGCAGCGGTGGTTTCACAAGATCCAGTTCCTTGTCCGGATGCAGGATGTCGCTGACACATTTCAGCACGGCATCTTCGTCCAGTGCAATCGCTGCGGCGATGTCCGTGTCGCGGCTGCTGTGGCCGATGCGGATCCGGTAGGTGCCTTTTTCCATCAGGTAAGCATTCCTGGTTTCATCAAAGGAGGAAAGCCGCTCCGTCGGGAAATGGATGGTAAAGGTTTCTGCAGCACCGGGCTCGAGGACTCTGGTCTTCCGATAGGCAACGAGCTCCTGATAAGGCTGATCGAGCCTGCCCGCAGGCTTTGATGCATAGACCTGGACGACCTCACGGCCTGCATGAGCTCCGGTATTGGTGACTGCGATGTCAAGGTGTACCGCGGACCAGTCGGCTGTGGCCGAGAGGAGCTCATAGCGGAACGTCGTGTAGCTCAGCCCGTAGCCGAACGGGAAGAGCGGGTCGATGCCCATGGAATCGAACCAGCGGTAGCCGACATAGATGCCCTCGGTATAATCTTCCTGGAGGGTGATGCCGTCGTTTCCGGAGAAGGTGGCGGCCGCCGGATAATCGCTGTAGGACTTCGCCCAGGTATCCGTGAGCCTTCCGCTCGGATCGGTTTTGCCGGTGATGACATCTGCAAATGCATTGCCGGCTTCCATGCCGCCGAGACCGGTATAGAGGCAGGCACAGATCCCCGGAATTTCAAAGAGGAAATTGGCATCGATGACACAGGTGTTCAGAACGACGATCGTCTTCTCGAAGGCCTCCGCAACCTGTCTGAGATTCGTCATTTCCTGATCGGAGAGATAGTAATCGCCCTTCACAGCCTTGCGGTCTGCTTCTTCACCGGCATTTCTCCGGATGACATAGATGGCGATGTCCGCAGCAAGTGCTTCATGCAGATCGGCAGAACCGATCGCCGGATCATCGATCAGGATCTTCTTTCCGCTCCACCTGCGGTCCAGCATGGAGAGGGTCTTATCTTTCTTGTTGGCTTCTTTGCTTGCGGCAGCAGCCTTGCTGAGCCAGGAGGAGGACGTAATGGTAAATCCCGCACGTTCCAGTCCTTCCCGGAAGCTGACAGTGTATGGGGCAAAGACGTAACCACTGCCCGTGCCGCAGGTCACGGTCTCGATTGCACCGGTACCAAAAAGGGCAACCTTTCCAGGTGTCAGCGGAAGTGTTCCGTCGTTGATGAGCATGACCGTTCCCTCGGCGGCAGCCTGACGGACCAGGGCCACATTGCCCGGATTCGGCAGGTCACCGACACGGCCGGTGATGGTGCCAAGCATTTGTTTCAGATTCATGGTACAACTCCTTTCGGATTGTTTTTCAGATCCCTATATTATAGCGCAGAAATGCGCTTTTGTACATCATTAATTGATTGCAGTGTCTCAACAGGTATGGTAAAATAAGACCTTGTCGGAGAGTAAATCATTCACCGGAAATGATGAGCTGGATAAGACGCAGGCTGAGATGCCTGTTGTGTTATCCAGCTTTTTTCCGGGAGCTGTTTTCATGCAGGTGAGGGGGATACGTATGGGATATTCTTTTGAAGAGGGCGTGAACCGGAAGGGAACGGCATGCATCAAGTGGGATTTTCAGGAGATGGACTATAAGGGAAAGAGCGGGCTGCTGCCGTTCTCCATCGCAGATGCAGACTACCGGACCTATGAGCCGATTCTCGCGGCCCTGAAAGCCAGAATCGACAACGGCGTGATCGGTTATACCGATCTGGAGCCGGCCTATCTGGAAGCGGTCGTGAACTGGTGCCGGAGAAGGCATGGACTTGTCATCGAACCGGACTGGATCGTACCGACCGGAGGGATTGTGCCGGCTATGGCGCAGGCACTGGAAGCACTGACGGAACCGGGAGCGAAGGTGATCGTCCAGCCGCCGGTCTATGATCCGTTCTATTCGATCATTCAGGCTTCCGGCAGAGAGATGCTTCTGAATGACCTGATTCTCGATGAGACAGGCTATCATATGAATCTGCCGCAGCTGCAGGAGATGGTGGAGGCAGGCGCCTCGGTGCTGATGCTCTGCAGTCCCCACAATCCGGTCTGCCGGGTGTGGACCCGGGAGGAACTGCAGCAGGTGGCGGATATCTGCAAAGGACACGATGTGATCATCCTGGCCGATGAGATCCACTGGGATCTGGTGCTCGGCGGAAGAGCGCACGTGAGCATGGGGGCTTTTCCGGAGATCCGGGAGCAGCTGATCCTCTGCACCAGCTGCAGCAAGACCTTCAACGTCGCCGGGCTTGAGACATCAAACCTCATCATTCCGGGAGATGATCTGCGCGGGCGCTACCGCGATTATCTCTTTGCCAGATATCTGTTTGTCCCGAACACGCTGGGGCTGGAAGCGGTCAAGGCAGCATATCAGGACGGCGACGACTGGGTGGATGCGGAATGTGCTTTCCTCACGGAAAATGCGCAGATCGTCTGTGATTTTATGCGCGAGCATCTGCCGAAGGTAAAAGTGGCAGAGCCGGAAGGAACTTATCTCCTGTGGTTTGACATGACCGCGTACGGGAAGTCGAGTGAGGAACTGGTGGATGCGATCGCAGAGGCCGGAGCTGGTCTCAACGCAGGTGCACACTACGGGGAAAACTACGACGGATATGTGCGCATGAACATCGCCTGCCCGAAGGAGCAGCTCCTCGGTGGGCTGAATTGTATCAAAGCGGCACTTGATCAATTATCATAAAAGTGGGAGGAAATCGTCATGAGTGAACAACACGAACAGCACGAACTGAAACGGGTTCTCGGGCTCGGCGACCTGATGGGCATCGGCGTCGGCCAGATCATCGGCAGCGGTATCATGGCCCTGACCGGCATCACTATCGCCCTGACAGGGGCTGGCACACCGCTTGCGTTCCTGGTGGCAGCGGTCCTTGTCATCTGCCCGAACATGGTCCTGGCAGTCCTCGGAAGCGCAGTGCCGGCAACCGGCGGCATGTACACCTACGTCCGGGACTATATCGGGAAGAAGACCGGCTTCTACTATCTGGCACTGCTGGTAGCAGGACAGCTGGTCCTTGCGATGTTTGCCATCACCTTTGCCGAGTATGCGACAAGCCTGGTGCCGGGTCTCAGCCAGACGGCTGTGGCAGCAGGGATCCTGACGCTCTGCTTTATCATGAATGTGCTCGGTGTGGACATTGCGGCAAAGCTTCAGAACATCCTGGTCATCATTCTTGTAGCGGCAATGGTCCTGTTCATCGCTTTTGGTTTGCCGAAGGTGAACTGGTCGGTCTTCTCCGGCGGGATCTCTGCGATCATGCCGAACGGCTTTATCAACTTCATGACCGGCGCGAGCCTTCTGACCTTTGCGACGGGCGGCGCGGAATTCCTGTCGGAACTTGGCGGTGAGATGAAGAACCCGGGAAGAGATCTCCCGCGGGCGATGATCTACAGTACCGTTGCAGTTGCGATCCTTTATGCCTTTATCGGTGTCGTCGCTGTCGGCGTCCTGCCGATCGAGGATGTTGCTGGCCAGAGTCTGGTGCTGGTATCACAGGCAATCTTCCCGAAGCCGGTTTACTACTTCTTCATCGTCGGCGGCGGTATGTTTGCTGTGGCATCGACCCTGAACGCGACCTTCACCTGGTGCACCAAGGGCCTTCTGATCGCAGCAGAAGAGGGGTGGCTGCCGAAGCAGGCTGCAAGCTTAAGCAAGCGCGGAACACCGTGGGTGCTGCTGGTGATCTTCTATATCATCGGTATGATCCCGATCCTGACCGGGCTTGACATCAGCACGATCGCAAGACTTGGCAACGGCGTCTCCCTGATCTATGTGCTCTTCCCGATCTTCACAGGCTACCTGATCTACAAGAAGAATCCAGAAGCCATGGCAAAGAGCTCTTTCAAAGTGAAACCGACCGCCCTTTATATCCTGACAACCGTGGCGCTGATCGGGTATATCATCGCCGCGATCCTGAACTTCAGCGATATCCTCGGCGCATGGCAGATGATGCTGATCTACAGTGCAGTGGTGATCGTCTATGCCTTCCTTCGGGAGAAGCATGTGAAAAAGATCTGAACGTGCATATCAGAAAGATGATCGTAAGATAAGAGAAAGAGGACCCTTACAGGCCCTCTTTTTCCATATCCTTTGTGCTCTTCGATGGGCGCATCAGGGCGGCTGCCCAGATGAGGCCAGTCAGCTCATCAGAAGCGAACAGGACTTTTTCCATCTCATGTTCGGGTTTTACATCAACCGTGAGTGCGTGCTGGATATGAAACGGATCTTTGTTATACTGCTTCAGCAAGGCCAAAGCCTCATCTCTTGTAATTGTTGACATCTTCTGTCCCCCTCCCCTGAATCATGCTGCAATTCTATGCATTTGCAGGATAGAATAGAACAATTGGAAGGAAAAGTCAAATGAAACAGAAAATCTGTCAGGAAAAGTGAACCCTTATCTTGCTATTCTGCCTTGTTTTGACGTATAATGGATTTGTATGTTTGAAAGAAAGATTTTCAGATAATGTGGCATGATAAGGAGGATGAAATGGAAGTTTTATCGGTTTTTGACAAGGCCTTCAAGCCTTATGGAAAAGTGATTTCGGGGATTGATACCAGTGAACTGGTTGCTGCGATGAAAGAGATTCCGCTTCCGGAAGAGGGAACGGCTTATCAGCCGGGTATTGCTTCCCTTGAAGCGTGCGCGGTTTTTGAGAAGTTTCAGAACAGCACCTACGGCGGGATGCCAATCGAGCTTGGCATGTGCTGGGGACATAATACAAAGCTGAACTGCCTGGAGTATCACCGTGACAGTGAAGTGAACATCGGTGATGAAGATTTCATTCTGCTGCTTGCAAAGGAAGATGAGATCGAGGAAGGTGTGCTCGATACCGCAAAGGTGAAGGCATTTAAGGTGCCAGCCGGTATCGCCGTTGAGGTCTACGCAACGACGCTGCACTATGCGCCATGCCACGTGAATGCAGAGAAGGGATTCCGTGTTGCCGTTGTCCTGCCGAAGGGAACGAATACCGCAAAGCCGGAAGGACTGTCCGATGAAGGAGAGGACCGCCTGATGACAGCAAGAAACAAGTGGCTGCTCGCACATCCGGATTCGAGAGAAGCGGCGATGGGCGCATATGTCGGACTGAGCGGGAAGAATATCGATATTGCAGAAGGTTGAAGAATAAGATCATGTAGGAAATCATCAAAGATGATGACTAAAATATGAAAGGATGGAGTTGGTATGACAAACATTCCAGAAGTAAAACTGGGACTGATCGCGGTTTCCCGTGACTGTTTCCCGATCGTTCTCTCGGAGAAGAGACGTGAAGCAATCGTAGCTGCCTATAAGGGCGAGATCTACGAGTCCAAGGTAACGGTTGAAAATGAGAAGGACATGCTCGCTGCAGTTGCTGACGTAAAGGCAGCAGAGTGCAATGCGCTGGTTGTTTTCCTTGGCAACTTTGGTCCGGAGACACCGGAGACCCTGATTGCAAAGAACTTCGACGGCCCGTGCATGTTCGTAGCAGCAGCAGAGGGCGACGGCGATCTGATCAACGGCCGTGGCGATGCATACTGTGGTATGCTGAACTGCTCCTACAACCTTGGCATGAGACACCTGAAGGGCTACATTCCGGAATATCCGGTCGGAACCGCAGATGATATCGCAAAGATGATCTGTGACTTCATCCCGGTTGCCCGTGCCATCGTCGGTGTCAGCAACCTGAAGATCATCACCTTCGGACCGCGTCCGCAGGACTTCTTCGCATGTAATGCACCGATCAAGGGCCTGTATGAGCTGGGTGTCGAGATTGAGGAGAACTCCGAGCTGGATCTGTTCGTTTCCTACAAGGAGCATGCGAACGACCCGAGAATTCCGGAAGTCTGTGAAGACATGAAGAAGGAGATGGGCGAAGGCAGGTACTACGGTGACATGCTGGAGCGCATGGCTCAGTTCGAGCTGACATTGCTTGACTGGGCAGAGAACCACAAGGGTGCAAGAAAGTACGTTGCATTTGCAGACAAGTGCTGGCCGGCATTCCCGGAGACCTTCGGTTTCGAGCCTTGCTACGTCAACTCCCGCCTTGCTTCCCGCGGCATCCCGGTATCCTGCGAGGTTGATATCTACGGTGCGCTGTCCGAGTACATCGGCGCATGCGTATCGGATGATGCAGTCACCCTGCTTGACATCAACAACTCCGTACCGGCTCAGATGTGGGAAGAGCAGATCAAGGGCAAGTTCGACTATACACTGACCGATACCTTTATGGGCTTCCACTGTGGCAACACACCTTCCTGCAAGATGTGCTCCGACCGTGCGATCAAGTATCAGCTGATCCAGCACAGACTGCTTGAGCCGGAAGGATCCGATCCGGACTTCACACGTGGAACACTCGAGGGCGACATCGCTCCGGGCGAGATCACCTTCTACCGCCTGCAGTGTGATTCTGACGGCAATCTCAGAAGCTACATCGCAGAGGGCGAGGTGCTTCCGGTTGCCACCACATCCTTCGGCGGCATCGGTATTTTCGCGATCCATGAGATGGGCCGTTTCTATCGCCACGTCCTGATCCAGAAGAGATATCCACATCACGGTGCAGTGGCATTCGGCCATCACGGCAAGAGCCTGTTCGAGGTCTTCAAGTTCCTCGGCGTTCAGGACATCGCTTACAACCAGCCGAAGAGCCTGCCATATCCGACAGAGAATCCGTGGGCTTAAGTAAATAAGCGATAGGAAATCACAACCCCGGCAGGAAGGATCAGGAACGACTCCTTCTGCCGGGGTTTGTTTAGCGAACTTCTGTTAGGGATTGACTGGATGAGCAAGGAGAGATCGCAATGGTTCACATGGATGAAAACAGGATGGAAGCAGGCGATTCCTATGAAGTCTGCCCGCGCTGCAATGCCAATCTGACACTGCAGAAGGGCTTTGATTCCCGTCTTCCTTACTGGCTCTGCCTCGGCTGCGGAGAGATGCTGATCAATCCGGAAGTCGATGCGGAAGATGACATCGTCTGGCGCTGTGACCGGTGTGGCGCCATGCTGAATATCCAGCCCGGATTCCGGGACAACGACGGGGAATGGATGTGCACGGAATGTGGATTCGTCAATACGATTGATGCGAGTGAAGTCTATCCCTCTGAGGATGCCTTTCAGGCAGCGATGGAGGATCCTTACAGAGGATTGTCAGACGAGGCTGTGTGCAGTCTGTCGTTCTATCTTGAGGAGAAGAGAATACAGAACAGGGAGGACATCCTTCTTGTCAGACACCGGGAGACGGGCGTGCGCTATATCAAGAAGCTTCTCGGGACTTATGATAAGAGCATCTATCAATATCTCATGGGACATCCCGTCCGGCATATGCCGAAAATCGTGGCGCTGTTTGAGGGAGAGAACCGCCTGATCGTCATCGAAGAGTACATCGAGGGAAAGACCCTTGCAGAAACGCTGGAGGAGAGATTATTTCCGGAGACCGAAGCAATTGCTGTTGCAGAGCAACTCTGTGGGATCCTCGAGGAACTGCATACGCTGCCGGTTCCGATCGTACACAGAGATATCAAACCGTCCAATATTATGATCAGCCCCGAAGGGAAGGTTGTCCTTCTTGATGTGAATGTCGCGAAGTGGTATGACCCGGATCAGTCGGCCGACACGAGATACATGGGCACCATCGAGTATGCGGCACCGGAGCAGGCAGGATTTGGGCTGAAGGCCTCATCGGCAAAGTCAGACATCTATGCAGTGGGGATCCTCCTGAATGTCATGCTCACCGGTCGCTATCCAAGAGATCAGAGGGCGGCGGGCCCGATCTGGGAGATCATTGAACACTGTATCCGCCTTGATGCAAACGAACGATATACAGAGAAGGAACTCATGCAGGAACTGCTCCGGCTGGAGGAAGGAAAGCAGAGATGAAAGTACCCGTGCGATCAGCAGGGTACTTTTCATTTTCACGGGAGTGTGATACAATCTATAATTGGTTTTACTGGCATGCCTGAACAAGGGAAGATGCATCATTTACATAGGCTGGGAGGAGGTAACAGATGGTATTTGGTGTGCAGCTATTTGGACCATTTTCGCAGATGAAGGGTGATGTGATGGAGAACCTCCGGGCGATCCGGGAAGCGGGAATAAAAGAGATCGAGCCCTGCGTATCGACGGTGGAGATCCCGCAGTACAGGAACTTCATCTGGTCAGCAGACTGGTTGATTGCACATGCGGAGGAGATCCGGGAGATCGGGCTTACGATCCGGTCGATCCACTTCTTTGCGAAGAATCCTGCAGGACAGGTGGAACTCCTGAAGAAGATCAAAGAGGTGACGGACCTTGCGCAGATCGTCGTGAAGCCGCCGACATCCTTTGATCTGGTGAGTCTGGAGGAGACGGCGATCTCCCTGATGGCCGCAGCAGACGCGATGGCACCGTTCGGAATTAATGTGCTCATTCATAATGAGGGCAAGGAGATTGCAGCAAAGGTTTCCGGCATGGAGATGGACGGGCACTCTGGGAATTCTGTCTATGAATATCTGGTGGACCGCTGCCAGGGCAAGGTCTTCATGCAGGTCGATGCCGGCTGGGTGATGATTGCCGGCGAGGATCCGCTGGCCTTCCTCAGAAGGAATGTCTACCGTGTGAAATCCATCCACTTCAAGGATTTCCTGAAGGGTGCAATGCTGGATGATCCGCATGATGTGACCATCGGGACCGGTGCACTGGATGTCGCAGGGATTTTCCGCTTTGCAGTCGGGCACAGAATCCCGATGATCCTGGACCAGGAACACTATGGCAGTGATATCGCAGGGGATCTCGGTGCGCTCCATCAGATGCTGAACGGCTATGCTGCAAAGCGCGGGGACTGTGTCAGTTTCCTGCACACCTATGATATCGTCACCGGTGAGGTGAAGACCCTGGCGAAGTTCAACCGTGTGATCGAAGCACCGAACTGGCTGAAGACGCAGAACGCAATGCTTTTCAATTCGGAGGGCAGGATCTGGCGCTATGACCTTGCGACCGGAAGAGAGACCCTGATCGACACCGGTGTTGCCCAGAATGTCAATAACGACCATGTCGTCTCTCCGGATGAGACGGAGATCGCTGTCAGCGAGATGACAGCCGGAAAGCAGGAAGGAGAGCCGTTCTCCTCGAGAATCTTCATCGCGCCGATCGATGGTGGTGAGGCAAGACTGGTCATCGACAAGAGCCCAAGCTTCCTGCATGGCTGGTCGCCGGACGGGACGATGATGGCCTACTGTGGTTTCCGTGGTCTTGAGGACGGCGGATTTGCAGCGGATGTCTACACGGTCGAAGTGCCGGGGCCGGGAGAGGAGCCGAGCACAGAAGAATTTCAGCTGACAACCGGTGGTTACAACGATGGCTGTGAGTACTCTCCGGATGGACATTATATCTGGTATCATTCCACGAAGAACGGTCTCATGCAGGTCTGGCGGATGAAGGCGGACGGCTCGAAGAAGACGCAGCTGACCACGAACCATCGCAACAACTGGTTCCCGCACATTTCGCCGGATAACCAGAAGGTCGTCTACATCTCCTACGGTGCGGATCAGCTCGAGCCGCATGAGCATCTGCCGAATATGCCGGTGGAACTCTGGATGATGAATGCAGACGGTTCTGATCAGAGAAAGATCGTTTCCCTGTGGGGCGGCCAGGGCACCATCAACGTGAATTCCTGGGATGCCGAGAGCAGACGGTTCGCCTTTGTCAGTTACGCAGTATAAGATTGGAGAAATAGTTACATGCAGGCTTTTATTCCGACGCTGAACCAGATGCTCTATCTGTTCGCGTGCATCCTGATCGGCTGGGGCGTTCACAAGATCAAGCTGCTTCCGGAGAATGCTGACCAGACGATCAGCAAGCTCCTCAGCTTTGTCGTCATGCCGGCACTGATCATCAATTCCTTTTACAGCAACTGCACCATTGAGAACCTCGTTTCCAATGGTCCGGCGCTGCTCTACAGTATTGCCTATTACCTGATGTCCATGGTGATCGGCATCGTTCTTGCCCCGTTCTTCTCGAAGGACAAGGGCGTGCAGGGCCTCTATAAGTATTCCTTTATGATCACAAATATGGGCTTTATGGGAAATGCGCTGATCCTCGGCCTTTTCGGCCAGGAAAAGCTGTTTACCTATCTGATGTTTTCCCTGCCGGGAACGATTCTGGTCTACAGCATCGGCGTGGTCTGGCTGACGGGCGGACAGAAGAAGTTCACGCTGAAGTCGCTCGCGAACCCGATGTTTGCATTTATGCTGTTTGGAATCGTGCTGGGTCTCATTCACCCGCCGCTTCCTACCTTTGTGACCACGACACTCGGGGCGCTGGCAAACTGCTTCTCAGCCCTTGCCATGCTGCTGACCGGCTTTGTCGTCGCAAAGTTTGAGCTGAAGAAGCTGCTGCAGGTGAAACCGGTCTACGTCCTGACACTGCTTCGTACCATCCTGCTGCCGATCGGCTTCTATTTCCTGTTCAAGGTGATCGGAACACCGCCGGACATCCTGCTGCTTGTGACCTTTACAGCGGCGATGCCGCTCGGCATGAACACGATTATCTTTCCGGCGGCATATGGCGGGGATCTGACGACCGGTGCCAGCATGGCTGTGATCTCAAACATCGTCGGGCTGATCAGCGTTCCGCTGATCCTGAGCCTGGTGCTGTAAGTTAATAAATGGAGGAGTTATGAGAGACTGTGGTATTTTACTGCCGATCTCCGCACTGCCGGGAGCATACGGCATCGGGACATTCGGCAAAGAAGCGTATGATTTTGTGGACTGGCTTGTGAAAGCGGGACAGAGTGCATGGCAGATCCTGCCGCTCGGACCGACCGGCTTCGGCGACAGCCCGTACCAGGCATTCTCCACCTTCGCGGGGAATCCGTATTTCATTGATCCGGCGACCCTGATGGAGGAAGGATGGCTGGCCGAAAAGGATCTGGCGGCCTGCGACTTCGGAAAGAGCAAGACAAAGATTGACTACGGCAAGCTGTATGTCGAGCGGTTCCCGCTGCTGAAGAAGGCAGCTGAGAACTTTGTGAAGAATGCAGCGGCAGAAGACCGGGCTGCTTTCCGGAAGTTCTCGGAGGACAATGCAGACTGGCTGCCGGACTATGCGCTCTATATGGCGATCAAGAGCGACCGCGGCGGGGCTTCCTGGGATGTGTGGCCGGAAGAGCTGCGGCTCCGGAAGGAAGAAGCGCTGGCAGCGGAGCGGACAAGGCTCGAGCGGGAGATCTTCTTCTATTCCTTCCTGCAGTTTGAATTCGACAAGCAGTGGAAGGCACTGAAGGAGTATGCGAACGAAGCCGGAATCCGGATCATCGGTGACCTGCCGATCTATGTTTCTTTTGATTCGGCTGATGCATGGGGCAGTCCGGAGCTCTTCCAGTTTGATGAAGACCATCGTCCGATCGGCGTGGCTGGCTGTCCGCCGGATGCGTTCTCGGAGACCGGCCAGCTCTGGGGCAACCCGCTCTACAACTGGAAGTACCATGCGGATACGGGGTACAAGTGGTGGCTCGCCCGCCTGAAAAAGGCCTTTGAGTGGTATGATACCCTCCGGATCGACCATTTCCGCGGGTTCGACGAGTACTGGTTCATCCCGGCGGGGGATGAGACGGCAGCCGGCGGACACTGGGAGAAGGGACCGGGCGACTGGCTCTTTGATACCGTGAAGTTCGTGCTCGGCAAGGATGTGGATATCATCGCAGAGGATCTCGGCGTCATGACCCCGACTGTCGAGGCGCTTGTGGAGCGCACCGGGTATCCGGGCATGAAAGTGCTGCAGTTTGCCTTTGACGGGCTGTCTGATTCCGCTTACCAGCCGCACAACCACATCAGGAACTGCATCGTCTACACCGGAACCCATGACAACGATACAACCCTGTCCTGGTACCGGACTGCCTCGAAGGAAGTGAAGGAGTATGCGAAGAAGTACCTCGGAATCGAAGGCTGCTCCGAGGAGGAATTCGTCTGGGCATTTATCCGGACGGCGTATATGAGCGTTGCGGAGCATACGGTGATTCCGATGCAGGATGTGCTGGTTCTTGGAAATGAGGCGCGGATGAACTTCCCGTCCACAACCGGGACGAACTGGCAGTGGCGGATGACAGAGAAGCAGATGACGAAAAAGCTCGCGGCGAAGCTCTGCGATATGTCGAAGCTTTACGTCCGCTATATCGAGAAGCCGGAGAAGGCGGAAGAGGAAGCGGTGAAGGCCGAATAAGAAGATACGTTGTGGAGGGAGTATGATTCAGGATCTTGGAAAATATACCTACGACAACCACTATGACCCGGAGAAAACTCCGGGTCTTCATGACATCGCGCTGTGTTTTGCGGAGCATGCCGTACTCGTGTGGGAGAAGCAGGACAGAGGTGTACTGGAAAGGACTCTGCCTGAGATCGGGGAAGTTCAGGCTGCGTTTACAGCGGAACCAAGGTTTGCATTCCGGATCGGGGAGAAGGACTACTATCTGGTGGACGCGACTGCAGAACTCCGGGAAGAGGATGCATGTCTTCCGGCCGGGATGGAACTGGTGGATGCCCGCCAGTTCCGTGGTGCATTCATGCCGGAAGAAGGGGAACCTTTTGTGACCGCATTTGCCGTGATCACGGGGTGGCAGCTGTTCCGCTGGTATGGTGACAGGCGGTACTGCGGACGCTGCGGGAAGCCGATGCTGCACTCCGGGAAGGAACGGATGGTCTACTGCCCGGACTGTGGAACGATTGAGTATCCGAAGATCTGCCCGGCCGTGATCGTGGGTGTCCTGAACCATGACCGTATCCTGCTGACAAAGTATGCTGGAAGGGCATATGCGCATTTTGCCCTGGTAGCCGGCTTTACAGAGATCGGTGAGACGATCGAGCAGACCGTGGCCAGAGAGGTCATGGAAGAGACCGGTGTGCGGGTGAAGAATCTCAGATTCTATAAGAGTCAGCCATGGAGCTTTTCCTCTTCGCTGCTGATGGGCTTTTTCTGTGACCTGGACGGGGATGAGACCATTACCGTTGACCAGGACGAGCTCTCTGAGGCCGGCTGGTACCGGCAGGATGAGGTGCCGGTCCGGAAAGAGGGTATCAGCCTGACGGAAGAGATGATGAATCTCTTTGCGGAAGGCGGCTATGAAGGTGTTCTGCGTGCAACGGGACACAGCACGTCATCTGCCGACTACAGCGACTTTGAGGGCCATGGCAGTACGCCGACAGCCGTTCTGCGCAAGGAATATGGGATCAATGTTCCGGTAAAGATGCGTAAAGAACTCGAACATACCATTCAGACTGCGGCAGGTGGCACCAGGCAGACTTCTGCCCGGATCTATGAGATCCTGACAGAACAGTATGTGAACAATCAGCACATCTTCCAGATCATGGAGAGTGGATTTACAGAACGTGAGGGAATCCTCGCAGAGGTGAGACTCTATCACCGTGGGGCAGCCAGGACCGTCAAGGCAAACGGCAACGGCCGTCTGGATGCCGTAAGCAATGCAATCAAGCAGTATTTCGGGATCAGCTATGAACTGGAAAGCTATGATGAGCATGCGCTGAGTTCCAGTTCTTCCTCGAAGGCGATTGCCTTTGTCGGGATTCTCGCGCAGGAGAGACGGTTCTGGGGCATCGGGTTTGCGGAGGATATCCTCCAGGCCTCCATCTCAGCCCTGGTCTCTGCGGTGAATCAGATCCCGGAGATCAAAGAAAAAGAGATTGTTGATGAGCGTCTGATGACGATGCTGAACCGGATCCAGGAGGACTATCAGACGATTACGCTCGGCGACCTGGCGAAGGAGATGTATCTGTCGGAGCCATATGTCTCCAAGTATATCCGTGAAAAATCCGGCATGACCTTTGGCGATCATGTCAAGAAGATCCGGCTGCGGAGAGCAAAAACGCTGCTGAAGAACAGCAGCGTCAGAGTCGAAGAGATTGCCGGGATGATCGGTTACCAGAATGTGGAACACTTCAACCGGCTCTTCAAGAAAGAATTCGGCATCACGCCGGTGCAGATGCGGAAGGAATGATGGAAGCTTTTCCGGCATCCATCAGCGTACGCTCTGCAACCAGTTCGACAGGATTTGGATAGGATTCCGCGATCTTTTCAAAATGATCGCGGATTTTTTTTGCCTTGGAGAACTGCCCATCAGAGAGCGCAAGGAGGTATTCCGTGCGGAGCGTACTTGGAAAGTTTTTCATCTGTGCCATGAATGCTTTTTGCTGCTTCTCCTCGAGAAACAGGACGTCTGCATCGGCATCTTTGATCAGGAGCAGCGTCGCCTTATCCATGACGAGCATATTCCGGTAGATCCCCGGAATGGCGCAGGCGGTGTTCTGCAGCAGTTCTTCGATCAGATCGGCAGCCTCATCATAGGCGCCCGCATCGATCAGCCTGTTTTCACGGAAAAAGGCGATGGAAGCGGTCAGGGCATCGCCCATGTCTTCCTCTGCAGGCATGGTGAACCAGTCTTCCGGCATCTCGCTGAGCCGGATGCCTTCATGGCTTACCGAATTTGCCTGCATCTGGATCCAGAAAGCACGCTTCGCTGTCGGACTCTGCAGAAGGGTGCGGATGTTTGCGCCGTCGTTCTGGATCTGCGGTGTTGCGATCGGGATACCATTTGACAAGGCCTGGTAAACACCGATGATGATCATGCCCAGGGAAAAGATCGACAGGAATCTGACAGCGGGGATATTCCGGATGATCAGCCACACGAGGAAGAAAAGCACCGCGAGGATCAGATTCATCAGGACCCCGCCGAGGTTGTAGAGAACGCAGGGATAATCATCACCGGGGTAGACCGGCATGCCGTTCTCATCTCTTTCGGTATACGGCGGTGCCATCAGGCACTGGCCGCCCGTCCCGGCCAGGGACAGCTTTTTCCGGACCAGCTTTCCGGCTGCATCCTTTGTGATCATCAGAGATCCGACCCGGAAGGAGGAGAATCGGTAACCGGAAAGCAGGCCGAAGAGGAGATGGCCGCCCTCATGGCAGATAATCTGCACCGGAAAGGCAAGGGCGATCAGAAGCAGCGAACCGACATAGCGGAGCATGAAGAGCAGGAATCCATCATCTGCGGCATCATTCAGATTCGCCGTTTTCCCGATCACGATTCCTGCAAGGACGCCACAGCCGAGGCCAAGCAGGATAAATAAGATCTGTGAGAACATTTGCTTCTTTTTCATCAAACCATCCTCCTTCCTTTTCGCTCAGATATCACATTACCGGAAAAATGAGAAAAGG
Source organism: uncultured Lachnospiraceae bacterium (assembly GCA_902783375.1). Lineage (GTDB taxonomy): Bacteria > Bacillota > Clostridia > Lachnospirales > Lachnospiraceae > Catonella. The sequence continues at coordinate 38,159 of CACZQN010000001.1, read as the reverse complement.
CCTGTGCCTGCGAGTCCCATGATGATGCCGGCGATCAGGACGCCGAGCAGGACTGCCAGGGTGCTCTTTTTCATATCAAGATCCAGCAATGAGGCCGCAAGCGTGCCGGTCCAGGCACCGGTACCCGGCAGCGGGATGCCCACGAAGAGCATCAGGGCGATGAAGAGGCCGGTCGTGCTGGCCTTCTTTGTGAGCTTTTCCCCTGCAGCGTGTCCCTTTTCCAGACAGAAGGTAAAGAACTTCGCGGTATAGCGCTTGTCCTTGCCCCATTCCAGAACCTTTCTGGCAAACAGGAAAATCACAGGGACCGGTAACATATTTCCGAGGATACAGACGATGTAGCTCGGCAGCAACGGCATATTCCAGCCGGTGGCAAAGAGCATCGCACCACGCAGCTCAATCAGCGGAACCATGGAAATAAAAAACAGAATCAGGTATTTCATTAACATTCGATCGTTCGTCCTTTCAAAAAACATCGCTTCTACTATACCAGACATTCCCACAAGTTGCAATTGAAAGTCCATCCGAATTAGACTATACTATAAGGTATGATATTATGTCGGTTTCACCATATCCGGCATCGGAATTTCATCATCTGGAGGAGCATCATGAGAGATCATTACAGACCGGATCTCGCCGATCCGGCAAAAACATTTGAGAACAGAATGCCACACCGGGCGGCGTTTATTCCATATGAAAGCGAAGAGAAAGCCGTTGTTGCAGGGGCGGTTTCCGTGATGGAACGGCCGCAGTCCGCCCTCGTGCGCTCGCTCGACGGCTACTGGCATTTTCATTACGCGGAGAATGCGGAAGCAGCCGTGAAAGACTTCATGAAGGAGACGGTGGATGTGACCCGCTGGGACCTGATCCCGGTGCCGTCTTCGATCCAGTTTCAGGGCTATGACAGGCCGCAGTATGTGAACACCCAGTATCCATGGGACGGGCACGAAGCGGTGAGCCACAAAGAAATCCCGCTGCAGTTCAACCCGGTGGGGCAGTATGTGAAGACCTTTGCCCTCACGGAGAAAGATCTGGCGGACGAGAAGCAGATCCGGATCCGGTTTGAGGGGGCGGAAAGCTGCATCGCCGTCTGGCTGAACGGTCAGTATGTGGGATATGCAAGTGATTCCTTCATGGCGAAGGAATTCGATCTGACACCGTATGTCCGGGCAGGGATCAACCGGCTCGCCTGCGAAGTGACGAAGTGGAACATCGGCAGCCACTTTGAGGACCAGGACTTCTTCCGGCTCTCCGGCATCTACCGGAGCGTGAACCTGATGATCCTGCCGAAGGTCCGCGTTGAAGATTTCACCGTGAAAACCATCTTCGGCGGCAGCGAGGCTGTCAAGGACCCGGTGCCGTTTGACGGGAGCAGGGCATCGCTGGTGGCGAAGATCAGGGCACAGGGGGCAGGTGCCGGCATCCGGGCTAGGCTCTCGGATGCGGACGGTAAGCTGGTCACGGAAGTCGGCGCCGTTCCGGAGGCGGATGGAACCTTCACGATCCTGATGGAGGTCCTGGCACCGCATCTGTGGAGTGCGGAAGATCCGTACCTGTACAGCCTTCTGCTGCTGGTTTCGGATGCGGACGGGGCTCTGACGGAGGCAATTCCGGTCCGGGTCGGCTTCCGGGAGTTCCGCCTGCGGAAAGCGGTCATGGAACTGAACGGCAGACGGATCATCTTCCACGGCGCGAACCGCCACGACTTCTCCGCTGTCCACGGCAGAGCCGTACAGCCGGAGGAGGTATACCAGGATCTGATCCTGATGAAACAGAGCAATATCAATGCGATCCGCACGAGCCACTATCCGGATGTGGAACTTCTCTACGATCTCGCGGATGAGCTGGGACTCTATCTAATCGCGGAAAATAATATGGAAACCCATGGCACCTGGACGCACATCATGACCGGGGAGCATACGACTGACTACGTGCTGCCGTGGGATGATGAAACCTGGAAGCCGCTGCTGCTTGACCGGATCGACGGGTGCTACACCCGTGACCGGAACCATCCGGCAGTCCTGATCTGGTCGGTCGGCAACGAGTCCCTCGGCGGCACCGTCATCCGTGATATGGCGGCCCGGTTCCGGGAACTGGATCCGACGCGGCTGGTGCACTACGAGAGCGTCGCGAATGATCCGCGCTACCCGGAGACGACGGATATCACCTCCAGAATGTATCCGCCGGTCTCCTGGCTGAGAGAATTCCTGTCCCACGAGGAGAACCGGAACAAGCCGTTCCTCTTCTGTGAGTACACCCACTCCATGGGCAATTCCAACGGCGGCATGCAGCTCTATACCGACTATATGGAGGAAGAGCCGCTCTTCCAGGGCGCCTTCATCTGGGACTACATTGATCAGTCCATTTACAAGAAGGACCGCTACGGCAACTGGGTGGCGGGCTACGGCGGTGATTTCCAGGACCGCCCGCACGACGGAAACTTCTCCGGAAACGGTGTGGCCTTGAACGAGGTTCCGATCGCAGGGATCTCTTCTTATGGAAATGTCCCGAATCCGCGGATTGCCTCCCCGAAGATGCAGGAAGTGAAGGCCTGCTACCAGGGACTCCGGATTCAGGTGGAGCCGCAGCGTGTGCTTGTGCGGAATGCGTATCTCTTTACCAATACGGACGCTTTCCGCTGTGAGGAGATCGTCCTGCTGAACGGCCGGGAGATCTGCCGGAAGGAACTGCAGACATCCGTGGCACCGGGCGAGACGGCGATGTACGCCCTGCCGGTGACGGAGAAAGAGCTGCTGCAGAACCCGCTCGTGCGGATGAAGGCAGAAGCCTGCATCAGGGAAGATGGCTTTGCAGAATTTGCAGCAACGATCTCCTTCACCCTGAAGGAAGATGTGGCCTACGCGAAGGCCGGCCATGAAGTGGCATTCGGCCAGGGTGTGATCAGCACCGTGCGCTGCGGGAAGACCGAGGAGAAGGGTTCTGAGTCGCCTGCGGATGCGGCATTCCGGATCATCTATGGAGATGATAATATCGGTGTCAGAGGGGAGAACTTCCATGTGCTCTTCTCGAAGCAGGCAGGCCTGGTTTCCTATGTCTACGGCGGCAGGGAGCTGCTTGAGGGCGTGGTGCGGCCGAACTTCTGGCGCGCGCCGACCGACAATGACCGCGGCAACGGGATGCCGGCAAGACAGGGAATCTGGCGCCTCGTCAGCGATGATCTGCGGCTCTCGAGACGCTTTTTCGGCAATGACGAAGGCGTGAAAACGGAGGAGAGACCGGAAGGACTTGCCGTCACGTACACTTATCTGTACCCCGTCGGAGCGGATCAGCTGAAGTTCACGCTCACGTACCTGGTGGCAAAGGACGGAACCGTCACCGTGACGATGGAGACACCGGAAGGTGCGAAGTCTCCGGAGGAACTGGGCCTTCCGGATCCGCCGGAATTCGGCGTCCTGTTCCGGCTCTCGGCAGACTATGACCGTCTGTCCTGGTATGGGAACGGACCGGAAGAAAACTATGAAGACCGCAAGTACGGTGCAAGACTTGGCCGCTACCAGAACCTGGTTGCTGACAATATGGCAGCTTACCTGGTGCCGCAGGAATGCGGGAACAAGACGGATGTCCGCTTCGCGGAAGTGACGGATATCGCCGGAAGAGGCCTGCGCTTCATGGCAGGAAGGAACGGGGGCGGGACAGAGATGGATTTCTCCGCGCTGCCATACACACCGAACCAGCTGCAGGAAGCAGCCCATCCGAATGAACTGCCGCCGGTTCTTGCAACCATCGTGCGGGCATCCATGATGCAGATGGGCGTCGGCGGAGATGATTCCTGGGGAGCACCGGTGCTGCCGCAGTATCATCTGCCGAAGACCGGACTGCGGTTTACCATGTCCTTTAAGGGAATCTGAACCCGCAGACAGGAACTGCGTTTGATAGAGAAGGGAGAAGCACCCGCTCGGCCGGAGGTCATCGCCTCCGGGCTAACGAACGGGTGCAAGATGGGATGAAAAAACGGTATATCATGGTGATCGCGGCGCTCTGCGGCTCGATCGCCGCAGGAATCGGTCTGACAACGAACATTGCGGGACTGTTCTTTACACCGGTTGCCGCTGATTTCGGGATCGGCAGAGGCAATGTGAGCATGACACTCACGATCTGCAACCTGACCTACGCCTTTGGCGGGATTGCGACCGGAAAACTCCTGACAGAGAAGCATTTCCGGCCGTTGATGATCCTGGGATCCGCCCTGACAGTCGGTGCGACCCTGCTGCTTGCCATATCCGGGAATGTCTGGCTGATGTATGTGCTGAATGCACTGCGTGGATTCTCGACAGGACTTCTCGGGACCGTCATGGCATCCATTGTCATCAACAACTGGTTCCATACGAATACCGGGATGATGACCAGTATCGCCATGGGCTGCAGCGGTCTCGCGAGCGCGGTATTTTCACCGCTGTTTTCGATGATCATCGCACGGATGGGATGGCGGTTCGGCTACACGCTTTCTGCTATTCTGATGGCAGCACTGTATCTGCCGATCATCCTGCTGCCGATCGGGCTCACGCCGGAGTCGGTGGGAGAGCTTCCCTTTGGTGACCGTGTCGGTGCACCGAAGGCCAGAGAACGCGCGGGTGGAAAGGTTCCGCCGGTGCTGATCCTCATGATTGCGCTGTATGCGACGACGGTTGGCTTTCTGACATCGGTTGTCCAGCATTTCCCCGGCATCTCCGAATCCTACGGGCTGGCGGTCGGCGCGACCATGCTTTCCGCCGGGATGATTGCCAATACATCCGGCAAGCTGCTGATCGGTGTCCTGATCGACCGGATCGGCACGATGAAGGGAATCCTTGCGATGGCGATCTTTGTCGTCATCGGAATCCTGCTGATGCTGTTTGTCCATGCAGGCGCCGCACTGGTCATCGGTGCTTTCCTGATCGGTCTCGGTTATTCCCTGCAGACGGTCGGTGTGGCGATGATTACGCGACAGACCTTCGGACTCGAGCATTATGGCAATATTTATCCGAAGATTTCCATGTGTGTCACGGTCTCCTATGCACTGGGGACGACCATGATCGGGTTTATTTTTGACCAGCTGAAGAGCTACACCCCGGTCTTCTGGATCATGCTCATCGGACTTGGCACAGGTCTTACCTGTGCATTGATGGCGCAGAGAAAGAAAGATACAGATATCTGAAACATATTCGATGATGTGGAGGAATGTTATGAGCAACGAGAGACCGCGTACGCTTGCCCCATATCTCTCGCCGGCCGGTGCATGGGCGCTGGCGCTTGGTACCAGCCTCGGCTGGGGATCGGTTGTCATCACCAGCAATACCTATCTGTCCCAGGCAGGACCGCTGGGTTCTGTCCTTGGGATCGTTTTCGGTGCCCTGATCATGCTGGTGATCAGCAGGAATTATGCCTATCTGATGAACTGTTATCCGGAAGCAGGCGGGGCATATGCCTTTCTGCGGGATACGTTCGGTTACGATCACGGATTTCTGACCGCATGGTTCCTTGCCCTCACCTACCTTGCCATCTTCTGGGCAAATGCGACGGCGCTGCCGCTGTTCGCCAGGTATTTCCTCGGGGCTCTGTTCCGGTTCGGCTATCTCTATCAGATCTTCGGGTATGACGTCTATCTCGGGGAAGTGCTGCTTTCGGTTGCCGCAATCCTGCTGTTCATTCTGACAGCGACAAAGGGAAAGCGGATCATCCAGGCGCTGATGATCGGGATGGTCTGTTTCTTCTCGCTCGCCATCATCATCTGCTTTGCGGCAGCGTTCCTCCTGAAGCCCGGAGACATCACGCCTTACTTTGTGCCGGAGACGAAGGCAATCTCCCAGATCGTCCGGATCGCCGTGATCTCACCGTGGGCATTTATCGGCTTTGAAAATATTTCGCACGCGACGGAAGAATTCCGCTTCCCGCACAACAGGATCTTCCGTGTCCTGGTGGTCTCCGTGATCACGACGGCGGTGCTCTATATCCTCGTTACCCTGCTTTCGGTAACAGCCTATCCGCCGGAGTATGAGTCGTGGCTTGCCTATATCCGGGATCTCGGCAACCTCGGAGGCATCAAGGCACTGCCGGCCTTCTATGCGGCAGATGCCTATCTGGGTTCCTTTGGAATTCTTCTTCTGATGCTGGCACTTCTTGCCCTGATTTTTACAAGCCTGTTCGGCAATTCCCTCGCACTGAGCAGACTGTTCTATGCGATGGCGAAGGATGAGATCCTGCCAAAGCAGTTTTCAGACCTGACAGACAAGGGAATCCCTGCAAATGCCTTTTTCCTGGTAGCGGGACTGTCCGTTCTGATTCCGCTCGTCGGAAGAACCGCGGTCGGCTGGATCGTGGACGTGACGACGGTCGGTGCCATTCTGATCTATGGTATGGTTTCGGCAGCAGCCCGGAAGATGGCGAATGTCCGGGAGGACCGGGTGGAGCGGATCACCGGGATGGCAGGTCTTGTGATCATGATCGGTTTCGGAATCTATCTCTTTGTCCCGAATCTTTTCGGGGAAAGCTCGATGGCGACGGAATCCTACTTCCTGTTCGTCGTCTGGGGCGTGATCGGCTTCCTGTTCTTCCGGAGAATTCTGCAGCACGATCGGCAGAAACGGTTCGGACAGTCCATCATCGTCTGGATCGGCCTTCTGTCGATGATTCTGTTTGTCTCCCTTGTGTGGATGAGCCAGGCGACCCTGGAAGTAACCCACAGCGCGATGGTGAACGTGCAGGATTACTATGTTCACGCAGGAATCGACACGGAACAGACGGAGATCTTCTGGGAGCAGATGGAGCGGATCCGCCGGACTAATGTCCGGAGCATCCTCATGGTTGTCGCTCTTTTTGCGACGTCCCTCGGCGTCCTGCTCAGCAACTTTGCGCTCATCAGCAAACGGGCAAAGGAGAGCGAGCGTGAGCTCGGTATCGCAAGAAATCTGGCCAATACCGACCAGCTGACCGGCGTCAAGAGCAAGCACGCGTATGCGGAGAAGGAAACTGCCGTTGATCAGAAGATCGCAGCCGGCGAGGTGGAGCCTTTCGCGGTTGTGGTCTGTGATGTGAACGGGCTGAAGGTCGTCAACGACACACTGGGACACAAGGCGGGTGATGCCTATATCCGTTCTGCGTGCCGGATGATCTGTGAACTCTTCCAGCACAGCCCGGTTTACCGGATCGGCGGCGATGAGTTCGTGGCATACCTGGCGGGACGGGACTATGAGAACCGGGAAGCGCTGCTGAAAGAACTGCATGAATTGTCTGTGGCGCATATTGCCAGCAAGGAAGTCGTCGTCTCCGGCGGGATGTCAGCGTATCTCCCCGGAAAAGACACGTCCATGCACCAGGCGTTCGAACGTGCGGATGCATTGATGTATGAAGAGAAGAAATTGCTGAAGAGCCTCGGAGCGCCGGCAAGGACATAAAATAACCCGGAGCAATTCTCCGGGTTCTCTGGGTCGTGGTCCGGCTGAAGGAGAGCAGCTTACTCAGCCTTTGTACTGGCGGTGTCCAGCAGCTTCCCTTCTGAGGAGTAGAAGTGTACCACGTAGGTATCCGCCTTATCGTTGTCGAAGATCCGGTAAATACCGGCGATATTATAGAAACTGAGGACCGAGAGCGTCTCGTTCACATCGATGCGCTTCCCGCTGAGGGTCACGTCAAATACGGCAAAGTGGTCATCGTGCCGGATCTCTGAGAAATTGTAATTCTTGCCGGTGATCATGCCCTCAAGGCTTCGCTCCAGGCTCTCGGCGATGACGGAGCGCATCGTTTCATACTGCGGTCTTGTCAGCTGATAGGTGATGGAGTAGTCGTCCCCAAGCGTTGCCCGGATATAGTTCTCGCCGGCCCGGGCATCGAGATCCTCCTGGGACTGGGTTTCATCACCCACCATGCCGGAGGAGACGGTGACGAGGACGGTGGGAGTCCCATCTTCCGTGAGTCCAACCGGTCCGACGCCTGCAAGGTAGGTCAGATCCGCCAGGGCATCCTCGGAGAGACCGGTGGTATCCATACCGGCGAGCGGATCCGCGGCAGGCGTGCCGGATGCTGCATCCGATGCCGGCGCGGAAGAGCCGGACGCTCCACATCCGGCAAGGAGAAGAACCAAAAAGACAGATCCGAGGATCACATTGACAGAATTTGTCCATTTTTTTATTTGCATCAGTATCACCATGTCTGATATACTCTCATCTGTTGTCTGTATCATCATACGCGATTTGCGGAGTAAGCGCAAGCATAGATCGGAGGTTGTACGGTAAGAATGTTCAACAAGTTAATTGCAAAAGACAAGTCATTTTATAAAGTCGTCGCACTGGTCGCGCTGCCGATCGCCGCGCAGAGCCTGATCACCGTCGGTGTCAACATGATGGATACCATCATGGTCGGCCGGGTCGGTGAGACAGAGCTGTCGGCCGTGTCGCTCGCGAACACCTTCATCAACATCTACCACATTCTGTGTATGGGCATGTCGATGGGCGCGTCGGTTCTGGTTTCCCGCTACTACGGGATGAAGAACCAGGTGGATATGCGGAAATCTGTTGCGATCATGCTGCGTCTGACGATCTCGATTGCGGCGCTGTTCGCCATCGCAACCGCCATCATGCCGGAGCGGATCATGCAGATCTACACCAGTGAAGACGTCATTATTGCAAAGGGTGTGGAATACCTCCGTTGGTCGGTGGTGACCTACTTCTTCCTGGGTCTCTCCCTGACGACAACCATTGTCCTGCGGTCCGTCGGGAAGGCGCAGATCCCGCTGCTGACCTCGATCGCCGCCTTTTTCATCAACGTCGGTGCAAACTATGCCTTCATCTTCGGACACCTCGGCGCACCGAGAATGGGCGTTGCGGGTGCCGCCGTGGGTACCCTGATTGCCAGACTGTTTGAATTTGCCGTAATCTTCGGCTATATGGTCATCCGCGACGGGGAGATTCATTTCCGGCTGCCGGATCTTTTCATGAAGACCAAAGACCTGCAGCATGAATATCTGGTCATCAGTATTCCTGTCCTGATCAGTGACGGTATCCTGGCGCTCGGCAACAACTCCGTGGCGATGGTCATCGGCAGAATCGGTGCTGCATTCGTTGCAGCGAATGCGGTGACAGCCGTTGTGCAGCAGATGAGCTCGGTTCTGACTCAGGGCTTCTCGCAGTCCGGTGCAATTATCACCGGGCGGACACTCGGAGAGGGCGACCGCGAAAAGGCACAGGACCAGGGCTATGCATTCCTTGGTGTCGGACTTCTGCTGGGTCTCTTCTCGGCAGCGGTCATCATGGCCATCAGCGGCCCGGTCATCCGGTCCTATCATCTCTCTCCTGAGACCGCTGCAATTGCCAGACAGCTGATGAGCGCGATCTCCGTGATCATGGTCTTTCAGGCGACCAACTCCATCATGACAAAGGGTGTTCTCCGCGGCGGCGGTGATACCAAGGTCCTGATGGTTGCAGATAATATCTTCCTGTGGGTGGCAGCGCTGCCGCTCGGAATTCTTGCGGGACTTGTTCTCCACCTGCCGGCGTTCTGGATCTACTTCTGCCTGAAGTTTGACCAGGTCCTGAAGGCAATCTGGTGCGTGATCCGGCTCAGAAGCGGGAAGTGGATCAAGAAAATCAAAGCGTCAACAGAAATCTGACTATGGAGGTGTACGATGTCAGAATATCCGGAAATCAAAGAATTACCGATCAATCCGTCGCTTGAAGGATTTGCGAGACTGGACACGAATATTGTCTATGCAACCCGTGACGGCAGAGACTATACGATGGACATCATCAAGCCGTGGCCGGCCCAGTATGCGATTGAGTACAACCTGGAGCCAAAGCCGAAATACCCGCTGGTGGTCTTTGTGCAGGGAAGTGCATGGACAACACCGGACAGAGGGAATGAGATCCCGCAGCTCTCAGAGCTTGCGAGAAAGGGCTATGTGGTCGCAACCGTCAATCATCGTTCTGCCATTGACGGGTATCCGGCACCGGCATTCCTCGTGGATGTGAAGACAGCCATCCGTTTCCTGCGCGCCCATGCCGCCGAATACTGCATCGATCCGGAGAGAGTGGCGATCTGGGGGACCAGCTCCGGCGGCAATACTGCGCTTCTTGTCGGTACGACAGCCGGTGATCCGCGTTTTCTCACGGAGGAATATGCCGACCAGTCCGACGCGGTCAAGTGTGTGGTGGAGTGCTTCGGCCCGACCGACCTCCAGGCGATGGCTGATGAGAACTACCAGGCCATGCAACAGGATCCGAACTCCATCTTCGCCCTGCTCTGCGGCTTCCCGTACGATGATGCCTGCAAGGCGAACATGGCGATGATCAGCCCACTCCGCTACGTAGAACCGGGAAAAGATTTCCCGCCGTTCCTGATGCTGCATGGAACCGGAGATACCATGGTTGACTACAGCCAGAGCACAAGAATGTATGAAAAGCTTCTTGACTGCGGTTATGATGCAACCATGTATCAGATCCCGGGTGCCATGCATGAAGGGAACTTCTGGAGCAGAGAACTGGTCGCTGTGATTCATGCATTTATCGCAGAAAGGCTGTGAGAAGATGTTTCGTGAGATGGTACGTGTAAAACAGGCACTTTCGGAAGAAGAGTGCATCAGTATCCTGAAGCATGAAGTCCGGGGCGTTCTCTCTGTGCTGGGAGATGACGATTATCCGTACGGTTCCCCGATCAATCATTATTATGATGAAGAGAGCGGGAAGATCTATTTTCACGGGGCAAAGTTCGGCCATAAGGTTGATGCCATGAAGAAACACGACAAGGTTTCCTTCTGCGTTTATGACCAGGGATATCATGAAGAGGGTGACTGGGCCCTGTACATCAAGAGCGTGATCGTCTTTGGCAGGATCCGGATGATCGAGGACGCGGAGGAGATCAATGACATCTGCCGGAAACTATGCTACAAGTTTACGGATGATGAAGAATATATCCGCCATGAACTGGAACACTCGGGCCCGCGGACACTGCTGCTCGAATTAACACCGGAGCATATGACCGGGAAGAAGGTTCATGAGCAGTGAGGAAAAGAAAGCTGCTTGTTATTACATGTAGTTTTGTGCTGATCCTTGGAGCGGCATTCCTTCTTGCCAGATATCAGTCTTCCGGGATTGAACTTCGCAGATGGGAAGTGTCCCTTGAACCACACCATTATGATCTGATTGATGTTGAACCGTTTCTGACATATAAGGGGAAAGCTTATATCCGATACGAGATGACCGGGAATGATAAGGCGCTTCGAGGCAATTATCTTGGTGAAGTTCTTCCTCATGATATGGTGAAAGGGTGGAAAAAAGGAGATCCATATCCCGATTTTGTTGGCTTTTTTTCTGGGAAAGTATATACCGTTCGCGGGTATGATCCAGATTATCTGCTGGCGGTTGATACGGATGCGCACGGACTTGAGATTTATTATTGTCCTCGCCTTGAAAGAATCCGTAACGGCAGGGATATTCTCGGGAAGCAGTTTCATCTACGAGAGAAAATGAAGACGCTGATTGTTCATGTGCCAATCAGTGATGATGAAGTAGAAACCAGGCAGATTGATGTCGATGCTTGCAGGAATCTGATGGAGCAGGTGGTAAAGGAATGCATGCGAGCCCGGTTTGAAGTGATCGATCCTGCAGATTATCCGCAAGAAAGATGGTTCAGCATTGCGGATGAATACGGTCTTCCTGTGAGATTGTTACTTCGGGAACAGGGATACATACAGGTTATTCCTCTGTATGAAAGAGAGACAATTTGTCTGAAACTGAAGGATTCGACTTATCAACAACTGTCAGATTTCCTGGAGGACACTTCGAACTGGAGTGTTATTCCTCAGGAAGCGGAGTAAGGATTGAAAAATATCCCTGCGTGTGCTAGAGTAGACGCGATGTGACACGGCTGTGCAACGTGCTGGATGGAGGAATCATATGTGGATTGCTGACGGATGGAAGGAGTATCAGGTGCTTGACACCTCCGGTGGGGAGAAACTGGAACGCTGGGGGGAGTATACCCTGATCCGGCCGGATCCGCAGGTGATCTGGGACACGAAGAAGAGTCTCCCGGAGTGGAGGAAGCCGAACGCGCACTATCACAGGAGCAGCAGGGGCGGCGGTGAATGGGAATTCTTCGATCTGCCGGAACAGTGGGCGATCCACTATCGGAACCTGACCTTCAATCTGAAGCCCTTCTCCTTTAAGCATACCGGCCTTTTTCCGGAGCAGGCAGTGAACTGGGACTGGTTTGCCGGGCTGATCCGGACAGAGACGGAACGAAGAGAGAAGACTGCAGGTGTTCCGGCGGGTAAACTGCCGACTGAGAAGAAAGTCCGTGTCCTGAACCTGTTTGCGTATACGGGCGGTGCAACAGTATCGGCTGCGGCGGCAGGTGCACATGTCACACATGTGGATGCTGCAAAGGGGATGGTGACCTGGGCAAAAGAGAATGCAGTTTCTTCAGGGCTCGGTGACGCGCCGATCCGCTATATCGTCGACGACTGCCTGAAGTTCGTGGAGCGGGAGATCCGCCGCGGCAATCACTACGATGGCATCATCATGGATCCGCCTTCCTATGGAAGAGGCCCGAAGGGTGAGATCTGGAAGATCGAAGAGTCGATCTTTCCATTCATCGAGAAGTGTACAGAGCTGCTGAGCGAGGAGCCACTATTTTTCCTGGTGAACAGTTACACCACCGGACTGCAGCCGGCAGTCCTGACCTATATGCTGAAAACAGCCCTGCCGAAGCGGATCGGCGGAACGGTGCAGTCGGAGGAGATCGGCCTTCCGGTGAAGAGCAACGGACTGGTGCTGCCATGCGGCGCATCCGGCAGGTGGCAGAGAAACTGAACGAAAATCATTATAATGGAAGTAATCATAGAAGATGGACGATAAAAAGATAGAAACGACAGAAAACCAGGCTGAGGAGAAACCAAGCTTGCTGCACGAGGTCATCAGTTACGCCGTGATGGTGGTGCTCGCCGTCATCCTGGCCTATATCATCAATCATGTGCTGATTGCGAATGCGGTGGTTCCGACGGGATCGATGGAAACCATCGTGATGCCGGGGGACAGGCTGATCATCAACAGGCTATCCTACAAATTCGGGGATCCGGAACGCGGCGATATCGTGATGTTCAAGTTCCCGGATGATGAGACACAGGATTACCTGAAGCGGATCATCGGTCTGCCAGGGGAGACGGTGACGATCATCGACGGCCTTGTCTATATTGACGATGCCACCGAACCGCTCTATGAACCGTATCTGAAAGATGCGCCGCGCGGAACCTACGGACCGTTTGAGGTGCCGGAGGGCTGCTATTTCATGATGGGAGATAACCGGAACATCAGCGATGATGCCAGATACTGGGACAATCACTATGTGAAACGGGAAAAGATCGTCGGCAGAGCAGTCTTCAAATACTGGAAGGGGTTCAAGGTGCTGTCGCGGTTCGATTACGACGCGGAATAAGGAACCAGAATTGCTTTGTGATAGAAGGAGATCAGATATGAAACTTGGAATTCTCGGAACAGGGAAGATTGTTCATGATTTTCTGATGATCGCCCATGAACTACCGGATCTGACCATGTCGGTTCTCGGCACAGAGGCAACGAGGGAAGAGACCGAGGCACTGGCTGCCGAGCATCATTTTGAAAGAACCTTCTACGACTATGAGGAGATGCTCGCATCGGATGTTGATACCATCTATGTGGCGCTGCCGAATGTCCTGCATTATGCATTTACGAAGAGGGCACTGCTTGCAGGGAAAGATGTAATCCTGGAGAAGCCTGCGGTGACAAGAGCTTCCGAGATGCGGGAACTGGCTGCGCTTGCGAAAGAGAGAAAGCAGATTCTCATCGAGGCGGTGACGACCCACTATCTGCCGGCTTACCAGGTGCTGAAGGAGAAGATCGCAGAGGTCGGCCGCGTGCGGATCGTCAGTGCGAACTATTCCCAGTATTCTTCCCGCTATGACCGGTTTAAGCAGGGAATCGTCCTGCCTGCCTTCGATCCGCAGAAAGCGGGCGGTGCGCTGATGGACCTGAATGTCTACAATATCAACTTTGTCGTGGGACTCTTCGGGAAACCGCAGGCGGTACATTACCATGCAAATATCGAGCGGGATATCGATACCAGCGGAATCCTGACGCTCGACTATGGTGATTTCAAGGCGGTATGCATCGGAGCAAAAGACTGCGGTGCGCCGGTGATGACGGTGATTGAAGGGGATGCGGGAAACTTCGTGGTGAACCGGCCTGTCAACCAGATGAATGCATTTACCATCAATGGAAATGACGGCTCACATGCTGCGTTCGAAGGGATGCAGGAGAACGCACACCGGATGAAGCCGGAATTCCTGGAGTTCATCCGGATGATCCGGGAGCGGGATTACGAAAAGGATGAAGCGATGCTTGCGATCAGCGTCACAGTCGCGGAGATCCTGGAGGAAGCAAGACATCAGGCAGGGCTGGTGTTCCCGGGAGATGAAGAAAGGTAACCGTTCGGGGCCGGCCCTGGACAGCTGAAAAGAAGATATGCGCAGGGGCAGTGCCAGGAAAACCGGGCACTGCCTTTCGATGTAGAACGAGAACCGGCAGGCATGAAGGAAGATGTAACCTGTCGGTAACGGAGAGGTGGATATGGAAGAACAGCGGACGGGAAGGATTCTCTGTCCCAACTGCGGCGTGGAATATGCGGACACGGAACCGAGATGTCCATTCTGTGGCTCGATGAATCTGAAGGCTTCAGAAAAAGAATACCTGGATAAAATTGATGACATGATCGAGGATCTGGGAGAGGTGGATGCGAGCGGCAGGAGCGAGCTGAAGCGGGAGATGCGCACCCAGGGAAGGCGTGCGTTCCGGATCGTCTGCGTGATCCTGGCGATCGCGGCGATCATCGGCGGAATCGTGCTGGTGCGGGATACCATGGAGAAGCGGAAGACCAGAAATGAATATCGCTGGCAGCGGGAGGTTCAGCCGGAAGTCGACCGGATGTTTGAAGAAGGAGACTATGATGCGCTGATCGAGTGGTTTTATGCGGCCGGGGATGAAGGGCACGAGGTCTACGCGATGCGGCACCGGGAATTCGCGGAGATCTATGACGGCGCGCGGTGGGCGGCCCGTTTCCGGGAGGAACTGGACCGGGAATATGATGCGGAGACGGCGGGCAATCTGCTTTATGAAGATCTGATCCTGCTCGGCGTCGAATACCGCACGGCGCTTTCGGACGATGAGCGGTCGATCCTGGCAGATGCGGTCCGGACCGCAGAGGAGGAACTGACGACACGCTTTCAGATGACAGAGGAAGAGATGGAGAACATGCGGAAGATGCTGAAGCAGGGCAGCGGTTATCCATACCGGACGGATGTCGAGTCGTTCATCAAAGAACAGCTGAAAGAACTTCTGGGAAATGAGGAAACAGAATGAAGTGTCAATACTGTGGCGGGGAGATCCGCCTGGATGATCTGGTCTGCCCGTACTGCGGGCGGCCGAATGAAGAAGCGAAAACCCATGCGGAGGAGATGCGCAGATTCCGGATCCGCCTGAAGAAGACCGAGGAAGAGGTGCGGGAGACGGCGGGCAGGACCTCCCACCGTGCGGCAAAGATTGCCGTCATCGCCATCCTGCTGGTGGGCATTGCGGCGAACGTGTTTATCCAGAGTCGTGCCTATTCCTTCTATTATGATCACCAGAGGAGTCAGGCGGTGAAGCATGCAGAGGCGTATCAGGAGGTGCTCGACGCATTTCTTGAAAAGCAGGACTACGTTGGCTTCTCCGGCTATTCTCAGGCGAAGGGCATCAGTTTCTCGGAGGATGTCTATGAAGCGTACCTGCCCATCTCATGGGCGGCCAACCGGTTCCGGTATGTGATGCTGGATCTGATGCGCCTGGTGAACCACGACGAGTATGTGGATCTGACGCACCTTGCCCAGATGACGATCGATGAACTGGAAGAGTTCTACGAGCAGATGAATCCGGAGAAATATTCCTGGTACGAATATAATATAGAAGAAACAGAAGCGCATTTCACGGCGATGCAGGAACAGGTGGCCGCGGTCCTCGTCTCTTACTTCGGGATGGGTGAGGAAGATGCAGCCGCGCTGCCCGGGATGACGAAAGGGGAGCGTACACTGGCGCTGGAAAAGGTGTTCATGAAGAAACTGGAGGCGGAGAATGGCAGCGAAGAATAAACGCACGAAAAGACGGTTCGGGATCCTGGATCTTCTTCTGCCGGCAGCGGCAGTGGCGCTTGCGATCTCGGTGCTGATCACGATCAATGCGATCCGCGAAGCCGGTCCCTACATGGACCGGGAGGATACGCTGTACCGGTATCTGCAGGATGAGAGTTATCAGGCACTTGCGGCCAGGAGTCTCGATGCAGGAACCCTGGAAGAGACCGGAAGCCTTAAAACGGCGGAACTTTACAGAGTCGGAGAGTATTTCCGGATTGCCTTCCTGCGGGAAGCCTTTGAGAAGAACGGGAACAAACAGACGGCAGAGACATACACCGGGCTTGCAGAGGACCTGAAGAACGGGATGGGGGTCCTGAAAGAAGAAGCCGGAAGGATCGACCGGCTCCTGGAGGACGCTGTCCGGTAGGACCGCAAAGGCTCCCTCCGGACGGAACCGGTGCAGGATCAGAATGGCGCTTGTGCAGACTGCACAAAAGAGAGAACTGAAACTATACAAAATTCATGAAATATTTTTTCTGCCTGAAAGAAGAAAATGCTTGCAAAGCCCGGAAAATCAGCGTATAATCGAACTGCTGTGACATTGATAGCTGTGAAGCGGAGGTTGCCGCGCGGCCGCAAGGGCGATGCGGGTTTTTCGTGGAGCGAATGTCAAGAGACCGGATCTGTGTCTCCGGTCAGAAAACCTGGCGACAAGTCACTGTACAGGCAGAATACCTGCGTAGGCAGGAAGGGCTGTTTTCTGTTTATCCCACTAGGCAGGAAACACCCGGGTAAGTGTACAGTCACCGCTTGTCGTACTAAAGAGTGAGACTACTCACAAAAAAAGTGCGAAAAGGAGGCGACTTTTTTTATGGCAAGTCAAGTAATGAGAATCACATTAAAGGCTTACGATCATCAGCTGATCGATCAGTCTGCGGCAAAGATCGTTGAGAATGTGAAGAAAACGGGCGCAAAGGTCTCCGGACCGGTTCCGCTTCCGACCAAGAAGGAAGTAGTAACCATCCTTCGTGCGGTTCACAAGTATAAGGACTCCAGAGAGCAGTTCGAGCAGAGAACCCACAAGAGACTGATTGATGTCATCAATCCGTCCCAGAAGACTGTCGAGGCATTATCGAGACTTGAGATGCCGGCCGGTGTGGATATCAATATCAAGATGAAGAATAACTGATACCGCTACCGTCTAGTATGACCGGGAGATCCGGTCCGCTGTAGATTTACAGGAGGTATGAAAAGATGAAGAAAGCAATGCTTGCAACGAAGATCGGGATGACCCAGGTCTTCGCTGAGGATGGCACACTCGTTCCGGTAACCGTGCTTCAGGCCGGCCCGCTGACCGTTACACAGGTCAAGACAGACGAGAACGATGGTTACAGTGCAATCCAGGTTGGTTTCGGCGAGATCCGCGAAGCGCTGGTGAATAAGCCGATGAAGGGACATTTCGCGAAGGCTGGTGTTCCGGTTAAAAGATATCTGAAGGAATTCCGTCTGGAAGATGCTGGTTCCTACACTGTAGGCCAGGAGATCAAGGCTGACATGTTCGCAGCAGGCGATCATGTTGATGCAATCGCTACTTCCAAGGGTAAGGGATTCCAGGGTGCGATCCACAGACATGGACTTTCCAGAGGACCGATGGGACATGGTTCCAAGTATCACAGACATGCCGGTTCCAATGGTGCCTGCTCCGATCCGAGCCGTGTGTTCAAGGGCAAGAAGATGGCCGGTCACATGGGCAACGTCAGAGTAACCGTTCAGAATCTCACCATCGTGAGAACGGATGCCGACAAGAACCTCATTCTTGTCAAGGGTTCCGTACCTGGACCGAAGAAGGCACTGGTTATGCTGAAAGATACTACAAGAACTGATATCTGATCGCTTCGCGGAAAGGAGGAACGATAAATGGCAAGTGTATCCGTATATAATATGGAAGGCGCTGAAGTTGGCAAGATCGAACTGAACGATGCCATCTTCGGAGTAGAAGTAAAGAATCATCTGATGCACAGAGCAGTCGTCCTGCAGCAGGCGAACAGCCGTCAGGGTACGCAGGCTGCTAAGAACCGCGCACTTGTACGCGGCGGCGGCAGAAAGCCGTGGAGACAGAAGGGCACCGGTCATGCAAGACAGGGTTCCATCAGAGCTCCGCAGTGGACAGGCGGCGGTGTTGTATTTGCTCCGCAGCCGAGAGAGTATTCTTTCAAGATGAACAGACAGGAGAAGCGCATCGCACTGTTCTCCGCTCTGACAACAAAAGTTGCTGAAGAGAAGATCGTGGTTGTTGACAGCCTTGACCTCGCTGAGATCAAGACCAAGGAGATGAAGAGAGTCCTCGGCAATCTGAAGGCTGAGAACGCACTCGTCGTCATGGGTGAGAAGAAGGACAATGTTGTTCTTTCTGCAAGAAACCTGGAAGGCGTTGCAACAGCTCTGACCAACACCATCAACGTATATGACATCCTGAAGTACGACAAGCTCGTTCTGACTAAGGATGCGGTCGCAAAGCTTGAGGAGGTGTATATCAATGGCTGATATCAAGTATTATGACGTGATCTTAAAGCCGGTGATCACCGAGAAGAGCATGAACGGCATGGCCGATAAGAAGTATGCATTTCTGGTACATCCGGATGCAACCAAGTCCCAGATCAAGGAAGCTGTCGAGAAGATGTTTGCAGGCGCTAAGGTCGCTAAGGTGAACACCCTCAATGCAGACGGCAGACTGAGAAGACAGGGCATGACCCAGGGCAAGACAGCAAAGACCAAGAAAGCTTATGTCACACTTACAGAAGACAGCGCTGACATCGAGATTTTCTCTGGACTTTGAGAGTAAAATATGTGCTTAGCGCACATATTTAACTCCCCGAAGTTTGCGGCTGCGCCTCAAACTTCCCGGGAAAGTATGAATTGAAATAAGGTCCGTGAGCCGATAATTCACGAGGTTTGAGAAAGGGGTTCCAGTTATGGCAATCAAAAAGTTCGGCCCATATACGCCTTCAAGACGTAACATGACCGGTTCTGATTTTGCTGAGATCACCAAGACATCTCCTGAGAAGTCGCTGGTTGTCTCCCTGAAGAAGAATTCCGGCCGTAACAATCAGGGCAAAATTACAGTCAGACACAGAGGCGGTGGCTCCAGAAGAAAGTACAGAGTCATCGATTTCAAGAGAAAGAAAGATGGAGTACCGGCAAAGGTTGTTTCGATCGAGTATGATCCGAACCGTACCGCAAACATCGCACTGATCTGCTATGCAGACGGTGAAAAAGCATATATCCTTGCACCGGTTGGTCTTACCGTAGGGATGACCGTCATGAACGGTGCAGGCGCAGAAGTTCGTGTAGGCAACTGCCTGCCGCTGTCCGAGATCCCGATCGGTGCGAACGTACACAACGTTGAGCTGTATCCGGGCAAGGGCGGCCAGTTGGTACGTGCTGCCGGCAATACCGCACAGCTGATGGCGAAGGAAGGCAAGTATGCCACCCTGAGAATGCCGTCCGGCGAGATGCGTATGGTTCCGATCGAGTGCCGCGCTACTATCGGCCAGGTCGGCAACATTGATCACGAGCTGATCAACGTCGGTAAAGCAGGACGTACCCGCAACATGGGTATCAGACCTACAGTCCGTGGTTCCGTTATGAACCCGAATGACCATCCACACGGCGGTGGTGAAGGTAAAGCCGGCATCGGTCGTCCGGGTCCTGTGACTCCGTGGGGCAAGCCAGCACTTGGTTTGAAGACACGTAAGAAGAAGAAGCAGTCCAACAAGCTCATCGTCAGAAGAAAAGACGGTAAGGGACTGATGTAATCGAAAGGAGAAGGAATCATGGCAAGATCACTGAAAAAGGGACCGTTTGCAGATGAGCATCTGCTGAAGAAAGTTGATGCGATGAATGCAGCCGGTGATAAGAGCGTCATCAAGACCTGGTCTCGCAGATCCACCATTTTCCCGTCTTTCGTCGGTCATACGATCGCTGTACATGACGGAAGAAGACATGTGCCGGTCTATATCACAGAAGATATGGTTGGCCACAAGCTTGGTGAATTCGTTGTAACAAGAACCTACAGAGGACACGTAAAGGATGACAGAAGATCCTGATCGGCCTCACGACAGGAAACGATAGAATCGAATAGTTAGGGAAAATGAAAGGAGGTACATCCATGGCAAAGGGACATAGATCGCAGATCAAGAGAGAAAGAAATGAGAGCCAGAGAGAGACCCGGCCGCATGCAAAGCTTTCTTATGCAAGAGTCTCCACACAGAAGGCTTGCTTCGTTCTCGATGCGATCAGAGGCAAGGATGTAAACACAGCACTTGGTATTCTGGCATATAACCCAAGATATGCTTCGACCGTGATAGAGAAATTACTGAAGTCCGCAGTGGCGAATGCTGAAAACAACAAGGGTCTGGACCGCGCAAATCTTTATGTTGCATCCTGTGATGCACAGGACGGCCCGATCATGAAGAGAATCCAGCCGAGAGCACGCGGAAGCGCATATCGTATTTACAAGAGAATGTGCCATATCAACATCGTTCTGGACGAGAAATAAAGAAAGGAGCAGAAGGCCACTATGGGACAGAAAGTAAATCCTCACGGTTTAAGAGTCGGCGTTATCGAGGGCTGGGATTCCAACTGGTATGCCAGCAATAAAGATTTCGCTGATTACCTGGTAGAAGATTACAAGATCAGAGAGTTCCTGAAGAAGAAGCTGGCAAACTCCGGTGTCTCGAAGATCGAGATCGAGCGTGCAGCTGACAGAGTCCGCGTTGCGATCAACACCGCAAAGCCGGGCGTCGTCATCGGTAAGGGTGGTTCTGAGATTGAAAAGCTGAAAGCAGAAGTGCAGAAGCTGACAGATAAGAAAGTTTTCCTTGATATCAAGGAAGTGAAGAGACCGGACGCAAGCGCACAGCTTGTTGCTGAGAACATTGCACAGCAGCTGGAGAACCGTATCTCCTTCCGTCGTGCGATGAAGTCTGTGATGTCGAGAACCATGAAGCTCGGCGCGAAGGGTATCAAGACCAGCGTATCCGGACGTCTCGGCGGTGCAGATATCGCAAGAACTGAGTTCTACAGCGAGGGCACCATTCCGCTTCAGACACTGCGTGCCAATATCGACTATGGTTTTGCAGAGGCAGATACAACCTATGGTAAGGTCGGCGTAAAGTGCTGGATCTACCTTGGCGAGGTCCTTCCTGCAAAGAGCGGTAAGAAGGAAGGGAGGAATGATCGATAATGTTAATGCCGAATAGAGTAAAACATCGTAAGCAGTTCCGTGGCAAGATGAAGGGTGAAGCACATACCGGCAATACCATTTCGAATGGTGAGTACGGTCTTGTCGCTCTTGAGCCGGCATGGGTCAAGTCCAACCAGATTGAGGCTGCCCGTGTTGCCATCACACGTTATATGAAGCGTGGCGGAAAAGTCTGGATCAAGATCTTCCCGGACAAGCCGGTTACCGCTAAGCCGGCCGGCACTCGTATGGGTTCCGGTAAAGGCGCCCTGGAGTACTGGGTTGCAGTTGTAAAGCCGGGCCGCGTCATGTTTGAAGTTGCCGGTGTATCGGATGAAGTTGCGAGAGAGGCACTGCGTCTCGCTATGCACAAGCTTCCTCTGAAGTGTAAGATCGTCTCTAAGGCGGATTTGGAAGAAGGAGGTGCGGACGTTGAAAACAACTAAGTATGTGAATGATCTGAGAGCGAAGTCCACATCGGAGCTCGCTGAGGAGCTGGTAGCAGCGAAGAAAGAGCTCTTTAATCTGAGATTCCAGAATGCAACCAACCAGCTTGACAACACCAGCCGGATCAAGGAAGTCCGCAAGAATATTGCGAGAATCCAGACCGTGCTTGCTGCTCAGGAGAAGGAGGCATAAGATGGAAGAGAGAAATCTTAGAAAAGTGCGTACCGGAATGGTCGTCAGCGACAAGATGGATAAGACCATCGTGGTTGCTGTTGTAGATAATGTCAAGCACCCGTTGTACGGCAAGATCGTGAAGAGAACCGTAAAGCTTTATGCAGAGGATTCCAATAACGAGTGCCGCGTCGGTGACAGAGTCCGCGTCATGGAGACCAGACCGCTGTCGAAGACGAAGAGATGGAGACTGGTGGAGATCATCGAGAAGGCAAAATAATGCTTTTAAGAGATTCCAGGAACTTCATCGTTTCAGATGAGAAAGGAGTGCATGTAAATGGTACAGCAGGAAACCAGACTCGCAGTTGCTGATAATACCGGCGCAAAGGAACTGCTTTGCATCCGTGTTATGGGCGGCTCGACCAGAAGATATGCTGCGATCGGTGATATCATTATTGCCAGCGTTAAAGATGCAACACCAGGCGGTGTTGTCAAGAAGGGCGACGTTGTGAAGGCTGTTGTTGTCCGCACCAAGAAGGGCAACCGCAGAAAAGACGGTTCCTATATCCGCTTTGACGAGAACGCAGCCGTCATCATCAAGGATGACAAGACACCAACCGGAACTCGTATTTTCGGGCCGGTGGCCAGAGAGCTTCGTGAGAAACAGTTCATGAAGATCGTTTCCCTGGCTCCGGAAGTATTATAAGGAGGTTCAGGGTCATGGCGACAAGCAAGATTAAGAAGGGTGATACCGTTCAGGTTATCACCGGCAAAGATAAAGGCAAGCAGGGTAAGGTTCTTTCCGTTAAGGACGGCAAGGTGCTGGTAGAGGGTATCAACCAGATCACCAAGCACGAGAAGCCTTCCCAGAGAAATGCGAACGGCGGTATCGTTCACCAGGAAGCTCCGATCGATGTTTCCAACGTGATGTACGTTGCAGGCGGCAAGGTCACCAGAGTCGGCTTCCGCATGGATGGCGACAAGAAGGTCCGCTATGCGAAGGCTACCGGCGAAAACATTGATTGATGAGAGGAGGTTCGAATCGTGAACAGGTTAAAAGAGACCTATCAGAACGAGATTGCTCCGGCTATGCAGAAGAAGTTCGGTTATAAGAACGTCATGCAGATTCCGAAGCTTGACAAGATCGTTGTGAACATGGGCGTTGGCGAAGCAAGAGAGAATGCAAAAGTTCTTGAGACTGCCTGCAACGACCTGGGCATCATTACCGGCCAGAAGGCTGTCACGACCAAGGCGAAGAAGTCCATCGCGAACTTCAAGCTGCGTGAAGGCATGCCGATCGGCTGCAAAGTTACCCTTCGCGGCGACAAGATGTATGAATTCGCGGATCGTCTGATCAACCTGGCACTTCCGCGTGTCCGTGACTTCCGTGGCGTAAATCCGAACGCTTTTGACGGCAGAGGAAATTACGCACTGGGCCTCAGAGAACAGCTGATCTTCCCGGAGATCGAGTACGACAAGGTCGACAAGGTCAGAGGAATGGATGTCATTTTTGTTACAACGGCACATACCGATGAAGAAGCACGTGAGCTGCTGACTCAGTTTGGCATGCCATTTTCCAAAAATAACTGATAACAACCGATCAACGGAGAAAGCATTTGAATCTGCCTGAAGAGGCAAAGGAGGAATTCATGGCTAAATTGTCTATGAAGCTGAAGCAGCAGCGCGCACCGAAGTTTTCCACAAGAGCTTACACACGCTGCAAGATCTGCGGCCGTCCGCATGCATATCTGAGAAAGTACGGCATCTGCAGAATCTGCTTCCGCGAACTGGCATATAAAGGACAGATCCCAGGAGTCAGAAAGGCTAGCTGGTAATTACATCAGGAAGGAGGTAACAACTAATGACAGATCCTATTGCAGATATGCTTACAAGAATCCGTAATGCGAATACGGCAAAACATGATGATGTGGATGTGCCTGCATCGAATATGAAGATTGCGATTGCTGACATCCTTTACAAAGAAGGTTATATCAAGAAATATGAGATCGTTGAAGCCGAAGGCATCAAGACGATTCATATCGAGCTGAAGTACGGCAAGGACAAGAACGAAAAGGTTATCTCGGGCCTGAAGAGAATTTCCAAGCCAGGCTTAAGAATCTACGCTGGTGCCGAGGATATGCCGAAGGTACTTGGCGGACTGGGTATTGCAATCGTTTCCACAAACAAGGGAGTCATCACCGACAAGGAAGCTAGAAAGCTGAATGTCGGCGGCGAAGTCCTGGCGTTTGTCTGGTAATAATCTGACTATCGTTTAGGAGGTGCGGGCATGTCACGAATCGGAAGAATGCCTATCGCGGTACCGGCTGGTGTTACCGTCGATATCGCAGAAAATAATAAAGTGACTGTAAAAGGTCCGAAGGGAACACTGGAAAGAGTGCTTCCTTCTGAGATGATCATCAAGCTGGAAGGCGCTGAGGTCATCGTATCGAGACCGAATGATTTGAAGAGAATGAAGGCCCTGCATGGGCTTACAAGAACCCTGATCCACAACATGGTTGTCGGTGTCACCGAGGGTTATCAGAAAGTTCTTGAGATCAATGGTGTCGGTTACAGAGCAGCAAAGAGCGGCAAGGAGCTGACACTGAACCTTGGTTATTCCCATCCGGTCATCATGACGGATCCGGAAGGCATCGAGACTGTCTGCGAAGGACAGAACAAGATCATCGTCAAGGGTATCGATAAAGAGAAGGTCGGGCAGTTCGCTGCTGAGATCAGAGAGAAGAGAGGACCGGAGCCTTATAAGGGCAAGGGTATCAAGTATGACTACGAGGTCATCAGACGCAAGGTTGGTAAGACCGGTAAAAAATAATTAAAGGAGTGAAGAAGAATGGTTCGTAAAGAGTCAAGAAGCGAGATTCGTGAGAAGAAGCACGGTAGAATCCGCGCTCACATCTCCGGAACGGCCGAGAGACCACGTCTTTCGGTGTTCAGAAGCAATAACCATATGTATGCACAGATCATTGACGACCAGGCTGGCACAACTTTAGTTTCTGCGTCTACACTTGATAAAGATATCAAGGCATCCCTTGAGCATACAAATGATACTGCCGCTGCACAGGCAGTCGGCACAGCAATCGGCAAGAGAGCACTCGAAAAAGGAATCACCGAGGTCGTTTTCGACAGAGGTGGTTACATCTACCAGGGTAAGGTACAGGCACTGGCAGATGCAGCTAGAGAAGCTGGCCTTGTATTCTAAGGTGAAGGAGGAAGAAACATGAATCGTTCAGTTGTTAATACTGACAATTTAGAGCTTGAAGATAAGGTTGTATCGATCAAGCGCGTCACCAAGGTTGTCAAGGGTGGCCGTAATATGAGATTCACAGCTCTGGTTGTTGTCGGTGATAAGAACGGACATGTCGGCGTAGGCCTTGGCAAGTCCACTGAAATTCCGGAAGCAATCAGAAAAGGTAAAGAGGATGCAACAAAGAAGCTCATCGAGGTTCCGCTTGATGAGAACGGCAGTGTCCCGCACGACTATACCGGCAAGTTCGGAAGCGCAGAAGTTCTTCTGAAGCGTGCTCCGGAAGGTACCGGTATCATCGCCGGCGGTCCTGCACGTAATGTCCTGGAGCTTGCAGGCTTCAAGAACATCCGTACCAAGTCGCTGGGATCCAACAATAAGCAGAACGTCGTGCTTGCAACCATCGCAGGTCTTGCTCAGCTGAAGACTCCGGAAGAAGTTGCAAAGCTGCGCGGCATCTCCGTGGATCAGCTGGCGTAAGAAGGGAGATGGATGATATGGCAGATTTGAAAATTACACTGGCAAAGTCCACCATCGGCGCTGTTCCGAAGCATAAGAGAACCGTCGAGGCACTTGGCCTGAAGAAGACCGGCCGTTCCGTGATCCTTCCGGACAATGCAGCAACCAGAGGTATGATCAAGCAGGTAGAGTACCTGTTAAAGGTCGAGGAAATCTAACAGGAGGACCGAGAATATGAATATTACAGACTTACAGCCGATTCCGGGTTCCGTTCAGAGCGACAGCTTCAGAAGAGGCCGTGGCCATGCATCGGGCAATGGTAAGACAGCAGGCAAGGGTCATAAGGGTCAGAAGGCTCGTTCCGGCGCTCCGAGACCTGGTTTCGAAGGTGGCCAGATGCCGCTGTTCAGAAGACTCCCGAAGAGAGGCTTCAAAAACAGAAATTCTCTTGATATTGTTACCGTGAATGTTGGGCAGCTGAACTGCTTCGAGGATGGCGCTGATGTCACCATCGAGGCACTTGTTGAAGCTGGCATCCTCAAGAGAGTCGGCGACGGTGTCAAGGTTCTGGGAGCAGGCGAGCTCACCAAGAAACTCAATGTAAAAGTAAACGCTTACAGCGCATCGGCTGAAGAAAAGATCAAGGCACTTGGCGGGAATGCTGAGGTGATCTGATGATTAAGACGATTCGTAATGCACTGAAGATCAAAGACATCCGTAGCAGGCTGCTGTTTACGCTTCTCTGTCTGGTTGTGGTTCGCCTTGGATCCCAGATCCCGGTACCGGGGATTGACCGGACCCAGATCGCCGGATTCCTGGCACAGATCACACAGCTGGATTTCCTGAATGCGATTACCGGTGGTTCTTTCGAACAGTTGTCCATTTTGGCGCTGAGCATTACGCCGTACATCACCGCATCCATTATCATGCAGCTCCTGACAATTGCCATTCCGGCACTGGAGGAGATGCAGAAGGAAGGCGAAGATGGAAGAAAGAAAATCGCCTCCTATACCAGATATGTGACCGTCGGCCTTTCCCTGATCGAAAGTGTCGCGATGGCCATCGGATTTGGAAGAAGCGGTTATCTGGAGAACTACAGCTTTCTCTCCGTGATTGTCATTGCATTCTCCCTCACAGCAGGATCTGCTTTCCTGATGTGGCTGGGTGAGAAAATTACCGATCGCGGTGTCGGCAACGGCATCTCGATCATCCTGCTGATCAACATCGTCTCGAGAATTCCGAGCGATGTGATCGGGCTGTTCCGGCAGTTCGTCGGCGGCAGTGCAACTGTGATCGGTAAGGTTGTTGCAACCATCGTGATCGTTGCAATCCTGGTATTTATGGTGGTTTACATCATCATCCTCCAGGATGCCGAGAGAAGAATTCCGGTTCAGTACGCGAAGAAGATCCAGGGCAGAAGAATGGTCGGAGGCAGCTCCTCGAACATTCCGCTGAAGGTCAACACCGCCGGCGTTATCCCGGTCATCTTCGCAAGTTCGCTCCTGCAGACACCGATTATCATCTGCAGATTCTTCGGAATCCAGCCGGCATCCGGCGCAGGCGCATCCTTCGGTCAGAAGATCCTCAAGATCATGAACCAGGGTGCATGGTGCAACTTCAGCAGTCTGGGCGAAGCAAAGTATACGATCGGTCTTCTGATCTACATCGCACTGCTTGTCTTCTTTGCTTATTTCTACACCTCGATCACCTTCAACCCGATCGAGATTGCAAATAACATGAAGAAGCAGGGTGGTTTCATCCCTGGTATCCGTCCGGGCAGACCGACCAGTGACTACCTGAACAAAGTTTTGAACAGCATCATTTTCATCGGTGCGGTTGGTCTGACCATCGCAGCCGTGCTCCCGATCATCTTTAACGGACTGTTCGGAGCAAGCGTATCCTTCGGTGGTACCTCTCTGATCATCGTTGTGGGTGTCATCCTTGAGACCCTGAAGCAGATCGAGACCATGATGCTTGAGAGACATTATACAGGATTCCTGAATGACTGATCAGGATCCGGACATGTTCCGACGTGAAGATTTTGGGCTTTTAAGGCGGCCTGCAGGGCAGCCGGACAGGCCCAAAATCTTGTCGGTTTTGCATATTTTTCCTGATTGATTCGCGTTTACAAGAAAGTGAGGAAGGTATGAAGATCATTATGTTGGGTGCACCTGGTGCGGGTAAAGGAACACAGGCGATTCGTCTTGCAGAAGAACTGGGACTTCCGCACATTTCTACCGGTGATATTTTCCGGTACAACATCAAGAACAACACCGAGCTCGGCCAGAAGGCAAAGGCTTATATGGACAAGGGCCAGCTGGTTCCGGATGAACTGACTGTTGACCTGCTGCTCGACCGTGTTGCAAAAGAGGACTGCGAGAACGGCTATATCCTGGACGGATATCCGAGAACGATTCCGCAGGCAGAAGTGCTTGACAAGGCACTTGCAGAGAAGAACGAAAAGATTGATTATGCAGTGAACATCGCTGTCCCGGATGAGAACATCATCAACCGGATGGGCGGCAGAAGAACCTGCACAAACTGCGGCGAGACCTACCATATCGTGTACAATGCTCCGAAGGTTGAGGGCATCTGTGACCGCTGTGGTGCTCCGCTGATCCAGCGTGAGGATGACAAGCCGGAGACGGTTGCATCCAGACTGAATGTCTACCATGAGATGACCGAGCCTCTTGAGAACTACTACAAAGAGAGCGGCGTCTATGTTGAGGTAGATGGCACACAGACCATGGATGAAGTATTCGCTTCGATCCTGGCTCTGCTGAAAGATTGATCATTACACTGTTTTTTATGAAATGAAAGGAACTCTATGTCGAAATCAGATTTGGTCGAAATCGAGGGTGTTGTTATTGAGAAGCTCCCGAATGCCATGTTCCAGGTCGAACTGCCGAACGGACATCGCGTGCTTGCTCATATTTCCGGGAAGCTTCGGATGAATTACATCCGGATCCTGCCGGGCGACAAGGTCACACTGGAGCTCTCTCCGTATGATCTCACCAAAGGCAGAATTATCTGGAGAGATAAATAACGGAATTCTTTCATAAAGAATACGGGCGGATCTGACAGGAGAACGCAACTTTTTTGTATTCTCCCGGAGATTCGCTCGGATTTTCTCTTGCAAAAAGAGAAAATAGGTGTTATATTATAAAGTGGACTCTAATGAAAGGAGATATGTCGAATGAAGGTAAGGTCGTCTGTGAAACCTATTTGCGAAAAGTGCAAGGTGATCAGAAGAAAAGGTTCCGTCAGAATCATCTGCGAGAATCCGAAACACAAGCAGAGACAGGGCTGAGCGTTCATTTTCATATCGAACATTTCGATAATTAAAATGAAGGTCTTGCTTTCTGCGTTATAGACGCAGGGACTGTCATCATCAGTCCGTCCTCCGGGAGAATCCCGGAGCATCCGCATTGGCTGCGGATGAGCGTCTGTGATACCGTGCGGAAGTGCTTTCCGCGGGAGCGTCCCATGTGAGCAGTGGGGCGGGCTTCCACCCACCGGACCGGAGCGGTACCGGATGCGGTCACGGTTTAAAGCGGCTGGACATACGGAACGTCATCTCCGTGTGTCGAATTTTCACATAGTTGTATGTCTAATGGAGGAAAACATTCATGGCTCGTATCAGTGGTGTTGATTTACCGAGAGAAAAGCGCGTCGAGATCGGTCTCACCTATATTTATGGGATCGGAAGAACTACGGCGGGCAAGATTTTAGAGAAGGCCGGCGTTGATCCGGACATTCGCTGCAAGGATCTTACAGATGAAGATGTTTCCAAGATTCGTGATGTAATCGAGGAAGACGTGATGGTAGAAGGTGATCTTCGTCGTGAAGTCGCAATGAACATCAAGAGACTTCAGGAGATCGGCTGCTACAGAGGCATTCGCCACAGAAAGGGACTTCCGGTCCGTGGTCAGAATACCAAGAACAACGCTCGTACCAGAAAAGGTCCGAGAAAGACCATCGCGAATAAGAAGAAATAACAGAAGGAGGATCCTTGAGATATGGCTAGCAATAAAGCAGGTGCAAAGAAGGCTGCTGCAAAGAAGCGCGTCAAGAAGAACGTGGAGCGCGGACAGGCGCATATTCAGTCTTCTTTCAATAATACAATTGTGACTCTGACAGATACACAGGGGAATGCTCTTTCCTGGGCAAGTGCCGGTGGCCTTGGCTTCCGCGGTTCCAGAAAGTCGACTCCTTATGCTGCACAGATGGCTGCTGAGACAGCTGCAAAGGCAGCAATCGTACATGGCCTGAAGTATGTAGACGTTATGGTTAAGGGACCAGGTTCCGGCCGTGAAGCTGCAATTCGTGCCCTGCAGGCATGTGGTATCAATGTTCTGTCCATCAAGGACGTAACACCGATCCCGCACAATGGCTGCAGACCGCCGAAGCGCAGAAGAGTCTGATGAAACCGGAAAGCTACAGTAGGAGGTAAGGATAAGCATGGCTAGAGATATGACCCCTGTATTAAAGAGATGCAGATCCCTTGGCTTGGAGCCGGGATATCTGGGTATCGATAAGAAGTCCAACAGACAGCTCACAAGATCCGGCAGAAAGGTCAGTGAGTATGGTCTGCAGCTTCGCGAGAAGCAGAAGGCAAAGTTCATCTACGGTGTTCTGGAGAAGCCGTTCCGCAACAACTTCGAGAGAGCTTCGAAGCTGAAGTACGGCACCACCGGTGAGAACATGATGATTCTCCTTGAGCTTCGCCTGGACAACGTTGTTTTCCGTATGGGATTTGCAAGAACCCGTAAGGAAGCAAGACAGATTGTTGACCACAAGATGATTCTTGTGAACGGCAAGCAGGTTAATATTCCTTCTTATATCGTCAGTGCCGGCGATAAGATCGAAGTCAAGGAAAAGAAGAAGTCCATCCAGAGAATGAAAGACATCCTGGAGGCGACTGAGGGAAGAGCAGTACCGGCATGGATGGAGTCTGACAAAGAGTCTCTTTCTGGTACCGTTCTCGAGATTCCTACCAGAGAGCAGATTGATGTTCCTGTGGATGAGATGCTGATCGTCGAGTTGTATTCCAAGTAATTGAACGAATAACCCGACTGAAGCCTCCGTCCGGAGGCGCATCTCAAAGGAGGAGCTTTAAATGTTTGATTTTGAAAAACCAAAGATTGTGATTGCTGAAATCTCCGATGATAAAAAGTATGGCCGTTTTGTTGTGGAACCGCTGGAGCGTGGCTATGGTACAACGCTTGGCAATTCCCTCAGACGGATTATGCTCTCATCGCTTCCTGGTGCAGCCGTCAGCCAGATTAAGATTGACGGGATCAAGCATGAGTTCAGTCCGATTCCGGGTGTGAAGGAAGATGTCACCGAGATCATTATGAATATCAAGTCGCTGGCTGTCAAAGATGACAGCAACTCCGACGAGCCGAAGACCGCCTATATCGAGTTCGAAGGTGAAGGCGTTGTCAGAGCTTCTGATATCCAGGTTGATCCGGACATCACGATCATCAATTCGGATCAGGTCATCGCGACACTGACCGGCGGACCGGAGTCCAGACTCTATATGGAACTTGTGATCACCAAGGGACATGGGTACGTTGCATCTGATAAGAACAAGACAGAAGACCTGGCACTGGATGTCATTCCGATCGACTCGATCTACACACCGGTTGAGCGTGTGAATATCAGCGTCGAGAATGCCCGTGTCGGCTCGGTCACAGATCTGGATAAACTGACACTGGAAGTATTCACAGATGGTACGATGGGACCGGATGAGGCGGTCAGCCTTGCCGCGAAGGTGCTCTCTGAGCATCTGAACTCCTTTATCGATCTTTCAGAGAATGCGAAGACAGTGGATGTCATGGTCACGAAGACAGAGAATGAACGCGGAAAGGTTCTCGAGATGAGCATCGACGAACTCGAGCTCTCCGTCCGTTCCTTCAACTGCCTGAAGAGAGCCGGAATCAACACGGTTCAGGAACTCTGTGACAAGACTCCGGATGAGATGATGAAAGTCAGAAATCTTGGTAAGAAATCTCTGGAAGAAGTCCTTGGCAAGTTGAAAGAACTGGGACTTTCCCTGAAAACTTCCGAGGAATGACACTGAATATGACTGTTTGATAGGAGGAATATAGACATGGCTGGCTATAGAAAGCTTGGTAAGACATCAAGCCAGAGAAAGGCCCTTCTCCGCAGCCAGGTAACTGAACTGCTGTATCACAGCAAGATCGTTACCACGGAAGCTCGTGCGAAGGAAGTTCGCCGGATCGCTGAGAAGATGATCACTCTGGCTATCAAGGAAAAGGATAACTACGAGAACGTCACCGTAAAGGCGAAGGTTTATCGCAAGGATAAAGACGGCAAGAGAATCAAAGAAGTTGTAGACGGCAAGAAGGTAGCACTCTTCGATGAAGTCGACAAGGAGATCAAGAAGGATCTTCCTTCCAGACTGCATGCAAGACGCCAGATGCTCGCTTACCTGTACGTTCCGACCGAAGTACCGGCAGAGGGCGCAGGCAGAAAGCGTGGTACCAAGACTGTCGACCTGACCGGCAAGCTGTTCGATGAGATTGCTCCGAAGTATGCAGGCCGCAACGGTGGTTACACACGTATCGTGAAGATCGGTCCTCGTAAGGGCGATGCAGCGATGGAAGTTGTACTTGAGCTGGTATAAAACTTGAATGATAAGGGGCTGTCCGGATGTTCACGCGGATGGCCCCTTTCCTGTTTATCCGTCTGTCCGAGGACAGATTGTACCGCGCTGCGTGCGTGGATTGGAGAGTAGAAAAGCATGTCGATTGTGAAAGCGAAAGATCTGGTGTATGAGTATGAGCGCCGTGACGAGGAGGGGAATGTCGAATCCATCGTCCGGGCCATCGACGGTGTACAGTTGGATGTTGCTCCGGGGGATTTTATTGCGATCCTCGGGCACAACGGATCCGGAAAGTCAACCCTGGCAAAGCACCTGAACGCCCTCCTCGTTCCCACAGAGGGAACGGTCTGGGTGGACGGCATGGACACCTCGGATGAGAGCCATCTGCTGGATGTCAGACAGCGTGCCGGGATGGTCTTCCAGAATCCGGACAACCAGATCATTGCCTCGATTGTGGAAGAGGATGTCGGGTTCGGCCCGGAGAATATCGGGATGCCGACAGAAGAGATCTGGCGCAGGGTGGAAGAGAGCCTGAAGGCGGTTGGCATGTACGAGTACCGTCAGCATTCCCCGAACAGACTATCCGGCGGGCAGAAGCAGCGGATTGCGATTGCAGGCATCATGGCGATGCGGCCGAAGTGCATCGTCCTCGATGAGCCGACTGCGATGTTGGACCCTGTCGGCAGAAAAGAAGTTCTGCAGACAGTCCGGAAGCTGAACCGTGAAGAGAATGTGACCGTGATCCTGATCACCCATTATATGGATGAGGTCATCGAGGCGGATCGCATATTTGTCATGGACTACGGAAAGATCGTCATGCAGGGAAAACCGCGAGAGATCTTTTCGCATGTCGAGGAGCTCGAACAGCTCCGGCTGGATGTGCCGCAGGTGACGAAACTTGCCTATGAACTCAAGAAGGCAGGCATGCCGATCCGCGACACCATCCTTAATGTCGATGAATTTGTAGAAGAGATGGTCTGGCAGATGAAAGGAGAGACTGCATGAGCATTCGCGCTGAGCATGTGAATTATGTGTACAGTGAAGGAACAGCCTATGAGCGCCATGCCCTGAAGGATGTCTCTTTTGAAATCACAGACGGAGAATTTGTCGGAATCATCGGGCATACCGGATCCGGCAAGTCCACACTGATCCAGCATCTGAACGGACTGGTGAAGGCCACCAGCGGTCAGATCATCTATAACGGAAGAAATATTTACGAAAAAGACTTTCCGATGAAGGAACTGAGAACCCATGTGGGACTCGTCTTCCAGTATCCGGAACATCAGCTGTTTGAGTCGACCGTTCTGGAAGATGTGATGTTCGGACCGAAGAACCAGGGACTGACACCGGAACAGGCGAAGGAGCGCGCCCTGGAGGCACTTCAGCTGGTGCGCCTGAAAGAGAAATATTACAGTGCTTCGCCATTTGAACTGTCCGGCGGACAGAAGAGACGGGCGGCGATTGCCGGCGTTCTTGCCATGAAACCGGATGTCCTGATCCTTGATGAGCCGACGGCAGGACTGGATCCAAAGGGACGGGATGATATCCTGAACCAGATTGCGCGCCTGCATGAGCATGGCCTGACGGTCATCCTGGTTTCCCACAGTATGGAAGACGTCGCCAATTACGTGGACCGCGTGCTGGTCATGTCCCACGGGGAACTGCGCTATGACGGAACGCCGAAGGAAGTATTCCGCCAGTACCGGGAACTGCAGAAGATCGGTCTGTCTGCACCGCAGGTGACGATTGCAATGAACCGGCTGCACGAAGCCGGCATTCCGGTTGATACGGATATTACAACCATCGAAGAAGCAAAGGCAGAGATTCTGCGGAAAGCAGGTGCAGTATGATCCGGGATATTACCATCGGACAGTATTATCCTGCGGATTCCATCATCCACAAGCTGGATCCGCGGGTCAAGCTGGCAGGAACGCTGCTTTTCATCATATCGCTGTTCCTGTTCAGCACATTTCTCGGCTACGTCATCGCCGGCGCATTCCTGTGCCTGGTGGTGTGGCTGTCCAAGGTGCCGCCGAAGTTCATCCTGCGCGGCCTGAAGGCCATCTTCATTCTGCTGATCTTTACCGTGGTGTTCAATCTGTTCCTCACACCGGGTGAGACGATGATCCGCTTTACAAGCCGGATCCAGATTACATATGAGGGCTTCCGGACGGCCATGTTTATGGCAATTCGTCTGCTGTTCCTGATCATCGGCTCGTCGCTGATGACGCTGACGACAACGCCGAACCAGCTGACGGACGGGCTTGAGAAGAGCCTTGCCCCATTGAAAAAGATTCATGTACCGGTGCATGAGATTGCGATGATGATGTCGATTGCACTGCGTTTTATTCCGATTCTCCTGGAGGAGACGGACAAGATTATGAAAGCACAGTCCGCCCGCGGCGCGGATTTTGATTCCGGGAATATCATCCAGAAGGCAAAGGCACTGGTGCCGATCCTGGTACCGCTCTTTGTTTCTGCCTTTCGCCGGGCCAATGATCTGGCCCTTGCCATGGAAGCACGCTGCTACCACGGCGGTGACGGCCGGACCAAGATGAAGCCGCTGCACTATGAGCGCCGTGACAAGCTCGCCTATCTCTTTATGCTGCTGTACCTCGTGGTACTGATCGTGGTGAATCTCTTCGCCAAGAAGTTCATAGGATGGTGAATCCTCTGCGGCTGTGCTGTAAGAGAGATGAGGTTTTGTTTTGTATAAATATTTTGAAATTAATACGCAGGGTATGAATATACGCTGCAAGGTTTATTATGAAGGGAAGGCGGCTGCCGAGAAGGTAGTGATCTGCGGTACAGGCTTTGCTGGTCATAAGGATAATACCGCGACCGAAAAGTTTGCCGAGAAGCTGCTTTCCAAAGAAAAGAATACGATTGTGATTGTATTTAACTGGCCGTCCCACGGGGACGATGTCAGAAAAAAGATAACACTTGAAGATTGTGATGCCTATCTGAGAGAGGTGATCCGCGAGGCGAAAGAGCGCTTCGGTGCGAATCAGCTCTATGCCTATACGACCAGTTTCGGCGGCTATCTGTTCCTGAAGTATATCTCCGACCACGGAAATCCGTTCCGGAAGATCGCGCTGCGGTGTCCGGCCGTGAACATGTATGATACCCTGATCCACACCATCATGAAGAACGATGAATTTGAGCGGATTATGAAAGGGAAAGATGTACAGGTCGGTTTCGACCGGAAGATCCTGGTCACCGGTGCTTTTCTGGAAGAGCTGAAGAGCAATGACATCCGCGAGCGGGATTATCTTGATTACGCGGATGACATCCTGATCCTGCATGGGACGAAGGATGAAGTCGTACCGTATGAAGGCTGCAGGGAATTTGCCGAAAACAATGTGATTGAATTCATACCGGTCGAGGGAGCGGACCACCGATTCCAGAACCCGAACCATATGGGATTTGCGAATGAAAAAGTGATTGCGTTCTTCAAGGCCTTATAAGGACGTTGAAGAACAGCAGGAAAAGAAATTGCGGAAAAAGGATAGAAGGAGATGCCTATGGCCCGCTACAAGCTCACCGTTGCCTATGACGGGACGGATTACTGTGGCTTCCAGATCCAGCCGAACGGCCTGCCGACGATCGAGGGAGAACTGCGGGACGCGCTCACGAAACTGCTCGGCCAGGAGACCAGAGTGATCGGCGCGTCAAGAACGGATGCCGGCGTCCATGCATATGGAAATGTGGCGGTTTTTGATGCGGACACGACGATCCCCGGGGACCGGTTCAGCTATGCGCTGAATACCATCCTCCCGCCGGCTGTCAAGATCCAGAAAAGCGAAGAAGTCGACGCCCGCTTTCATCCGCAGTATGACGCGAAGCAGAAGACGTACGAATACCATGTCTTCATCTCGGAGCACCAGGTCCCGACGGCGCTCCGCTATGCCCATCATGTCAAGGACCTGCCGGATCTCGGAGCGATCGGGGATGCGGCAGGATATCTGATCGGCGAACATGATTTCACCTCCTTCTGTTCTGCAAAGACAGAGAAGGAGAATAAGGTCCGGACAATCTACGAGCTGCAGAACCGGATCGAGGAGAGAGGGGACGGACGGTATGAGTGGATCCTCTCCGTGACAGGAAACGGATTTCTCTATAATATGGTTCGTATCCTTGCGGGAACACTGTACTTTGTCGGCATCGGTAAGATCCGGCCGGAGGAGATCCCCGGGATTCTTGCGGCGAAGGACCGGGCGAGAGCCGGGATGACTTTCCCGCCGAACGGACTTTTTCTGGTGGAAATCCAGTACTGATGTGGTTTTTTTTGTTGACAAATAATCTGCCAGGGCATATAATAGGGAATTGTGACGGGTGAACTATGCACTCAAGCTGAGGTTCCGTGGCCCGGACATCCACGGGAAAAGATCAGCAGTGCGGAAGGAACATCCGGACATGGAGGCGGGTTCTCAGCCCGTCGGCGGGGATCTGTTCGGGAACTGGTAATTCCTGAGGGGAGTCCGCATGGAAGATCTGCAGTCGATGCAGAGAAACATTTTCAAGAAAACTCCGGCAGTGTCTGCCTGGAGAAGAAGAGGGCAGATGACTGCCTGACACATAATCGGAGGAAGACCATGAAGACTTATATGGCGAATCCTGCAAACATCGAGAAGAAGTGGTATCTCGTGGATGCAGAGGGTCAGACCCTTGGCCGCCTCGCTACAGAGGTGGCGAACATTTTAAGAGGTAAGAACAAGCCGGAGTATACTCCGTTTGTCGACACCGGAGACTTTGTGATCATCGTCAATGCAGACAAGATCAAGGTTACCGGTAAGAAGCTGGATCAGAAGATCTATTATCATCACACTGCTTATGTAGGCGGTCTGAAGCAGGAGACCCTTCGCCAGAAGATGGCGAAGAACCCGGAAGAGGTTGTTGCTCATGCAGTAGCAGGTATGCTTCCGAAGGGAACACTCGGCAGAAAGATGCTGAAAAAGCTTCATGTCTATGCTGGCACAGAATATGCACAGAAGGCTCAGAAGCCGGAAGTGTACACAATTGCCAGCAGATATTGATAGGAGGATACGGCAATGGCGAATGCAAGATATTATGGCACCGGCAGAAGAAAGTGCAGCGTTGCAAGAGTCTATCTGGTACCGGGCAGCGGCAAAGTTGTCATCAATAAGAAAGATATCGATGAGTACTTCGGTCTTGAGACCCTGAAGACCATCGTCCGTCAGCCTCTGGCTCTGACAGAGACTGCTGATAAGTTCGATGTCCTTGTGAATGTCAAGGGCGGCGGTTTCACCGGTCAGGCTGGTGCAATCCGTCATGGTATCTCCAGAGCACTTCTTGAGGCAGATGATGAATATCGTCCGGCTCTGAAGAAGGCTGGATTCCTGACACGTGACCCGAGAATGAAGGAGAGAAGAAAGTACGGCTTGAAGAAAGCACGTAAGGCTCCACAGTTCTCCAAGCGTTAATCGAAAACAACAAAGATGCAAAACCCCGGAAATTCAATGTTTCCGGGGTTTTTTCATGCCAGAATTCTTTTGATTTCTGCTCTTGATTTATTCCGGAAATGGAATATAATATAGGCAGCGGTTAGATGCGGCTAACCACTGCTGGATGTCTCGTCCTGAGGGACTTGTTGTTGGGAGAAATAGAGGCTGGCTGGCCGTATTCCCGGTTGTGAGCGTTTAGGCCATGCCTGGGCGGTGATCTATGTGATTTCTAATTCGTTCGTCATAAGACGGATGCCGGTGACGGCTGGGGGAAGGAGTAAAAGCATATGAGTAAATTTGAAGGTGTCGCAGATACCCTGTACATCCCCCTGACAGCTCGGATCTACGTATCCGAACAT